>CBDDHW010000005.1:0-99921 GCA_965228575.1 Rhodospirillaceae bacterium | reverse complement strand
AGCATTCTGCGGTTGCTTTTAGGGGTCTGAGGTTACCTTGACAACCCGTTGACGAGCCGCCATCTTCGCGCCCTTCGCTGGCCAAGGCAGGTCGCGATGTCTCCACATTGCGGGGAGGGATGGCCGAGTGGCTTAAGGCGCCGGTTTGCTAAACCGGTGTATTGGGAAACCGATACCGAGGTTCGAATCCCTCTCCCTCCGCCAGTTTTTCGTCAGCGAAATTCTCTGGTGTCGACTTTGGGTGTGGAATGGCGCTGTCCTGCTACCTTTCGTCCCCATTCTATTCACCACAATTTAGAAAATTGCTTTTTTTACATTCCCGAACGAGATCATTTGCGATTTCAATTTCTTCAAGTGTCATCAACCTAACTATGGCCTCAAGGTTGCCAATTCCTTCGGCAAGTTCAAACCACATATACGCTACTGGAAGATTTATCTGGGTTCCCAGGCCTCTGGCGAACATTAACCCGAGATTTCCTGCGCGCTGTTAAATCACCTTGTTCTGACGCCGCGCGATACCACATTCGTGCCGCTTGGAAATTTCTGAGTAAAGCCTAAGCCATCGGCATACATCGTCCTAGGATTGTTTGCGCGCTTGCATACCCACGCTCAGCAGCCGAAAGAAACAAACGGCCACCTTTCTTAGGATTCTTTGTACTCCCAAACCGAGAACATAGATTTCTCCCAAAGTGGCCTGCGCTATTGGGTTTCCCTGCTGCGCCAAGGGCGTCAATAAGTCGATAGCGGTTTTATAATCTCCTTGATTATAGGCAGCCATCGCGCTTTCAAGAGAATCTGCCGTAACTGATGAACACAAAAAAACCATCGCGAACAAAAGCGCAGATATTCTTGTACCAGAAATTGTTTTGGGATTTTTAGTAACCCAGTACATGTGGCATCACATAGGCAGAATGTTCGCATGAGCCATACAATAACATCTCTTACTGATTTCGACTAACGCCTACGCCTTTCATCACTATTCTCGCGCGAGTGGCTAGTGTAGGCCGACCGGCACGCCGTATTTGATTGGGTCACGTAGACCGCTATCAGTGATTAAGTGTCTCGTTTTGAATTGGGAGCGCTACGTCCAACTATTAAGTAATTCGATCATACCCTGCCACCACTTTCCAAATGGGAGTGAGCTCAAGATGTCGGTTCCGATGCCGGTTGGCAAAAGTGTGGTGTCGTCAAATATTGCGTTCTGTAGTTGAGCAAAAGAAAGCCCTTGAGCTCCCCTCAAATCGGCGCCGGTGAGATCCGACTGTCCAAATTGGGCGCCATCAACTAGCGAGTCTATAAAAATTGCCCCGCGCAATGATGTTGCTGCAAAGTTGACGTTTTGTAGGATTGCATTTTCAAACCGAGCTCCGTCTAGATTCTGACCAAAGATAATTGCGCCGGAATAGTCGCCTCCGACAAAATTATCTGTTTCTCTTTCGCTCAACTGGGTAAGGCCCTGTAAGCGGTCCTGGAATGGCGGAACTCCTAAATTTAGAGCTTCGCGCGCTCGCGCGCTCAATTCGACTGTATCTAAGACGGTGTTGACTCCCGAAGGGGTCAAGCCGGACTGGTTAAAGAAACTCAACGCACTTGGGACAGTGCTTCCGAGCCGAAATCCAATGTCTATCAAACTTTGGCTGCGGGCTGCGCCGAGCACTGTTAAATCACTCATGAGTTTACCTCCCGCGCAGCTCCAATTTTCATATTTTACACCGTGTTTTGCGTATAGACACGTGCGTTGGTGGATTTTATTTTCCAACTCGACAATTGGCGGTTGCCGTTGTGTTTAAATGTATTGAAGACAGCATGTTATTGGTGAATATGGGTACTCCCATCAGGACTAGCATTAGTACTCGCCTGTATTCCGGTAGACTTTATCTTCAATCCACTCATTGAGATCCCTCCGCCGGTAGCGAATGGATCGCGCCGATAAGCCGGGCCGTACTGGCCGGGTGAACCGGATTTGAGACCCGGACGAGCCAGCTAGATTAGGCGGTTAGTTAATTTGGCGGGTACCGGCCCCCGGTCCAGCCGGATGAGAACCCGGGCCAGCCGGCCAGATGCGCCGGCGCCGCCAGGCGAGTTTTCCCGGTCAAGTCGGTAGAAATACTCGGCTCGGCCGGCTTCAGGCGCCGGTTTTTCCGGATGCTCCGGTGGGTCGGCTCCGACCGAGTCGGGAGCGGCGGTGTTTTAGCCGCCACCAGACTCCGGTTCGGCTTGATCACCGCCTGCACCGTTTGGCTCGGGTGAAGAATTGTCACCGTTAAATCCGTTTTCGGTATCTGGCGGCGGATCGTCCGGTTGAATAAATTCTGCTAATTCTTGCTCGCTGACCTGTTCAACATCCTGAAACAATTGATCGATGAAGGCGCGCGGTAGTTGGAGCGCCTTGACGTCTGGTGTTTCGAGGACTTTTTTGAGCAAAAAGCCCTGCGCCTTTTTTCCCAGCGCCTTTCCTTTTGCCTTGCGGGCTTCACGGGCTAGATCGACCGCGACTGCAAACACTGGATAAAGATCTTCAGAGATTCCCGTCGAGGAAAATGCATAGCACAGGGCATACGAACCCACCGCTTGCTCTGACAGTAATATTTTTACGCCATCGCGTTTGAACTCTGACATCTCTGTGAGAGTGTCCACGAGCACGCCAAAGTGTCCCGCACATGCCTGCCGCACTAACAAGACGCACGCTTTTCGTTGCTCACCTTCATCGACGAGCTTTCGAATAGCAGATGCGATAAATGTTTTTGTGCTTGGCATCCAAGGCATCGCTGTGCCTTCGGCCATAACACTTTCTCCAGCTCCATTCCCCGCCGATAAAATAATAGATTTTACGCGATGGTGAAAGCGGTACCGGGCGTTGCAAGGACGCTAAGGTATGGAAAACTAAAATAGATTCACCTGCTGGTATAAGGGCGCAGGCAACTATTGAACCGGCGGTTCCTAGTAGATCCAATCGCTTCGAAAAAATTTAGTAAGCGCGTCGCAAATACAACTAATATGCAAACCATTGGCGATGTTTATTCGCACAGCTATTATGAGAGCTGCTGGACTATTCATGAGAGGGGCGGAGGGTCATGGATAAAAAACCTGAAATGGTCTCGGTCGATTCAACCAACATTGAGGAAGTGAGTTACGATCCCAAGAGCCTAAAGTTTCATGTGCGGTTTTTAGAGACCGGAAAGACCTATGTGTTCTACGGCGTAGAAGAGGCGCGGTATCACGAGTTTATGAAGGCAGAGTCGAAGGGCCAATACCTCAATACGGATATCAAAACCAAATATCGGTATGAGGAAGTGGATCTCAATAATCCGCCCAAACAATACATCGACGTATAGGGCGATCTGCATAATCGGTGCCCGGAGAAAATTCATGTCGGGTGAGCACTTACAGGTTCTATACTTTACAATAGGTATCTCGGGCTGCTTGTGTCGTTGGAAGTTGATGCAACAGATGCGGTAATTCCTTTCATCGTTTTCACTTCTCAACTTATTCTCAATGCAGCTTGGTCGGCGGTGTTTTTTGGTCTACGTCGCGTAGACCTAGCCTTACTGGAGATTTTCCTACTTTGGCTCTCAATTTTGGCAACTATCGTCTTGTTTCTCCCCATTAGAACAATAGCGGCCTTGTTGCTATTACCTTACCTAAGGTGGGTTAGTTTTGCGATGGCACTAAATTATTCTATACGGCGCCTTAACTCCAACGAGTAACTGGTTCGCGAGCAATCACTAAATCACAATAGAAAAGCAAAATGCATGAAAATACTTTGCTTGGTACTGGGAGATCAGTTGTCGCGCGATATTTCAAGTCTTTCAAACATTCAGAAAGGGCGAGACATAATCTTGATGTGCGAGGTGA
Source organism: Rhodospirillaceae bacterium (assembly GCA_965228575.1). Lineage (GTDB taxonomy): Bacteria > Pseudomonadota > Alphaproteobacteria > Rhodospirillales > Rhodospirillaceae > UBA11612. The sequence goes on along the minus strand of CBDDHW010000005.1, from coordinate 96,066 downwards.
AGGAAGAAGCTCGGTACGTTAAACATCACAAGAAAAAAATTGTTTTTCTATTTTCTGCCATGCGCCACTTTGCTGACGAGTTACGAGAAAGTGGATACAGCGTTGATTACATTAAATTTGATGATACAGAAAATATAGGGTCTCTTAAGGGAGAAGTCGGACGCGCACTTAAACGTCACAAGATAGATAAGGTTGCTGTAACTCATCCAGGTGAGTACCGAGTCTTAAAGGATATTTCTACTTGGGAGACTGATCTCGGTATTCCGGTAGAAGTTGTGCCAGACAACCGCTTCGTGTGTACTCTAGACGAATTTCGGGATTGGGCTAAAGATCGAGCTCAATTGCGCATGGAGTATTTCTATAGAGAAATGCGAAGGAAATGTTCAATTCTAATGGATGGAAATGAGCCCATAGGTGGCAAGTGGAATTACGACGCGGAAAACAGAAAACCTCCGAAATCAGGCCTTTCAATTCCCGCCACATATTCTGGTCAAATAGACGCTATCACACGCGAAGTTATTCAAGTCGTTGCCGATTACTTTCCAGATCACTTCGGGGACATCGAGCCGTTTCACTTTGCTGTTACCCGTGATCACGCATTACAAGCACTTCAGAAATTTGTGGAGCAACGACTTGGTGATTTCGGTGATTACCAGGACGCTATGATCGAGGGTGAGCCCTGGATGTACCATTCTCAAATCGGTTTGTATCTAAACTGCGGCTTGCTATCGCCCATTGAATGTGTGGAAGCGGCGGAGAGTGCTTATCTTAACGGGACAGCCGCGATCAACGCAGTTGAAGGCTTTGTTCGACAGATAATTGGCTGGCGCGAATACATTCGCGGCCTCTATTGGACTAAGATGCCGGAGCTCGCAGAAGAAAACTTTTTTGAAGCCAGTCGCGAGCTACCGGATTTTTATTGGACAGCAAACACTCAAATGAACTGTCTACGACAATGTGTGTTAGAGACTCGGCAAAATGCGTATGCACATCATATCCAGCGTTTAATGGTTCTTGGCAATTTTGCGTTGCTGGCAGGCATTGATCCAAAACAGGTCAATGAATGGTTCTTAATCGTATACGTGGACGCGTACGAATGGGTAGAACTACCAAATGTGTCTGGCATGGCGCTATATGCCGACGGGGGTGTCGTGGCCAGCAAGCCTTATGCAGCCAGCGGAGGCTACATAAATAAGATGTCTAATTACTGCAATAAATGCAGTTTCAAAGTGAGGGAGAAAAACGGTCCGACCGCGTGTCCATTTAATTACATTTATTGGGATTTCCTAGAACGCAATCGAGACAAGCTGAAATCCAATTATAGAATGCGCATGATGTATAATGTGTATGACAAGATGGATAGTGACCGAAAGGCAGCAATCGAAAATGATAGTCGAAGATTTTTTAGGTCATTAACAGTGGCAGAAGATTGACCGTGTTGTTAGTCACTCCATCCAGAAACGGCGATCAAACACACAGTAGCGCTTGTTCAGAGTTAATATTCCAGTCAACTAACTAATTGAGCTCGGTCGTGATCAACGTGTATATTTATCAGTAGAGGCTTCCACCATCACCACAACCTCATTTCGTCTCAAGTTCGGAATGGTCCAGGGCGGATCATAGTAGTACGCAACTGGATCACTGGTGGCGCGCCAGGTAGACGTGTCCAATGATTCTAAGAGTTTGTTCTTATACTCACAGACTCGCTCGTAGTCGCGTGCCCCTGTAAACCGGAGCGCGGCAAAGGTTGCAGCCGGCAGCTCAATTAGTTTTATTTTTGGGTCCACCGGTACTGGAGCTGTGGTCTTAGTGTATTGCTGTGGTAGAAAGAATCTCATCGTGTAACCGCGAGTACTTAAGCTAGGCGCGCAATTCGGGGATACTATCTGTTTATCTTCAAAGAAAATATTGTCCTCAACAGGAGCCGTCATTGCAACTTTAGTCGCATTACGATTATTACCAAAAATGTAGTCGGCGAGTATCGAAAACGCTTCGTTGCTATAGTTGCCAATGCTCATTTGTGGCTGAAGCGTAATCTGAGCAGCCAATCGTTCAGAATATTTCCTAATCTCGATGCTTTCGCCCACGCGACCTATTTCCTGATATTCCGACTGCTCCGTTCCCGTTCTCACGCCAAACACTGAGCAGGCAGACATCAAGATAGACATGACCAATAGCGTTCCAACTTTCACGACAGAATGTAGGTTTAATAAGACTAGCATGGCATTCTCTCTTTATTCGCTGGTAAGCGCCGCCGACCCTTAGGTGTTGCAGGTGGGTCAGCGGCGCAAAGTAAAGCTCTATGGCCGAGGGGAAGGCGACCGCACATTTTAAATTAGGGGAGACTGTGCAACAGAACCTCACTACGATATGTACGTACTCGAGGTCTGTTTGGATTGCTTGGTTCTAGAATATTCTGGATAGGCCTTTTCTGGTCTACCCATTGTTTGGGGCGTGCGCGGGCTTTACGATTTACTTAATCTTGTTTTTTTTGCGTCGACGGCGGTTCGACCACGCTAAAATCGGCAGTGCAAAATATTCGTAAATTCCAGCGACAATAGAATGAAAAACTGGGACCTGAGCTATCTTACCAAGGAGCCTATATCTGGGTATTCGCATCCAAATGGCGGCGAAGCTATCTACACCAGATAGAAGAATCCCGTTTGCCGAAACGCAATATAAGCGCCTAATAGCGTCCTTCGCATTCAAACCGTATGGATTTAAAGCATGCGGGTGTTCCGCGAGATCAGTCCAAAATAATGTTTTGACACCTGACTCCTTGGCGATGCGCTGATAATGCCTGATTTCTTTCCGGCATATGGGGCATTCGCCGTTATAAAAAATCCTCAAAGACTGTATCGGCATATATCCAATACGTGCGGCAATCACACTTGGATGTATGAAAAGCACTAAATTCACTAATTTTTTATGGCAATGGTAATGCTAAGGCAGCTAGCAGCATTCAGTGTAACTTTTCCGATTTTAGTTGGCGTTAGGATTCAATAGTTCAAACCGCAGCAAAAGTGTTATGGCACAAACCCGTGCTCATCTAGCAAATACAAAAACGGGTGATCTATTCTCATTTCTGGAGCGTAGATACTGAGAAACAAAGTTCCAGGAGATGTTATGAAACATAATCATGAAGTCCCGATTGTGGGCAGTACTACCCAACATACATTTTATAAAGATCACGAAAGTGGTGATGCGCTATTTTCGATTGCAGCAATCATAGCCGCTGTAGCTATCGTTGGAGGCAATCTTTTCGCGCTCCAAAGAATGATAATGGGAATTTGAAAATGCTAAATGTAGTTAAAACACTCATGGATTCGAGATTGAATCAATTGCGTTCTCTACCTCCAGCGCAGCGCTTTCAAATTATGGCTGGTCTTAGCATTATGTGGACAACCATTTTTTGCGCGGGTATCGGTGTTTGGTATTGGTACGGCCAGCTCTTGGCATTGCACGTAATGGTGGCGTTGGGATTCGCCGTGACCGGAATAACTTTTTACCGTGCCGACCGTGCTCGTACATACAGGGACAATCCGCGCAATGATGGGACTGCTCGGTATGATGACGTTTGGGGAGCTTAAATTCGAGCTAGAGGTTAGATACATATAGTTCTTAGACACTTGGTAGTAGCAGGACTCTTGATGCTCGTTGGGTTCTTATTACGATTAAATAGGAAAACGGTAGCCAACTAAAAAACCCCTGCTTAACAAGCCTAGCCCTCTTAAAGATTCGTTACACCCAGGATAAGTTAATTTCATTTCTGACAAGACTTTACCCCCGCATTTATCCAGTGCGGGGGTTTGTTCGTTTCCAAAGGAAAATATTAGGTCCCAAACCTAGAAGTAGTGGTTCGCACTCTATTCGTATCTAGCAGGGCTAATTCAAAATCTTAATCGGTTTCGAACTAGCCCGTGGGGGCAGGGTGGCTATAACGACTCTAGAAATACTTAACTCCACAAGCGCATTGCGATGATCCAACGCTCTCCTAAAGCTAACAAGGTTGATGATGCGCGGTTTCGATTTCGTATAAAGCTCGAAACTCCTAAAGATGGATTTGGGCAGAGCCTGAACGAACTTCATGCATGGTTAGATCGGCGTCTAGGCCGCGGAAACTATGGGTTGCACAGTGTTCGTTGGTCCAATTATCTAGACGCGATAGCTGTTCATACAAACGAACAGACATTAGTCCCGGATTTGCTAAAATGGTATGATAAACGCTTCAGAAGCACTGGGTAACTTTGCGCTATTGCCGCCACTAGGGCCTACAAAGGCTTATTGAATACGGCCCTTTCATAAGGGAACATATGGCGAAGAAAACGAAGGTCGAACCGTTCAAAGGGGATGCTGGGGGTTGGTCGTCACTAAAGACCAGCGCTACTCATTTGCTCCAGGCTGGCAACCCACTACCGAGCGCCAAAGCGCTCACGACTGTCAACCAGCCAGAAGGTTTCGATTGTCCGGGTTGTGCTTGGGGAGATCCCAACCACATGTCCTCTTTTGAATTCTGTGAAAATGGACTCAAGGCGGTTGCCTGGGAAGCAACCACCAAACGCTGCGATCCATCCGTCTTCGCGAACCATTCAGTTACTTGGCTACAAGAACAGGATGAGCACACTCTCGAATCCTTTGGCCGACTGACCCACCCAATGAGATATGACTCCTCTTCTGACCACTATGTTCCGGTTTCCTGGGAGGACGCGTTTGGGCTCATCGGTAACGAGTTAAATGCTTTGTCTCATCCTGACGAGGCTGTGTTTTACACATCAGGCCGCACTTCAAACGAGGCGGCTTTTCTTTGGCAGTTATTTGTACGCGAGTTCGGAACAAACAATCTGCCGGATTGCTCTAACATGTGCCACGAAGCATCTGGTGTGGCGCTCACCGAGTCCATCGGGATCGGTAAGGGAACGGTATTGCTCGAAGACATCAAGCTCGCGGACGCAATTTTTATATTTGGCCAGAATCCGGGCACCAACCATCCTCGCATGCTTGGAGATTTGAGAGAGGCGGCGGCAAGAGGCGCGCGGATCGTCACCATCAACCCCTTAAAGGAGAGGGGCCTCGAACGCTTTGCGCATCCCAAAAGTGTCAAAGATATGATTTTGGGTGGCAACGCCATCACGCATTTATATCTTCAGCCACAAATTGGAGGCGACCTCGCTTTCTTAAAGGGTATGCTCAAGGAAATCTTAGACGTCGAGGATCGCTCTGGATCCGGCACCAACAGACCGGTCTTGGATTGGGACTTTATCAACGCGCACACGAGCGGCTTCCAAGCCTTTGCTGATAATTTGAGGAGCGAGTCTTGGGAGCGAATATGCGAACAGTCAGGCCTGTCCCGGGAGGATATTAAAGCCGCAGCCGATATTTACATCGAGTCGGATCGAGTAATCTGTACCTGGGCGATGGGACTTACGCAGCACCGGGACGCTGTCGAGACAATTCAGTACATCATTAATCTGCTTTTAGTGAGGGGCAATCTAGGCCGCCCTGGAACTGGCCCATGTCCTGTTCGCGGTCATTCCAACGTGCAGGGCGATCGAACCATGGGCATTACGGAATTACCACAGACGGAGTTTCTGGACAGCTTAGAGCGCGTATTCGAATTTGAACCGCCGCGAAAACCTGGCGTGAATACTGTAGAGTCCATTAAGGCGATGAGCGAGGGGCGCGCAAAGACCTTAATGTGCATGGGCGGAAACTATGCTGCGGCATGTCCGGACTCGAACTTCACTTGGGATGCACTACGCCAGCTAAACCTTACAGTCCACGTGTCTACGAAGTTAAATCGAAGCCATCTTATTCACGGCAAGCAAGCTCTGATCTTACCTACGCTGGGGCGATCAGAGATCGATATGCAAAAAACCGGCCGCCAAGCCATTACCGTTGAAGACTCAATGAGCATGGTTCACGCATCGCAGGGCATCAATCGCCCTGCATCCGAGCAACTGAGGTCGGAGCCCTGGATAATCTCAGGAATCGCGATGGCGACCCTGAGACATACCAAATCGCCATGGGCGGATTTTAGAGATGACTATCGTCTCATTCGCGACAAGATCGAGGCAGTGTTCGCCGATTTTGAAAACTTCAACACTCGGATAGGCAGGGCCGGCGGGTTTCATCTGGGAAACTCCGCGAAGCAAAAGCGATGGAATACAGGAACGGGTAAAGCCAATTTTTCGATTGCCTCACTGCCTGCCGAAACGTCCCGGCAAGCGGCGCAAAAAACTACAAAAGAGAAAGTGTTCTCGCTCACGACATTTAGGGCGCACGACCAATACAATACGACCGTTTATCGTCGCGACGACCGCTACCGTGGCATTAAAGGAGCAAGAAAAGTTCTGTTTATTTGCGAAGATGATATGTCTGTAATCGGTGTCTCTAAAGGAGACAAAGTAGATATTTCCACAGTTTCTAAAGATCATCGTGAACGCAAATTGACTGGATATATAGTGGTGCCTTTCGACATTCCCAAGGGTTGTGTAGGCGCTTACTTTCCTGAGACCAATGTTCTTGTCCCACTGTACAGTCACGGCGTACGTTCTGGCACTCCAACTAGTAAAAGTATTCCTGTTATTCTCACGCCGTCCCAATAAGTTGAGCAACAACTAGGTGCCTTGAAATGTGCGCCGATAAACACTCTGCTATTGTCAAAACTATGCTTCCGGCAGTTGTTTTAGCCGGAGGAAAATCAAGCCGTATGAAAGGCGATAAGGTTTTTACAAAGCTGAATGGCGAGCCTCTTATACACTATGTGATTAAGCGTATTCACACTCAAGTGTCCGAGATTGCAATTAATTCAAATGATCGGCCCGAGAAATTTGATCGTTGGAACCTACCGGTCATTTCGGATATATGCCGGTCAAATAAGGGCCCGCTAGCTGGTATTCTGGCGGGAATGAGTTGGGCAAAAAATAGGAATTCCAAAACGAGTCACATAATTTCTGTCCCTACGGATACACCCTTTCTTCCTCGTGACCTTGTAATGCGTCTTATCGAGACGGCAAACGAAACTGGCGCAGACATTGTAGTGTCGCAGTCTTCAGGGCAAGCCCATTTTGTCGCAGCTCTTTGGTCTCTGAAGCTAGATGATAGCCTATTAACATTTTTAAGAGGCGGAACAACTCTGAGTGTGGAGCAGTTTATTAGTAATTATAGAAATTCTGTTGCAACATTTTCGGGTAACCCCGTGGATCCATTTTTAAACGTGAATACACCTAAAGACCTTGAGGTAGCAGAGCATCTCCTCCGCGCTGAAAGTTAAGAAAGCCTCCTCCTGTACTTAATACTCGCGAAATACTGAGATCCCTGTTTATTCCCTGTTTTGAAAAAAGTCTGGATCGGCCCATGCAGCAAGAATGCCCGGTTTTCCCCAGGCAGTTCAGTTTTCGCTAGTCTAAGCCGGCCTGATGTAAGGCGTAATCCCTGTATTTTCGCTGTTCCCAGGGAAATCTGTAGTTTTAGGACGGAGAAAAGCTCGGTGACGACTGCTCCCTCCGCCAGTTTTTCAGTACAGAGAGAATCGACGACTTATTTTTGTCGTTGCCTAAAAGCTGGACAAATGTGCGTTCATTGACGGTGCTGCTATGTCGCTGTCCGCGCCTGCCAATTTCTGGATCTTGGCGAGGCCCTCCCGTATATGTCGAGAACTCCATGAACGAATACCTCAACTTCTATACCCCGTGCTTGTTTTATTGGTAGATGGGTGCAGTAAATAATTCTGGAGATGTCTTGAATGCCAAGAAAAACTGCGAGTGCGACCGAAGCTGCTATGGCGGAAAGAGCCGGCTGGGTGCGGAGCGACACTAAAGCCGTGAATCTCGCTCTGCAGGGTGGGGGATCGCACGGTGCATTTACATGGGGAGTCATAGATCGACTCCTTGAGGATGGTCGGATCAGCTTTGAGGCTGTCTCTGGAACGTCGGCCGGCGCGATGACCGCCGCAGTTGTTGCTCATGGCATCTTAAGCGGAGGCGCCGACGGAGCGCGTGAGGCCCTGCATAATTTTTGGCAAGCCGTCAGTCGCGAGGGCGTCAAAAGCCCCATCCTCAGAAATCCGATCAATCAATTTTTCGGCGAATGGTCTTTGGACAATTCGCCGGGATATTTGTTCTTTGATGTATTAAGCCGAATGATATCGCCTTATTTGGCGAACCCGCTGAATATTAATCCGTTGCGGTCATTGTTAGAGAGCACAGTTGACTTTGATCGCATTTCTCGTTGCACGAAGTCCAAGCTCTTCATCTCAACGACCAATGTCTACACGGGTCGTGTTCGAGTCTTTACCACGCCCGAACTCACCGCCGACGTAGTTTTAGCATCAGCGTGTTTACCTCTACTATTCCAAGCCGTTGAAATTGATGGAGAGCCGTACTGGGATGGCGGTTTCATGGGCAACCCGGCACTATTTCCATTGTTTAACAGTTGCCAAACGTCAGATGTTGTACTGGTGCAAATCATTCCAATGGAACGACGGGAAACGCCCAAAAGCGCTCGGGAAATTCTCAATCGGGTGAACGAGATCACCTTCAACGCGTCCTTAATCAAAGAGTTCCGGGCGATCGAGTTTGTTTCCAGGTTAATCGAAGATGGTAAGCTCGATCCAGCCGAATACACACAAGTGCTCTTGCATCGGATTGATGATGAAACCGCTATCAAGCCGATGTCGGCATCATCCAAACTCAACACAGAGTGGGCGTTTCTTACACACTTGCGTGATCTTGGCAGGGACGCCGCGAGTTCTTGGCTTGAGACCAGCTACGGCGATGTTGGCAAAAAATCTACCGTCGATATCAGACAGTTGTTTCGGTGAGCGTCGCAATGCTTTCTACTAGTGACGGTCTCCGAGTTGCCGACGAGCCACAGCTCACTCGAGTCTTAGGAGCGGAGCTTATTTAAGTATCTATTTTTGCTTTTCGATTTCCAATTGTAAAAAGTGTGTCGTATTCACGAAGGTAAAAAAGTACGAAGCATGCGGCGAGAACGGGAACGCCCGTTATGAACAGATGATTGCTGTCCTCAGCAAAGGGCATAACGAGCGATCGCCATGTTACAAGCGTAGAGGCGCCGTGCATTGCCAGAACCAGGGCGTAGGTCCAGGTCTTCATAAACCCCGCTAGAAAACCCAAAACAATCAGGGCTTGTATACCGCCAATAACTGGTGAAATGTTTACGTCTATCGGAATGTTATAGAAAAATTCGAAAATCCTGGTTGTGATTTCAGGTTTAACGAACTTCTCGACCGCCCACTGCAAAAGAAACCAGGAAATCGTAACGCGGAGGACCAACAACGAGATGGATAAACGTTTGCTCAAATTGGAATCGGCTTTGGTAGAGTTCATTGATATCTCCTGTCCACATTTAGAAGGTTGGCACACTAAACCCAAGGAACCAAACATCGTCACGAAGCTGGCCGGATGAAATCAAACACTTTTGATATTTAAAATATATTTCTAAAAATCCTTAGGGGTCGTAGTAATCAGTTCTGTCAATCGTGTCCTTAAGCCTTTTCATCTGATGAGAGCGATTTTTTTATTTATGTGAAACAATAAGACGGTTGGCGTGCGTTCGACGCTCTCATACCATCATCGTGGGGGCGTCTTATTCCCCTTTCATGCGCCTACCGCATATGTCATTTTGCATCACCGCGGCGTAAACAATGACAAGAGAGATTTCCTCGGCGGTGTTTAACAGCACGTTTCGTCTGACATCGCATTTTACTGAGAGCAAATTATGCTAGTTTTAAGAACCGCCCTTGGAGTGATGTTGCTTGCTGCGACCCTCAATGTGGGCCTTGGTGGCACTGCTATCGCAGGACCGTTTGAGGTCGCTGACGTAGCTTACAACACTGGCGATTATGACACGGCAAAGCGTTTGTGGCGATCGCTGGCAGATCAGGGTCACGCAAGAGCACAGTACAATCTCGGTAAACTGTATTTTTTGGGTAGAGGTGTACCGTTAGACAACGCTCAATGTAGGAAGTGGTGGCTTAAAGCCGCGGACCAAGGCCATGTTTTGGCTCAATTTAATCTTGGTAACATGTATTACCTTGGGAACGGTGTTCCTAAGAATATAACAGAAGCGGTGAAATGGTATCGTAGAGCGGCAGGGCTGGGCTATGTACGCGCTCAGTTTAACCTGGGCCTCATGTATCGACTTGGCGATGGCGTTCCGCAAGACGACATTCAAGCTTATAAATGGTGGAGTCTCGCGGCGGCTCAAGGAGATAAAGACGCGGGATCTAACCAAACCGCTCTGGCGAGAACAATGACTCCTGAGCAAATCGAAAAGGCTAAGCGTCTCTCAGCGAATTGGAAAATAGGATCCAATTAGAGATGGTAGCGTAGCTATCGCACCGAAAAGTCATATCAGTCGTTGCGGCGGGGAGAGCAAGAGTTTGCTGCCCAATTGCTGATACATCATGCCGGCGTGACCTCCCGGATGGGAATTTAAATTTTGCCATCCGATCCGACTGTGCTGTTAGTCATCCATGCCGTTCGATCTATATCGAGATCGGCAAAATCATCGGGATCAAATACTGGCCGATCCACGCCTGCCTTGAGCTGCGTTTGGAAATCGCGCAAGAGCCGCAGGCATGTGGGCAATAGCATCATGATCGCGATCAAGTTTACGACGGCAAGGACACCCATCATAGGATCGGAGAAGAAAAACACAGCGGTTGCACCTGGCGCCGTCGCTCCGATGAACACCAGCGCGATAACCACCACGCGCAAGATGTTCAAGGGTAACGGATTTTCGGTAAAGAGTGTTAGGGCGTTTTCTCCGAGATAGTAATTATAGATAATGGAGGAAAACGCGAAGAGTAGAATGACGAACGTTAGGAAGTACTGCGTCCATTCTCCGAGATGAGACACAAGGGACTGCTGAGTGAGCACAATTCCGTCAGCTCCCTCTGCGCCCGGCACATAAACGTCTCCAAGCAGTATGACCATTGCGGTGCACGTCGAGATCACCATGGTGTCAATAAAAACAGATAAGGATTGTGTGATACCTTGTGCGATCGGATGTTTTACGTCAGCGGTCGCTGCGACATTTGGTGCTGATCCGAGGCCCGCTTCATTGGAAAAGAGTCCGCGTTGGAGCCCCTGGGCGATGGCGGCACCCATTCCGCCGCCGACAGCTTCCTGGAGGCCGAACGCATTCGCGACGATGGTCCACAGTGCGCTAGGAACCGATCCTATATTGATTAATATGATGACGAGTGCGATGGCGAGATAGGCGATCGCCATCACTGGTACGACGGCATCAGCTGTTTTGGCAATTCTATGAATACCGCCAAAAACGATAAAGCCTGCGACCACCGCAAGTAGTGCGCCGGTCCAAAGACGGGGAATTCCAAGGCTGTCCTGTGCCGCGCCTGCGACCGTATTTCCTTGAAATGCGTTGAAGCCGAGTGCAAACGCCGCGATCAAACAAATCGCGTAGAGAATTGCAAGCCATTTGAACTCGATACCGAGACCGTGAATGATCGAGCGAGCGGGCCCGCCGCGGAACATTCCATCTGGCTCCCGTCGTTTGAATAGCTGCGCCACCGAGCATTCGACGAGACTTGTGGCCATTCCGACAAGAGCCACGGCCCACATCCAAAAAACAGCGCCCGGGCCGCCCAGCGTAATTGCGACGGCCACACCGGCAATATTGCCACCTCCAACACGCCCGCCAATGGAAAGCAGAAGTGCTTCACGCCCGGAAATCGCATTGGGATCATCGGTGCCGTCGGCCCCGGTTAATATGCGGAACATTCGTCCGAAGAAGCGAAACTGAACGAACCCGGTCAGAAGAGTGATGAAGAGACCGAATACAACGAGAAGGGGGATTAACGCCCAGCCCCACGTTAAATCGCCGATGACGCCAAACAGACTTTCCAGAAACTCCATATCTGACTCCTCGCGATCCCGACAGAATTATAAAACTATCGCTCGCTGTTATTCGGCACTGTTCAAATTATCGTTGTGAGCCTCGAGCGATGCATTGAATTCACGTTCCATGCGAGCGAGGAATGTTGGAAATTCTGCCTGATCGACGAACGCTAAGGGGTCTCCTGATCTCAATGCCTCCAATTTCGCTTCAGGATCGTAAAACTCTTCGTGGTTACTTAGGAAAATGTCTGGTTCCCACGCTTTCGCTTTTTCAAATGAACTTCGGTAATTTGCGACCAGGTTCTCCAATGCATCCGGGTCTTTGGGTAAGCCCAAGGGAGATACAGTCATTGAGCAGAAAATGAGTGTATCGAAAGTTTCACCAGCTTCTTCGACTTGTAGTGACCAAGACGTACAGCCTGGTGAATGGCCAGGAAGAATCTCGGCTTTCAATTGAACATTGCCAAGTTCCAGTACCTCGCCGTCTTCGATAATTTGATCCACAGCAACCCCCGGTACCTTAAAAATTGGATCAATGTCGGATCGGTCAAAGCCAGATTCAAGCAAAGGGCTATCCGCAGCGCTCGCAATCATCTTTGCGCCTGTCTCGGCTTTGATATGGGCAAGTCCTCCAAAGTGATCCCAATGGGCGTGTGTATTGAGTAGAATTTTGATATCAGCCGGGTCGTAACCAAGGGTGCGAATATGGTCTAGGATAACTGGACCATGCTGCGGCAGCGGAGCGTCGATTAAAATATGTCCGTCCGAAGTCGGAATAAAAAAACTGGAAAGACCCATAGCGCCGACCATATGTACAGGCCCGACTATGCGCGTGGGCTCAATATCTTCGAACCACCGCGGAAGAGCTTCCTGGATTGTCATTTGCCCGGATAGCCATGCGCCAACATTTGCCCGAAGCTGGGTGTACGCATCTGGCTCTTGGTTTGCTTCCATCGCGGACGGTGAGGGCTCATCAATAGAGGTTGAGGTGTCACTGGTCTCGGAACATGCCGAGAGAAATATCAAAGACGCTAAAAGAAAGTGGGGAAATTTCATAACCGTGCCCTTGCGATCTGCCTTAGGCTCTCAGTGTTGCCGGATTAACCTCAACACGCAAGTCTGACTATCCTTCGCGCGCCTTGATAGATTGCGAGGCAATACTAATGAGATCTAGCGACCGTCACGCTGCCAATACGTGGTCGCATAGATACGAGACATGTGTGTCCTAGAAGAGTTCTAAATGTGAAATTTGCAAAGAATTGAGCTGGAGAGTGAGCCTAATATAGACGCGGCTAGCCAACGTCTGCCCCAGTAATATACCATCGCTTACGTCACCCGTTTTCAGAGTGAGTTTTCCAATGGATACAAGAGATAATATTCTCGCCGCTGTGGGACGCACCCCACTTGTGCGTTTAAACAAAGTCGTACCTGAAGGAGCTGCCACAATCTTCGCAAAATGCGAGTACATGAACCCTACAGGTTCGATTAAGGATCGAATGGCCGGATATATTATCGAGCAGGCTGAGAAAGAAGGGCTTCTCAAACCCGGCGGTACAATTGTCGAGAACACATCTGGGAACACTGGCCAGAGTCTTGCGATGGCGGCCGCTGTAAAGGGATATCGCTGCGTTTTCACACTTCCTGACAAAATGAGTCAGGAAAAAATCGATATGATGAAGGCGTATGGCGCAGAGGTTGTAATCACACCTACCGATGTACCTGGTGATTCACCTGATCATTACGTCAACACGGCAAAGCGCATCGCGTCTGAAACGCCGGGTGCATTTTATGTCGACCAGTATCATTCCAAATGGAATATCGAAGCTCACTATCATTTCACAGGTCGTGAAATTTACGAGCAAACTGATAACGGAAAGATCGATATTTTTATGGGCGGCACTGGCACCGGCGGGACGGTTTCTGGGGTTGGCAGATGGTTTAAGGAACACGCACCGGACGTAAAAATAATTGGCGTCGACCCTCTGGGCTCTGTTCACTATCACCTGTTTAAAACTGGCACCCTGCCGACCGCGTACGTATACCAAGTTGAAGGAATCGGCGAAGACATTAAATGCGAAGCGATGGATTTTTCCGTCGTCGATGACATGGTTCAGGTCAACGACAAGCAGTCCTTTGACATGGCGCGCAGGCTTGTGCGTGAGGAAGGTTTATTTTGCGGCGGTTCGTCAGGTTCCATTGTCCACGCCGCTGTGGAGAAGGCCAAGGAAATTGGTCCGGGCAAAACCATCGTCGTAACTCTTTGTGACTCTGGAGGGCGCTATATCACGAAATTCTTATCCGACGACTGGATGAGAACACATGGTTACTTAGAGGAGGGGCCTGAGCTTGGCCTGGTTGAGGACATTTTGTCCGATCGAAATTCATCACCTGTAACAGCGACTGCCGACACACCCATTAGTGAGATCATCACGCTCATGCGGCAGCACGGCGTTTCACAAATTCCAGTCATTGAGAGTAATAAACTCAACTCTATTGTTCATGAATCCGACATAATTAGTAGTTTGAGGGAGGGCAAAATTACGTCGAAATCACCGGTGGGCAATATCGCGAGCAATATCGGCGGTTTGATTTATCCAAAGGCGCGCTTGGAAGAACTGTTTCACATTTTCGAAACCGACCAAGTTGCAGTTGTCGTTGATGGAGGAGCAGTCGTTGGTGTTGTCTCTCAGATCGACCTCATCGAACATATGGCCAAAGCATCTTAGCCCAGCCAATGCGCCGCATCGTCAATTAAAGGATAAGTATTTTGTCACCGGAAAATAATAAACGCCACGCACTTTTGTCGAATGAGCATTTCGCGACCCGCTGCATACATGCCGGTCAGCAACCAGATCCCTCGACCGGCGCGATAATGACTCCGGTCTATCAGACGTCAACATTCGTACAAACCAGTCCGGGCGAATTCATTGAGGACTACGACTATGCACGTTCGGCCAATCCGACGAGAAGAGCACTGGAAGCCAACCTCGCCAACCTTGAGGGCGGGCGTCACGGCATTTGTTTCGCGTCCGGCTCGGCCTCTTTGGCGGCATGTATTCATCTTCTTTCTGCCGGTGATCACGTCCTTTTATGTGATGACGTCTATGGCGGCACGTTCCGGATGTTCAACAATGTATTTGGACGACTTGGAATCAATTTTACTCGCGTCGACATGACCGACATAAAAGCCATGCGAAGTGCGTTTACTGATAAAACGAAGATGGTTTGGTTGGAGACACCGACCAACCCGATGTTAAAGATTGTCGATATTGGCGAAATTACTAATTTAGCACGTGAGAAAGGTGCTCTAAGCGTCGTTGACAATACTTTTGCAACGCCCTACCTGCAAAATCCACTTGGTCTCGGTGCCGATGTTGTGAGTCACTCGTGTACCAAATATTTGGGTGGTCACTCGGACCTCGTTTCAGGTGCCTTGATCGTCAATGACGATGACCTTGCCGGGCGTCTCAGATATATTCAAAATGCCGTTGGCGCGGTGCCTGCGCCTTGGGATTGCTTTCTCTTATTGCGATCGACAAAAACCCTTCACGTACGCATGGAAAGACATTGCGCGAACGCAAAACGGATTGTCGATTTTTTAAATAAGCACTCTCGCGTCGATAAAGTGTTTTATCCCGGAAATGAAGATCACCCACAACACGCCATTGCGCGCCGACAAATGCGAGACTTCGGCGGCATGGTCGCTATGACCCTTAGTGGAGGGTTGGCCGAATCTCGGTCTTTTCTCGAGAGTCTGCAGTTGTTTTCATTGGCAGAGTCTCTTGGTGGTGTTGAGTCTTTGGTCGAGCATCCCGCAATTATGACACATGCGACGGTCGATCCAGACGCGCGGCGTGAACTAGGAATCTCCGATAGTTTGGTTCGCCTGAGTGTCGGAATAGAGGAGGCGGATGACCTTATTGGTGACTTGGATCAGGCGCTTGCGGCCGCATACGGTTAGGTGACTTCGCCGCTCATCCGTGAGCTAAGATGTGCAAAGTCGCACGCGATCGCCGGTTCATTTTCTATAATTCAGTCGGTTTAGTAGAACGACAGGGATGAGTCCCACAAGAACAATAACCAATGCTGACGTGGAGGCTTCTGTTAGGCGTTCATCACTTGCTAGACGGTAGACGCGGGTGGCGAGCGTCTCAAAATTAAATGGGCGCAGGATCAAAGTTGCCGGTAGTTCGCGCATGACGTCGACAAATACGAGAAGAGCAGCGGCAATGAAGCTGGGTCTTAACAACGGTAAATATATGCGCCGTGCTACATCTAGGGGTCGTGACCCCAAACTTCTTGCAGCCTCTTCCATTGCCGGAGAGATATTAGCCAGTCCGCCCGCAACCGAATTGAAAGACACGGTTAAGAAACGAACAACGCAAGCGTAGACAAGAAGCAAAGTCGTGCCGGTAAGAATAAGGCCGCCATCCCATCCCAGCCATGTGCTGACGAATTGCGTGAGCGAGCGATCGAGAGAGCCGACGGGACCAAGAAGCCCGACGGCGAGTAAAGTTCCAGGTAACGCATAACCCAGTGTTGAAATTTGGACCGAAGCTTTTATGGCTTTTGTGCTTATTCTGCGTTGAACGTACGCAAGAAAGAAAGCGATCGCTGTCGCTATCAATGCGACCGTAATGGCGAGAGTAATGCTGTTTTGTGCGAAAACAAAAAACCCGCGACCAAGGAGCTGGTCTCCACCCGCAATGCTATACGCGATGAGGACACCAACAGGTATCGCGAAACCTGCTAGAACGGGAAGGGCGCAGATCAATACCGCCACTACATTTTGCCATGGGGATAAAATGATGCGCTGACGTTGCCGTTCTCCCCGACCGCCGCTATCCAAGCGTGTTTTACGATTTGAGTATTCGAACACTACAAGGATGGTAACGACGAGGAGCATGACACCGGCCAATTTTAACGCGGCCGTTTTCTCACCCATAGCGAACCAGGTTCGAAAAATTCCCGTACTCAAAGTTGGTATCGCGAAATAATCGACTACGCCAAAGTCGGCCAACGTCTCCATGAGAACCAAAGCCAACCCACCCGCGATAGCGGGCCGAGCGCCGGGAAGCGCCACCCGAAAGAAGGCTTGGGTTGGCGTTTTTCCAAGCATACGTGCAGCTTCAAATTGTGCGGCGGTTTGATTTGAAAACGCGTTGAAGGCAAGTAAGTAGACATAGGGATATAAGACGAGCGCAAGTAAGATGGCGGCTCCCGCGAGGCTACGAACAGGTGGAAACCAGTATTCTCCCGGCAGCAGGTCGAAGGTTGATCGCAACCATGTTTGAACGGGTCCTGAAAAACTAAGGATGTCTGTGTACATGTACGCGACAACATATGCGGGTGCTGCCAAGGGCAGGATAAGCAGCCATCGGAAGGTGGCTCGGCCCCAAATGTCGGTGGTGGCGACAATCCATGCTGTTGATACGCCAATCAATGCCGCCAGAATTGCCACAGATATCATGAGAATAAGTGTATTGAGCGTATAAGGCCCCAGATTGGTTTGGAAAAGATGTGCCCAGGCGGGGTCACTTGGTACGAAAACGTACGCTAGGATGGTTAGAATTGGGACCGCCGCAAGCAACGCAATACAAACAGCGGTGGCGGTCCAGATGTGACGACCATTTCCATCCGATCTGCTAGCGTTGTATTGAGGGTGGAGGGCGTTATCGCTCACGTTGGACGAAGATCTTAGTGTTGTTGCAGAGTGTTTGACTGTTTATAGAAGCTAACGCGCAGCCGAACTAGGCATCATTATTTTTCATGTCTCTCGCATTCAAGAATATCAGCTATTCGTACGGGCCCTCGGAACGCGTCCTGAAGGACGTTAGTTTTGAGGCCCGGCCTGGGCAAATCACCTGCCTATTGGGTCCGTCCGGGTGTGGGAAAACAACCCTACTACGACTCGCCGCGGGCCTGCTTCCGATCGAAACCGGTGTGATCGAGTTGAACGGAAACCAGCTTGCGGCACCAGGGATTTCTCCTCCGCCCGAACAAAGGCCGATAGGACTTGTTTTTCAGGAGGGGGCATTATTTCCACACCTTAATGTACAGCAAAACGTGGAGTTTGGCCTCCCTGGTGACGGCACCCGAAAAGCACGTTCAATTTCTATATTGAATCAGGTGGGCCTTGAAGGGTTTGAAAGCCGGTTTCCTCATACACTGTCCGGTGGGCAGCAACAGCGTGTGGCGCTGGCGCGGGCTCTTGCACCGCAGCCAGAGGTACTGCTTATGGATGAACCATTTGCCAATATTGATAGTCAGCTGCGGCGGAAGTTGCGTGAAGATACGCGTCGAATGCTGATCGAAACCGACGCCGTCGCGATCTTAGTAACCCACGATCCTGAGGAAGCTTTGGACATGGCAGACCACATCGTGATTCTCGATGGCGGGGTTTTGGTTCAAGAAGGGTCGTCTAAACATGTTGTCGACTCTCCCCGTACCGCTGGTGTCGCCAAATTATTTGGAAATGGTCAATCCATTGACGCAAGCATAGAAGCCGGTGGCGTTACTACGCCATTTGGTTTATGGCCGCCATCTTGTCTAGCAGGGAACGAATTTCCTTCGGGTGAGGTTGAGTTGGTTGTGCGGCCGGAATCCCTGAGCATTAATCCCGCAGAAGGACGATGTCGCATTGTAGATGTGCGGCATAGCCCAGCGGGCAAGAAGGTAAGAGTTTCCGGCTCCGATGGGTGGGAAGTTGTGTGCCTTGCGCCGGTCTCGGCAGAATATTCCAGGGGCGAGAAAGTATCAGTTTCCCCCCAAGAGCGCTCGGTATTTGCTTTTCCAAAACCTTGATAATTCAGGTGTTGCCAACTGCAGGCGACTATGTTTAAAAATGATAATTATTCGCAACAAGTAGAAAAATTCTACTCCCAGACTGAGAGGTTTTGCCATGCGAGTGTCCACTGGTGGTCTTTTAACACTTGTCGTTTTTGGCGCTGTTCTAATTGTATTGGGTTACCTATCTGTCGACCACGAGGACGCTGGCCCGGCTGAGGTCAATGTTTACTCATCTCGTCACTACGATACCGACCTCGCTATGGATGAGGAATTTACCAGGGCCACCGGTATAAAGGTAAATCGGATTGAAGCGGACGCTGATGCGCTTATCGAGCGTATTAAAAGCGAAGGCGAATTTAGCCCTGCGGATGTGTTTGTTACGGTCGATGCAGGACGGCTATGGCGCGCTGAACAGGCTGGCATCCTTGCACCGGTAAATTCTGAAGTACTTGAGCAACGGGTGCCTGCAAGTCTGCGTCACCCTGAAGGATTGTGGTACGGCCTTTCCACGCGTGCGCGCGTTATCGTCTATCGGAAAGAGCTTGGAGATTTACAACCGCTTGCGACATATGCCGACCTTGCAGATCCCGCTCATCGTGGACAAGTGTGCATCCGTTCATCGTCGAACATTTATAATATTTCACTCTTAGCCTCTTTAATCAGCCGTTGGGGCCCAGAGCGAGCGGAGGAATGGGCGAGAGGCGTGGTTGAAAACTTTGCGCGCGATCCTCAAAGCAACGACACCGGTCAAATTCGGGCCGTGGCCGCGGGCGAGTGTGGCATTGCTGTAGTCAACACGTACTATCTGGCACGGCTTGTTGCATCTGACGATCCAGAGGATCAGGCCGTCGCCGAAGCGGTTGGTATTATTTTTCCCAACCAGGATGAGGAAGGAACGCACGTCAACATTAGCGGCGCTGGCGTCGTCAAGACGTCGCCTAATAGAGAGAATGCGATCCGGTTTCTCGAATACCTCACTGAACCGAGTGCTCAATCCTACTTTGCGAATGGCAACAACGAGTATCCCGTTGTTGAAGGCATAGCTCCGGCCGCACCTGTCGTCGCATTAGGCGAGTTCAAGTGGGATACTTTGAATGCGTCGGAGCTCGGCCGCCATCAGGCAGAAGCCGTACGTGTGTTTGACCGCGCGGGTTGGCAATAACCTAGGACGTTTGCCTTTTAGAATCGGAGCTATGCCGCGGACATCTCAGGATTTCGTCCTAGTCGTTGCTAAAGTTGCGTAACCTCGGTTGTGATAGTCCGCCTTCGAGCTCCTTATACGAGCGCGCTAAAGCGCGGGGCGCTTGCCCGGCAGAGGCAGTAAAGCCGTTGTAGCGCCCCCAGTCAGCCAGCGCATTCGCCGGACAGTCTTTTTCATGAGGACATGGAGCGCCAGTTGCGCGGAGCCGTTTTCCCTCTGAGACCACTAACTCTACGGCGTTTGTAAAATCTTCTAGATCGGCTTTCAGCTCGGCGGGCGTACCAGTGGTAAATCCGTGGCCGGGAATGAACCATTTTACATCCATGGCCTGCGCTTTTTTGAGCGTTGCAACCCACTCGGTTGGGAAGCCTGTGACCATGGGCGGGAAGATGTTTCGATCATAAAGCTCGGTCAAAAACATTACTTTGGTCTCCGGCAGATAGACGACAAGATCGCCGCCTGTATGGCCACGTCCCAAGTTTAAAATTTGAATCTCCGTGCCGCCGAGGTTCAATACTCTTTCATCATCTACCAACTCCGTTGCAAGGACGGGGCGGTTTAAGTCCTTCATGGTCTGTAGTGAGGCAGATGTTGAAATGTAGATTGAGTCTGGAAACGCGTTTTTAATGATCGGCAAGGCATTGACATGGTCGCCGTGGTCCGATGCGATTACCACGTACTTGAGCGGCTGCGATGTGATTTCCTTAATCGCATTGACCAATGCCTCTCCTTGCTCGTCATGATCTTGTCCATCGACCAAGACAACGCCATCTGATGTCACAATGATGAGGCTGTTCGTTGTGAAGGTAAAGTCGGGGGTGGTGAGTGTATCTTCGTAGGCGTAGATATTGGGCTCTATTTCGTGCCAGCGCGGAAAATTGTCGGGCGCTAATCCGTGAAAATAGATATCCGCGGATTTTGCGAGATCAGATGCAAAAGCCCCAATCGGAAAAACAAGCGCTCCTGCAAGCGCTAACGCCAAAGAAATTTTGTGTGTCATTAAATTCCCCCTAGAAGATGCCTTTATCCAGCGGCATGAAAATGCCCAGTCAAAAATTAAATGTACTATCGACTTTGCACGAAAGGGAGAGAAAACTACGACAGACACCGTTGGTGATGCTTTGCCCAAATCGGGCCAGGTTAATAAGGTCTTTGCGCATGTATTCGGCAGTGGAGAATGCCTAAGGCCTTGATATTTGGTGACGTGCAACTGCGGTGCTAGCTTTTTTTGTGGCAGGCGGAAACAGCCTCGCGGAGAGTCGATGGACCCAAACGTTCTACTCAATCAAGCTGTCGAGCAGCATAAGTCCGGTAACCTAAGCGAGGCCGAGACTTTATATAAGCGAGCTCTCAAGAAGGGCGGAAAGAATTTTCCCGCCCACTATATGTATGCTGTTCTCCAATACCAACAAGAACAGTATACCCAGGCGTTGCGTACGGTTGAACTCGCGCTGAAGTTAAACCCGAGTGCCGTTGAAGCCTTGTCGTTGCATAGCGTTTTGTCGCTAAAGGTCGGGCAATACGATAAGGCACTTGCTAGCGTCACCAAAGTGGTCCAGCAGAACCCTAAAAACCCGGAAGCCTTGCACAACCGTGGTGTGATCTTGACCGACCTGCAGCGGTTTGACGAAGCCATCGATTCATTCGATCAAGCTCTCGCGCTTCGACCTACAGCGGAAGCGTGGATAAACCGTGGCGTTGCCTTACACAAACAATCACGCCTTAACGAGTCGCTCAGAAGTTTCGAAGAAGCCTTGGCATTAAACCCGGCGGTTACTGGCGCGCTTTATAATTATGGGAACGTGCTATCTGATATGGAGCGTTTCGAGGACGCCGTTACCGTGTTCGATAAGATGCTCGTTCAGGTGCCTGAGTCTTTTGAAGCTTGGACAAATCGCGGGGCCGCGCTGCAAAGTTTGGGGCGACTGCAGGAGTCGCGAGAAAGCTACGACAAAGCCCTCGGTCTTCGGCGAGATTTTGCGCCGGCATGGACCAATCGCGGAAAAATTTTGCAGGAACTAGAGCTTTTTTCTGAGGCATTGGCCGACTACGAGCAGGCGTTGGCTTTGGATCCAAAGAACTTAGGAGCGCTGCATGCCCGCGCCACTACAAATCGATCATTGGGTGAATTGGACGAGGCTTTAAATAGTGTTGATAGGATCTTGGCTATCGAGCCAGACAATCTGTCGGCGCAAATTTTACGTGGCTGGCTTTTGTGCGAAAATCAGCGGATAGCAGACGGGTTAAGAGTTTTTCGGGATGCAACAAAGCCAACTATCAAACTGCAGAATATAACCCGCGAACCCATTCCTGCACACAAACAACGTCATGATGCCGAACAGCACGCTTATCTATTGGAGCAGGGCATTACCGTTAAAGAGTGCGAGCTATATATAGCAGATGGCCATCGACTGGACACGCCGGCCATCAACTCCGCTAATGCCGGGGCTGCCATCCAGCAGTGGAAAAAAAGTCAGCCGCGTATGGTTGTCGTCGACAACCTTTTGACACCAGAGGCGCTGGCGAGCCTGCAACGATATTGTTGGGGTTCAACCATGTGGCAGCGGTCATACGATAGCGGCTATCTCGGAGCGATGCCGGAGCAAGGCTTTGCTAGCCCCTTGTTGGCGCAGATCGCCGAGGAGCTGCGCACAATCTACCCTGAAATCATTGGTGACCATGGACTGCGGATGCTTTGGGGGTTCAAATACGATAGCCGTCTTGAAGGAATAAAAATCCACGCTGATCAAGCGGCAATCAACGTTAATTTTTGGATCACGCCGGATAGCGCGAACCTTAACCCGGAGAGCGGGGGGATGGTGATATGGGATAAAGCCGCACCCAAAGATTGGGACCCTGTAAAATACAACGGCAACGAAGCGGCAATGCGGGAGTTTTTAGTTCAGACCGGAGCTAAGCCGATAACAGTGCCCTATCGAGCAAATCGCGCGGTAATTTTTGATTCCGATCTCTTTCACGAAACCGATTCTATCGATTTTAAGGAGGGCTACGTGAACCGGCGAATAAACATCACTATGTTATATGGGCGGCGCACAACGACCGGACGTTAACAACTTATCGTGAAATAAAATTCGCGTTGGGGAGAATAATTGCGCCAAATTAACTGAAAGACCGCTGTTAATCCAATTTTGCTCAGAATTTACATAGTCTAAGTGCGCTAGTGAATACTCACAGCAATAACCAATGCGCATACCCCCATTTGTTTTTCAATTATGTTGCGGTGCCTCTAACGTATTAGTTGCAGATTGCGCCGCAAAAAAATTGCACTTGCAATCAACTGCAAGAGGAATAAGATAATTTCGTCGCGGCATTATATAGGTTTAAATTACCGTGGCGACGCATGCTGATATTGGGGTTGATCAGCTTCGACGGCAAGAAATCGGGGGATTGATTGCCATTTCGTGGCAACCAGTGTCGCTGGCGAGGGGTTTGCGTTTAATAAAGGACGCTATGTAGACGCCTTATCTAGGGCGCACACATTCTTTATTTGCGCTCACACCGCTGGCGTCCTGGATTGTTGTTTTAATCTAAAGGGGATACCGCGATGACTAAGAGTGACGGCAGAAAATTTACGAAAGCGCTGAGCTATTCAACAGCGGCGCTGGCCTTGTTTGCCTTGAGCGCACCGCAGGCGCAAGCTCAAGACGAAAATCAATCCGCTCAAATAGAACTTGAGCAAATTACTGTAACTGGGACACGTATTGTTCGTGACGGTTACGACGCACCGACGCCGGTTTCAGTTCTCGGTGTCGATGAGCTCAACAACATGGCGGTCACCAATATCTCTGAGGCGGTTAATAGGATGCCCGCCTTTACAAACAGTCTGACAACGGAAAATTCCTCCGCTGCCGACATGACCGGTGGTGTGCAAAACCTCAACCTTCGCGGAATTAACCCCAACCGCACCCTGATCCTCGTGGATGGGAAGCGCATTGTGGGAACAACCCTCGCTGGGTTTAACAACAACGGCGGAGCGGTCGATATTAACGCTATCCCCAACGGCCTCGTCTCACGCGTTGATGTGGTGACCGGTGGTGCGTCCGCAGTTTACGGGTCGGACGCGCTGGCCGGTGTTGTGAACTTCGTGTTCGACAATGAATTTACGGGCATCAAAGGTGATGTCACAGGCGGGATTACATCGCGCGGTGACGGTGAAAATTACAAAGTGTCGCTGACAATGGGGACACCATTTGCGAGCGGCAAAGGTCACTTCCTGTTCTTCGGCGAGCACACGTTCAATAATGGGGTTACCAATGGGTTCCCCGACCCGGCAAAAGCACGTGGATGGTCTGAAGCTAGCCCGACAATTGTCGCCAATCCGGCTCATGCGACTGATCCAACTGCGCCGCAATGGTTCATTGAGCCAAATTCCGGCTTCGCTTTCGGAACTCCCGGCGGCATTATTCTTGGCGACGATGTCAATGGTGGATCTGAAGACGGACCACTTTTCGGCATCATGTTTACCGAAGGCGGCACGCCGTTGCCGTTCCGCTTTGGAACACGATATGGCGCGGCACACGGTGGAGCGTTTACGGGAGAGGAAACCGACTATGAAATTTCCCGTATTAACCAAGACCCGGTTCTGGCGTCCAGATTGAAGCGCGTCAATTTCTACGTCCGTGGCAGCTATGACTTCATGGACAACGTTAGTGCGTATGCCGAGTTGGGTTGGTCTTATACGGACTCACTCAGCGTATCGGGTGTGCCGCAGTTCGAATTTGGTGGCATTACGGTTCTCAGGGAGAACCCATTTATCCCCGACGAAATCGCAGCGATCATGGACGCGAATGGTATTACCTCGCTTAGCATGAGTTCGAGTAACCAAGGATCCGGGCTCGACCAGTTCGGCGCCAACAACAATCGTATTGTGCGCCGTTATGTTGGTGGTCTTGAAGGTACCTTTGATGCCATGGACACCAGTTGGGATTGGGATTTTTCCTATGCCAAAAGCACCAGTCATGCATCGGTCAGAACGCTCGGGACATTCATAAGAGCACGTAAAACCGAAGCGCAGGATGCTGTTCGCGATCCCGTATCGGGAGCAATTGTCTGCCGGTCAACGCTGACCAATCCCGACAACGGATGTATACCCTGGAACCCAATGGGTATCGGCGTGAACTCCCAAGCGGCGATCGATTATATCTCCCGTCCTAACTACTCGCTGATCAAGTTGACGCAAGATGTATTCTCGGCCAGTGCGTCGGGTGAGCCATTGTCAACTTGGGCCGGTCCGGTCTCGGTCGCTTTCGGGATTGAGCACCGCGTCGAGAAGGGCAACAGTATCGCTAGTGAACTCGACCAAAACCGCGCATTTTTCGCGGGGAACTTCACAGAAACACAAGGTAAATACGATGTGACCGAAGGTTTCTTTGAAGCCGTGGTACCGCTTGCGACAAATCAAGACTGGGCTGAATCTCTAGATATCAATGGTTCAGTGCGTGGAACCAGCTACAGTACATCAGGCTATGTCACCACGTGGAAAGTCGGCGCGACCTATACACCGTTTAGCGATTTAACGATCCGCGCAACGCGGTCGCGAGACATCCGGGCCCCAGGTCTTGGTGAGTTGTTCATTGCTGGCCGGTCCGGTACCGGGCAGGTGACCGACCCAGCAACCGGTATATCGTCGATTATCGTGACACGGATTGAGGGCAACACGGACCTTAAACCGGAGAAAGCTGATACCACTGGTGTTGGAATCGTCTTCCAACCCCAATGGCTCCCTGGGTTCGCGACATCGCTGGACTTTTATAATATCGATATTAAGGGTGCCATCGTCTCGCTTGCCGCTCAGAACACAGTGACGAAGTGTTTTGAAGGCTTTACGGAGTTGTGTGACGATATCGAGCGCGATGCGAACGGGATCATCAACTTTGTCCGCGTGCTTCCACAGAACGTTCTCGTTCAAAAAGCTCAAGGTCTCGATTTGGAAGCTAGCTACAGCTTTGATATGGCGGATGTGATGTCGTCGTGGGAAGGATCTATGACTCTCCGCGCGCTCGGAACGTATTACCTGAAGCTGACCACCGATGACGGCGATTCTGTCATTGATGGTGCGGGTTCAATCTTGAGTAACGGACTAGGCGCAGGCGGTGGTTTGCCGATTTCTAAGTTCAGATACATGGTCTCGGCGACGTACACCCATGATGCATTCTCAGGTACGATCACAACTCGTGGAGAAGGCAGCCGGTCATATTACGATGGAGCCATTACCTGTACTTCGGCATGTCCGGTGTCTACGCCAAGAGCCCCGACGATCGCCTTCGCGAATAAGGTGCCCTCTTCCCAACTCTGGGATCTCGCCTTGAACTACAAGATCATGGATGATGCGGCCGAGTTGTTCTTTGTCACGGAGAATCTGTTTGATGCCGATCCGCCGCTGATCGCCGGAAACCCGCAAAGTGGGTACTGGATGGGTCAGGACAATAACGATTACGATCGTATTGGCCGTAAGTTCCGCGCTGGTATCCGCTTCTCGTACTAGACGGGCAATTCAGACTAGTAAGGAGGTTGAGAACTCTCTCAACCTCCTTCGCTAGTTTTTGTTACACACGTGTTTTGAAATCAACGGGCACTTGCGCAGCAAGGCTTGATGTTTTCAGTCGAATTTCGGGTGGGCTGCTAACTGCTGACTTCCCGACAATAAATAAAATGCTGGTGCTGGATTGCTTTCCACGGCCAGTCGAAGAGGGGACGTAAAGATGCTTAACCGGCCATTGGTTTGCCTTGCGTTGGCAGTTTCTCTTTCTTCGCTGACCGCATGCAGTCAGGAGGAACCGCCAAAGCCCTATGAGGTCGAGGAAGTTTCCCTCTCTCAGATGTCAGCCGACCTTGCTGCTGGAAAAACTACATCCGTAGAGGTTACCCAGGCATACATCTCGCGAATTGAGACGTATGACGGAGACCTGAACTCTGTCGTCAGTATTGCTCCGGATGCGTTGGACCAGGCTGCTGCGTCCGATGCGCGTCGCGCGAATGGAGCGGCTATTGGCCCACTCGACGGAATCCCAATTTTAATCAAGGACAACATTGACGTCGCAGGAATGCCGACCACTGTCGGATCGTATGCCATGCTTGAGAATTTCCCCGCCGAAGATTCTGAAGTAGCCCGGCGTCTGCGCGCCGCCGGTGCGGTTTTGTTCGGAAAGGCAAACACTTCACAGTGGGCGGGTTTGAGAACGACCCGCGCGTTTGCTGGGAGCACTGTAGGTGGAACAACCCGCAACCCTTACGATCTGACGCGAACGGCCGCCGGTTCTAGTAATGGATCGGGCATTGCCAGTGCTGCCAGCTTTGCGGCGGGTACAGTCGGAACCGATACCACTGGTTCGATCATGGGTCCGTCCTCGATTATGGGTTTGGTCGGTATGCGGCCGAGTATGGCGTTGATTTCCCGGCGTGGCATTGTACCGGTCAGCTTGGATATGGACACGTCAGGCCCAATGACTCGTACCGTCCGCGATTTTGCGATGATGCTTACGGTCATGGCGGGGTCAGACCCCGGAGACCCGGCTTCGATGGACGCTGACGCCAACAAGAGCGACTACGTTGCGGCGCTAAATCCCGATGCGTTGCAAGGCGCGCGTATCGGTGTGTTTCGCAACACAAGTAGTGTATCCGAACAAACCGAGCCTCTACTTGAAGAGGCTTTGAAAGTGCTCGTCGCTCAGGGAGCGGAACTCGTGGAACTCCCCGACGATATCCTCGAAGACACGAGTCAAGAACGTCGTCTTATAATGTACTACACTATTAAAGAGGACATGCCGGCGTATTTGGCTAATGCCCCAGACGAAGTATCAGTACGCACGCTCGGGGATATTGTTGAATTCAATCAAACTGACCCGCGCGAAAACATTCATGGCCAGGAACACCTGGATGAGGCCATGAAGCTTGAGGGCGGTCGCTCCAATCCAGAGTATCAGGAGATTTGGCAATATGCGCATCGCCGAGCAGGTACTGAAGGCTACGGTCGCGCCTTTGATGAATTTAATGTTAGCGCACTAGTTACTGTGAGTCGCCCGCCGGCTGCCGAACTCCTTCCTGATGGAACTCAAAGGGGTGGCGCAGCGCTTGAGCGTCCAAAAGGTTCGCAAAAGCCGTCTATTAGTGGGAATGCGGCGCTCGCTGGTTATCCTAATTTAAACGTACCGATGGGGGACGTGGATGGATTGCCCGTCGGACTATCGTTTGTAGGCCCGAAGTGGTCAGAAGCCACACTGGTCGGTTATGGATACGCCTACGAGCAAGCATCTATGAAACGCGAACCGCCTACAGCGTACAAACAGGCAGAATCACGCGATTAATTCAGAAAATATAAGGGTTAGAAATGAAGCACCGCATCTTAACTTGCACCGCATTGATTTTTTCATTGGCGCTCGCGGCGTGTTCTCAAGAAGAGCCACGGGAACCCTATAGCGTTGTTGAAGTACCGTTGAGTCAGATTTCTGCCGATCTAGCGTCCGGGAAAACAACGTCGGTAGAAGTTACCGAGGCGTACATCGAACGAATCAACAGATACGACGACAAGTTAAACTCCGTCATCCTCATCGCGCCCGATGCTTTAGAGCAAGCGGCTGCCTCTGATAGACGTCGGGCAGAGGGCAATGCGCTCGGTCCGTTAGATGGCATTCCAATTCTTCTTAAAGACAATATTGACGCTGTCGGAATGCCGACCACGTCGGGCTCGTATTCCCTTGAAAACAACTATCCGGCTGAAGACGCTGACGTTACGCGGAATTTGCGTGCGGCTGGAGTTGTCCTTTTAGGAAAAGCCAATACGTCCCAATGGGCCGGCTTTCGAACGACAAAAGGGCTTAACGGCAGCACCGTTGGTGGTGGGGTTCACAATCCACACGACCTAGCGCGTTCCGCCTCAGGGTCTAGCTCCGGATCTGGCGTTGCGGCGGCGGCAAGTTTGGCCGCAGCTACAATTGGGACCGATACGACAGGGTCTATCGTTGGGCCCTCATCAGGGAATGGCGTTGTCGGCATTCGACCGACTATTGCGCTGCTCTCGCGAGATGGCATTGTTCCGGTGAGCTTGGAAATGGACACATCCGGCCCCATGGCGAAAACGGTTATGGATGTCGCAATGGTGCTCACACCTATGGCTGGATCCGACCCGGACGATCCTCAATCTGCAGATGCTGACGCGCACAAAACTGATTATGCGAGTGGCTTGGATGTGAACGCGTTGAAGGGTGCGCGGTTGGGTGTGGTTCGCGGAACCGGCGGATATAACGAGAAAACGAAGGTCGCATTGGACACCGCTTTAGAGGTTATGGCTGCTCAGGGAGCGGAGATTATTGAGCTCCCGGAAGATACGATCGAAGATATGAGCCAAGAGCTGCGTACCATTATGATTTACAACATTAAGGAAGATATGGCCGTTTACCTCGCAGATGCGCCGGAGGCGGTATCGGTGCGGACGATGGCCGATATTCTTGAGTTTAACCGGACGGATCCGCGGGAGAATCATCTTGATCAGGATCTTCTCGAAGACTCCGAGGCGACAACTGGCGGCCGGGAAAATCCCGAGTACTTAAAAGATTTGGAATACGCTCGTAAACGAGCTGGCGACGACGGCTATGGAAAGGCGATGGCTGACAACAATCTAGATGCAGTTGTCGGCTTAACCAGTGGACCGACGGGACTTATTATACCCGATGGCACGGCGAAAGATTTTGTGGCTTCAGTCCGCCCGAAAGGCGCAGCCCCTCCGTCAATAAGTGGCAACGCTGCTGTGGCGGGTTATCCGAACCTGAGTGTTCCAATGGGACTAGTTGATGGAATGCCCGTGGGATTATCATTCGTTGGGCCCAAGTGGTCAGAGCAAAGGTTGTTGTCGCTCGGTTATGCCTATGAACAGGCATCCCAGGCGCGCGTCGAGCCGATGGCCTACAAGCAAAGAACGCCAGAGAATTGATTGTGGGGTCTATCACCAAAACAGAGAGAGCCCAATGAATCGCCGCTCTTTGGTTTGTCTTTCGCTGGCCGTTTCTTTTTTGCTGGCAGCTTGCACAAACGAAGAGCCAAACAGCTCGCCCTATGATGTTGAAGAGGTTTCCCTAAGTCAGATTTCCGCTGATCTTGCAGAAGGTAAAGTAACATCTGTTGATGTGACCAATGCTTATATAGCCCGCATCGACACTTACGATGGACACTTGAATTCCATTATTGCGATCGCACCGGATGCCTTGGACCAAGCACGTGCGTCTGACAAAAGGCGTAGTGAAGGGAAGGAGCTTGGCCCGCTTGATGGCGTGCCCATTCTCCTTAAAGACAATATCGATTCATTGGGAATGCCAACGACTGCGGGTTCCTACGCTTTGGAAGAAAACTTTCCGGTCCGAGATTCCGAAGTCGCAAGGCATCTGCGGACAGCTGGCGTCGTTTTCCTAGGAAAAACGAACCTTGATCAATTCGCTGGTTTTAGAACAACGGCGTCGTTTAATAGCAGTACGGTCGGCGGGGGTGCGTACAATCCGTACGACTTAACGCGGTCAACTTGCGGTTCTAGTTCGGGTTCAGGTGTTGCCGGTGCCGTGAGCTTTGCGGCAGGCACCATTGGCAGCGAAACGGACGGGTCGGTTGTTTGCCCGTCATCGACCAACGGTTTAGTGGGTATTAAACCAACAATTGCGCTCGTGTCACGGCGCGGTGTTGTGCCGATCAGCCATACTCAGGACAGTACTGGTCCGATGACCCGCACAGTTGAAGATGCTGCGATGCTCTTGACGGTGATGGCCGGGAGTGATCCAGGCGATCCGCAATCTGCCGAAGCGGATGCGCACAAAAAAAATTATGAGAATGGGTTAAACGCTGAGTCACTTAAGGGAGCGCGCCTTGGTGTTTTGCGTGGAACGCAAGGATACAATTCTCAAACGCAGCCGGTATTTGATGCGGCGCTTGACGTATTGCGTGCGCAGGGGGCGGAATTGATCGAAATCCCCGAGGAAATTCTGGAAGACTTAAGTCAGGAGCAGCTCACTGTTTTGTTTTATGATTTTAAGCAAGACCTCAACGCGTATCTGCAAACAACACCTCCTGAAGTCAAAACGCGCTCTTTGGCTGATCTTATGGAATTCAATAAAGCCGACCCGCGCGAGAACATGCATGGTCAGGAAATTTTTGAAACTGCGATCGCCACCACTGGTTTCGATGCGCCGGAATATATTGAGGCCAGGGCGACAGGACTGCGTAAAGCCCGCGACGAGGGAATTGACAGGTGGTTATCTGAATTTGGCGTTAGCGCGGTTCTCGCGCTGACTAAAGGTCCTGGCGAGATGATCCCACCTGATGGCATTGAGCCCGAGCACTCCGTGATTAAGCGAGAAGCCAAGGGCGCGAAACCACCGCACGCGACGACCTACGCGTCAATCGCCGGGTATCCAATCCTCTCGGTGCCCATGGGTATGGTTGATGGAATGCCAGTCGGGCTATCGTTTATTGGTCCGGCTTGGTCTGAACAAATGTTGCTCTCGTTTGGATACGCTTACGAACAAGCATCTAAGGCGCGAGTTCCTCCGACGGCCTATAAACACATATCAGAAAATCACTAACGACTTCGGTTAAAATCACTCATAAGGAATTTGGAAAATGACGTCTCAACCGCTGAAAGTTGGACTTGCACTTATCGCGGCTCTTTCGTTGGCTGCATGCTCGGAGCCGCCACCAGCCGAACCCTACAATGTAGTAGAAGTGCCGCTTTCCCAAATTTCTGCGGACCTCATAACCGGCAAGACGACATCAAGCGAAATCACGCAAGCGTATATCGATCGCATTAATGCGCTGGATGGCCCGCTAAACGGTGTGATCATGATTGCGCCCGATGCGCTGGAACAAGCTGCCGCTTCCGATGCGCGCCGCGCAGGTGGAAATGCGCTCGGTCCACTCGATGGGGTGCCAATCCTCTTCAAAGACAATCACGATGCGGTAGGCATGCCAACGACCGCAGGTTCGTACGCGCTTGTCGATAATTTTCCCGCCGAAGACTCTGAAGTCGTGCGCCGCATGCGTGCGGCTGGGGTTGTGATCTTAGGCAAAGCTAATACATCTCAGTTTGCGGGGTATCGTACAATCACGGGCATTAACGGTAGCCCCTATGGTGGCAGTACGAAAAATCCATATGACATTACACGCTCCGCAGCTGGGTCGAGCAATGGATCAGGAATAGCCTCCACGATGAGCTTTGCCGCCGGAACGATTGGCACGGAGACTAGTGGCTCAATTGTCGGCCCGTCCTCGGTCAATGGGAATGTTGGGATCAAACCTACTATCGCTTTGGTTTCGAGGCGCGGAATTGTTCCGATTAGTTTGACCCAAGACTCCGCGGGGCCAATGACCCGAACCGTGCGAGACGCGGCGATGATCCTAAATGTTATTGCTGGCAGCGATGCCGGCGATCCGTGGTCCGAAGAGGCAGATGCAAACAAGAAGGACTATGTTGCGGCTCTAAGCGATACAGAACTGCAAGGGAAAAGACTTGGCGTGCTTCGCATCGGGGGGTACTCCGATGAAACAGCGCCACTTTTTGATCAAGCACTCGAAGTTCTCAAGGCCGAAGGTGCGGAGTTGGTCGAGCTGCCCTCAGACTCCTTTATTGATATCACGGCGCACATGCGGACGATCCTCCTTCATGACTTCAAGGAAGATCTCAATGCGTACCTCGCTGGAACACCCGATACGGTCGAAGTGAAATCGCTCGCTGATCTTATCGAGTTTAGCAAAACTCATCCGGTTGAAAGTCAGCACGCAGTTGATCTTTTCGAAGATTCACAAGCGACCGAAGGTGGTCGGCAAAATCCAGAATACATTGCGACATTGGAAGAAGCGAAACGTCTGACAAAGGAAGAGGGCATTGATCGCTTGATCAATGAACACAACCTTGACGCACTAGTCTCTGTCACAAGTGGCCCTGCGAGAGAAATTGTTCCTGACGGCACGTCGTATTCGACATTTCTTGCGGAACACAAAACGGGAGACGTTCCCCCATCTACGACATCGACGGCGGCCGTTGCGGGTTATCCTCTAGTCTCGGTTCCCATGGGGCTCGTCAATGGACTTCCGGTCGGAATGTCTATCGTTGGAACACCGTGGACTGAAGATTTGCTACTCTCGTTGGCTTACGACTACGAACAAGCATCTCAGGCGCGCGTCCCGCCGGCCAGGGCTTTGGGTGAGACGGACGGTTAATATCCACATTGAAAACTTAACTCTAATTACATGAGGGGTGTGACGATGCATTACCGACAATTTTTGACCGGCTTTGCGGTGCTCGCAATCTTTTCGCTCACGGCGTGCTCGGAAACGGCTCCGCCTGAACCGTACAATGTGGCGGAAGTTCCCCTCCCTCAAATTTCTGCTGATCTTGCGGCCGGTGCGACGACCTCGGTGGAGGTCACCCAAGGCTATATCGACCGTATAGAGGCAATGGATGGACCCTTAAACGGCGTCATCATGATTGCGCCAGATGCGTTGGAACAAGCTGCCGCATCTGATGCGCGCCGCGAGGCAGGACAGGCCATCGGACCGCTCGATGGTGTGCCTATTCTTTTTAAAGACAACCACGATGCCGTCGGTATGCCTACGACAGCGGGCTCTTACGCACTTGAAGAAAACTATCCGAGCCGGGACTCAGAGGTTGTGAAGAGGCTTCGTGCTGCGGGAGCAATAATACTCGGGAAAGCAAACACCTCGCAATTCGCCGGATTTCGCAACGCTGCATCTTTGAACGGCAGCACGCTCGGCGGTGGGACACACAATCCCTACGACATTACTCGTTCGGCTGCGGGGTCGAGCAACGGCTCCGGTATTTCGGCGGCGATGAGTTTTGCAGCGGGGACTGTTGGCACCGAAACAGGTGGGTCTATTGTGGGTCCATCCAACGTGAATGGTGTGGTCGGAATGAAGCCAACCATTGCATTGGTGTCTCGGCGTGGGATCGTTCCGATCAGTTTAACGCAAGATTCAGCTGGCCCGATGACCCGTTCTGTTCGCGGTGTCGCCATGATGCTTAACGTTATGGCCGGAACGGACCCTGAAGATCCATGGTCTGCGGATGCAGATGCGAACAAAAAAGACTATGTCGCTGCGTTAGACGATACGGCGCTGCAAGGAAAGCGGATTGGCGTCCTACAAGCCTACGGGAATACCGCCGAAGTGACTCGCGAGAATTTTGATGCGGCTCTGGACGTCTTGAGAGCACAGGGTGCGGAGTTGGTCGATATTCCGCCAGACGCCATTGTTGATTCACGCCCTGAGATGCGCGTGATTCTGCTTCACGACTTTAAGGAGGATTTGAATAACTACTTTGCCACAATGCCTGATTCAGTAAGCGTGCGCACACTCGCCGATCTTATTGAATTCAGCAAAACCGACCCTCGCGAAAGTATGCATACAATGGACCTGTTTGAAGACTCAGAGGCGACCGAGGGCGGCCGCCAGAATCCTGTTTACATTGAAGCGCTTGAAGCGGGTAAACGTATGACTCAAGAGGATGGTATAGACCGCATTTTGAGTGAGCATGATGTAGTCGCGATCGTAACTCCTACAGGGGGACCAGCAGGAGTTATTCCTCCCGACGGTACACCTGGTCCAGGACCGATCCCAGCCGAACGTGATTTACGCCCGCCCTCGTTAACAGCGACAGCAGCTGTTGCTGGTTACCCAATAATTTCAGTTCCGATGGGACTCGTGGAAGGTATGCCTGTCGGCTTGTCGTTCGTCGGCACCGCCTGGACGGAAGATTTGTTGTTGTCCCTTGCGTACGACTACGAGCAAGCATCGCAAGCCCGCGTTCCACCACCGCGCGCTTTAGCGGCTATATCGGCAGACGGTGAATAATTTCCTGCATCAAATAATTATCGCGGCTATAGGAGCGCGCAATATGGGGATACGTGATGGCAAACGACGAACCACATTCATCTAGCGGGTCGAGTTTACCCTCAAGGCGTCAGGTTCTGAAAGCGGCTGCGTGGGCTCCAACCGTGGCCGCGGCCGGAAGCATAAGTCTCGCCAAGTCCGCACGTGCACAATCAATCGAGGAAATGACAAACCTAGGGGCGCGTGAAGCGGTAGAGCATATTCAAAAAGGAGATATGACGGCAGAGGCATATGTCACCGCTCTCTTAGCGCATCACAACGTTCACAGGAACTTGGATGCATTTATCTCGCTCGATGAAGACCGTGTAAGGCAAGACGCCAGAGTCGTGGATCAATCGCGCTCGCGGGGGGAGAAACTTGGTGTGCTCGCAGGCCTCCCGTTTGTCGTCAAAGATCAAATCGATGTTACTGGCTATGAGACAACGGTTGGATCGAAAATACTTAATGGCTACATCGCGAAGAAAAACGCCGTGGTTATAGATACTATGATTAATGCCGGTGCGGTTGTTATGGGAAAGACAAATATGTCTGATCTCATTACACGCTCTGGCTCTGGTCGCTATTTTCCCGTGCCTCGGAATCCGTATGACTTATCACGCGTTACAGGTGGATCGAGCACTGGAAATGGGGCCGCGATAGGTGCGCGGATCGCGCCAGCGGGTATCGGTGAAGATACTGCAGGGTCCATCCGCTGGCCGGCGGCGAATTGCGGCATTGCCGGACTTCGGCCGTCTACGTACGCATTCGACAACTATTTTAATGGTAACGATCGAAAGCGCTATTCCGGTTTGGGAATGGTCTTGCCCACAAGTTGGATGGACACGATGGGCCCGATGGCGCGGACCGTGTCTGATGTCGCCTTCTTGGATACGGCTATCACGGGAGATGAAGTACCTGCAGTCGACCTGAGAAAAACACGGATTGGTATTCCGCGCGCGGACTACTGGGAAAAAAGACCTCACGATTCTCGCATTAGACGTCTCACCATGGAGGTTTTCGCCAAATTGCGGGACGCGGGAGTACAACTGGTCGAAATTGATCTTAATGGGCTTATAGAGCTCAGCGAGCGGGACCGATTGGGTCCAATGGTGACTCGCGGTGCGCGTCCAACTGCGGATTGGTTGGCGGAAAACCAGCCAAGCGTAACTGTTGAAGACATTGAAGCTGAAAGAGCAAAGAACGGATTTAGCACCATTCCAAGAAACTACTTCCGCACACCTGCACCACCACCAGTGCGGCCTGAGTTATCGCCAGATGAAGAAATGGCGATCATGAGAGACGCTTGGCAAAAGTATTCAGGTACATTTAATGACAATGACATCGTTGCTCTTGCTATGCCCACGATGATGTTGCTTCCCTCTTTGATAAACTTCAACTGGAATGCAAGAGATCAGAAAGTGCTCATCGATGGTGAGTGGGTAGAGGAATGGGATCTAATTCTAACGAATATTTGGTGGGGTTCACGGTTTGGTGCTCCGGCACTAAGTTTGCCTGCCGGCCTGGCGTCAGGCCTTCCTGTGGGGCTTCAGTTGCAGGGAATGCCAGGGGATGACAGCCGGATACTGGGTTTAGGTATTGAGGTCGAAAAAGTGGTGGGTCCAATTCCCCCACCCACTTTTCGTCATGTACCCATTTGAATTCTACCATTCAATTAACGCGATGCTTGGCTGCTGATTGAGAGGACTGTGAGATGGTTGCTGTTTTTAAATTTAGGATTGGTTTAGCTCTTACGTTTGTGGTGGCGCTATTGGCGTCCTCGCCGCCATCATCGGCAAAAACGATCGATTTCGACACAGCGTCGATTGCAGAGCTTAATGCCGCATTTGAGGCCGGCACGCTGACTGCCGAGAAACTCGTGCAGATGTGCCTAGAGAGAATAGAAGCGTTTGATCGCCAAGGCCCAAAGTTGCATGCAGTAATATCACTTAATCCCGATGCGCTCGAAATCGCGAGAGCTCTAGATAAGGAGAGAGCCGCTAAGGGGCCGCGGTCGCCGATCCATGGCATTCCGGTCGTCCTCAAAGACAATTTCGATACCATCGATATGCCGACAACCGGCGGTTCAGTGCTTTTAGAAGATTCGATGGCACCTGACGATGCATTTATGGTGAAGAAGTTGCGTGACGGCGGTGCGATTATCCTTGCCAAAGTTAATCTAGGGGAATTTGCCAACGGCAGCCAAAGTTCGCTTGGCGGACAATCGCTCAATCCCCATGACCTTACGCGCACGCCACTTGGATCTTCGGGCGGAACTGGAGTTGCCATCGCAGCGGGCTACGCGCCGCTTGGAATGGGGACGGACACTGGAGGGTCTATTCGCAGTCCATCTACAGTAAATGGGATCGTCGGTTTGAAGCCGACGCACGGCTTGTTGAGCCGTGACGGGATTATACCGCTTGCGCTGAGCCTTGATACTGGCGGACCGATGACCCGAACCGTTTATGATACGGCGGTATCTCTCGGCATTATGACCGGAGTCGATAGGGCCGACCCGGCGACGGAAAAAAGTAGAGGTAAGTTTCATACCGACTACACGCAGTTTCTAGATGCAGATGCGCTTGATGGTGCGCGTATCGGTGTCGCGCGTGATTTCATGGGATCAGACCCCGATGTCGATTGGATCATTGAGGCTAGCCTCAAAGCCATGGAAAAGGCTGGGGCGACAATTGTAGAAGTCCGTTATCCTAAGTGGTTCCTGGACGCAAATTCTCCGGCCCTTTTCACACTGTATCCAATGGAGTTTGCGGTTCAAATTGGCGAATATCTTGAGACGACCGACGAACAATATCCAAAGAGTCTTGATGAACTGATCGAGCGCGCTCAGGAGTATATGAGCTTGGGCGATGATGGTGCCGGACCAAATCCGGAGCGTTGGAATTTTTTCCTTCGCGAGCAGTCGAGCGGGGAAATTACCGATCCCGGATATTTTGCGGTTCGCGATCACTTTATGCCGCTAACCGTGGCATTGGTTGAGGGAATTTTTCAGAAAAATAATTTGGATGCGATTGTTTATCCAACACGTATGAACCGGCCCGCACAAATCGCGGCTCCACCGGGTCCACCGTTAGGTACAGGAATTTCAGCGCGCGGTATCGCCAATTTGACGGGCTTTCCAGCTTTGGTCGTACCGGCCGGTTTTACGACCGATGACCTTCCGGTTGGTATTTCGTTTCTGGGTACAGCATTTGCGGAGCCAGAAATTCTGGCGTTGGGGTACAGTTTTGAGCAAGCAACACACGCTTTGCGTCGCCCCAAGCATACGCCGGCGTTACCGGGCGGAGTCATTGATGTACCAGAATAGTAAATGCATTTAGCGAATGCGGACGAGACAGTTATCAAGAATTAAACCGAGGGGATTAGTGATGTTTAGACGGGTTGTAGAAAATTTTGCTTTTGTATTGGCATTGTGTGCCGGCTTGTTATTTACCGCACCGACGGTATCTGCGAAGCAGATCAATTTTGATGAAGCGACGATCGCAGAGCTAAACGCTGCTTTTGAGGCCGGAACACTCACTGCGGAGAAACTCGTGCAGCTTTGTCTCGACCGCATAGAGGCTTTTGATCGACAAGGTCCAAATCTCCACGCGGTCATCTCGGTCAATCCAAACGCGTTGGAAATTGCTCGCGCGCTGGATGAGGAGCGCAGAACAAAGGGTCCGCGTTCTCCGGTTCATGGCATCCCTGTTATCATGAAGGATAACTTTGACACCGTGGATATGCCGACGACCGGCGGCTCGGTGCTCTTAGAAGGTTCGATGGCACCTGACGACGCTTTTATGGTCAAACAACTTCGAGATGGCGGCGCAATTATTTTGGCAAAGGTTAACCTTGGCGAGTTTGCCAATGGTT
The DNA here is from genome assembly GCA_965228575.1 of Rhodospirillaceae bacterium. Taxonomy (GTDB): domain Bacteria; phylum Pseudomonadota; class Alphaproteobacteria; order Rhodospirillales; family Rhodospirillaceae; genus UBA11612. The sequence continues at coordinate 57,435 of CBDDHW010000005.1, read as the reverse complement.
TCCAAAGCTCCCTTGGCGGCCAATCTTTAAACCCTCATGATTTGACGCGCACACCAGGCGGGTCGTCCGGGGGTACCGGTGTTGGAATCGCGGCGGGCTACGCGCCGATTGGTCTGGGCACAGACACCGGCGGTTCAATTCGAGGTCCTTCAACAATCAATGGCATTGTCGGCCTAAAGCCAACGCACGGCTTGTTGAGTCATGATGGCATTATTCCGCTTGCGCTTAGTCTTGATATGGGCGGTCCGATGACTCGGAGTGTCTATGATACGGCAGTCGCCCTAGGCGTTATGACCGGCATTGATCGTGCGGACCCGTACACGGACAAGAGCAAGGGCAAGTTCTACAAAGACTACACACAATTTCTTGACGCAGATGCTCTTGATGGCGCGCGTATTGGTGTGGTGAGGGATTTCGCCGGTTTCGATCCGGATGTGGACTGGGTGTTTAATGCATCGCTCAAAGCTATGGAGAAGGCGGGTGCGACACTCATAGATGTCCGCTATCCAGAATGGTTTTTAAATTCCGCATCGGCCATGTTGTGGTCGATCTACCCGCCCGAATTTAAGGTGCAGATTGCCGACTACTTGTCGACATTGGACTCCAAATATCCAAAAACGTTGGAGGAGTTGATTGAGCGGTCTTATGAATACACCAGTTTGGGTGAGGATGGAGCAGGTGCAAACCCGTACCGGTGGAATTTTTTCCATGTGGAAAATGAAAGCGGAACGCTGACCGACCCTGGGTACATCGCGGCTCATGACTACGGCATGCCTATGACGACAGCCCTAATAAACGGAATATTCGAAAAGCATAATCTTGACGCTCTCGTGTATCCAACGGCGCTGCGACGTCCTCCGCAAATTGCGGCTGCAAATACGTCATCGGGTGGCGGTGGTGTATCCACGACTGTTGTTGGAAACTTAACAGGATTTCCGGCTTTGATCGTTCCGGCTGGTTTCACAACGGACGATCTTCCGGTCACTGTTTCATTCCTCGGACAGGCGTTCGCTGAACCTAAAATTCTCGCGTTGGGGTACAGCTTTGAACAAACGGTGAAAGCGTTTCGCCGTCCTGTGAATACGCCGCCACTTCCTGGAGGAATGATCGAGGTGCCTGATAACTAACGGCATTGGTTATTCGGAATACGATCTGTGAACAGCCGTCACGGGAAGGTCTGGGTATGAAAATTAGTCGGCGCTCCTTTGTTAAGGAGCACGTATCGTGTGCAGCGCATATTGCTCTCGTTGCGGCGACAATGCCCATTCCAACTCGGAGCCTTTGGGCTGCAGAATCTCTTGGCAGAGTTGTCGCAGAAGAGCCTTTTGGGACGTTGGAAGAAGTCGCGGAGGGTGTATGGGCGCATATTTCGACCCCACTGACCGGATCCCGCACGACGATTGCGAACGGTGGTCTTATTGCTGGCCGGAACGGCGTACTCGCTATTGAAGGATTTAGTCAGCCCGAAGGAGCCCAGTGGCTGGCTGGAATGTCGCGAGAGTTGACGGGAAAGTGGCCCACCCATGTCGCGATCACGCATTATCATGGCGACCACTCGAATGGCGTTGCGGGATACTTAAACGAGTCTGATCGTCCAGAAATACGAAGCACCGACCGGACACGAGACCTAGTGATAGAGCGCCAGCGAACACCCGATGAAGCGCGCGTTGCTGCACTCGAGGACGCCGAATTGCTTTCAACGACCGAGCGCACAGAGATTGATCTTGGCGGGAGGGTAGTTACCCTGGTTCCGCGCGGAGGACACACAGATAGCGATGTTACCGTTGAGCTCGATGATCCCAATGTCGTTTTCTGTGGAGACTTAGTCTGGAACGCGATGTTTCCAAATTACGTTGATACGGTTCCTACAAAAATGGCCGAGTCCGTCCGTGCGTTGAAGCGTGCACAAGAAACAATCTATGTCCCGGGTCATGGGCCACTTTTCAAGTCAGGCTGATCTAGACCTCTATATCGCAATGCTTGAAGAGGTGGAGCAGTCTGCACGAAGTGCGCACGCAGCTGGTATTGAAGCTGCAGACGCCGGAAGCAATTTTTCCTTACCGAGCTCGTTGGGGGAGTGGGCCTTGTTCAACCCCACGTCGAAGGTGTTTTATAACCGTGCCTTCGAGGCGTGGTACGGAGAATTAGAGAGTTAAACTCTTGCTGCGTGGAGTGAGCGACATGATCAAATCTACAATTATAAATTTTCTGAGTGTTTTTTTATGCGCTGCTTTGATTGGAAATTCTCAAAGGGCACTGGCTGAAACAATCGCTTTTGACCAAGCGACTATTGCGGAACTCAATGCAGCGTTTGAAGCAGGTACACTTACATCAGAGCGATTAGTGGAAATGTGTCTCGAGCGAATTGCAGCATTTGATCGCACGGGCCCCAAACTACACGCTGTTATTTCTTTAAATCCGAACGCTTTAGAAATAGCGCGAGCCTTGGACGAGGAGCGCAAGGCTAAAGGTCCGCGTTCACCTCTCCATGGGATACCCGTGGTTTTTAAGGATAATATCGACACGGTTGATATGCCCACAACTGGTGGATCAGTTCTACTTGAGGGGGCCATGGCGCCGGACGACGCCTTTTTAGTGAAGAAGTTGCGTGACGGCGGGGCGATTATTCTCGCGAAGGTAAATTTGGGAGAGTTCGCGAACGGTTCACAGAGTTCTATGGGCGGGCAATCCCTGAATCCTCATGATCTCACACGCACACCAGCGGGATCATCTGGTGGAACAGGTGTTGCCATCGCAGCTGGCTACGCGCCCTTGGGTCTTGGGACCGACACGGGCGGTTCTGTTCGTGGTCCAACGAGTGTCGCGGGCCTTGCTGGATTAAAGCCAACGCATGGATTGATCAGTCGAGACGGAATCATTCCCCTGGCACTTAGTTTGGACACGGCTGGTCCCATGGCCCGCAGCGTCTACGATGTTGCTGTGTCGCTAGGCGTTATGACGGGTGTGGATTCCGCCGATTCAGCTACCGACAAAAGCAAAGGTAATTTCCATACTGACTATACGCAGTTCTTAAGGATGGGGGCTCTCGAAGGAGCTCGCATCGGCGTTGCCCGTGATTTTACCGGCGCTGACCCAGATGTTGATTGGATTTTCGAAGCCTCTTTAAGGGCAATGGAAAAAGCCGGAGCTACCCTTATCGAGGTGCGATACCCACAGTGGTTTCTCGATTCATACCGTCAAGCTATTTACACGATGTTTCCACCGGAATTTAGGGCGCAGGTTGAAGATTACTTAAAAACGATCGGACCTGAATATCCCAAGAGTGTGGAAGAGTTAATCGAGCGCTCCTATGAGTACACCAGCATGGGTGAGGACGGTGCCGGACCCAATCCCTACAGATGGGCGTTTTTTGAGGAGCGCGATATCGCACATGGTACGATGGAGGATCCTGGGTATATTGCGTTGCGCAATTACTATATGCCGATGACGACTGCTCTCGTCGAAGGTCTGTTTGCGAAACATGAATTGGACGCGATCGTTTATCCGACCAATATGAGACGTCCGGCTCAGATCGTGGGGCCGCCCGGTGTTGCGATCCCAAGAACACTTTCTCCAACGGGAATAGCGAATTTGACTGGGTTCCCGGATTTAATCGTCCCTGCGGGGTTCACGACAGATGACTTGCCGGTAACGATTTCTTTCCTTGGAACCGCCTTTAGCGAACCAAAACTCTTCTCACTTGGCTATAGCTTTGAGCAACTAACTCAAGCAGCGCGGAGACCGGTCCACACACCAGCTCTTCCTGGGGCGGAGGTGGATGTGTCAGGCGAACGCAACTAATTAAGATTAATTCTCTTTCTGGGGCTATTTGATTGGTTCGTGGTTTTTAAAAGCGATGTCTATAAATTTTTGGTTCTCAATTGGAAGCACATATACCTATCTCACAGTAATGCGTCTTCAGGATGTCGCACAAAGGGAGGGTGTCGAATTCAATTGGCGCCCCTTTAGCGTGCGGGCGTTGATGCAAGAGATGGACAACAAGCCGTTTATTGGCAAACCGATAAAAACGAAGTACATGTGGCGCGATATAGAGCGCCGCGCGGCGCGCTACGGAATTCCTGTAAATGTTCCTGTCGATTATCCGTTAGAGCACTTCGATTTGGCAAATCGTATTGCGATGGTCGCGAGGAACGAGGGGTGGTGCGAAAACTATGTCCACGCCACATATGTTCATTGGTTCCAAAACGGAGTTCCCGCCGGGCAGGCGGAAAATATAGAGAAAGCCCTCAAAAAGTGCGGACAGTCTGTTGACCGCGTGCTTGAGAAAGCCAACTTGGACTCAACTGATGCGGCCTATCAAGCAGCGACATCGGAGGCCCGGAAGTTGGGCATCTTTGGTTCTCCGACGTTTGTTGTCGGCGACAACGAGTTGTTCTGGGGCGATGACCGACTGGAAGATGCGATCGAATTCCAGCGCCAATAGTTCGCTAGTGGGCAACACCCGTCGTCGGTGCTTCAAGGTTTTTGCGCACAATATTCCCTAGAAATTGCATACATGCCATCGAGGTTTCTCCCTCCAAGCCGTCGCACAGAAACTCTGTTGAGCAGTACATGGCTTCCAGCCCGCCGGCAGCTAGGCAATCACGCAACATGCGCTCTTCTTGCGCAGGCGTATGCACCAATTCAGGTTTTTTCAGGAGGAACGCGAGAGCTGCTTCTATGCCGTAGCATCCCCAATTGGACATCATTACTGGGAAAATAATGTCCGTAGCCGTTGTGGTCGCCAACACATCGCCTTTGGGCATAGTTTTGACCACAGTGTCATATATCGCGCCAAAACCCACTTCATTTCCGTGGTCACCGATACCTATGGTCAAGATCCCACGTTTTCTGGCTTCGTCAACCAGCGGTGCGATATCGACCACGGCGCCGGGCGTGGGATCGAAATCACTTAGCGCCATGCCAGTAGCGCTATGAAGCTTACCGTCTCTACCAGGTCCGATACGTTCGGTTGCGATAACGGCTTTTGGTTGAAACCGTTCAAGAATTTCTTGGACCCAACTTTCAACACCATCTTGCTGGGGCGGTGCAAATTCCATAGCCGCGCCGAGGTGATAGTCTTTAGCCTCTGAATATTCTTTGACCATCAACCCCAGAGATTCGCTGGACGCCACAATGGGCCGCGTATGGTGTTTTTCGTGTATGTAGACCGGAACCGCGCCCAATCCCTTGTAAAGTGCCCGCGCAATAGCTGCCGCGCCCGGCGGCCCATCATTTTCGCCTTCCGGCAGTATTGGTTTTAGTCCGGCGCCAGTCAAAACCAGGACAGTGTCGTTTTTGCCAACATTTTCCAGCAATTTTTCAGCAGCGACCATGGAGATTGGCCGTCCACCCGTTAATTTGCGTGCTGCTTCATACATCGGCGCCAATATGTTGGTTGGCATTCCGCGGTTCTTGGCTTCAATTGTGCAAATCTTATCGATGGCTTCGCCGGTGATGTCAGGCATGAAAGTGGCTCCGAAAAGTAAGATTAAATTTTTGGACTAGTGAGCGAGACCTCGAGTTGTGGGCTCGAGGTTTTTTCGAACAATGTTTCCCAACAGCTGCACTACGGCCATCGACGTTTCGCCCTCTAGCCCATCGACTATGAAGTTGGTCGTACAAAAGCCCGCTTCGAGACCGCCCGCATTGAGGCAATCGCGAATCATGCGACCTTCTTGCTCCGGGGTGTGCATCAACTCCGGCTTTTTGAGCAAAAAGGCAAGGGCCGCTTCTATTCCGTAACAACCCCAATTGGACATCATCGCGGGGAATACGATATCTGCCGCGACTGTCGTTGCGAGCACATCGCCTTTGGGAAGGAGCTCGACCACAGTGTCATAGATTGCTCCAAAACCGACCTCATTGCCGCAATCGCCGATGCCAATTGTGAGGATGCCGCGTTTGTTCGCCTCTTCAACTAAAGGTGAAGTGTCAACAACAGCGCCCGGCGTTGGGTCGAAGTCCTTGAGCGCCATCGCTGTGGAACTATGAAGAATTCCATTCTTGCCCGGGCCAATGCGTTCAGCGCAGATAATTGCTTTTGGATTGTAACGCTCAAAAACATCATCCACCCATTCGGGAACGCCGTCTTGCTGGGGCGGTGCATATTCAATGGCGCACCCTAGTTTGTAGTCTTTGGCTTCACTGAATTCCTTAACCATCAAGCCAATGGAGTGGCTCGACGCAATAACCGGGCGGGCGTGGTGTTTCTCAAGAACGTAAACCGGAACTGCGCCCAAACCTTTATAAAGAGCTTTAGCCAACGCCGCCGCACCCGGCGGCCCGTCGCTCTCACCCTCTGGCAAAATAGGTTTCAAGCCTGCACCGGTCAGGACCAAAACCACGTCACCTTTTCCGACATTTTCAATTAGCTTTTCGGCTGCGACGGCAGAGATTGGGCGGCCATCGGTCAACTTCTTCCGTGCGATTTCATACATACGCACAATAAAGTTGTGCGGCATGCCCCTGTTCTTAGCTTGGATGGTGCAAACTCTATCAAGGGCATCGCCGGTAATATCGGGCATGAAAATACGCTCCGGTCAGCTCAATTAGGAGGGGAAAATGAAACAAAACCATCCCATCAACGTATTGAAAATTCAATCTAAAATCGGTGAGATTTGCGGAGATTTTTTTAAATCCGCCTATCCAAGAGTTTCTCGACCTGCTGTAATGGCGCGTACTGAAAAGAGCTCTGATCGTCGGAGGCAAGCAGTCCCTGCCGCGGGAAGGAACGTCAATGGTTCAGAGGAAATCCGACGGTCGGCGCATGAGTCGCCGTCAACTTATTAAGTCCGCGGCGGGAAGTGGAGCGTTAGCCGCTGCGAACTCATTGCCATTTGCTCCCGCAATTGGACAAGCGAAACGCCAAGACCTGAGAGTCGGGATTTGGGGCGGCGATATTGGGAGCTTAAGTCCGGCTATCCGATGGACGGTCCCCGCCGGGCTTGTGATGAATCACATTTTCGACGGCCTAACGCGCGTTGACTACCAAAACCGTAGAATCATACCGTGGCTCGCAGAAGATTGGACAAATCCAGACCCGTTAACATGGAGGATTAAGCTTCGCGAAGGCGTCTTGTGGCACGGCGACTACGGAGAGTTTACCGCCGAAGATGTCGCCTACACGTGGCAACACCATTTCGATACGTCCAGTTTTATGGTGGGCTCGGCTCTTTTTCCCATCGACACGATCAAGGCCGAAAGTAGGCACGTTGTCGAGGTGAAGACCAAGACGCCTTTTGGCGCGTTTCCAGGTGCGACAATGGGGTATGGCGGTCTAATGCTTTGTCGTGCCGCCCACCAAGAAATGGGTGAACAGCAATACGCGGCAGCTCCCGTTGGCCATGGTCCATATATTTTAGAGTCGGTGAGAGGTAACGAAGTTAACCTCGTTCGCAATGAGAAGTATTGGCGTCCAGGTATTCCAAAGCTGGCACGTATCAATTACCGAACCATTCCCGACTCATCTATTCGCCTTCAGTCAATGGAAGTGGGCGAGTTCGATTTTATTTCACACCCTGATACCAGAGATGTTGCGCGCATTCGCGAGAACCCAAAATACACATTGACCTCTTTGCCAGGTTGGAACTGGGACTATCAATGCTTCAATATTGCCCATGCTGAACCCGATGCGCCTTATCTCAATAAGTTGGCGCGGCAAGCCATCTCATACGCCATAGACCGGGTCGCCATTGCTGAAGAAATTTACAACGGTGAAGCCAGGCCAACGGACAATCAAATCCCGGCTGGATTTATGGGTCACCAGCAAACCATGCTCAAATACCCAGAGCGCGGCGACCTTGCCAAGGCGAGAGAGCTAATCGCCCAAGCCGGATTATCGGGGTATCAGGTTGAGGTTATCACCTCAGACAAGGATTGGATGCGCCGTGAGTTGGAACTCGTGGCAGCCATGGTAGGTCAGATTGGTATTGGTTATCGCATTCGAAACCTCGACGTCGGTGGTTTCAACAATTTCTGGTTCAACAAGAATTTTGAACAATTACTCGAAGACATAACGATCGTGGCTCCGGACCCTGATGCAACATCCTGGTGGTTCCTGCACAAGGACGGCGCGACTTCCGCCTACAATCATCCAAAAATGGCATCAATGTTGGATGGCGCACGCCAGGAGACAGATGCTGAAGCACGCGCAAGCAAGTATCACGATATTGTCGGAATGACTGTTGAAGAATGTCCCATGATTTATCATTGCAACGTGAACTACGTACGTGTCTTTGATGCGGGTTTAACCGGGTTCAAGCCTGGTCCTCAGGAATATGTAGAAATGCTCGACGAGATACATTGGAAATAAGATGTGGGGACTCGTTGCGAAACGGCTGATTCAAGCGCCCATTATACTATTCATAGTCAGCGCGACGATTTTCGCGATTACTCGAGCAACGCCAGGCGATCCCATCCAAATTATGTTGGGGTCACAAACGTCCCCCGATGCCGTTGCGGCATTACGCGCGCAGTTCCACCTCGATGAACCTGTGTACAGGCAATATTTCTATTGGCTTGGTGACCTGTTTCGAGGTGATTTCGGAAACTCTATTCGTCTAAACGTACCAGTGCTGGACTTGCTGGCGGAGAGGTTACCGGTTTCATTAATTCTCGCTAGTTTTGCTCTAACCTTGGCATTTATCGTTTCAATTCCTCTCGGGATCATCGCGGCGCTCAAGCGCAACACTTGGATCGATTATCTTGCGACGGGGTACACGCTTCTGGGATTCGCAATCCCCAATTTCGCTCTCGCAATTGTTCTTATTTACATATTCTCCCTACAGCTCGGTTGGTTTCCGATAACGGGGATAGGGTCGGGTGCGTCGGAAGCCGGTAGCTTGTGGGACATGTTACGCCCCTTTGTGTTGCCAGCGATTGCCCTCGGGACTCTTCAAACGGCTGTCTTCACAAGACTCTTGCGATCGAGCATGATCGACGTGCTATCTCAGGATTATATTCGCACAGCGCATGCGAAGGGACTCCGGCCTGTCGTCGTGCTGGTTGTGCACGCGCTGAAAAATGCCATGATACCTTTCGTCACTATGGCCGCCATACAATTCGCGTACCTCATCGGCTCTCAGGTCACCATTGAGTACACCTTCGCAATCCCAGGGATCGGTTCGGCGATATTGTCGGCTGTCTTGAATCGAGACTTTCCGGTGGTCCAAGGGTTCGTGTTGATCATTGCGATATTCTTTTTGCTGGCAAACATAGTGGCCGACATTCTGTATTCGGTCATTGATCCTCGAATTCGGTATCAGTCATGACGAATGCCGAATTAACGTCACAACGTAGCGCGTCCACCATTCCCGAAGAAACTCACTTCGAAAGTGGGCTCACGCTTGCCTTCAGGCAGTTGGTTCGAAACCGTGCGGCGACAGTAAGTTTGTTCATCCTTGTCGCGTTAAGTCTATTGGCAATGTTTGCCCCCATTTTGGTTCCTCACGATCCAACGATAATAAATTTAGACAACAAGCTATCTCCCCCGAGCTCATTGCATTGGATGGGAACTGACTATTTCGGGCGCGATGTTTTTGCGCGAATGATTTATGGCGCACGCGTATCCCTCGTGGTTGGGTTGGCTGTGGTCGCATTTACAATGTCGTTCGGTGTTCCCATCGGACTCATCGCCGGATTTATGGGCGGGCGCATTGACAATACGCTTATGCGCTTGATGGACGCCTTTCTCACCTTTCCGCCATTGTTGCTTGGAATCGCAGTGGTGGGTTTGCTCGGCGCGAACATCGCGACCATCACAATCGCTTTGGGTATTGTTCAAATACCTGTTCTTGCGCGGGTCGTCCGGGGAAGCACGTTGTCGGTTCGCGAAGAAACTTACATTACCGCCACGCGGGCGCTTGGCGCGAGCCCGTGGCGCATAGTTCTCAGGCATGTGCTCCGCAATGTCCTGTCTCCCCTCGTTGTTCAAGTCACAATCATGTACTCCGCCGCGATTGTCGCTGAGGCATCGCTTAGTTTTCTTGGTCTTGGGATTCAACCACCGTCGCCGTCGTGGGGGCGCGACCTGTCTGAGGCGAGGCGATACATGGCTGATGCACCCTGGTTATTTTTGTCGCCGACGCTCTTAATTGTTCTCAGTGTTATGGCGATCAACTTTCTTGGCGACGGGCTACGCGACGCACTCGATCCACGCTCATGGTCGCGCAGTGGAAACGCGAAGGGGCGAAAATAATCATGCCTCTTTTAACCGTAAAAAATTTACGTACTCATTTCTCTACATCAAGGGGTGTCGTTCGGGCGGTCGACGGCGTGTCCTTCTCGCTGGAAGATGGGCAAGTGCTTGGTCTTGTAGGTGAAAGTGGAAGCGGAAAATCCGTAACTGCGTTGTCGATAATGCGGTTAATGCCGGATAATGCGGCGACGTGTAATGCCGACGAAATGGTTTTCGACGGTACTAATGTTCTTGATCTCGCGCCCGACGAGTTACGTTCACTGCGCAGCCGCCGGATGGCAATGATCTTTCAAGATCCGATGCGATCCTTAAACCCAGTGCTGACCATTGGTCGCCAGTTGACCGAGACAATGAAAGTGCACCTAGGGCTGGACAGCTCTGCCGCGCGCCGTCGGGCTATTGAACTCCTTGAACGGGTTGGAATTTCCCGCGCGGAGAAACGTCTAGACGAATATCCACATCAGTTTTCGGGTGGGATGCGTCAGCGGGTGATGATTGCGATTGCGCTGTCCTGCAATCCACGTTTGCTTATCGCGGACGAAGCGACGACCGCTTTAGACGTCACGATTCAAGCTCAAATTGTCGATCTCGTAAAAGACTTACAGCGCGACTTTGGGATGGCCGTAATTTGGATTAGCCACGATCTGGGCCTCGTAGCCGGGCTTTGCGACCACGTTGCCGTCATGTATGCGGGGCGGGTGGTTGAGAGTGGACCGGTGAAGGATGTTTTTTATCGCCCGTCTCATGGTTACACAGTTGGACTTATGCAATGTACGCCACGCATTGACGACATTGGACGTCCCCTACGTCCAATAGAGGGAATTCCCCCCAACCTCGCGGAGCCAGTTACGCGCTGTCCGTTTTTGCCGCGGTGTCAGCTTGCGGTCTCAAAGTGCCAAGATGTCATGCCCACTGCTGAAAATGTAGGACCGTTGCATACGGCCGCGTGTTTCGCAGATCTAAAGTCGTACTGGCGCGAGGATCGCGCACAGTGAACACCGCACCGTTACTCAAAGTTGAAGATTTGCGCGTCAGTTTTTCCGGCGCAAAGAAGTTGTTTCAACGCCCGGATGTCGTTCAGGCCGTCGCCGGGGTGGGGCTGGAGGTTGCTCCTGGGCGCACCTTAGGTCTCGTGGGCGAGTCTGGCTGCGGCAAGTCGACAATTGGGTACGCGGTACTCCGGCTTGTGCATTCTTCCGGCCGCATTGTTTTTGACGGTGTTGACCTGGCCCCACTGTCTGACAACGAAATGCGTCCGATACGCCGGCGTGTTCAGGTCATCTTCCAGGATGCTGCGTCCTCGCTCGACCCCAGAATGACGATCGGCGATTTGATTTCCGAAGCGCTCGATATCCACGGGTTGTGCGCGGGCGACGGGAGAAAAGAACGCATAAGGACATTGCTGGGCCTCGTGGGGATGCCGCCACGGTTCGCGGAGCGTTATCCCCATGAATTATCTGGAGGCCAGGCGCAGCGGATAGCAATTTGTCGAGCATTGGCAGTTGAGCCAGACTTAATCATATGTGATGAGGCTGTTTCTGCATTGGACGTGTCCATACAGGCACAAATTCTCAATTTGCTGCAGAACCTGCAGAAGCAACTCAACCTCGCCTACATATTCATCTCACACGACCTGTCGGTTGTTCGGCACATCAGTGATGATATTGCGGTAATGTATCTGGGAAAAATCGTCGAATATGGGTCTCGCGATGAGATTTTTAAAAATCCCGCTCATCCCTATACAAAGGCTCTGCTCTCTTCGATTCCTATTCCAGATCCGGTAATCGAACTCTCACGTGAGCGTATCGTTCTCCCGGGGGATTTGCCAAACCCGGCCAATCCACCATCTGGGTGCCGGTTTCGCACGCGGTGCCCAATTGCGATTGGTGATTGTGCGTCAGTTGAACCAAAGAAGGTTCAGCTTTCACCGACTCATTTCGCGAGTTGCATTAAAATCGGTATCTGATCGATACCGTCATGGCATCGATAAGCGCATTTTTTATAAAACTTTGATGGGATTTTGCGTCTGACCGTTCGGTCACTCTTGCCCATTAATCCTGAGCGGGGTAAGTCGAGAACGACACTGAGATGGGCCGATAAGCAGGAGATAGAATGGCTAGGAATCAGGCCGCTGATTTTGAACAGCGGCGCGAGATTATAATCGATAAAGCGGTGGATTTATTTTCTACTGCTGGATTTTTGGGAACGTCGGTCGCTGATCTCGCAAAGTCCTGTAAAACATCTAAATCTCTGATTTATCATTATTTTTCATCAAAGGAAGATATTCTTTTTGAGGCGATGGACTCTCATGTCCAAGCGCTATGGGAGGCAGCATCGCGCGTTATCGAAACCGATGCATCGCCGGATCAAAAACTTCGCGCGCTAGTGCCAGCTCTGATGAAATTGTATTCCGGTGCTGCTGCGCGCCACAAAGTTTTGTCGAACGAGCTCTATCATCTTCCACCAGAGCGGAGGAATTTGATCATTGAACGGCAGTCACGACTAGTGCGTGCGGTCGCCGACATTTTCTCGCAACTTCAACCTGAACTGAAGTCGGCGCCGGAGCTGGTGAGTCCCGCGGCGATGATTTTCTTTGGAATGATTAATTGGACGCACATTTGGTATGACCCCAAAGGGTCAGCATCCATAGATGATGTGTCTGATCTTATCGTCAATATGGCGTTGAAGGGGATTTCGGGGTCTTGGAACCGCGGGGTAGGCTAGGATTCGGCCTAAATCCCCTATCGCACAATTTGATACCCTAAATGCGCTCTGATTTGAAATTTTCTTGCGCATATTTACATGTATGTTGAAGCACCTTGGCCGATAAGAGATGCGCCTAATTATGTTGTTCATTAGAATGGGCGATGTATGGCGTTTTAATATTGAGGAGACGCGAAGTGGAAGTGAAGAGAGAAGACGTATTGTCCTGCGTTAGAGGCGGGGTATCTAGCAAGCTTCGTGTTGGAGCGCTTGGAGTGGTAGCGGCGCTTGGCTTGGCGAGCTGTTCTGGGCCTGCGCCGATGAACGAGACGGCTGCGCTGAACGCTGAGATTGTGGCTACTGAGCCTGATGTTGGCGGCACGCCGATGCGCATGCGGCTGATCAGCTCTGATCAATACCTCAACACATTGGCGCATACGTTTGGCCCGAGCATTGATTTGGGGACGAAGTTTCCCCCGCTTCAGCGGACCAGTGGTTTGCTGGCGAACGGAGCGGCGACGGCTGGTGTGACAGCCGCTCAGCTTGAGCAGTACCAGCGCACGGCGTCGTCGGTTTCTGGCCAGGTTGTTGATGCGGAGCACCGTAATTTTCTGATTCCCTGCCAGCCTGCGGCGTTGGATGCGTCTGACAAGGCCTGCGCGGCGGCGTTTTTAGGCGAGGTAGGCCGTTTACTGTACCGCCGTCCTTTGAGCGATGTGGAGGTGGACGATGCGGCGACGAAAGCCAGTGATGCGGCGGACCGCCTTGAAGACTTTTACACCGGCCTTGCGATTGCGCTTGAGGGGATGCTGATCAGCCCTGAGATGCTGTTTATTGTTGAATCGTCTGAGCCTGATCCGAACCGTCCTGGTGTTGAGCGCCTGGATGCGTATTCGCTGGCCTCGCGGTTGAGCTTTTTCTTGTGGAATGCCGGCCCGGATGCAGCGTTGCTGGATGCGGCCGAGGGCGGCGAGATCCATACGGCCAATGGCCGTGCGCGGGTTGTGAACATGATGCTTGAGAGCCCGCGGCTTGAAGACGGGATGCGCGCCTTCTTTGATGACATGTTTGCCCATGACGACTTTGACACGCTGGCCAAAGATCCGTTGGTGTACCCGTCCTTTACGGGTGTGACGGTGGCGGATGCACGTGAGCAAACCCTGCGGACGGTTGTTGATCACCTTTTGACCAAAGATGCGGACTATCGCGATCTTTACACGACCCGTTCGACGTTTATCTCCCCGTCGCTGGCGGCCCTTTACCAGTTGCCGGCGACCCCGGGATGGAGCCCGTACGAGTTTCCGGAAGGAAGCCCGCGGGAAGGATTGCTGACCCAGATCAGCTTCCTGGCGGTTCACTCTCACCCGGGCCGGAGTTCGCCGACCTTGCGTGGGAAGGCGCTGCGTGAGTTGCTGCTGTGTCAGCCTGTTCCTGGCGCGCCGCCGGATGTGGACTTTTCTCTGGTCAACAACCCCGATGCGAACTACCCGACGCAGCGTGACCGTGTGAATGCGCACCTTGAGAACCCTGTGTGTGCGGGCTGTCACAAGATCACCGATCCGATGGGTCTTGCGCTTGAGGCGTTTGATGGTGCGGGGCGGTTCCGTGAGACGGAGAACGGCAACCCGATTGACACGAGCGGGACCCTTGATGGGGTTGAGTACAACAACGTTGTGGGCTTGTCCCGTGCGTTGCGTGATCACCCGGCGTTACCGTCATGTCTTGTTGAGCGGATTTACAGCTATGGCACGGGCGGCGCGTCGACACGCAATGATCGTCCGTTGTTGCAGCACTTCACGACGCAGTTTGAGGCGCAAGGGTACAAGCTTCGGGACTTGTTGCGCACGATTACCTTGAGCAACGCGTTTTCGACGGTTGATGTTCCTGAGGACCTGATGGCAGCACTCGCCCATGGGCAACTGTCACAAATAACCTCAGACCACACAAATTAGGGGGAGAACGTTATGAGTGGATTAAATAGACGCCGTGTTCTGCGCGGCATGTTAAATGGCGGGGCGGTTACGGTTGGGTTGCCGCTGCTTAATGTATTTTTGAATGGTAACGGTACGGCGCTCGCCTCTGGCGAACCTATGCCCGTGCGTTTTGGAACATGGTCTTGGGGATTAGGAATGAATTCGAAAGTATTCATTCCTAAAAAAACCGGCGCTGACTATGACCTTCCTGAGGAAATTGCATCTTGGGCACCCGTTAAGCAGCACATCAATCTGTTTACAAACCTTACGGCGTATCGGGACAATATGCCGCTTCTTTGCCACACATCTGGCTGGGTCATTCAAAGAACGGGAACTGCTCCAAAGGACGGAACAGATATTCCTGGCGAGACTATTGATGTCACAATTGCCAATCAAATCAGTCGCTCAACTCGCTTCAAGTCTTTGACGGCGACGGCAACCGGTGATGTAAAAGATACAATCAGCTACGAGAACGGCAATACACCGAATGCACCCGAATGGTCGCCGATGGAATTTTACACGCGGTTGTTTGGTCCTGAGTTTCCTGATCCAAATGCGGAGTCTTTCACTCCAGACCCCAATATTATGGTGCGCAAGAGCGTGTTGTCGGGGGTAATGGACGATACTCGTTCCTTGATGAAGAAGGTGGGTGCTGAAGATCGAGAGCGCCTTGATCAATACTTCACTGGCCTTCGTCACCTTGAACAACAGTTCGAGCAAAGACTTACCAAGCCCGAACCCATCGCTGCATGTGTACCAGGTGAAGGCCCGCAAGAAGAATTACCGCAAGGCAAACAATCCGAGTTGGTTGCCGCTCGCCACCGGATTATGTCTGAGCTTATGGCTATGGCGGTGGCTTGTGACCAGACCCGGGTTTTCAATATGTCTTACGCAGCGCGCGGGACTTCAACTCTCAAGGTTGGGTACGAGAAGCCCCACCACACCACGACGCACGAAGAGCCTTTGGATACGCGCTTGGGGTACCAACCGACCGCGTCTTGGTTTACTCGCCGCGCCATGGAATCCTGGGCAGATTATGTTTCGATCTTCTCAAACATCAAGGAAGGCGACGGGACGTTACTGGACAACGTGCTGATCTATGCGTCCACCGATGTGGGTTATGCTCGGATTCACTCCCTAGATGGCATGCCGGCCTTTATGGCTGGTCGTGCGGGTGGGCGCGTGAAGACCGGGTTGCATATTGATGCCGGTGGTACCACGACAGCGCGTCTCGGTTACACATCCTTGCGTCTCATGGGTGTGGATACACCGTCTTGGGGAACAAAGAGCAACAATACCTCCAAAGAGGTAGGAGAAATTTTAGTCTAAGTCAGAAACGTTTTCCGCGGTCTCTGCGATTGGGGCCTTCGATGTAGTCATCGTCAGCAGCGCCTTGCAACGTCAAGACGCTGCTGCCGACCATTTGGATTGGGAGAGTTGAAGGTGAACAGACTAAATAGACGTCGCGTATTGCGTGGAATGCTAAACGGCGGAGCGGTGACCGTCGGCTTGCCGCTACTCAATATGTTCCTGAATGGCAACGGGACGGCCCTAGCTTCCGGGGAACCTATGCCGGTGCGTTTTGGTACCTGGTCTTGGGGGCTGGGTATGAACGCGAAGGTGTTCATTCCAGAGAAAACGGGATTCGACTATGAGTTGACTGAGGAAATTGCCTCCTGGGCGCCAGTTAAGCAGCACATTAACTTGTTCACCAATCTCACGGCTTACCTCGATAATATGCCGCTTCTTGGTCATTCCTCTGGCTGGATTATTCAAACTACCGGGAGTGCACCGAAGGACAATACCGACATTCCCGGCGAAACCATTGACGTAACTATTGCAAATCAGATTGGTCGCTCGACGCGATTTAAGTCCCTAACCGCAACAGCAACCGGCGACGTAAAAGACAGTATTAGTTACGAAAATAGTAACACACCGAATGCGGCGGAATGGTCACCGATCGAATTCTATACCCGGTTGTTTGGTCCAGAGTTTCAAGATCCGAATGCGGATTCATTTACCCCGGACCCCAAAGTTATGGTGCGCAAGAGTGTGTTGTCTGGGGTTATGGAGGAAACCAGTAGCCTCATGAAAAAGGTTGGTATGGAAGATCGTGCTCGCCTTGACCAGTATTTCACAGGACTTCGCCACCTCGAGAAACAATTCGAGCACCGTTTAACGAAACCCGAGCCTATTGAAGCTTGTCGTCCAGGCGCTGAACCCGGGGATACGGTAATGGGCAGGGAGGAGGAAGTTGTTGCGGGCCGACATAAGATTATGGCCGAGCTTCTGGCCATGGCCGTGGCTTGTGATCAGACCCGTGTTTTTAATATGGTTTACTCTATTGGGGCGTCATCAATCATTAGACCGGGTTACGCAAAGCCTCACCATACGACAACTCACGAAGAGCCGATTGACCATACCCTTGGGTATCAGCCAATTGCGTCGTGGTTTACTCGCCGGGCGATGGAGTCCTGGGCAAACTACGTGCACGCCTTTGCGAATTTTGAGGAGGGTGACGGGACGTTGCTCGACAACGTATTGATTTACGCGATGACGGACGTTGGCAATGCGCGGATTCACTCTGTCGACGGTATGCCGGCATTTATGGCCGGTCGAGCAGGTGGCCGCATCAAAACGGGTATGCATATTGATGCTGGCGCCACAACAGTCGCGCGTCTCGGCTATACGGCGTTGAGGGTGATGGGCGTGGATACGCCGTCATGGGGTACGAACAGCAACAACGTGTCCGACCCGGTAGGAGAAATTTTGGCATAAATGTGGGTTGTTTTGAAATTTGAAGTTTGTGCGTGCGAAACTTAGATAGGTAAAAAGAGGTAGTCTATGACTCTAAGTCAAAAATTGAGTCGCGGTATCACCGTTACGTCGATTGCGTTTTGTGTAGCTGCGGCAGCGCCGGCCGTTGCCCAAGATTATTGGCGGTCAGAAACCAATCCCGCTTCCGAAGATTATGTAGAGGAGCAAATGCCTCCTGGCTTTTCCGTGCAGGCGACGGAACTAGAGGGCCCTGTGTTTGCCGATCCTAACGGTAAAACTCTTTATCGCTGGGAACTTCACGACCTGCGAAATGGTGATCTCGGAGATCGTAAAGACCAGCCTTCCACGTGTGGTGATGAGTTGTTTACTACGAACTCAGGCTTGATGAGCCCATACCCGGGTGGATTTGAACTCCCCGAGCTCGACACACGTCCAACATGCACTGAGGTTTGGCCTCCTGTATTGGCCGATGAGGATGCGGAAGAAGTTGGCAAGTGGACCATCGTAGAGCGCGAAGATGGGGCCATGCAGTGGTCTTATGACGGCTATCCACTTTACACATCGGTACTGGATGAGCAGCCTGGAGACGTTTTGGGTGGTACAAAATTTCAAAAGGCGAATGATGGACCGGCGGTTCGTACACCCGTAGGACCGACTCCAAATGTCCCGCCATCGTTCAAAGTCGCACAAGTTAAGACAGGCCGTATGCTAACCGACCACGAAGGTTACGCGATATATGCTTGGGATCAGGATGAGGAAAACAAGTCCAATTGCACAGGCAAGTGCCTAGAAACTTGGGATCCAGTTCTTGCTCCAGAGGCCGCGCAGGCGAGAGGCGAATGGACTGTATTTGAACGTTCTCCAGGTATCCAGCAGTGGGCGTTCAGGGGGAAGCCGGTATACAGGCATCTCAATGACACCCGGTATCGTAGTTTTGTCGGCAGCGATGTTGCGGGATGGAGTAATGTATTTACACAAAAAAATCCCGCGCCGCCTGATGAATTCACGATCCAAGATGGGAATGTCGGGCATGTGCTTGCCGACTCACGGGGGCGGACGATTTATGTCTACAACTGCGGCGATGATGCGCGTGATCAGCTAGCGTGTGATCATCCAGGTAGTACTCAAGCCTATCGTCTCGCGGTTTGCGGCGGTGGGGATATCGAGAAATGCCATGAAACGTGGCCCTACGTGCTCGCGTCCAAGGATGCCGAGTCTGGGAGTCGTGCATGGAGTGTTATGGCGATCGACCCGAACACTGGAAAGCACGCGGAGCCGGGGCAAGAAGATGCAATTCATGTTTGGGCATATCGAGGGCGCCCTGTTTTCAACTTTGTTGGAGATAAAAGGCCAGGCGATTCCGAAGGTGACAGCTCGGGTGAATTCAATGGATACCGGAACGGCTTTAAGGCGTTTTGGCTAAGAGATGATTTTTTAAACAACGCCGGCTAACGGCAACGGACTGCGACTCTGGGAGATACACATGAAACGTGATTTGTCATTTAAAGTTAGACAGCCGGCGGTGGCGACACGCGCCTTTACCGCAGCGATTGCTCTTTCAATTTGTACTGTTGGCGGCGCGATCGCTTCAGGCGATGACGCTGCATCGGCAGTATTAAAGGATGGACGGATCGGCTACGTCCTTACACATAAGTATTGGGCGGTGTATCAAACACCCGACGGGAAAGCGGAATGTCCAAACGGCTTCAACGACGGTCCGCGCGAACAATTCGCAAAATTATTCCCTGATGATGGTACGAAACGTACGCTAATGGAAACGCAGCTCGCGCGTGAGAGTGAGGTGTATCACCCAACGACATCGGAAGAGCCATATCCCTTTCACTTGGTTCAAAGCGATATTGCTTTTGGCTTAGATCTCGATGGACAGGTCAGTCCAAATGATTTTATGAGTCCCGACGGCGATGAAGGTATCGATAACCAACTATACCGGGCGTTAGGCTGCGTCGGTGGGTATCGCGGTCCCGATGGCGCGATCTACCATTTTGAAAATGCCTATATGCAACAATATGGCGTAAATCGCATGATGTTTGAAATCACCGACATCGAGAGCTTGGTAAACGATGACGATGTCACCGTAACCTTCTATCGCGGACTTGATGATCTGATGTACGACGCGACAGGAAAAGGATTTATGGCAGGCTCGACTCAACGTGTCGATGCACGTTGGGGCAAACGACTGAGCGAAACATTCAAAGGCAAAATTGTCGATGGTGTCCTGACCACTGAAGCCAAAGATTTAGGTGTGCCATGGTCGGAGACATTTAATACCCATACGATCCAATGGATGAAGGATGTGCGATTTAATCTGAGACTGACCCCTGTGGGAGCAGAAGGCCTTTTGGGCGGGTACGTTGATGTTGAAAACTGGAATCAACGGTTCATCCGAGCCTGGTCAACGCACCACGCGAGTTATGGACAAGTCTCGGCACCATCCGTGTATCGGGCACTGCGCAAGTTGGCCGATGCTTACCCAGATCCGGAAACTGGTGAGAATACGGCTGTTTCCTCTGCCGCTGAACTCAGATTTACTCAAGTGTATATTTTGCATCCCGAGCCGGAATCAACGGGGCAAGAGATTGCATCGGACGAGCAAGAGCGTGAAACAAACCGGGTCGCGTCTGCGAACTAAACTGGTCTGAAATGTTCGTGGGGGTTCTCATAAATGTGCGCTAACGGTGGCGTTTGAAGTTTAGGGAAACCCTATGAACTGTCAGCCTATGAGAAATAGAGATAGCCGATGCGTGCGTAAGCCGAGCGTGTTTGCGGCCGGTTTCTTTTTGGCGTTGTGCAGCGCGGGCACCGTGTTTGCAGGCGACTCTTCGGTCTTGCCGGAAGGGAAGATCGGATATGTTCTCACTCATAAATACTGGGCCGTATATCAAACTCCGGAGGGGGAAACAGAGTGCCCTAATGGTTTTAACCTCGGACCAAGGGAGCAATTTGCGCTTCTGTTTCCCAATGACGGTACGAAGAGAACCCTTCTGGAAACTCAGCTCGCGCGCGAAAGCGAAGTATATCACCCAGGAACTTCAGAAGAACCGTTTCCGTTTCATGAAGCGGTCGGGAATACAGCGCCTGGGCTAAATCTCGATGGTCGTATTGATTCGAACGACTTTGTCAGCCCTGATGGCGATCAGGGAATCGATAACCAATTGTACAGGGCCTTAGGATGTGTCGTTGGATATCGGGGCCCGGATGGTGCCTTTTACCACTTCAGCAATGTTTGGTTACAGCGATATGGTGTGAATCGGTTGTTGATAGAGATCACCGACATCGACAATTTGACGAATGACGATGAAGTAACGGTCACAACTTATCGCGGCCTCGACAATTTGCTTACAGACGCGTCCGGAAAAGGATTCATTTCTGGTGGAACACAGCGCGTTGACGCACGGTGGGGAAAAAGATTTATCCGAGAGTTCAAGGGGAAAATCGTAGATGGAGTATTGACCACCAACGCATTGGATATTGGTATTCCGTGGTCTGAGCCCTTCAATACCCATACCATTCAATGGATGAAGGATGTTCGCTTCAGCCTGAAACTTTCGCCGGAAAGCGCCGAGGGTATTTTAGGCGGGTATGTGGATATCGATGACTGGAATCGACGGCTGGTGAGATCACTGTCGACTCATCACTCAAGTTATGGGCAAGGTTCCGCGCCGTCACTCTATCGTGCTTTGGTTAAGGTCGCGGACGCGTACCCGGACCCTCAAACCGGGGAAAACACGGCTGTTTCCGCTGCGGTCGAGCTCAAATTCGTTCAGACGCATATATTGCACCCCGAACCTAGAAACGGCTCCCAGAACATCGCTAAGGGGGAGGCCGTGGAGATGCAGGCCGGACTTAGCCAGTAGCTCAATTTTACTGGGTATGCCGGGTAAAAATCGCTTTTTCAGCCTTGCCTCTCCTTACCCGAGCCGTCATTTTACTGATATTACAGGCTATTAAAGCTCGTATTTAAGTATTTATCGCTCGGAGATCCAATCATGGCAAAAGCGGCCCGCCGCAGTCGTCCCTCCCATGACAATATTAGCGCTGACTGTGATTGGCCAAGTGTTGTAAAGGCACTGCTGACATCGCGGACACTTGATGATTTGGAGGAGACAGTCCTCCTTCCCGGGCGGAAGATGTTTTATCAATTTTCCGGGCGTGGCCACGATCTTTCTCAAATTCTTTTGGCTCAACGTCTAAAAAGCCCGCGCGATGCAGCGACCGGATATTATCGGTCGCGGCCAATATTGCTCGGCCTTGGAATTCCTTTGGATGAGGTTCTTGCTGCGGCGCTCGGCAGGCAGGGGGGATATAGTGACGGTCGAGATATCGGAACCGTCTTCAATTTCGCAAATCCTGATGGTCCTCTAGCTTTGCCGATGTGTGGTGGCGTTGGTTCGCAATATACGCCGAGCGCTGGATGGGCTCAGGCGCTCGAGTACTACCGCAATGTCCTCAAGGAACCCTCGGAAGACAATCCCATCGCGGTTGTTCTTGGCGGCGATGCTTCAGTTGCTGCCAATGGTTTTTGGTCAGCCCTTACCATGGCGACCACCCTCAAACTTCCATTGTTGTTTTATATTGAGGACAATGGTTATGGAATTTCCGTACCTGGCGAGTTTCAAACGCCTGGCGCAAACATCGCAGCTAATCTCGCAAGTTTTAAGAACCTGACGATCTTTGATGGCGACGGAACCGATCCTGCTGAGGCCTTACAATTGATTACGACATCGGTTTCGCATGTCAGAGACCGCCAGGGTCCCGCGCTTCTTCGCCTTACAGTTCCGCGCCTTGCGGGTCACTCTGCACAAGATACTCAAGACTACAAAAGTGCCAAAACTGTAGAGAGTGAAAAAGCCCGAGACCCTTTGCCGCGACTCAAGAAATATTTGGTTCCGGATGTTATGCCGGCCAAGGAATGGGCGGCTATCGAGAAAAAAGTCAAAAAGGAAGTGGACGAAGCTCTAGGGCGCGTTGAGAAACGCGACGTTATGCCGTCGTCCGATCTCACGCGTCACGTATTTACCGAAACAGATGAGAGTGGGTCGCCTATTCTTCAAGCGGTTGGCGGTTTGTGGCCGGACAAACATAAGTACCCGGAAAGCACTGAAACTTCCCAACCTGTAGGACCACGCATCAACATGGTCACCGCGATCCGGCGAACGCTTGAGTATGAGCTAGAGACTAATCCCAAAATGATTTTATTTGGCGAGGACATTGGACCAAAAGGTGGCGTTCACGCCGTCACGATGGGATTGCAGAAGAAATTTGGCATTGAACGTGTATTTGATACGAGTTTGTCGGAAGAGGGCATTATTGGTCGTGCGGTAGGGATGGCGTTGGCTGGCCTCCTACCAGTCCCAGAAATTCAATTTCGAAAGTATGCGGAACCTGCGACCGAGCAACTCAACGATTGCGGTACAATGCGCTGGCGGACAGGTAATCGGTTTGCAGCGCCTATGGTTGTTCGTATGGCTGGCGGGTTTTCCAAGTGTGGCGACCCATGGCATAGCCAAACCAACGAAGTGCAGTGGATTCACAATACCGGCTGGCATGTTCTGGTTCCCTCGAACGCGGAAGATGCGGTCGGCTTATTAAGAACAGCATTGCGGGGCAACGATCCAGCAATCTTCTTCGAGCACCGTGGCTTATTAGATCTTCGTTGGTCGCGGCGACCGTATCCGGGCGATGATTTTGTCGTGCCTCTTGGGAAAGCAAAATTTATTTCCTCGGGAGAGGAACTGACGATTGTGACATGGGGAGCCATGGTTGATCGCTGTGAGGAAGCAGCGAAAGAGTCCGGGCAGAGTGTTGAAGTTATCGACCTTCGCACGTTGGTTCCGTGGGACCGCGAGGCCGTATTAACCTCGGTTCGCAAAACCCACAGATGTCTCGTTGTTCATGAAGATATTTCGACGGCAGGGTTTGGAGCAGAAATTGCGTCGGTAGTGAGCGAAGAGTGTTTCTTGGATCTCGATGCTCCAACGGAGCGTCTTACGATGCCCGACATTCCAAGTCCGCATAATCCCGTATTACTCGATGCGGCTGTACCTAACGTAGAGCGCATCAAGACGGCAATCAACAATCTCATAACATTCTGATTATCATGGCAAAAACAGATATTATAGTTTCGGAAGAGGCGGCCGAGGGTACCCGTTTTACTTTGCGAACCTGGCTAAAAAGTCCCGGTAGCGCTGTGGAAGTTGACGAGCCCATAGCGGAAATTGAAACCGACAAGGTAACAATGGAGGTTCCCGCGCCAATTTCCGGTGTTCTTGGTGACGACCTAAAGGATACGGGAACCGAGGTTGAACCAGGTATGGTGATTGGCAGTATCACAGCCGGAGACGTGAAACCCTCTGAAAAATCTCAAGAGACTAAAAAGCCTGCCGCCGAGCCAGGGCCCGCATCCGCAGAAGCTAAGGGGCTTCCCGCCAGCCGCGATTTTGATCCAGAGTTGCGGTTGTCGCCATCCGTCCGGCGCTTGCTCTCCGAGCACAACGTTGATCCCAAGTTAGTCACCGGAACTGGGCGGGGCGGACGTATCACTCGCACTGATGTTTTGTCCTTTGTTGAAAGCGGTGGGTCAGGCGCGGCTGCGTCGGCGCCATCAAAACAGTCAGCGCCGTCGGTCGGTCTTGGTCAAAAGGTACCGCACGACTCGATGCGGTTAGCGATCGCCGAACATATGCAACGCAGCGTTTCAACCGCACCGCATGTCACAGCGGTTTTTGAGGTGGATTTCACCGCCATTATGCGCGATCGCGCAGCGCGAAAGGACGACTTTCAGCGGCAAAATGCGAAGCTGACGTTTACGGCCTATTTTATTGCGGCTTGCGTCAAAGCGATTCAAGCGGTGCCTACGGTCAATAGCCGCTGGCATGAAGATAATCTCGAAATTTTCGCTGACATTAACATCGGTATTGGGACAGCTCTGGGCGATAAAGGTTTAGTGGTGCCCATCGTCCATCGTGCGCAAGATCTTTCCTTGCTTGGAATTGCTCAAAGACTCACTGATATCACCGAGCGGGCACGGACGAACAAGCTAAAGCCAAAAGATATGGCGGACGGCACATTTACAATTTCCAACCATGGTGTTTCGGGAAGTCTTGTTGCGTCACCCATCATTATTAACCAGCCACAATCCGCGATCTTAGGAGTCGGTAAACTGGAAAAGCGGGTGGTTGTGCGCGAAATCGACGGGCGAGATGCCATGGTAATTTGCCCGATGGCATACGTATCATTGACGATTGATCATCGGGTACTCGATGGCCATCAGACCAACGCGTTCTTGTCTACGTGGGTGGATACGATCGAAAATTGGAAGTAGATCAACGCCGCCGCAAAATGAAAAGCAGGACGAGCTGTGTGGTTACCTAAGCGTCGTAATCCAGTAAGACGTCATCGCTTGTTGGCACCGCTTGACAAGTCAAGACGTAGCCCTGCTCAAGTTCTTCGTCCGTCAGGCCATAGTTTGTCTTCATTTCAACCGTGCCGGTAATCACTTTAGCACGGCACGTCGCGCAAACTCCGGCTTTGCAGGCGAACGGTACAGGAAGTCCGCGCGCACTCGCATTTTCGAGTATGCTGCCTTTGTCGGCATCGAATTCAAATGATCGTTTGCGCCCTTCCAGCGAAATTTGAACTTTGCGACCTGCTGCTTCTTTTTGCATTTTTTGCGCAGCAGCCATTTGAGCTTTGGACAATTCACCGGTTGTAAAACGTTCCACCATAATTTTGCTCTTCGGAACGTTGCCGGCAGACAAAGTCTCCTCGATCGCGGTCATCATGGGGCCGGGTCCGCAAATAAAAAACTTATCTACGCCCGAGGGATCGACGATGCTTTCCAACACCTCAAGCGTTTTTTCTTTGTCGAGTCGGCCATTGAAAATATCGACTTCACCTTCTTCATCCTCAAGAAAGTGATAAAGCTCAAATTGACCAATAAACCGATTTTTGAGAGCTGCGAGCTCTTCCAAGAACATTATCGAAGCACTATCCCGGTTGCCGTAGAGTAAGACAAATCGACTGTCGGGCTCTGCCGCAAGTCCGGTCTTTATGATCGAAAGAATAGGTGTGATTCCCGAACCGCCAGCGAAGAGCACATATTGTTTCTGACCGTCTTTGTTGAATTCACAGGTAAAGCTACCATGAGGTGGCATAACCTCTAGTTTTGATCCAGATTCTAGCTTTGTATTTGCCCAGGTAGAAAATCGGCCTTGAGGAATCTGTTTTATCGCGATGCGCAAAGCATTGTCATGAGGTGCCACACAGACCGAATAATTCCGCCTAATTTCCTCACCGTCAAATTCCTGCTTAATGGTCAAGTGTTGGCCCGGTAGAAACTCAAAGGTCTCTGTGAGGTCTTCGGGAACTTCAAAAAGAACGGAGACAGAATCCTGGGTTTCACGGCGGACTTCGGAGACACTTAAAGAGTAAAATGATGTGGACATAACGGTTCAATGGCACTTAAAGCGGTCAAAGGGTTCTTTGCAGCTATCACATTGCCACAAAGCCTTGCACGGGGTTGATCCAAATCGACTAATTTCGTGAGTGCTGGTTGAGCCACACTGAGGGCAAGCAACCTCACTCTGGTTCGCATCGCTACTTCGTTTTGGTGGCGAAATTCCGTAGTCGTGTAATTTTTTAAGCCCAGACTCGCTGATCCAATCGGTCGTCCATGGAGGTGAAATGCTTGTCTCGATAGAGACCTGATCGAGGTCTGCAGAATCTAAAGCTTTTCGGATTGATGCTTGAATGGCGTGGGTTGCCGGACATCCTGAGTATGTGGGGGTAATAACCACTGCAGGTGGTTTCTCCCGCACATCGCGTACGATTCCAAGATCGACAACCGAGATAACGGGAATCTCTGGGTCGGGTACATCGGCCAATATAGCCATGACACGATCACGTAACACGGGTGTCACCAAGTTGCGTTTGGATAGGCGCGGGGAAGAAACTGCATTTCAGCCAAAATATGACCGAGATGTTCGGAGTGGTGCCCCGAACGGCCTCCTGAGATTGGGGTTGGAAGTTCGACGATGGGGAGAGTGGCTGCATCAAAAGTTTGCTTTAAGATCGAATCGAATTCTTCTCGTAGCTTGTCTTTTGCAACAGCGATTCCTAGCTCGCTCACCGCTTTGTCGACATCGTCCTCGGTGAAGAGTTCATCGACAAATCGCCACATCCAATCAAAGCCCTGAACCATGCGCTGATGGCTTTCTTCCGTTCCGTCGCCAAGACGCACGACCCATTCCGCTGCCCAATCTGCGTGGTAACTGATCTCTTTCACCGCTTTCGCGGCAATCTCTGCGAGATGCTGGTCAGATGAATTGCATAATTGAGTGTAAAGAAGGCGTTGCCATGTTGAGAATAAGAACTGGCGCGCAACCGTTTGAGCGAAATCTCCGTTAGGTTGTTCTACGAGCAAACAGTTGCGGAACTTAAAAGCGTCTCTATGAAAGGCCAGCTTATCTGCATTGCGGTCCTTGCCTTCGACTTTACCCGCGTATTCAAGTAGCAACGTCGCTTGGCCTAAGTGGTCGAGGCCAATATTCGCAATCGACAAATCAACCTCGAGAGTTGGAGCTTCACCGCACCACTCACAAAGTCGTTGGGCAAGGATGAGCGAATCATCGCCAAGCCGTGTGAGGTATTCGAAAAGAGCTTCTTTGCGTTCCATCAGTTCACATATTTTTCACGTTTTCGGGAATCTTATAGAATGTGGGGTGACGATAAATCTTGGATTCTGCCGGTTCAAATAGCTGACCAGATTGATCGGGGTCAGACGCGACTATTTGCGACGATTTAACGACCCAAAGACTTACGCCTTCCTTCCGGCGGGTATAAACGTCTCGGGCATGCTTTATCGCCATTTTCTCATCAGCGGCGTGAATCGAGCCCGCATGAACGTGGGACAGGCCGCCTTTCGATCGGATGAAGACTTCCCACAAGGGCCACTCTAAGTTGCTTGGTTTTTTCATTTTTATGCGACCTTCTGCGCCGGATTGTGTTTTTCGTGATGCGCCGCAGCGGCTTCTCTGACCCAAGCCCCTTTTTCCCACGCATCGATCCTGGCTTTCATACGCTCCTTAGCCACAGGGCCCTCTCCTTTGACGACTGCCCAGAATTCGTTCCAATCGATGTCGCCAAAATCGTAATGCCCACGCTCCTCGTTCCACTTCAGGTCCGGGTCAGGAATCTTGAGGTTAATGGCGTCAGCTTGGGGAACGGTTACATCGACAAAGCGTTGGCGAATCTGGTCGTTGGTTTCTCTCTTAATGCGCCAACGCATCGACTGCTCGGTATTTGGCGAGTTATCATCGGTGGGGCCAAACATCATAAGGGACGGCCACCACCAGCGATTAAGGGCATCTTGAGCCATTTCTTTCTGCTCAGGAGTCCCGTTGGCCATCGCAATCATGATTTCGTAACCTTGGCGCTGGTGGAAGCTTTCTTCCTTACAAACGCGTACCATCGCTCGGGCGTAAGGTCCGTACGAGGTCCGCTGAAGTGGCACTTGGTTCATGATTGCCGCACCATCCACGAGCCAACCAATTGCGCCAATGTCGGCCCAGTTTATGGTCGGGTAGTTGAAAATCGTGGAATACTTGGCTTTACCCGTATGCAGGGCTTCGATCATTTCTTCTCTGGAAATACCAAGCGTTTCAGCTGCGGAATAAAGGTATAAACCATGCCCGCCTTCGTCCTGGATTTTGGCAAGCAATACAGCCTTGCTGCGAAGGGAAGGTGCACGTGTCAGCCAATTGCCCTCAGGTAGCATGCCAACCACCTCCGAGTGGGCATGTTGCGAGATCTGGCGTTGTAGTGTCCGCCGATATGCATCCGGCATCCAATCGTTCGGCTCGATGAACTCATCTGCCGCAACGCGAGCTTCGAAAGCCTCGGTCAGCTTCTCAACTTCAGCACCACCCAGTGGCGTTGGCTTGTCGTCATGTTTCTGTAATTCAGTTGTATACATGTGCTTTTTCCGACTCTAATTGCCTGTGTATGACCCTAGTATAATAATAAACCGAACGTTCGGTCAATTAATAAATTTACCCGGAAATACTCAAATTCTAGCCAATTTTGAGCTTACGCGCGCTCTAAAAGTAGGGCAATTCCTTGTCCCACCCCAATGCACATCGTGCATACAGCATACTTGCCTTTTCGGGCTTGCAACTCAAGGGAGGCAGTTTGAGCTAGGCGGGCACCTGACATCCCTAGGGGGTGCCCTAGGGCGATTGCACCGCCATTCGGGTTCACATGGTCCGCATCGTCCGGGAGCCCAAGTTTGCGCAACACGGCCAATCCCTGGGACGCAAAGGCCTCATTCAGCTCGACTATATCGATATCGGAGATCGATAGACCTTGTCGGTCCAAGAGCTTCTGGGTGGCAGGAGCGGGGCCTATACCCATGATTCGGGGTTCTACGCCCGCCGCCGCGCCGCCGACCACACGAGATATTGGTGTCAGGCCAAACTTTTTGATGGCGGCTTCGCTGGCGACAAGCAAGGCACATGCTCCGTCATTTACACCGCTGGCGTTGCCCGCGGTGATGGTGCCGCCTTTACGCACAAAGGCCTTCAACCCGCCAAGCTTTTCGAGATCGGTTGCTCGCGGATGCTCGTCTTTATCGAATACAATCGGATCGCCCTTCCGTTGCGGGATTTCAACCGGGGTAATTTCCTGGGCGAGGCGTCCATTCTTTTGCGCGGCCTGGGTTCGTTCCTGACTGCGCAGGGCAAATTTGTCTTGATCTTCTCGTGAAACGTTAAAGTCTTCAGCTACGTTTTCAGCAGTTTCCGGCATGGAATCGATACCAAATTTGTCTTTCATTTCCCGATTCACAAATCGCCATCCTATCGTCGTATCGTATATTTCGGCGCTACGAGAAAAAGCGGTTTCGGCTTTGCCCATCACAAAGGGTGCCCGCGACATACTTTCTGTACCGCCTGCGACGATAAGGTCGGCATCGCCTGTTTTGATCGCGCGCGCCGCCATGGCCACGGCGTCTAGGCCCGAGCCACACAGGCGATTGATAGTTGTTCCCGGTACACTTTCGCCCATTCCTGAGAGCAGCACCGCCATGCGAGCTACGTTCCGATTGTCCTCGCCGGCTTGATTGGCGCACCCAAGAATAACGTCATCAACGGCTGCCCAATCTACGCTGGGTTGACGCTCCATGAGCGCTCGGAGTGGAATTGCGGCGAGATCGTCGGCGCGGACCGCGGCGAGGGTGCCGCCGTATCTGCCGATGGGTGTGCGGATTGCGTCACAAATAAATGCTTCAGTCATAGGACTCGTATCCTCTGTTTTCTAAACAATCTCTCCACCGACCGCGCGAGAAACACCATGAAATTCAGCTATGACGCGCTCGTCTTCGCCACGCACGGTTACGTGATAAACGCCTGTCCGGCCTTTAAGTGATTTTTCTACCGCTTCGGCCGTTATGTGCTCACCCTCTTTTCCGGGCGAGAGAAATACAATGTTCGCGCTCTGAGCAACAGTCGTGACGTTGCGCGAGTTGCACGCATAAGCAAACGCCGTATCAGCGAAGGCAAATAACATACCTCCGTGTGCGCTCCGGTGCCCGTTGAGCATGTCCTCTCGGATCCGCATCGAAATCAGGCTATAACCTGCATCCGCTCCGTCTACCTTTATACCCCAAGCGGGGCCCGTTCCTTCGCGCGAAAGAAGAGTATCAGCTATGCGTCGGGCGAGGTCAGCGGCGTCCGTCATTTCCATCTTTCGATCGGGAATGTTAAAAAAGGAAGCGTTCTTTGAGCGCGCGAGAAACATAATTATCGCAGAAGATAAGGTCTTGCCAGCAATAATCCGACCAGCCATTCTGCCAAAAAACCGGGGATAAATTCATGGCTGAAACCATTATTTTTGAGATTGCCGATGGCGTTGCGCGACTCACGCTGAACCGACCGGATCGTCTCAATAGCTTTACTGTTCAGATGCATGAAGAAGTCGCGCAGGCGTTAGATGAAGTTGAGTCCAGTTCCGAAGCGCGTGTACTTGTTCTCACTGGAGCGGGCCGCGGATTTTGTGCGGGACAAGATTTGCAAGATCGAAGCGTCGCACCTGGTGCTGATCCGGTTGACCTTGGCGAATCAATTGAAAAATACTACGGCCCCTTAATTCGCCGTCTCGCTTCGATGAAAATGCCTGTGATTTGTGCGGTCAATGGTGTAGCTGCGGGTGCGGGCGCCAATATTGCATTTGCCTGTGACATTGTATTTGCCGCACGTAGCGCAAAATTTATCGAGTCTTTCGCTCATATTGGTTTGATTCCGGACTCAGGAGGGACCTGGGCATTACCCCGGCTGGCGGGTCAAGCGCGTGCGTTGGGCATGGCTTTGACCGGCGACCCATTGCCCGCAGAAAAGGCAGAAGAATGGGGGATGATTTGGAAGTGCGTCGACGATGAAAAGCTATCGGAGGAAGTTGATGCATTGGCCGCGCGTTTCGCCAAAGGACCGACCCGCGGTCTCACAGCGACTAAACTTGCGATACGCGGCGCATGGTCAAAAACCCTTGATGAAGAGCTCAATATAGAGCGTGATTTAATGAGAGAACTTGGCGCAAGCACCGACTATAACGAAGGCGTTGCAGCCTTTCTCGAGAAACGTAAGCCGGTTTTCACCGGAAAATAAATAAATTCAAATTCGGAGGACGTGGCCATGGGAGTGTTGCGATTACGCAGCTTTGCTGAAGGAAAATGGGCCGATGGGTCCGGAAAGTTCACGCCGTATCTGTCTGCAGTGAATGGCGAGACAGTCGCTGAGATTGGCGCTCAAAGCATCGACTTTAAAGCGATGGCAGATTATGCGCGCAATGTTGGC
Source organism: Rhodospirillaceae bacterium (assembly GCA_965228575.1). Classification (GTDB taxonomy): domain Bacteria; phylum Pseudomonadota; class Alphaproteobacteria; order Rhodospirillales; family Rhodospirillaceae; genus UBA11612. Next base: position 25,918 of record CBDDHW010000005.1, on the reverse strand, counting down.
GGACCGGCCCTGCGAAAACTTACATTTCACGAACGCGCGCGAATGCTCAAGGCGCTCGCCCAAGCACTTATGGCCCGGAAAGACGAGCTTTACGAATTGTCCTTTTCGACCGGTGCGACGAAGATTGATGGTTGGATCGATATTGAAGGCGGCGCGGGGACATTCTTTGCGTTTTCTTCTAAGGGCCGTCGCGAGATGCCTGATGATCGGGTTCTTATGGACGGGAATCCCGAGCCGTTGAGTAAAGGCGGGACGTTTATCGGTCATCACGTCTATACGCCGCTTCAAGGTGTTGCGGTTCATATCAATGCTTTTAACTTTCCTGTGTGGGGGATGTTGGAGAAACTTGCGCCGACGCTTCTCGCGGGTGTGCCGGCAATCGTTAAACCAGCGTCCGCAACCGCCTACATGGCCGAAGCTGCGTTTCGCATGTTGGTGGAAGCAGATATTTTGCCTGAAGGTGCCATTCAATTTGTAGCAGGCTCGACCGGCGATCTGTTTGATCATCTGACCTGTCAGGATGCGGTTTCTTTCACCGGCTCAGCGCATACCGCACTCAAACTTCGCTCCCACCCGGTTATTGCGCGCGAGTCCGTGCGATTTGTCTCGGAACAAGATTCGTTGAATGCGTCAATTCTTGGCCCTGATGTTACTCCGGATATGCCAGAGTTTGATTTGTTCGTGAAAGAAGTCGTTAAAGAAATGACCGTCAAGGCGGGGCAGAAATGTACGGCTATTCGCCGTGCAATTGTGCCCGAGGCTATCATAGATGACGTCCAGGAAGCGATGAAGGCGCGATTGGGCAAAACCGTCGTTGGCGATCCACGTCTTGAAAATGTTCGAATGGGTGCGCTGGTGAGTCTGGACCAGCTCTATGACGTGCGTAGTAAAGTCGCCGAGCTTAGCAGCGTCTCGAAAGTCGTATTTGGCGATCCAAACCAGGTCAACGCTGAAGGGGAGGGGGTTGATAAGGGGGCTTTTATGTCTCCCATTCTTCTCAGGGCGGATGATCCGTGGAATGCTGGCGTGGTCCATGAAGTCGAAGCGTTCGGTCCGGTTTCAACCCTTTTGCCCTATAAATCGATTGACGATGCCGTAGCGCTTGCCAACGAGGGTAAGGGCTCACTGGTCATGTCCGCGTTTACGTACGATGGCAATGTCGCACGGGATATGGTTTTGGGAACAGGCGCGTTTCACGGTCGCATGGTGTTTATTAATCGTGACTGTGCGAAAGAGTCTACGGGGCACGGTTCTCCGTTGCCTGTACTTGTTCACGGTGGTCCTGGACGTGCTGGTGGCGGCGAGGAGATGGGCGGCGTTCGTGGTGTGAAGCACTATATGCAAAGGACCGCGATCCAAGGCAGCCCAGGCATGCTCACTTCTGTGGTTAATTCCTGGTTGCCTGGTGCGCCTCAGCCGACAGGCGACATTCACCCATTCCGTATGAAGTTCGGTGAGCTTGAGGTTGGGTACACCCTCGTGACGGACTCACGCAAAATCACCCTCGAAGACATTGAGCATTTTGCAGAGTTCACTGGCGATACATTCTACGCCCACATGGATGAGGAAGCGGCCGCCGCAAACCCGTTCTTCCCGGGCCGTGTTGCTCACGGATACTTACTCCTTTCGTTCGCCGCAGGCCTGTTTGTCGAACCCGCGCCTGGCCCTGTGCTTGCTAACTACGGACTTGATAACCTGCGTTTCCTTCAGCCTGTTTCGCCAGACGAAAGCGTTCACGTGAAGTTGACGGTAAAATCAAAGACTGTACGTAACGAAGAGTACGGCGAGGTAAGGTGGGCTGTGTCTATTTTCAATGCGGAAGATGAGCTTGCCGCGTCGTATGAACTTCTCACTATGAATGCGATTTAACGCGCTGCAAGAAATCGCACAAATTTGAAAGTGTCTTCTATTCTTTGATCTGAAGATCCCTGCAAAAAAGAAAGGGAAGTGGCATGATCAAGCTACTCGCACTATACCGCACGCCCGACGATCCGGACGCATTTATGTCCCACTATCGCGACGTTCATTTGCCGCTCGCGAAGAAAGTTCCTGGTTTGATCAGTTCTGAAGTGACACGCATCGCGTCAACCATGATGGGCGAGCAGGGAAATTTCTTGTTGGCAGATTTGCGATTTGAGGATGAGGCGTCATTCAAAATAGCTATGAAAAGCTCGGAAAATGCGGAGGCCGGCAAGGATCTTATGAACTTTGCTGGGGATCTGGTGACATTGATGAAGGGCGAAGTGCTCGATCTGTAGGTTGGGGAAGGTCAGTGGTAGTCAGTACAGAGATACGAGACGGTGTACTTGTTTTGTGGATTGAAAATCCGCCGGTGAACGCTCTCTCGCAGGCGGTTCGAAGTGGTCTTCTCGAAGCGATGACAAATGCCAGGGAGGATGGTGAAACAAAGGCCATCGTTATTGCGTGCAAAGGACGTACGTTTGTCGCTGGAGCCGACATTCGTGAAGTTGGTAAGCCACCTCTTCCTCCATTTCTTCCTGATGTTATCGATGCCATTGAGTCGTCTGATAAACCTGTCGTCGCGGCGATTCATGGACACGCTCTCGGCGGAGGTTTGGAGATAGCACTTGGATGCCACTACCGGGTTGCCGCGTCCAAGAGCCAGTTAGGTCTACCGGAGACCAATATTGGAATTATTCCCGGAGCCGGTGGAACTCAACGATTGCCGCGCTTAATCGGCGCAGCGAAAGCCGCGGATATGATCTGTAGCGGTAAACCAGTTAAAGCGACCAAAGCATTGGACTTGGGCCTTGTTGATCGTTTGACCGACGACGATGTCGCGGAGACGGCTATTTGGTTTGCTGCTGAAAATGCGGATAGTCAGATTGCCGATCGAAGATTGTCTAAACGTAAACAAGAATCTGGCTCGGACGTCATGACAGCTCTGGACGATATGGAGGCAGGCGTTCGAAAAAAAGCACGCGGTGCGAAAGCGCCGATTGAAGCTCTCAAACTTATTCGCAAGACACTATCAATGCCCTTTGAAGAAGGTAGAAAGCTTGAACGGGAGCTATTTCTTCAGCTGGCGCCGACCGAGGAGGCAAAGGCTCTACGTCATATCTTTTTTGCTGAACGCGCGACAGGAAAAGCTCCAGAGGGATCTAAAGCCCGCAAAGTGCAAAAGGTCGGTGTCATTGGCGCCGGGACTATGGGTGCGGGGATTGCGATGACCTATGCGGACGCTGGATACTCTGTTTGTTTGACAGACATATCTGAGGAGTTTCTTGCGCGCGGAAAAGACCGAGTCCAAAAAACGTATCAATCCCAGGTCAAGAAGGGGCGATTGTCAGAGGGCGAAGCGACAAAAAGACAAGTTTTGGTTCAGTACAGCGTTGGTCACGACGACCTAGCGGATGCAGACTTAATCGTGGAAGCCGCGTTTGAGTCGATGGATGTAAAAAAGGAAATTTTCCAATCCCTAGATAAAGTTGCCAAACAAGGCGCCGTGCTTGCTACGAATACGTCGTACCTCGACATCAATGAAATTGCTGCAGTTACTTCACGGCCGCAGGATGTGCTCGGCCTGCACTATTTTAGTCCTGCGAACATCATGAAGCTGGTCGAAGTGGTAAATGCCAAAGCAACAGCCCCCGAAGCGCTAGCAACAGCACTTTCCATTGCGAAAAAGACTGGGAAGACGGCAGTCGTCGCGGGCGTATGCCATGGTTTTATTGGTAACCGCATGTTGCGCGCTTATAACAGGGAAGCTGGCTTGCTAATACTCGAGGGCGCGACACCCGCAGAGGTAGACGGCGCGCTTACAGATTTTGGAATGGCGATGGGGCCATTCGCGGTCGCGGATCTTGCCGGGATCGATATCGGCTACAAGGCACGTAAAGAGATGACCCCTGGCTCGTTCGAACCGAAGGCCACCATCGTACATGACCGCCTTGTAGAAGCGGGTCATCTTGGGCAGAAATCTGGAGCCGGATTCTACAAATATGACCCTGAAACACGGGCGCGTTCACCGCACTCTATTGCCGACGAAATCATCAATGCTGCGAGAAAAGAATATGGATTTGAACCCCGCAATATTTTCAGCGATGAAATTATTTCTCGAACAATGATGGCATTGATTAGCGAGGGGGCTTGGATACTTGAGGAAGAAATCGCCGAGCGTATGAGTGATATCGACGTGGTGTACGTACATGGATATGGGTTTCCGCGCCGTCGTGGTGGGCCAATGTTCTATGGTCAATCGTTGGGCTGGCCTGAGGTCGTGAACCGAATTCACAAGTACGGCGAGGGGCCTTTTGGCAAATGGTGGAGAGTCTCCCCCTACCTTGAGGCACGCGCGGAGGGCGCTGAGGATTAACTCGTAAAAAAAGCCCAGCCCACCGTAATCGATGGGCTGGGCTCGATTAAGAAATTATCGGAGCTCGAATTCGCGAGCTCGCGTTTGAATTATCTGCTTGCCTTGAGAGCGAGAGCCTCTTCTTCGTCAATCGTGACGATTTTCTCAATCATGCAGGCATTTCCGGCTTCTCGTCGCACGATCAAAGAATCCGAAGTACAGAGCCTGTCGTTGTGCATTCGAACATTGAATCCATGGAACTCCAAGCCTGAGCAAGGGCTGCGCAGATCAATGCGTTTGTAGCGGCCTTTCGCACGCATCTCGACAAGGATCGTCGTGTCATTAATCACGGGCGAAGAATCGATACGGGTAAGATGAACGCATCTTTGTGTATCGCCGACGTTCTCGCCATCCGCATTTGCAGCTGCCGGCAGCAAAATTGCTGCTGCCATGAGCGCAACTGCTCCAGACGAAATCAATTTTGGAAACATTTTCATCGTGGTTTCCTTTACCTAACTTAGTTCAACATGGCCCCTAATTAGTGGGTCATTAGAACCTGCACCAGAAATGGGGCGGAAATGTGATCACCTTTGAGATCAAGGATCATACTGCCCTGAAATTGTCGATAAATCCGCCGCTTCGCCTGTGATCCCGCATGCTTTCGAATCTTTGCGATTCTCCGGCAAAAATTAGGATTCCGAACCTATCGCTTGGCTTCTGAAATTTGAGCGGGCGTCATTCTCGCTTCCAAATCTCTCAGCGCGGTTGCCGCTTGCTCAAGTGAACTTGTGTCGGCCGGATTGCTCGCCGCTGCACTCAACCATTTGTGGCCTTGAACGAAGTCATGTGGAGCTTCGTCATTAACATACACCAGACCGAGGTTGTATTGCGCGCCGGCATGACCTTGCTCGGCTGCCATCGTGAACAATCTTACGGCTTCTTGATTATTCTTGGAAACGCCGCTGCCGGTGAGGTGCAAAAACGCGAGGTTAACTTGCGCATCGACATTACCTTCCTCTGCAGGCGTGGCATACCACTTTGCCGCTTCGGCATTGTTCTCTGGCACGCCAGAACCGGTATCCAAGATTAGCGCCAAGTTAAATTGAGCATCGGAATTACCTTGCTCTGCGGATTTGCGAAACCACTCAACTGCTTTCTGTGCGTCTTGCGTGACGCCCGTCCCGGACAGATACATGCTTGCCAAACTGAATTGACCGTAAGCATGACCGGCCTCCGCAGCCCTCGTGTATAGCCGCAGGGCTTCGCTGTAATTTCCGGCCTGTTCTGCCTCATATCCAGCAATGGCGTCTTCGTAGGGTCCTGCTACGGCTGGACCCGCTGTTAAACTGACGACGACGGCAAGGGCTAGTGAATAGCCTCGAATATTGGCAGTCATATTCTTCCTCCAAATGCTCAGGGTTGATGGAACGGTTTATATTTCGGGCCATAATGGCCACGATTTTACCTGCGTCAAGGCGTCCTTGCGTCCAACAGGCCCAAATCGTGCGTGTCTGGGCTCTAATCCAGCTAAAGAGCCGTTACATAGTATGGACTTACGCGCTATCTGGGATCAATGTTTCGACTGAAAAAGGGGAGAAATTATGGCACCGCAAGTAGAAGATATCGCGCACGCTTTATTCGAACAACATGAACGGAGAGAGAGATTCGCGCCGATCTCAGATCAGCTCGCATCGCAAGACGAGGCTTACAAGGTGCAGGAGGCCTATGTCCCTCTTTTATTTGAAAAAAATGGAAGTGACATCGGCGGCTATAAAATAGCTCTCAGTTCAAAGCAAACGCAGGAATGGTTGAAGATTGATCACCCCTGTAGCGGTCAGATTCTCGCAAGCAGGGTTCACAAATCACCGTACACCGTTCATGTAGCGGATTGGGTCAATTTGGGTATAGAGACAGAAGTGTGTGTAATTTTAGATCGAGATTTGTCAGCGCAGTGCTCATTGGACGAGATTCAAAGCAGTCTGCGGTCAGTTCATTGCGCTTATGAGATTGTCGAAGATCGCGGAGCAGATTTAACAAACTTGGATGCCAAATCTTTGACGGCGGACAACGCTTGGAATGAGGGAATTGTTATTGGCCCTGGAACGGACCCGGGCATCGATTTGTCAAAACGGGCGGGTAGGCTTCGGGTTAACGGCCAAGTCACGCACGAAGGAACGACTCAGGAGACGATTGGAGAAAATCCGCTTTATGCGGTGAAGTGGCTTTGCAGAAAATCTGGGGGAACGGGGAAGGCAGATAAAAGCCGGTCACGCCATTATTACAGGCAGTATCATACCCACTCAATTTCCGAAGGGCGGAGAGAAAATGGTGTTTGATGTTGATGGAATTCCCCCAGTCGAATTGAAAGTAGAGCCATAGGAGATCCTCACGCAGACGTGAGCGGAACAACGTATGCTCCATAGTGTCCGCTCTGGTGACAGGCATTATTCGTGCTTAGAATATGCGAGAAGGGGAGATGTTCTGCTGAAGGTTTTATTGTGAATCGAGGAAGGAATAATGATGGACCTAACTAAGATGCGCCGGATTGCGCTGACCGTTGTGATATGTGCGGGGGTTCCCTATGGGGCCCTTGCTCAGTCGGACAACAGCGCCGCGTTGATGGTCAAGGCTGAATTGGAGAAGGCCTCGAGCGCGGCCGCTGCGGGTAAAGTGCAGGACCTCCTCAGGGATCCGGGCACACCCGTACTTGGCAATCCGGACGGTGATGTCACCATTGTTGAGTTCTTCGATTATCAGTGCCCCTATTGCAAAGCGGCCGAAACCCGAATCATGGACCTCCTCGAAAGTGACGGAAATATTCGTCTGGTGATCAAAGACTTTCCCATTCTAGGGCCGGACTCCCGGATCGCGTCCCGGGCCGCACTTGCATCACAAAAGCAGGGCAAATACGAAGAATTCCACAACGCCCTGATGAATCACCGCGGCCAGCTCAAAGCCGAGACGACGTTTAAGATCGCCGGGTCTGTTGGTCTCGATATTGACCAACTCAAAAAGGACATGGATGACCCGGAAATCGCTGATCAGATCATGGAGAATTTCAATCTCGCGCGGTCTTTGAAAATATCAGTTACACCCGGCTTTTTTGTAGAAACCAAAGTTCTCTCCGGAGTTTCCGCGCTGACATCGACAGCGAAAATCGATTTTGGTAAGGAAGTCGAAAAGGCGCGAGCCGCTCAGTAGCAAGAAGGCCCGCCACCATTAAAGTGGAGGGCCTTTCACGCTCAACGAATTTTAGCACCTTAAGATGGTTTTCGAAACCGCAGTACAAACCGGTCGGTACGGCCGCGCATATCTTTCTCGAAGACCCTGCTCGTGTGATCGTCGTCCGCATTTTGCAGTACGTCACTTTCTCCGTCTAAGACGAAACCGGCCGCTTCTACTTCCTGCTTAACCAAAATAGGGTCGATGCGATGCAGCGTGCTAGTATCGCGAGCGCCAGAGCCTGGTTGGGCAGCGTGGTCGGTTACTATGTAAGTGCCGCCTGGTTTCAGTGCGTTAAAGATTGAGGCATTCATTGAAGCTGTTACGCCGTCACCAGCATTCTTAAAGTCATGGTAGTTGTTTGATGTCCACACCATGTCCAGCGTTTCCGACGTTTTGATTGATGTTAAATCGACAGCTTGGAACATGACATTTGACTTTTCTTCAGCGATTGCTTTGACCGCATCGCCAGCCTCCGGACGACGCTCAAGGGCGGCCTTGGGAACCAATCCGTAGACTTTGCCCTGATCGCCCACAACGCCGGCAAATATGCGCGTATAATATCCGCCCCCCGGGTTGAGGTCGGCAATTTTGTCGCCTGGCTTTAGGCCTGAAAACGCAACAACGTCGCTAGGCTTGCGAAGGGCATCGCGTGAAGTATCCGCCTCCGGACGCGATGAGTCTGAGATGGCGGAGCTTATATGCGCGGGGATTTCGGCGGCGTGAGCTGTGCCGAGAGTGAGGGTTAGGCATAAGGATGCGATGGCGACATGGCGAAACATTGATTGTTCTCCCACCTGGTTACGAGATTAATCTCATGGCCAAGACTCTAGCGGCGTGCGAACCCTATGTTAGCCGAATCATGGCTGATTATCAGTGAGTAATTTACCTTAATATCAATGGTATATGATGAAGTTGGCGGTGAGAGGCAGGTCAATTCGTTGAAAGCACCAAATTTCGGACAACTGGGTAAATCCGATTTTGCCACTTGCTACCGCTGAAGACACCGTAATGTCCGACATTGGCTTCCAGGTGATGGCGCTTCTTATGAGGTTTTAAGCCCGTGCAGAGATCGTGCGCTGCAGACGTCTGTCCAGGTGCGCAAATATCATCGCGCCCACCTTCGACTGTCAGCAGCGCTGTCCGCTTGATCTTGCTGGGATCAACTAAGCGTCCCCGGTATTTGAACTCGCCCCGTGCCAAAAGCGCGTCTTGGAAAACTTTGCTGATGGTCTCGAGGTAAAATTCTGCGGGGAGATCGAGGACGGCGAAATATTCGTCATAAAATAGTTTGAGCGCTTCGGCCTTTTCTTTGTCGCCATTGGCCATGTGTTTGTACATATCTTCATGCGCTTTTTGATGGCGCTCGTGGTTCATCGCTAGAAATGCTGAGAGTTGGATGAATCCTGGGTACACGCGCCGCCCACCGCCATCGAGCGTAAATGGAACCGCAGATATCAACGTTTGCTCAAACCAATCAATGGACTTACTTGTCGCGAGTTCGTTGACCGTTGTAGGATTGATCCGCGTATCAATAGGTCCAGCCATAAGAGTCATGCTCGCAGGCTGAAGTGGACTCTCGTCTTCAGCTAGAATTGAGACAGCGGCCAAGACCGGAACGCAAGGCTGGCATACAGATATAACGTGCGTATTTGGACCCACGTCTTCAATGAATTGAATGACCAGATCGATAAAATCGTCGAGGCCGAACTGCCCGTGTTCAGTCGGAACGTCACGTGCATTGTGCCAGTCCGTTATATACACGTCGTGCTCTGGCAACAGGGTCTTTGCCGTGTCACGCAACAATGTCGAGAAATGACCCGAGAGCGGTGCAATCAACAGGACTTTAGGTTGCGAAATGTTAGCTTTTTTCTTGAAGTTGAGTAGAGTGCAAAAGGGTGTGACACGGATAGCGTCTTCTACAACAGCAACATTCCGTTTACCGACTTTCACACGATCAATATCAAACGCCGGTCGGTGATGAGTGAGTCGTGCGCGACCCATCATGCCCAAAACCGCTCTTACGTGCGGCAGCCCCGACAAACCATAAATGTTCGCAAGGGGCTCGAAGATTGTATGTATCGCCCGCGAGAAAACCCTAAACGGTTTAAAAAAGTCATTCTGCGACTGATACGCAAAGTAGAGCATTCCGAAGTCCGTAACAGTTAGAATCGGTCAAAAGAAGAATAGTGCAATTTTTGCTGCAATGCGAGATGATCCTTTGATATACCTGAAATTACTATGCGATTCGCGGTTTCTGCCGAGTCGTTCTTGAGGATCTAAATGTCCACGACTGTATTAACAATATCTCACAAAAACTACTCCGCTTGGTCCTTGAAGGGCTGGCTTCTATGTAAAATGGCTGGATTGGACTTTCAGGAAAAAGTTCTGTCCATCGACGATCCGGCTGTACGGGCGGAGATACTGTTGCTAACGCCATCTAAATTAATTCCCTGCCTTGATCATCAAGGAGCAAAGGTCTGGGATGTTCTATCAATTGCTGAATACCTTGCCGAGTTGAAACCTAAGGCTGGAATTCTACCGCAGGATCGAAAGATCCGTGCGCACTGCCGCTCGGTCTGCGCCGAAGCGCACGCCGGATTTTTTAATTTTCGATCAGCACTCCCCATGAGTATCAAAGCTCGTCATAAAAACTTCAAGATTTGGTCGGGAGCCAAACCAGACATAAAACGTATTCTCGAAATTTGGCGGGACTGCCTTTCAACGTACGAAGGCCCGTATCTCTTCGGTGAATTGAGCATGGCCGACGCCATATTCGCGCCAACGTGTAGTCGGTTTTTAACTTACGACGTTGAGTTGGACGAGAGGTGTAAGAAATATTGCGAAACAATTATGACTTGGCCGGCACTGGTTGAGTGGGTGAATGACGCTAAAGAAGAGCCCGTTGAACTCGAAGAAGTTGATTCGGAGTTTTAGGATGGATATTCAAGATAAAGTCGCTGTGGTTACGGGCGCTGCGCGCGGTATCGGTAAGGAAATAGCGCGAACACTTTTGAGTTCTGGTGCGAAGGTGGTTATTGCGGATTTGAACACAGACGATGCTGAAACTTGTGCACGAGAACTTGATCAGTCCGGAGAACGGGCCATGGGTGTGTCCATGGACGTTACAGACGAGGCGCAAGTGGACGAGGGAATGAGAAGCGCCGCCGAGAAATTTGGCAGCATCGATATTCTTGTCAGCAATGCAGGCATTCAATCTGTAGCGCCTCTCGACGAATTTGATTTCAAAGCGTGGAAAAAACTTCTTGCTATTCATTTAGATGGAGCGTTTTTGACGTCTCGCGCAGCCCTCCAGCACATGTATAAACAGGGCACTGGCGGTAGTATAATTTTGATGGGCTCCGTGCATTCCAAAGAAGCTTCGGTTCTCAAAGCGCCTTACGTGACGGCAAAGCACGGGCTCATTGGGCTTGCTAAGGTTATCGCCAAGGAAGGCGCTGAACATGGTGTGCGCGCTAACGTTGTTTGTCCGGGGTTTGTCAGAACGCCTCTTGTCGACAAGCAAATTCCAGAGCAGGCCGAGGCTTTGGGAATTTCAGAAGACGAAGTTATTAAGAATGTGATGCTTAAGCACACTGTGGATGGCGAGTTTACAACTGTGCAAGATGTTGCCCAGGCCGTCTTGTTCTTTGCGTCTTTCGACTCAAATGCGTTGACTGGTCAGTCCCTTGTCGTCAGTCATGGCTGGTATATGCAATAGGGTTCTATCCCATGAAGCTCTACCACGTCCCTGAAACGCGCTCGATGCGCAATTTATGGCTCATGCACGAGATGGATTTGTCATTTGAGCTTGTGACGATGCCTTTCGACCACAAGGTTCTTCGCGCAAAGGATTACTTAAGTGTTGCGCCATTGGGGCGGGTTCCCGCGCTTGTTGATGGCGATAGGACCCTTGTCGAGTCCGGAGCCATTACCGAATATCTGTGTGAAGTTTATGATAAGGACAGAATATTCGGACGCCCGCTCGGCCACCCTGAGCGCTACGACTGGCTAAAATGGATTCACTTCGCTGAGACGATTATTATTCCCTGCCAGAACCTCAACCAGCAGTACATGTTTGTCCCCGCTGAGCAAAAATCGGAGATAGTTATTTATTTTGAGACACGCCGCCTTGGAAAGTGTCTCGACGTGATGGAATCAGCTCTTAAAGACCGAGAATATTTGCTACCCAGCGGGTTTTCCGCCGCTGATACCTGCGCTGGTTTCAGCCTTTATTTTGCATCGGGGTTTGTCATTTTTGATGGTCACCCAGCGGTCAAAGCGTATGTAGAGCGAATTATGAAAAGATCAGCTTTTCAAAAGTCGCTACCGCAGGATCAAGCGCCACTTGCGTGGTTGCGAGCTATTGTCGGACCTCTCCTTGACCCCAATACGGCTAAACCCGCCAAGGCGTAGGCGAGGGTGGTCAGCGAACCCAACCTTTGCGGTCCGTATACATCGAGTACCAAATTAGGAATGCCGCCACGACGGTCGGTGATAAGACGATGCCGACGAGTTCGCCCATTCCAAATTCGATATCGAGGGTAATGGTGTGCGCCGTTACCACGAGCGTACCTACCATGGACACGGCAAAAGCATAGAAAGCGATTTTCTTCCTTATCAGAAGAAGAGCACATCCAAGCGTACCGCCGAATACGGAAAGTGCGAAGCCGAGGGTTGCCCAAATCGGACGCCCCTCGATAATCGCGCGCTCAGATTCTCTATAGTTTTCAATCATTTGGGAATTCATTTGGACGACGAAATTAATGCTCCCAAGCGTGTTCCAAATCAGGGCTAGGACGCAAATGATCCAAAAACTCCAATGTGCGGCGTTCTTGATATTGGGTTGTTCGTTCAATTCTCGTCCTTCTCGTCTCGGAGACACAATAATTTTACTATAACGAAAAACCTATGTTGGTGTGTATTCGTCTCGCAGCGCCCTCTTTAGGACTTTGCCTGCGCCTGACAATGGCAATGAATCCCGAAAAACCACCGTGCGAGGACATTTGTAGTGAGCGATATGCGTGCGGCAATGCTCGATAATGTCTTGCTCGAGATCTGAGCCCTTATCGACATCGGCATGCAAAACAACACACGCCTGCACACGTTCACCCCACTTTTCATCTGGGACTCCAATTACCGCACATTGCGCTACCGCCGGATGTTGGGTTACGCAATTCTCTACTTCGACGGAGTAAACGTTCTCTCCGCCGGTTATGATCATGTCCTTGAGGCGGTCCGTTAGAAATATAAAACCACTGTCGTCCATATAGCCGCCGTCGCCTGTGTGCATCCATCCATCTACAATTGCCTCCTCAGTGGCATCAGGGCGATTCCAATAACCGAGCATGCGATTGGGTCCACGGGCTCGAATTTCGCCAAACTCTCCGCATGGGACGGGAGCATTGTTTTCATCAACGATCTCGATTTCGATACCAAACGTTGCGCGTCCGATAGTACGATTGCGTCCCAATCGCCGGCCTTCACCTTGAAGGTGACGAAAGTGAAGCGTTGTCGCCGGTGGAATGAGTTCTGTCATTCCATAAACTTGAACAAATTCAACCCCTGGCAAAACCTCAACCGCCCGATCCACGAGCGCTGCCGTAATCGGGGCGGCTCCATACAACATTCGTTTCATGGTGCTGGTGTCGTATGAACTGAATGCGGGATCTTCGATTAACATTTGAATCATTGTCGGAACTAAAAGCATTTCCGTGACTTTGTGTTTTTCGATAGCTTTTAAAACCTGTTCGGGAACGAAAGCCGGCTGAATAATCGAAGGTATTCCTGTGCACACGCATCCCATGTACGGCCAGATGCTCGAGAGATGAAAGGTTGGCAGCATATTCAGATACACGCCTTCCTCGTTAAAATGTCCCTCTGACACGCCCGCGATAGCGGCTGAAACAAAATTGGCGTGACTCAACATGACACCCTTTGAGCGGCCGGTTGTTCCTCCGGTATAAAAGATCGCGTACAAATCATCGCCCTTGCAGTCTTCGTCGTTGAGGGTGTTGGCAGCACAAAGCGACGTATAATCTATAAATCCGTCCGGACATGATTTTTCGCCGCAGTAGATTAAACTCAGAGTGCGTCCGGACGCGTTATATTTAACTGCGAGTTTCTGTCCGATTTCCACATGCGCGTCGTCCACCATCAATTGTACAGGGGCGCTGTCCTCCAAAGCATAGAGAAGCTCGTCAACGCTCCATCGACCATTTAGTGGTGTGACAATTCCGCCAGACCAGGCCCCTGCTAAACACGTTTCGAGATAGCGGTCGCTGTTATGCATGATCATGGCAATACGCTCTCCGGACGAGAGACCTGCTCTCCGTAGTCCCCCGGCCAAGCGCTTTATTCGCTCCAGCAGTTCCAACCACGTTTGGGAGCGGTCACCGCAAACTGTGGCTATTTCGTTGGGCCGTGACTGTACCGTACGACGAAGCATGGCAGAGATGCCCAGGATCATGTTCCCCCTCCCGTTTGACCCAATGTCGTGCGCATTTGCATGGGACTCGTGCTCGCAATTGTCCCAAATCGGCAGTTTAGCTCATTTGCGAGTATTTACCTCAATCAATCGAAGGACGATCCAGCGTGAGCGAGTAGCCTTGTCGAGCCGGTCTTGGCGAGCGAACGCGGTTTATGGTTTCAAGCGATATCCGGTTCTAAATATCCAGGCCGTAATCGCCAAGCACAAAGCGAAGAAGGCGAGAGTCATCCCTAAACTCACAGCGATACTGACATCCGAAGACCCATAGAAACTCCAGCGAAATCCGCTAATAAGATAAACCACTGGATTAAAGAGGGTGATTGTTCGCCAAATACCCGGAAGCATATCAATCGAATAAAACGCACCCCCTAGGAATGTAAGTGGCGTGACGATCAACATGGGAACCATAGCAAGTTGCTCAAAGTTTTTTGACCAAATGCCGATAATGAAACCGAAGAGACTAAAGGTTGCCGATATCAACACCAGAAACAAAAACATCCACACCGGGTGAACGATATTGAGGTCCACAAAAAAGGACGCGGTGATCAACATAATTAAACCTAGTATCACCGATTTAGTTGTAGACGCACCGACGTAGGCGAGCACCACTTCAAAGTAGGAAATCGGAGCAGAAAGTATTTCGTAAATCGTTCCAGTAAAACGCGGAAAGTAAATTCCGAACGAACCGTTGGAAATGCTCTGCGTCAACAGAGTCATCATAATCATTCCGGGCACAATAAACGCCGCGTAGTCAATCCCGGCCATATCTTGCATACGCGATCCGATTGCGGCGCCGAAAACGACAAAATAGAGTGTTGTGGTCAGTACCGGCGCGACAATGCTTTGCCACGCAGTTCGTTGAAACCGTGCCATCTCGAATTTGTAGACGGCCCATACGCCATAGGCATTAAATATTGCTGGTTTCATACCGAGTTCCCCCCATCGCCATGCACGAGGTCGACAAAAATGTCTTCCAGTGAACTTTGGCGCGTGTTTAGGTCTCTAAAGTTAATGCCGAGATCGCTCATACGTCTGAGAAGAGACGGTACGCCGGTCCGTTCGGCGTTAGTGTCGAATGTGTATTCCAGCTCATGTCCATCGCCCGTCAGCTTGAGATCCCATTCAGAAAGCTCTGGTGGAATTTCCTCCATGGTCTCCTGTAAGCTCAGGGTCATATGTTTCTTCCCAAGCTTTTTCATCAGCGCCTTAGTTTCGTCTACGGCGATGAGCTCCCCCTTTGAAATCACACCAACACGATCAGACATTTCTTCAGCTTCTTCGATATAGTGGGTGGTCAGAATAATGGTAACGCCGTTTTCCTGCAGTCCGCGCACCATCGTCCACATGTCTCGGCGTAGTTCAACATCTACGCCGGCGGTTGGCTCATCTAAAAAGAGGATGTCGGGTTCATGGGAGAGCGCCTTCGCGATCATGACTCGGCGCTTCATCCCGCCGGACAGCTCCATGATGTGGTTGTTACGCTTATCCCACAGCGAGAGCTCGCGAAGAACTTTTTCAACGTGATCGGGATTCGGTGCGCGTCCGAACAAGCCGCGGCTAAAGCTGACTGTTTTCCAAACGGACTCAAACGCATCTGTTGTCAATTCCTGTGGTACTAGGCCAATCTTGAATCTTGCCGCACGAAAATCGGTGATAATGTTGTGGCCATCCGCGATAACCGTACCGCTGGTCGGATTCACCAGACCGCACACCACGCCGATCAGCGTAGTTTTTCCTGCCCCATTGGGTCCAAGCAGGGCAAAAATCTCACCTTTATTGATCTCAAGGCTTACGTTTTTGAGTGCTTGGTGGCCCGAGGTGTAGGTCTTGGTTAGATTGGAGACGGAAATGATAGGGGGCATACATGTGGCTCCAATTTCAGGAGCCGGGAAGGTACACGTTTAGGGCCCTCCTAGGTCAAGAAAAGAATGCGTGAGCGGACTTGACCCTATTTTGACGGCGGCAATCCCGCGCCGATATCCACCCAGTCCCAGTTCAATATCTCTTCCACCATGCCCTTTCTATCATCGTGAGCGATGGGTTCGCTCGAAATTACAAAATTGACAATACATTGCGGACTGCTCTCGTCGGTTTTCAGGGGTAGGGTGACACCAGTTTGAACATGATCCAATCCCTTGGTTGTTCTTAACCTGTGTACAGATCTATAACCGCATGGTTGTCCCAAAACCATTTTCACCTTTTCGGCGACAGTCGAACGAAGATCAGGGACGTAGATTTCAAGTGGGTTGATTTTTTTAACGTCTCGTCCGAATGAGTTCAGGCGGCCAGTACCGAACAGGCGAACCGACCATTGATTGTCGTCAGCAACATCGACCAACACGACGTAGGGTCTGAACTCCGGTTTTAGATTATCAAAAAATGTCTCTAGGCTAGGCGCGAATGCATCATCCTCACGCGGCAATTCGCGCCAGTGATCAAAAAATCTATTTACTGATTTTTCGATGGTTTCGCTCACGTCGATTTCCTAGAAGCACCAATTTTGTTCAGAACAATTGCGCCACCTGGAGAAAACCTCCAAGTGGCGCTACTAGCCGTCTCGTCGTTTCGAGTGCTTACTCTGTTTCCGCTAAGAAACCTCTGATCTGGTTTACGGCGACTGCGACTTTGTGATCGAAGAAGCGCTTGCCAATTTCAGGGCTCGAGTTGCGGCCATCACCGGTAATGCCGTTGTTCACGGAAACATAATCTGCTGGTGGTTCCTCGCCGCGAGGTAATACCGGATCCCCGACTGCGGTCGGAAGCAAGTCGCGCCGCACATATTTGTTCTCAGTGTCGAGATAGTACATCAGCGACGTATCCAACAGGGCGCCGTGGCCACTGCGAGGATGGCCCTCGTCCATCAGAATTTGATTAAATTCGCCGTTGGCCTTCATGTAGACTTCGTTCGCGTAGAATACGCGAATGCCTTGATCTCTGTATTTTTCATCCAGTCTTTCGGCGACTGCGCCGTAGACGTCTGGTTGGCCTCCGCCGCTATCGGCCATCAGCACGACATTTTTAAATCCGATGGCAATGGCGCTCTCTGCGAGTTGTTCCATCACCGGTTCCAGAAGTTCCGGCGGCAAATCAAGGCTGCCAGGGAGGTCCGGAGACATACTGGTAGGCGTGAAGGGCAGAACTGGCATCGCGATCGCGTTGCCCAATTCTTCCGCGATTGCTTTAACGATGGCGCGTGACATCATGTTGTGCCCGCCGTTGGCGTTTTGTGGGCCGCGTTGCTCCGTACCGCCTGTATAAAACAGTGCTGTCGTTTTTCCCGCTTCTTGGGCGGCTTTGACCTCAGCCCAGGTCATCAGTTCGAATTCAACCAATTGAGATCCGTCAACGGACGCCATAGAGCTTTGATCCGATGCCATCTGATCCTGATCAGATATCATTGGCCGTTGGCCCATAAGGCCGAAGTAATAACCACCAGCCAAGCCCACAACTAAGGCTATGACCGCTAAAACGATTTTAGGCATTGGTTCTCCCCCAAGGTTTGATCAACTAGATCCCTTAGATTTTCACAAATCAAACGCCGCGAGTTTTTTTACCGTAGCGCTTGCAGAATGCTCACGTAATTTGCAACGCCGGCACCGCCCATATTGAATACGCCAGCCAACTCGGCGTCCTTCACTTGAATACCTTCGGCGTCGCCGCGAACTTGCATCGCTTGCAGAACATGCATTGAAACACCAGTTGCTCCAATCGGATGGCCCTTAGCTTTCAAGCCGCCCGACGGATTTACAGGCAATTTGCCGTCCTTATAAACCCAGCCTTCTTCGATCGCTTTGTAGCCTTCGCCTTGTTTCGTCAGGCCCATGGCTTCATATTCCATAAGCTCGGCGACGGTAAAGCAATCGTGTGTTTCAACGGCGTCCAGATCATCGAGCTTTAGGCCAGCATTGTCGAGCGCCTTGATCCAAGCCCGTTGTGCGCCTTCAAGGCCCGTCATATCGCGTTTACTCATAGGCAAGTAGTCATTGACTTGCGCCATCCCGCGAACGGCGACGGCTTTCTTTGATGAGAGTGCAACGTCGCTGTGTGCGACAACCGCAGCGACGACGCCATCAGAAATTAACGAACAGTCGGTGCGGCGAAGAGGGCCGGCGACGAGTGGGTTTTTCTCCGATACATCTCTGCAAAACTCAAAGGTCAACGCTTTTTGCATTTGCGCGAGTGGATTGTTCAGGGCGTTGTCATGATTCTTGACGGCAATCTTGGCCAATGTATCAGAGCGATCACCGTACTTTTGAAAATAGGAATTGGCGATCTGTCCAAACACGCCAGAGAAACCACCTTTAATGCCGGCTTCCTCCTCAACGTAACAGGCGTGAAGAAGATTGTTTCCGGCTTGAACGGAGTCAAGATGAGTCATCTTTTCAACGCCGACTACGAGCGAAATTTTGCTATTTCCGGAACGAACCGAGTTTACCGCAGCGTGGATCGCGGCACTGCCAGTCGCACAGGCGTTCTCAATACGCGTCGCGCGTTTAAAGCGGAGATCTGGATCGGCGGATAGAACAAGTGAAGCCGCGAAGTCTTGTTCGGAAAATCCCGAATTAAAATGTCCGACGAACATATCATCGACATCGGCCGCTGAAATTTCAGCGTCTTTCAAAGCTCCTTGTGCCGCTTTGACAATGAGCTGCTCTAGGCTTTCGTCGTGCAACTTACCGAATTTTGAATGATGCCAACCGATCAAACATGCGGTCATGGGTCTACTCCTGCCTGTGACGCTCAGATCAAAGCGCCGTGTGATTATTATCCTCTATGATAATGCCGTATTTGGCTCAGTTTTTTATCCGCTTTTATTGCAAATGTGCCGTCAGAGGCATGCATATCGCGAGATTTTCTGAGTTCACGAAACCTCTTTAATATCAGTCCGATAGCGCTTTCGGCCTCAGGTTAGGCCGCTGGTGCCCAAACCTCATCGGCCCTTTTGGCGCGATCTTCGACCTTCTTATGTTGCTCGATCAGGGCAGGGGGCACCCTGTCACCGAAGCGATTGAATAATCCACTTTGATCTTCGATCTCACGCAATGCGGATTCACGATCAATTTCCATCAGTTTGGAGTAGGTCGATTGGTCGAAGTCAAGTCCTGACCAGTTGAGGTCCGAGAATTTCGGCATGTACCCAAATGGGCTTTCAACGGCATCCGCACGTCCGCGAACGCGGTCGATGATCCAGGCCAAAGGACGCATATTTTCGCCAAAGCCCGGCCAAATAAATTTACCGTTTCCATCTTTACGGAACCAGTTCACGCGAAAGATAGAAGGCGGGTTTTTAATCTTATCTTTCATGCGAAGCCAATGACCCCAATAGTCCGCCATGTTGTAACCACAGAACGGAAGCATCGCCATCGGATCGCGCCGCACGGCAGCTTGGTTTTCAGCCGCCGCTGTGGCTTCTGATCCCATCGTCGCGGCGAGGTATACCCCGTGATCCCAATCATAGGATTCAAAGACCAGCGGGAACGTGTGGCTCATGCGGCCGCCGAAAATAAATGCACTCACAGGAACACCTTTAGGGTCATCCCACGCCGGATCCAAGGTCGGGCAACTTTCCGCTGGCGCCGTAAAGCGCGCATTTGGATGCGCCGCTAATCGTCCGCTGTCCGGAGTCCAGTCTTGCCCTTGCCAATCGATAAGATGGGCCGGAGGCTCATCGGTCATGCCTTCCCACCACACGTCGCCATCGTCGGTGAGTGCAACATTCGTGAAGATCGTATTGCTACGAACGAGCTTCATGGCGTTGGGATTAGTTTTGTCGGATGTACCGGGAGCGACACCGAAGTAACCAGCTTCTGGATTAATCGCGCGCAGTTCACCATCAGGTCCGGGCTTAATCCAGGCGATGTCGTCTCCGACGGTCCAAGCTTTCCAGCCCTCAAAGCCTTCGGGTGGGATAATCATGGCTAAATTTGTTTTTCCGCACGCGCTTGGGAATGCCGCGCCCACATACGTCTTTTCACCCTGAGGAGATTCTAATCCGAGAAGCAACATATGCTCGGCAAGCCAGCCTTCTTCGCTCGCCATGGATGATGCGATGCGAAGCGCGAAGCATTTTTTGCCCAGAAGCGCATTCCCGCCGTAGCCGCTTCCATACGACCAGATTTCTCGCTCGTCAGGAAATTGAACGATATACTTTTCATCGGGATTACACGGCCAGGCCACATCTTGTTGCCCGGGTTCTAAAGGCGCACCGACCGAGTGGATACACGGAACGAATTCACCGTCGTTGCCAAGGATATCTAGAACCTCTTTGCCCATACGGGTCATGATCCGCATATTCACGGCGGCGTATGCTGAATCTGTGATTTGGATGCCAATGTGAGCAATGTCCGATCCAAGCGGACCCATGCTAAAGGGCACGACGTACATCGTGCGTCCGCGCATACATCCCGTGAAGATCTTACGAAGCGTTTCTCTCATCTCGGCCGGGTCCGCCCAATTATTCGTCGGTCCGGCATCTTCTTCTGTCTTGCTGCAAATAAAAGTCCGGTGTTCGACACGAGCAACATCGCCCGGGTGAGACCGGCATAGAAAGGATCCAGGTCGTTTTTTTTCGTTGAGCTTAATGAAGGTTCCGCTGCGCACCATCTCATCACACAAGCGGTCGTACTCTTCCTGACTGCCATCACACCAATAAATGTTATCGGGCTGGCAGAGAGCAGATATTTCGTCGATCAGAGCAGTAAGTTTGGCGTTTTCTGAGCTTTTTGCGCTTAAGTCAGTATTGAGCATCTTTGATTTGGTTCCCGTCCGGAGGCCGGGGCGGCCTGTCAAATTCTCCCGTGCGCGGGTTGTCCGCGCCCCTTTCCGGGCATGTCTTTCGCACCCTAGGAGAAGAGGTGCAAGAAGGGATTTTGGCTTTTGAGCAGCGAAACGTGCATTGCCACGCAATGCCCGCAATCGACCCGATAAATTGCTTGCAAGTTACCGCCAGGAATTGAGTTATCCACAGCTCAATACGTCAGTGAGGCAGAGTGTTGCCGAATCGTGCTTGCCGTATTTGACGTTTTATAAGTTGATGGCTTCCGAATTCGCTGGGCTTGGCAACGATGTCTATAGGGCGCTGCCGCCTCTTTCGCCTGTTCGGATGCGGATAACATCGCTAATTGGTGAAACAAAGATTTTCCCGTCGCCAATTTTTCCACTTTGAGCAGCTTTGGAGATCGCCTCAATAGCGGCTTCGACGTGACCATCATCTAAAACAACATCGACTTTTACCTTGGGCAGGAGGTCTACGACGTATTCAGCGCCCCGGTATAACTCGGTATGTCCTTTTTGGCGTCCAAATCCTTTGACCTCCTGAACTGTAAGGCCTTGAATCCCAAGCTCATTGAGAGCTGTTTTGACGTCTTCGAGCTTAAATGGGCGAATGACGGCTTCAATTTTTTGCATCGGTTCCCCTTCCTGAACGCGGCGGACCTAGATCTGCGACCACCATATTCCCGACCGCCGAGGCTGCAATTTACACATTTTGACGTGACTGTGCGACGCGTTCTCCAAAGCACAGATACTAGTTTGAATGTGCCCACAATTGTTGATTAAAAAATAATCACCATTTTTTTCAGTGATTAATAATTAATCATTATATATATGCGATGCAGCATGAACGTTTATCGTGCAAAACCTGAAAATAAATTAAACAATTGATATTTAATAATTATTTGAAATTTTCCAGATTTTTTTGCGCTGCGAAATTTCTGGCACGTTTTTTGCGATGCTTCCTTTCGAACTACTGCGTTTCTTCAACCTTCCAACTAGAACTCATGGGAGCATACACGTGAAAACAAAAACAATCAGTCTTCTCGCAGCCGTATTCGCGCTGGGCGCATCAACCGTGGCCAATGCGCAAGATTCTTTGCCAGGAGAATTTTCCGGAAACGTATCCGTCGGCACGGACTACGTCTTCCGCGGGTTTAGCCAAACCTTGGAAGAGCCCACCCTCCAAGGTGGTCTGGACTGGGATAGTGGTGTCGGCATCTATGTCGGCATGTGGGGCTCGAACGTCAATTTCGGTGACGGTGACAACGCTCACGTTGAAATGGACTTTTATGCGGGCTACGCCGGAGAAATCGATGCGTTCTCCTACGACATCGGCTTTCTCTACTATCTCTATCCCGGCGCCTCTAATGCTTTGAATTATGACTTTTGGGAACTTTATGGTTCGGCCAGCTATGACTTCGGTCCGGCAGCAGTGTCCGCTGGTATCGCTTGGACTCCAGACAACTTCGGCGGAACGGATGATGCCGTTTACTACAGTGGTGGCATTAGCTTCCCGGTGGCGGAAATTCTCAGCATAGACGCTAATATTGGCTACTACGATTTCACCGGCGGCGGAAATTACACCGACTGGAATATCGGCACCACGCTCGCTGTATACGATTGGTTCGACGCTGACCTCCGCTATTACGACACCGACGTAAGCGGTTGCGTGAACTCCTGTGAATCACGCGTCGTCTTCAGCGTATCGCGCAGCTTCTAAATAGCCGTCACTCACCAATACATCGAATAGGGGCCCCGGCCGTGTGGGTGCCGGGGCCCGCAACGAACAGAGGGTAGAACATGAAACTGATTATGGCGGTGATTAAACCGGGAAAGCTCGAAGAGGTTCGAAAGACGTTAGTGGACCTCGGCGTGCAGGGAATGACCGTGAGCGAAGTTCGCGGGTTTGGCCGTCAGCGCGGCCACAAAGAGCTCTATCGAGGCGCTGAATATGAGGTGGAGTATCTGCCTAAGGTCAAAGTGGAGCTTGTTGTCGACGATGGTGACGCTGCCAAAGCTGTTGAGGCGATTACCGAGGCAGCAAAGGTCGGCGCAATCGGCGATGGCAAAGTTTTCGTTCTCTCAGTCGAACAAGCAGTTCGTATCCGCACCGGTGAAACCGATGCGGCCGCGCTCTAATGCGCAGCCCAAATAGGTTAGGAGCAATAAATATGCAAAATTTAAAAGAAAAATTTATGGTCCTCGCGGGGGCCGGGATCGCTCTGCTTGCGCTGAGTTCTCCCGCAGCCGCAGCGGTGTCTGAAGAGACCGCGTTCGTATTCAATACCTTTTCATTTCTTATTCACGGCGTGCTGGTCATGTTTATGGCGGCTGGCTTTGCAATGTTGGAATCTGGCCTCGTTCGCTCAAAGAATACCGCAGCGATTTGTCTCAAGAACATCGCGTTGTACTCAACTGCGGGCATTATGTTCTATCTCATCGGCTACAACCTTATGTATGTCGACGTTGGCAGCTACATGGGTTCGTTTAGCTTGTTTTACAATTCATCCGAAGCTGAGCTGGCGTTGATCAATGCGGATGAGGCGACGGATGGAATGATCGCTGAGGTCGCAGGTAGTGGCTATTCTGTTATGTCTGACTGGTTCTTCCAGATGGTATTTGTTGCCACTGCCGCATCGGTGGTGTCTGGAACCATCGCTGAACGCATGAAGGTTTGGCCGTTTATTATATTTGTGGTCGTTTTGGCTGCCTTTCTGTACCCAATCCAGGCGTCCTGGACCTGGGGCGGCGGCTTCTTGGCGGAAATGGGCTTCAGTGACTTTGCAGGATCAACCCTCGTTCACTCTGTTGGTGGTTGGGCTGGTCTCGTGGGTGCGATCATCGTCGGCGCTCGCAAGGGTAAATACGAAGGTGGACGTGTTCATCCGATGCCGGGCGCAAACCTACCCCTCGCAACCCTCGGCACGTTCGTGCTGTGGTTCGGTTGGTTCGGCTTTAACGGTGGTTCGCAATTGGCTCTTGGAAGTGCGCTCGACGCTGCTGCGATTGCCATTGTCTACGTCAATACCAACCTTGCTGCTGCAGCGGGTGTCGTCACTGCAATGATCCTCACGCAAGTCTTGTACGGTAAGATGGACCTGACCATGTGCCTCAACGGCGCGCTGGCTGGTTTGGTTGCGATTACCGCAGGGCCTGATCTGCAAAATCACTTCATCGCAATCATTGTCGGTGCAATAGGAGCCACATTGGCGGTATTTGCGGTTCCCGTACTCGACAAACTCAAGATCGATGACGTGGTTGGTGCGATCCCGGTCCACCTTGTGGCCGGTATCTGGGGAACTCTCGCTGTAGGCATCTTTGGCGGTGGTAGCTTCATGACACAACTCATTGGCGTGGTCGCAGTGGGCGTGTTCATGGTGATCACCAGCGCCATCGTATGGCTTGCTCTCAAATACACAATTGGTCTGAGAGTTAGCGAAGAAGAAGAGAATTTAGGGGTCGATCGGACAGAGCTCGGCTTAGAGGCCTATCCCGAGTTCGGCCAAGGCTCAATGAAGATCTAAATCGGAAGACTGAAAAGACCTTACTTAGCCCGGCCACAGAAGTGGCCGGGCTTTTTTTTTCCAAAGGGCGCCGATCAAAAAAATCGCCAAGCTGCGGGCATATTTGATACAATCATCGCACTGCAGGGAGGCAAACTCATGAACAGAAGGAAGTTCCTCACTTCCTTGGTGACCGGTGGGCTAGCGGCGAGCGCAGTGCCAGCGTCAGCTCAGGTTATGCCCGAAGCGGGGATTCCAATACCGTTTTTCAGATCTCGGTCTGAAGAAATAGCGCGCCGAGCATGCGAGGAGGGGCTGCCTGAGTGCCGCGCCTCTGTGCGGGCGCAACTGGAACTCGAACGCTCTATAACCGTCGCACTGCCCTGGGTGATTGCAGGGCTCGCAATACTCGGGGTATTGATTTGGCTTCGCGCCCAGGAAAAAAAGAAGGCACAGCAACGGATGCGTGCGCGGCGTCACCATGATCCAAAACGGTACAAAAACTTGGATAAGACCAAAGCGGACCGAGAGCGCGATCCCTACGATGACGACGACGGTCTGTAACGCCGATTCACTATCGTTAGTCCAGAAGTTTTTTTAAGAACGCTGCGCCTATTTGAGCGCCGCTCCCGTCAATTCCATGTTGCAGTCCTGGTATAGCATAGGTGTCCGCTTCAATACCGACACTGCTGAGTCCTTTTTCAATAGCCGCCATTGCTTGAATGGGAACAACAGGATCGTCTTCCCCATGAATTAAGGTTACGGGGGGCTTGGCCAAAATTTCGTCTGACAACCGGTTTGCACCAAGCAATGCACCTGAATAGCCGAGGATGCCAGCCAATTGATCTGCTCGCCGTAAACCCACATGGAGAGCCATCATCGTGCCCTGAGAAAACCCGAGTAAGATCATGCGGTCTGCAGTCAGGCCGTGGTGCTCAAGGATTTGATCCAAGTACAAGTTAAGTGCGACGGCTGCTTTCTCGGCTCCTTCAATCATATTGTTGAATGTTCCGCCCATTCGCTCGGGGTCGCGGCGCACCATGTCCGGATCATATCCCGCCAAACCAAACCATTGATATGCGCCTGGAGCGCCACCTTCCCATCGCTCTGCGGCGTTGGGGGCATAGAAAATCGTTTTAGGTAAAGCTTGAGAGAAAAAGGGGGCAAGCCCTATAAGGTCATTTCCGCTGGCACCGTAGCCATGCAGGAGGACGACAACTGATGTCGGATCTCCCGACCTTGGTGGCAGTGAAGGTCCGGAAAGTGCGTTGATCTCAATCATGAACGCTCATTTTTTTTCTATGGATTCATATTCTTACACGACCGCAGCGTTCTTTGATTTGAGGGCACGGACGCATAAAATCGTGTTGGGTGTTTGGTACAGGTATTTTACTCACCTGGCCAGATGCAACCTTTACAAATTGGAACTATGCAGAAATGTCCGATCAAGACGCCGTGCTATTTGCCAATGAAGCTTTTTATGCCGCATTCGCGGATAAGGATATAGAAGCTATGGTGCAGCTGTGGTCCAAGACTCAACCGTTGAGCTGTACGCACCCAGGGTGGCAAGCTCTCATTGGTTTTGACTCCGTGATGGAAAGCTGGGCAGAGATT
>CBDDHW010000004.1:90000-129748 GCA_965228575.1 Rhodospirillaceae bacterium | reverse complement strand
TAAACCGTAAACCCTAAAACCCTAAAGACCTAAAGCCCTAAAGCCCTAAACCCCGAAACCCCAACAGCCCTAAACCCTAAACCCTAAACCCCAAAAACCCTAAACCCTCAAACCCCAACAGCCCTAAACCCCTAAACTCTAAACCCTAAAACCCTAAAGTCCTAAACCCTTAACCCCCCAACAGCCCTAAACCCTAAACCCCCAACAGCCCTAAACCCTAAACCCTAAACCCCGAAACCCCTAGGCCCTAAAACCCTAAACCCCAAAAGCCCTAAACCCCAAAAGCCCAAAAGCCCTAAACCCCAAAAGCCCTCAACGTTTAAAGCCCTGAGAAGCCCAGGTTTGGCCCAGATCCCGCAGGACCGCTCCCGGGCTATCAAGGAGCCTATGCCCAGCCTTCCCAGAGCCTTGGTTTCGGGGTTTTCGGGTTTTAGGGTTTTTGTTTAGGGTTTGGGGGGTTTAGTTTTTTTTTTATATTTTTTTTTTGGGGGGGGTGGGTGGGTTAAAGGTTTGGGGGTTCTTTGGTTTAAGGTTTAGGGTTCTGGGATCAGGGTCTAGGGTTTAGGGTTTTCGGGTTTTAGGGTTTAGGGCCAGTTTAGGGTTTTCCAAGTCTTAGCTTGTCAGGGGCAGTTCTCTAAATTAAGGTCCCTTTTAGGATCCTCTTTAAAAGGCTGCCGTGCTATCTTTGGGACCTAAAAAAGGGACCATACTTTAGGGTTTAGGGTTTAGGGTTACTTTGCCCCAAGGAACCCATACTGGGGAGGGGCCGGCGAGGGCACCCAACTGGCTCAGTCATCGTCATCTTCAGGCACACGCTCCGGCTGTTGCTGCTGCCGCTGATGCTGCTGTCGTTGCGGCGGCGTCTGCAGCAGCATGTTCTCCTTCTCCGACTCCTCCTACTCCTACTCCCATTCTCACTCCGACTCCTACTCAGTCCTACTCCTGCTCCGGCTTCTGCTCCTGCTCCTGCTCCTGCCCTTGCTGCTGAAGCTGCCCTGCTGCCGCAGCTGCTACTGGTACTAGTTCCTACTTGTTGTTGTTCAACTACATCCCTCAGCCCTTTCCCAATTCCCGAGGGCCTACACCCTCGCATCTAAGCCCTAGTGTCAAACCCTGGCCTAGCATCCCAGCCATAAGTGTCCGAAGCCCCACACCCCACTCTGCACAACATCACACCCTGCCAGGGGGATTCATGACAACGGCTGCACCGAATGGCAGGGCCTGGTCGGACACTGAACTCCCGAAATGGCTTTTAAAAAGCTTGGGCTTGAAGGGTTGAGGGTCCGTGGGGGGTTCGCTGGCTTTGGGTTTTGAGCTATGGATCTTTTTTTTTGAGTCTTGACCTTCGTTTGTTTGGCTAAGAGCCAGGGAAACTAACACAAGCCAAAAAGTTGTGGGATGCAGGCTCCCAGATACTGACATGGGAGTTACCTTTAGGCACACGAAGGCCTGGGATTCCGGGAGTTGGGCGTTCCCGGCTCCGGGGTTTAAGGCTTGGGGTATTCAGGGCCCTGAGCCCTGCTGGAATTTCTCGTGTTCTTTGCTAGGCGCCTTTTATCCCACATCTCCTGCCAACTGAGGGGCTGCCTCCGTAGAGCAAGCTGAGAAAACATCTCAGAAACATCCAGGGGCTCGAGGAGTGGAGCCCTGAGGTGGAATGTAGAAGCCTTAACAATTGGAATAGGGTCTTGGGATATATTATACCATAGCTCTAATGAGGAACCCCCAAAATAGTAAAAATAGCATTGGCACTTATTTAGGCTCCGATAGTACGGCAGCAGCCACTTAGGACTACTGTGCCAACGCGACGCCCGAGATTGGCCCCAATGGAAGTTTAACCGGCAAGTGGGGGGAGTGCCTGGCTTGGGCTGTCGTCTTCGAGCACAAGGACCGGAAGCACGACAAACTAGGCGTTAGGGTTCAGGAAGGTGATGTAGTTTAGCATTTCCGGTGCTTGTGAGGTTCATGTATCAATCAAGGGGTTAAGATTTAGGGCTGTAGGTGTTGCTGACTTCAGAGGGCTAAAATGCTAGAAGTCTCGATATTTCTGGGGAAGGTTGGTCCACGTGGCTACATGTAGCTATCCTTGCCTAAACGATAAATATAGCTAAGCGGTGATCCCAATGAATCTGTGCTGTAGCCCGTAGCGTTTCGGGCAATTGGAGGACGAACGCGCCCTGTCTTTCCAGTTACGGCAGGGACCTGGATGGGAACTTGCCCCAACCCCCCCCCCCCCCCCCTAGTCCGTCTCGTGTGTGCGCAGGGAGCATGCTAAATTGTATCTGTCACTGATTCTCAAACCCTAAACGCAAAAACCCTAACCCCCCTAAACCCTACACCCGACAAAAAAAAAGACTCTACTACTTCAGACTGTATGTATACACGAGGAAGCTTAGTTTCAGAGCAGAGCTTTGTGATATGCTTACGAAAGTATTGGCATTGGGATAGATCGATGCATCTTCGCCCTAGTACTACATGTATCCGTAGCCTTTTCTCGACAGTGTTCACACCACGAACACCACGCACGGCTCCCCCGCTACATGGTTTGCCATGCCTAGAGGCATGTCCAAGAACCTACGCCTCTAAATTCTCCGAAGATGCTGATTGTAATCTTGTTGCGTTCGTTTGACTTCATTACATCCGCTTGTCCCATATTCTTTTCAATGTCTGGCTAAACTCAGCCGGAAGCTAAGCCCTCACTGTCTCTGCCCCCGTTGGCGCACGAGAACCCTAAACCCTGAACCCGAAACCCGATGCCCTAAAGCTCTGAACCCTGAACCCTAAACTCTCAGCCCTAAAGCCCTAAACACCCTAAACCCTAAACACCCTAAACCCTAAACCCCTAAACCCTAAACCCCTAAACCCCTAAACCCCTAAACCCCTAAACCCTAAACCCCTAAACCCCTTAAGCCCTTAACCCCTAAACCCCTAAACCCCTGAACCCCTAAACCCTAAACCCCTAAACCCTAATCACAAAAAAAGACAAAAGAAAAACCAACAGCCCTAAATTACTAAGCAAAAAATACCCCCAAAAACCCCTAAGCCAGGACAAGAGTTGGGAGCAAGATCCGAGGTACCAGGCCGGAGTGCTGTTCCTCTCAAGAGCCCTGGGGGCCCTTAGGTCTTCGGGCTGGGAGTGGTCGGGTATTTAGGGTTTTGGGGTTTTGGGTTTTAGGGTTTAGGGTTTAGGGTTGGAGGTTCAGAAGTGGGACTTTCCGAAAATTAGGGTACCTTATTTTGGGGTCCTTATAATAAGGATCCTGCCTTTTTGGGGTACTATATTAGGGTCCCCTATTCTTTTCGGAATCAAGTATCTTAGAATGTAGTCTCAATGTATCTAACATTTGTCATTTAACCTCCATCATCTGCAGCCATGCCTCGATCTATACCTATATCCATACCTGTGCTTGTGTCTGTGTCTATGCTTATGTTTATCTCTACTATGACTGCTATGTCAATGTCTATGCCGATGTAGATATCTCTATCTCTATCTCTGCCTCCATGTCTATCTACGTATGTATCTGCATCTTTATCAGTACGTAGGCACGCACCTGTGTATTCTCTCTATCAAATCCCTATACACCTAAATACCTTCATATCTAAGTGTCTAAATATCTATGTATGTGTTTTCCTTCGTACCTATATAGCCGTATATGTAAACACCTGTATACCTGTGTAACTATATACCAAAATACCTGCAGAACTGCATATGCATAGGTGTATATTAAGTGCACCTTGCGTATATCTGCATTGGTGCTAAGATCTATATCGCATACATTATAATATCCATGCCATATTGTTGTTGCATTTGTCTTTAATGTGCATAGATGTATATATGTAGGGGTATCACGCCTATAGAATATCATTGATGTGTTTCCATGGTATCTTCAGGTTTATGTTCTCAGATTCTTAACTCCACGAGCCTTTGCATACTTATACAAATGCACATACACACACACATGATTCATCCATCCATTCATGCGTCCATCCAGGCATGCATGCATGCATGCATGCATGGTTACATACAAAATATACAGCACATATATATATATATACATTTATATTTATTTATTTATAGATATATCTACATAGACAGCTCTACCTTTGATACATACATGAATACACACCGCAAATAAGTACCTAAATACGTAAACACATAAATCGATAGATAAATACATAAAGACATTTTTCTACATACGTACATAATACATAAAGAAGTTTTTCTACATACGTACAAAATATATATATATATATATACGTACACGCTTTTGCGGATATTTCATGTGTATAATTTGTATGTATGTATATATATATATATATTATATACAGGTAATTGCACTTTTACATTCAATCTGCATGCACACGAAGCATATGTCTGTAAGAAGCAGCATGTCCCAAATACATCCTAAACTAAACCTCTAAACCCATCAGTCCGCCACCCAAAGCCCGAAGCCGCCTAACCCTAAAACCCTAAACCCTAAAATCCTAAAGCCCTCAACCCTCAAACCCTAAACCCTAAAACCCTAAACCCTAAACCCTAAACCCTAAAACCGCAAACCGTGTCAAATCAGACCACGAGCGGCGGTCCGGCTGGCAGTGTCATCGAGGCTGCGGTCGCCAAAGTCGGATCGGCAAGAGCTTCGGAGGTCGGCAGGGCGGCCGACCTGCTGGAAGAAGCTTGGTTTCGTGATTTGGGGGATGGCTTGTTGGCATTTGAAAGGCTTTTCGGGCATTTGGTCCTTTTTGGCGCGGTTTGGCATTGTTTTGGAGCTCCTTCTCTGGGGTTTTGGCCTTCTTCGGTTGAGGTGCTGGGGTTAGGAGCAGCTGACCGGATTGCAGGTCGACGTTGTGCAACGGCACATGCTGCCTGAGCAACCAACTCATGTCATTATGTCAGTAAGTCTCCCTTATCTGGGTTGCTATGTACACATACATATATCTGGCTGCGGCCGTGTATGTATATATATATATATATATGCACACAGAAATACGTAGAGACGTAGAGATTTACACATATCACAACACACATACACAGGTAAATTCAAGCATGTGCATGTCTACGCTGTGCATTTGTCTTGGCTCTGTGTAATTAAGCATATCAATATAACTAAACACAAATATAAACATGGATACAGTTACAAATTAATATTAGAAGCATGAGTATAGTATAGGTGTAAAACTGCGTATAAACATCAATAA
This sequence comes from Rhodospirillaceae bacterium, assembly GCA_965228575.1. GTDB lineage: Bacteria > Pseudomonadota > Alphaproteobacteria > Rhodospirillales > Rhodospirillaceae > UBA11612. The sequence continues at coordinate 124,549 of CBDDHW010000004.1, read as the reverse complement.
GCAAAAAACACACTTACTTACAATATGTATATATATATATATAAACAGATAGATAGATATATAGACACGTATATACATATGCGTATGCATGCATACATTCATGCATACATACACGCATACATAAATCCATTCATTCATTTATTCATTCCTTCACTCATGCTTGTATAGCTACATACATACATACATACATACATACATACATACATACATACATACATACATGTTTGCATGCATGCACACACAATCAATCAATGCATATATGTATATTTATTCATGTATGTCTGTTACCCACATATTTATATGCGTATACACACATAGCTATGCATATACACATCAGTTTTGTATACATACACATGTAGGCATATGCGTACAGTCATATACTTACATTATCTTTTTGCGGTTTGTGGGGGAGCCGAAGAGTTGAGCAACCAAGGACGAGTGTCGGCAAGCCATCCTTGCAAACCGACCATTGCCGGTAATCAACCAGAGGGCGTGACGTGGTCGCCGTGAGCCTCGAGACTGAGCACAAAAGGCCCAAACTTGGTGAATGGTTCGGGGCAAGGTTCACCGAAATAGTGCCCCAAACCCTAAACCCCTCACCCGTAAATCCAAAACCCTTAAAACCCTAAACCGTGCATGATCGACTGCCGATTTGGGCCTTTCACTCCCTGAAAGTCCAACGCGGGTGCGGCTGCCACGCGCGCACATGCCGCGCTGGTGGGCTCCAAGTTTTGCACAAGTTAGGTAAAGTGCAAGCACTACTAGTATGGCCACATGCTCTGGCAGGAAATTTGGCAAAGTCCCGGTTATTTCAGCCTAGGTCTTGAACAAGATGTAAATGCTGCGATTTCGAGCATGGCAGCAAGACACGTGGATCTCGCCGTTGCAATGCCATCGAAAATGATTGTCGCCTGGTTGGTGTGTTTGCAGGGTTCGTTGTGGTTGACGGCATAGCCATCATCTCACTGTCTGTTCCTTGCTCTACTGGCAGTTCGCTTAGGATTTGGAAGAATCATGATCTTATAGCAGATGTGGGCTTCGCACACAACAAAGAAAGACAATGGTTTCATGATGTCCGATGTCGCAGCAGTTCTTTGGAGAACGAGTATCGGTTTGGCCAGGTTGAGTGTAAGAGCAACAGCCACGATGCCACGTGCTACGGTTCTCAGGTCTTAAACCTTACGGAACCTCACTCTGAGCCCTAAACCCCCAACCTCTCCCTCAACCTTAAACCTGAAACAACCGGTAACCATGACCCTTGAACCCTCGTCCTAAACCCTTAGCCGTAGGCTTCCGACCTTAAGCCCCTGCACCCTAAACCCCGAATCCTAAATCCCAAACCTTAATCCAAAACCCAAAACCCTAAACCCCTTAAACGCAACCTCTTTAAGCCCTAAACCCTAAACTCCCTTGAAGCCTTCAACCCCAAACCCAAGCCTCCTTAAGGCGATGCTGCGATCCCGGACTCTCGGGGTCCCCTCTACACGGCTGCCAACTACCCAGACTCGAAGCTTCGGCTGAAGTATGTTAGGGTTTAGGGTTTGGGGTTTAGGGTTTAGGGTTTATCGTTTAAGGCTTAAGGTTTGGGCTTAAGGGTTTAAGCTCTAAGGAAGGTGTTAGGGCTTAGAGCTTAGGGAATCAGAATGGGGAAGAGGTTTCCGAGGTCTAGGGCTGCAGGGCTTTACTAATTCAATGGGTTTCCTGTAACGGGTACTATATGGCTTACTGCAAGGACTACAGCAATTTCGCATAGGGGCCTTAGTGATGAGAATGGGCTTTTTGAAAAGGTTCTGTGAAGAGAGTGAAGAGTTCTACATCAGTTATGAGGGGTTCTATGGGGCTTTACTAGAGTTACCATAGGCTTTCCCAGAAATACACGATGATTTTTTCTAGAAGGGGGGGGGGTGGTGTAGTCTATTATTGTTAGCGACCCCTATGTTCGGGTTTGGGGCTTTCGGGCGTCAGGGTTTCTATGGCTATAAGGGGATGATTAGGGTTTAAGGTTTTAGCTGTTCTCGGGCTTTGGGTTTCATTTGTTGAGATGTATTTTGGGGCTTGAGTTTTTTCGTGTGTTGTGATGGGATTTCTGATTTAGGGTGGTTACTGGGTCGTACTGGGTTTGGGTTGCAGAAACAAGCGCCCGTGAACGGACAAGTTACGAACGGGTGCTCTTTGCTTTTGGTGGGTGCCCCTGAACCAAAGAACCAAAACCGAAGCCCCGAAACCCAAAGCTTTGCTTTCGCAGTGCGTTATCCCTAAACCCTAAATCCTAAACCCTAAACCTGTTATTAGGTTCTTGAAGGCTCAGGGGTTGAGTTCTTATCTTCGAACTCGCAGCCACCCTGGCACACTAAAGCCTCCCCAGCTCCACAGCTCAAGCCTTTGACGGCCCTTTCAGCTGTAATTAATATAAGGGCCCTTAATTCTATAATTATAATAAGGAGCCCCCAAAACCCCATTCTAATTATTAAGGCCCCTACATTAAGCCAGACCTCTGCGTGGCAGGGAGAGTTTAGAGCTTCCTGCGAGAGCGCAGTGCTGGTGCATTGGTCCGGCAACATATCAATTAGGGGTTTAGGGGTGTTGGGTCTAGAGGTTTAGGGTTTAGGGTTTGGGGTTTAGGCATCAAATATCCAAAGTGGAGCCGGAAAGACCGGAACTTCCTGAACACTACAATCTGAGTCTCCCGCCCCTAAAACACGAATTGCAACCCTTGATCCCTACGCGTCCCAATCGAAGACGAGTAGAGTCGAAATCCGAGCATGGATCCTGGTGCTTCGCAGGAATCTGGTCCAGAACTTCTGCCGAAATCCCTTCCAGGCCAGTCGCATTCTTTACACGATCTCCCAAGACCCTAGACCCCACAACCTTAAGCCACCCTTGATCCTCAAGCCGACACCCCCAAACCCTAAACCCTAAACCCGAAATACTAAGTCCGGAGCCCCGAGCCCGACCCAGACCCTAAATCCCAGAGACCCCAAAGCTGCCTTGCCTGCTGGAGAAAGGAGCTGATTTTTTTTGGGGTTCCGCAAGGATACTATAGCAGCCTGAAGAACTAGAAACCAATGTTCCTTTCTGGGTTCCTTACGAAACTTACAGTATGATAAAAGCCAAAACCCGGCTCGAAGTACGGTTGATAGTATACATCCTGCATTACCCATAATTAGGGATCTACCATAATTCCCATAGTTTAGGGTCCTTGAGGTAGTGCAGGATTTATATCATCAACAGTAGGAAGGCCCCTCTGTTAGATTCAGAGCTTTCAAGAAGGCGCGAGATCGTGGCGTCTGTAGGTTGCAGGCTACAGGCTTCAGGAGTTGGGTTCAGCATAATTTAGGGTTTAGGATTTAGGGTCAAGATCAGGAGTTCCGCATTTAGGGTTTAGGATTTAGGACTAGGATCAATGTTTCAGGATTAGGGTTTAGGATTTCGGGTCAAGGATTTAGCACTGAGTGTAACGTTTAAATGTGCATGAGCTGACAACCTCCAGATATGCCCAACCATCACCCATGCAGCACTGCCGTTTCCATGACTCTACGCTTACGGCGGCGTAGGGTTTCGGGTTTGAGGGTTAAGGGTTTCGGGTTTTGGACTTCGGTTTAAAGTTTAAACTATGAGAGGTTTAGGGATGAAGGTTCCGGATGGAGGATTTACGGTCTTGGGTCGGATGCAAGGAAAAGTGCATTTACTGCAGAAACAACACACACACACACTGACTCACTCACTCACTCACTCACTCACTCACTCACTCACTCTCTCTCTCTCTCTCTCTCTCTCTCTCGCTCGCTCGCTCTCTCTCTCTCTCTCTCTCTCTCTCTCTCTCTCTAGAGAGAGAGAGAGAGAGAGAGAGACATCGGCCTTGCAATTGGGGGTGATCGAGGGCAACATCGCCAAAACAAGCTGAGAGGGACATTCCTTGCAAGTGAAAGTTTTCGAGAGCATCATCGCCGGAACAGCTGCAGGGGTACACTGCTTCCGATTATACAAGTTTCGAAGAGCATCATCGCTGAAAAAGGTGAAGGGGGGCATTCCTAGCGATTGAGGACTTTTGAAAGCAACGTCGCCAGAAAAAAGGCTGAGAGCGACACTCCTTGCGATTGAGGGTGTTCAGGAGCAACATCGCCAGAAAAGGCTGAGAGGGACATTCCTTGCGGTTGTGGGTTTTCGAAAGCAACATCGCCAAAGATAATGAAGGGGACGCTGCATACGATTGAGGGTTTTCGAGAGCATCATCGCCAGAAAAGATGAGGGGGGACACTCCTCGCGATTGAAGGTTTTCCGGTGCACAATCGCCGCATTGCGATTGAGGGTGTTCGAGCAACATCGCCTGAGAAGATGACGGGGACACCCCTTGCGATTGAAGGTTTTCAAGAGCATCACGGCAATAAAAGTTGAGGGGGCCGCACCACCCTGTCACACCGGGCATCGCGAAACTACCTACCCTATAGTACCGGGCGTCGCGCATCACACCCTGTCACACCGCGCATCGCGGATCACTCCGCGCTGTCGTGCCCGGCGTCGCGCATCACACCACCCTGTGTCACACCGGACCGGCGGGGCCCCCACAAATTTCAAAACTATGTAAACTATAGAAAATGCGAATTTGGCTAGTTTGAAGCACCACCCGGGACTCCCCAAAGCATCTAAACTATCTAACCTCTCTCGGTCCCCCTAGCCCTTCCGGTTTAAATATTTAAATTTAGATAGTTTAGATAATTTAGATATTTTGGGGCCTCACCCAGTTTCCCCTAGCCCAGACCAGCGGGACCCTTCCAAACTATCGAAACTCTCTAAATCTAAACTCTCTAAACCTACCCAGTTTAGGCAGTTTGGGGCCTACCCCGGACCCCCCAAACATTCTAAACTATCTTTATCCTTCCGGTTTGGATAGTTTAGATAGTTTGGGCCCCCACCGGACCCCCCAAACTATCTAGACAAGCAAAACCCTCCCGGTCTTACCTAGTCCAGACCAGCGCGACCTTCCAAAACTATCTAAACTCTCCAAACTATTATCTAAACTATCGATCTAAACTATCCAAAGCCTCCTGGTTTAGATAGTTTGGATCGGTTGGGTCCCCACCAGGACCCGCAAAACTATCTAAACCCTTCCGGTCTCCCCTGGTCCAGGCCAGCGGGACCCTCCCAAAATATCTAAACCATCTAAAGTATTAAAAAATGTCTAAACCTTCCCGGCTTAGATAGGGCCCCACCCGGGACCCCCAAATTTTCTTAACTATTTAAACCTCCTCGCCCCAAACCAGCGGGATCCCCCAAACTATACTATTTAGACGATCTAAACCCCTCCCGGCTTCGATAGTTTAGATAGTTTGGGGCCTCACCCGGACCACCCAAACTGTCTAAGCCATCCAAACTCTTCCGTTGTAACTAGTTTAGACAGTTTGCGGCACCGCCCGGAGCGACCCAAACTGTCTAAACTATCTAAACCTCTGTCTACTGTTTGGCTAGAGTATATCTACCCCAGACAGAAACGCCACATTATACATAGAGGTTCTACTTACATACATGTCTGTGTATATATATATATATACATACATACACATGCTACAGTTGTTTATATGTCTCTCTACCGGCGAAAGGCTGCAGCAGCAGACAACCTACGCCCCTGTTGATTTGTTTTGGGAATATAGCCCTAGAGCCTTACATAATCCCAAACTCCAAATGCCAAGGGTGCGCTCAGCACGCTTACAAACAAGCAAACCCCAAAGCTCTGAAAACCTGAGCCATCATAGATTGATTGAATCGGCAGAAGCTTATCGACAGGACAGTGACCGCTACAAAGCGAAGACGATTTGGTGCTTCACGCAGGCACAGCTGATGGGGTGTTTGGGGCTGAGTTTACGGCTTGAGGCTTTTCTAAGTGTAGGAATACACATGACGACGTGCAGGTTGCAACAGTTATGTTGCATCGTTGTCAATGGTCACGGCAAGACACGACCATTCCACGCAGCACCAGCAGACAGTAAACACAGTTGTATTGTCCAGCCCCTATGAGCCCTAATGTATGATGCCTTAAACCAACGCTTTGAGGATTTCGGGTTTCGGCTGTGGGTTGTCGGGGTTGAGGGCTTTCGCGGCTTGAGGCTGTTGTGGCTTATGTTTAGGGATGCAAGCGACTGACGATGAACCCATTCGCTAAAGCCCTTAACTTATTCGAAACCCTAGACCCTAGGCCCCAAACCCTCAACGACTTTACCATCGACCCAGAAGCCTTAATCATATATTGTATCCTCAACCTTCTAATCTACATTTTAGAATCTACATGCTGAATGCTGAACCAGCCGGAGCGTTCAGGCTCTAGCATTTCTGAGCAGAGCCGCCGAGACCCCGCAACCCGGACCCCGAGACCTCGAAGCCCGAAGCAAAAGGCGCAGGGTTTAGGGGTTTAGGGGTTTAGGGGTTTAGGGTTTAGGGTTTAGGGGTTTAGGGGCTTAGGGGCTTAGGGTTTAGGAGTTTAGGGTGTTTAGGGTTTAGGGTTTAGGGGTTTAGGGTTGAGGGTTGATCTTCACAGCTCAACACCCAAACCTAAAGCCCAAGAAAGAAACCCTAGCACGCAGAACTACACCAATCCGTTAGAGAACCCTTGCAGATCCCTTTGACCCTACAGCCGAAACCCTAGCTCCTTGAAGACCACCTAAAACCCAACCCTAAACCCCTAAACCCCTAAACCCCAAAAAAACTATAAACCCTGAACCCCCAAACCCCTAAACCCTGAACCCCTAAACCCAATAACCCTCAACCCCGAAACCCGAAGCCGGGAAGCTCTCTGAGCTCCCACAGCCCAGCTCAGCCAGGATCCAGATGTGATGTGGCAGGAGACGAACGGGTGCTGCAAGGGTTTGGTAAAGGGTTCCTCGAAGGGATTAGGGCTTCGTGTGGGCTTAGGGTTTAGGCTTTAGGGTTGGTTCCCTAAAAGGCTGTTTAAGTTAAGGGGCGTCTTGATTATCGTTGGGGCTTTGCCTTCATTTTATTTTTGGGATGTTGCTAGCATTTTGTTGGGGGTTTGGCGGGGTCCGGCCGAAAGGCTTCGGGTTCGAGATGCAGGGTTTCGGGCTCGGGGTTGAGGGCTTCGACTTTGGACGCAGACATTCGGAACCGTATGGACTCAGCATGTCGGGAGCGCTGCCCTACGGGTCACGGATTTCTGCTGCTCCCTGTTTCAACCAAAGCCTGAGCTGCCATGGAGGAGTGCAACCCTATTGGACAGATCCGACCGGTTTGTGACGGAGGCCTGCAATGAAGCTCACAAGCCTAGGCTCCACCGATCCCTACCCCTCTAGGTACCTACTGTATGGGGCCCTTAGGGGCTCTAGTACCCTATAGTTATGGCGGGTCAGGGGATGTTCACAGGGTTTTGAGGTCATGTGTCATTCTGCTTTTCGTGTTCTGCTTGTGGAGGATTGGCTCGAGGTTTGCTCCTTCCCCAAGCGGCCCTATACATCACTGTATCGATCCTATTCCGTACTGTGCTATACGAACCTAAACTAAACTATACTATGCCACAATACACTTTTTATAATTACTATGGTACGCTACGATATGTTGGGTTTCCTAGTCAACGTTTCCTGACGGGTGGCCGTGGGGTCGGAACTGCTTTCGGATTGTGGCTTTCTAAGTCGCTCACTTAAACCCCTAAACCCTAAACCCTAAACCTTAAACCCTAAACCCTAAACCCTTGTTTACGCAGATGTTCGGATGCCAGAACTTCGGCTCTGCTTGAACCCGAAGTTTAGGGTTTAGGGTGACGTCGCTAACTTAGTGTAGGGGCCTTAATGAAGAGGATAGGGCTTTGGGGGGTTCATGATTTTGTTGGTATACTATACCCCCCCCCTAAATCCTGTTCGAATTATTAAGGCTCCTATATTCAACCTTCAAAGCCTGGTTTTCACACTTTGTCTTTGGGCCTGTGGCAGTTTCCTGGATGTTCTGTTGTAGCGTCTTCTTCGACTTCGTGCGGAAAGGGTTGGCCCATACGCCTCAGGTTGGCCTTTGTGAGGATTTGTTTTTGTTAGGCATATGCCTCAGGTTGGTCTTTGTGAGGATTTGTTTTTGTTAAATAACAGCGCTGAACCACCAGTGTTCGGGTTTAGGGCTGCAGGGCTTTGGGCGAGAACAGGCTGATTGTTTTTTGGTGTAAGGCCTGGTTTTGGTTGCTGCAGCATGTGAGGCTTCGATGTCAACAGCGAGGACAGCGCGACGAGAGTACAGGGAGCATGTCTTGCAGTCAGGGCTTCCAAGGCTAAAGCAACTCAGGGGCGGGTGAGTGCTCTTTGCGTCAGTGTAAGTTGCGCGCCCTTGGTCTTAAGCAGTGCATCACGAAGCTGGGACAAGCGCACTAGAAGTGGATCCCACATCTACTACCTGTCAAAGCCCCCTCACCTAGTCTGAACACGAACCACCTGTCTCCCAGCCTTACTACGATCTTGCTCAAGTACCTCCGCTGGCAGACCACAACGCCCGAGCCGGAGACCTATATACCCAGTTCCTTCAAGCCCGAACTGGGAGATTCAGAGAAGAAGGGTCCAGTTATCATACTTGTCCATACACTCTCTATCTCTATCTCTATATATATATATATACATACATACATACATACATACATACATACATACATACATATTTACTTATTTATTTATTCCCACCTACCGAGACACATATGTATAGATGCATACATAGGTGGACTCTCAACTAAATTACCAACAGGCTCCGGAGTGATCGCACCGGCCACTGAGGATTGTCAGATATGATCACTGTACTTCTCGAAAGTGGGCGCCGCGTGTTCAGATCCCAATAGGACGCCTCAGCAGAAGGACTCCAACCCTAAACCCTAAACCTCCAAACAGATCTGTATTTTCCACAAGATGATGAGATTTTTTTTGGTCGACCCCACCCCTTCCTAAGCTGTTGGGGGTCCGAGCTTCCCACGGTCAGGAGTTGCGAATCGTCCTCGAGATTCTTGCCTATGTTCTTTGGGCTCGGGCCCTGGATAGTTGGGTCAAACTTGGATTAAGGAATTGGGGTTTAGGGAGTTTAGGGTACAGGTTGAGGGCTTAGGGCTTTGGGCTTAGGGTTTAGGGCTTCAGGCGCTGGGATTCCATGGTTTTGCGGCCAGGGTTGAAAGGTAAACTACCCCAGACCATAGTTTTGGGTACATCTCGCTTATCCCCTGACGCTTGTCCTGACACCGGTACTGGAGATTAGGGGCTCATGCTTTCCGGGTTTAGGGTTGAGGGTTTGGGTTTCATTCCCCGCCCCAGTTCCCCCCCGTCCCCTCCCAACAATGCTTAATCCTGTACTCTACTGTTCTGTGCTCCTAGCTTCTTCAGCAGCCTTTAAACCGACGCCGGCTCTGTGGGCAGACTTTCGGATTTGGATTGGGGGCTAAAATGTTTGAGGGGTTCAAGGCTTGGTGGGTTTTGGAGGGTACATGTAGGGGTCTAAATCGTTACCTATACCATTTTCAGGGGTTCCTTATTTCCAATATAGTATCGCAGACCCCAGAACCTTAATTGTAATTATTACGGCCCCCACCCTAAGAAATTTTAGGGTGTCGGCTTTCAGTGTGTGGGGGATTGCCTTTCATCTTGGGGACGGGTTCGTAGTTCGAGGATTTGGGGGCCTTATAGTGAAGGTACCCCCCGGCCAGTACTGTCGCAGGGGAGTTGCTGGGGTTGATTCTTTGGTGGTGTTCAAAGAAGCCAGCACCTACAACGCTATAACCAAACAGCCCAGATACTGCGAAAAGCTAAAACCTGTAATTCTCAGTTTTTGTAGGGCCCTAGCCCTAAAAGCCCAAAAGCTCGTGTCGGAGGTGCTGGCGTTCATCTACTGCATTGCAGTTTGCTGCCTGACAAACAGGCCGGTCTAGCTTAGGGCCTACGGTTGGGTTTATGAAAGAGTTTTAGGGGTCTTATGGGTTTAGGGGTTTTATGGGTTTAGGGGTTTAGGGGTTTAGGGTTTAGGGGCTTAGGGGTTTAGGGGTTTAGGGGTTTAGGGGTTTAGGGGTTTAGGGGTTTAGGGTTGAGGGTTTAGTGACTCAGGCTTGGGCTTTCGGGTAAAAGGGGGTTTAGGAGCTGGCCTTATCGTTGAACTCTTTGGGGTACCATGATCAAAACTCGGTGACTTTAAGAGGCGGCTTCATACGAAACCTGAGGTTGGCGGCCTCCAAGAGAGTGTCAGAGATAGTTTTGGTGCCATGGAGCATGGGATCTTGCCGTACGTCTCAGTACCATTTTGCGAGTTGTTTTGATGACTTTCCGTTGATAGTTTCAATCCTACCAAGACTCCGTTTGTTACTTGCAGCCGCTTGTTGATAACAGTCGTGTGGCGAAGGTAGCCATTCGTCTGCTTTGCGTTCCGATCGAAACCTGGCTGGTAGACTTGCCGTCTTAGAGTCTTAGATGCTACGCCTCATGTTAGTTCTGCCCTTTACCTGAGCCCTGTGTTTATCAAAGGAATACCACAATTACTATCACTTCAGGGCCTCGGGAGGTGTACTGGCCCAGTCCTGTCGTTCACACATCGGAGCTGTAGGTCTTCCTCCAGCCAAGGCTCTTCTCCCATAGGCTCACCCTGAGTGTTCATAGCCTGTTTTCGGGAGTTTAGGGTTTGGGTTTGAGGATTTTGGGTTTATGGGCCTTAATAATTAGCAGAGGGCTCCTGTAAGGGTTTAGGCCAACTTTCACTCCCCTCCTTCCACTGCTTTTCCTCCGCGTGAGCCTAGCAGGATTCGTTTGGCGATTGCGGTCAACAAGGCCTTGCGCAGGGGTGAATACTGCTTATACAGACACTCTCATTACTAGCACTTCTTTGCTGCTGGGTGTAGATGCTAATTAAAAAGAGTCTAGAGCCTAGACCAGAAATCTTTCCCGTGAGAGTTCACGGTCAAGGGCTTTGGGTTCAGGGTTCAGGGCGGTAGGTAGGTAGGTAGGTAGGTAGGTAGGTAGGTAGGTAGGTAGGTATAGGTACGTATACACATGTGTATGTACATGTGTGTAGTTATGTATGTATGTATACATACACGCATACTCTACAAGGCTTCGGGTTACAGGGTTTCATGGTACAGTGGTCGGTCTAGGGGAGTTGGGTCGGATTATCACTGTCACTTCTTTGCTTCTTTAGGGGTTTTGAGTGATGACTTATTGTTTCAACGAGAATCATTTTGAGCTGTTGCCTGTGTGCTTCCTACCTACTTGGCTTTTAGTCTCCGCTCCATGCTAGGCGCTCGAAATAAAACGCTAAGTATCAGCTTCAAACATAACGCAGGATGAGCGCGCCTCAGAGTCGTAGAGTTCGTCGAGCAGCCCTAAGCCCTAAAGCCAACGACTTCAAGCGCCTCGAGTTCCGGAGTTTTGGAGCTGATTTGGGGCTCTGTATGGATCAGGGGTTCTGAGTCCACATTCTCCTTGTGGTTGAAGGTTCAGTTTTTTTTTTTTTTTTGCGGGGTTTAGGGTTGAGGGGTAGAGCCAGGTTTAGGGGTTTGGGGGTTTCAGGTCATTAGAGGTGTTGCGGTTAAGGGGTTTCGGGTTTAGGGAAATGTAGGGGCATTTCGGGATCTGACAGGCCAAGCAAGGACCCCTGGAAAGCTGAAATCGCCCTTTTTTAGCGACCCAGGTCGCTTCCGTCTTCGTGGTGCAAACACCTACGATATTGGTCCTGCCTGCTGTGCAGGCATGCCGCGGTTTAGGGTTTAGGGTTCGGAGTCGCGGGTAGTAGGTGTTTAAGGTTGGCGGGTTTAGGATCTTGGGTTCGGGGTCGAGGACGAGTTGTGGAGCTTTCCGCTTCGAGGAGAAGGTTACAGCGGTCTGACTTCGACTGACTGACAAGTAGTTCTTTTTGTGGATTATGTTTAGAATCCTAGAAAGTAATCCCAAAAAGGAACTACTTGGGGGCCTATGGGTAGACCAGCTTTGAGAGAGTTGTTCTGACGGGCTGCACCCCTATCACGCCTAAAACCTAAGCGAGCCAGAAACCATGAAGTCCACATGGGTAGTTTTCAACATTCGGGTCCCTTTAAATTTTTCGGCCCCCAACATAATATGCTACGGCACCCGTATAAAAAAGGACCCTAAATTTTTGAAAACTACCCACATACCGAGTTCAAAAAGCTGAAAAGATTCAGCGCGCCTTTGAAGACTGAAGACTTCGCTTCCCCGAATGCCTAAGATACGACAGCAAACGTTCCGGGCTGTGCGTTTCAGGTTCAGGGTTTAGGAGTATGTGCTTATTGTGCACTTTGTCGGGCTTCAAAGACTTGATTGCTGGCTTTGGATTTCAATTCCTTGGGATCCCCCACCAGGCTGGTTGTGATTGGTCTAAGAATCTAAGCCCTGGCTTAAACCCTACCCTAAGCCCCTAAACCCCAGCCTGGGATGAAACGCACTTGAAACGATCCATTGACCTCTGAACCTTTCTTTATTGCACATGCCATCAGGATCACGAAGCACAGAGTTGGGCCTGCGATGACGATGACGGCAGTCTTTGGATTAAAGGATAACTATGAAGATGGTCATGGAAAGCTCTAGACTCAACCTCATGACTTTAACCCCAACTTCTGAGCCAACCTACAATCTTTGTCCGAACCCTTTCCCTCTAAACGCGAAGTCCTAAAATCTGAATCTGAACCCTTTCCTCCCCAAAACCACTAAACCCTGAACCCATTCCCTCCCTAAGCTTTGAAACCTTTGTGAGGCGTTGGTTGCTGGCCTCTGGACGTTGGTTTGGGGTCTATCTGCGGCCTTCTTGCTGAGCCAGGTCGTGGGGGGGGGGGGGGGTAGGTTGGGTTCGCGATTTGGGTTTCCCTACATCAGTAAGTTCTGGGTTTTCGCCTTTTTGGGGCTTTTCTGTTTCGGTTCGGGAGTAAAGCTTTGGGACCCGATCCGCTGCGTTTTTGGAGTGAGGGGTGTGGTCTTGCGGTGGATGCCTCACCGAGGCTTCTGGGATGAGTATGAGTTGGTGGTCTTGAGTGATATGCTCTTCCGTGACTCACTCTTAGCAAGAGTCACTGCGAGCAGAGTTATAGAAGTTATGGAGCCTTCGGCAGATAGGAGTAGTAGCATGTAGCAGTAGCAGTGCAAGTGGCACTGGCAGCAGCATGAGCAGAGGTAGTAACAGCAGCAGCAGCAGCACAGTAGTCAGTCCTGGTCGTCTTCGTCGTCACTGCTGGCAATGGTGGTGCCAGTTGTAGCAGTAGTCGTACTTGTCGTAGCTAGAATTACATACCTTCTATGTACATGCATGTGTGTGCATATGCGAAGCTATGTAAACTCTGAACTCCGCAAGCTTCGCCTCACAAGTTCACCGGCGTGAGCACGACAGCGCAGAAATTTCAAGACCTGAGCTTCACCTTGCAACCGAAGCCTTTCACCCCCCGAACTCTGCATGCTAAACCCTAAACCTTAAAACCCTACACCCTCAAGTTTGTCCCGGTGCTTCGAAAGCCCCTGACAGGTGCCTGACGGCTACTGGGACGGTCCAGCAAACTTGCGATTTTTGTGGGTTAGCGGCTCTTGGGGCACGAGGCTTCCTCTCGTCGAAGATTCTGTGCGGTTGGGCTTTCCGGTGCGGCGGAGGATTTCGAGTTGAATGAGTGTGCCTTTGCATGCCTATCGAATTGTTTGCCCGCTTGCTTTCCTACCTATGCCACGGCGCAGAGCAGACACACTCACAAACGCAAAGATGAGCACACACATGCATGTGTCGGTATACAGGGATATGTGCATATGTAAACACACACACACAAATGTGCAATTGTATATACATGTATAAACGAACAAACAGGTGTAGGCTGGTGTTCAAACAGGCATGGATTTGTTTGTGCATGTATGCCTTTGTATGCCTTTGTATGTATGCATGCATGCATGCATGCATGCATGCATGCATGCATGAATGTATGTATGTATGTATGTATGTATGTATAGTATGTATGTGTGTATGTGTGTGTGTGTATGTATGTATGTATGTATGTATGTACGTACGTACGTACGTACGTACGTACGTACGTATGTATGTATGTATGTGTGCATGTATGTATGTATGTATGTATGTATGTATGTATGTATGTACGTAGGTATGTATGTATGTATGTATGTATGTATGTATGTATGTATAAGTGTGTATGTATGTATGTATAAGTGTGTATGAGTGTGTATGTGTGCGCATGTATGTATGTAAGTATGTATGTATGTATGTATGTATGTATGTATGTATGTATGTATCTGTGTATGTATGTATCTGTGTATGTATGTATGTATGTATGTACGTATGTATGTATGTATGTCTGTCTGTATGTATGTATGTATGTATGTATGTTCGTATGATTGTATTTGTGCAATGATTTGTCGTGTAACGGTAGGTAAGGTAACCAGGTAAGGAAAGGACATGTGATGTACTGTCGTGGTATGTTATTTGTGTGCTTGTATGAAGGTAGGGTAGGGTTTTTCGGTAGTTATAGGTCCCAGAGGTATGTATGTACGTATGTATGCAGGTATGTATGTCAACGTATTACATACATTCGTACATGCATACATCCATACAGACGTACAAATACGTGTATTCTGCTACTTCCGTTTCGGGTATGTATGCATGCATGCATGCATGGATGTATGTACGTATGTATGTACGTGTTTATACACGGAAATACGTACGTGCATTGTTTGTATGCACGTATGATACGACGAGTATCACGAACGTTGTCGTCACATCAAACCCTAAGCCCTAAACCCTAAACCCTAAACCCTAAACCCTAAGCCCTAAACCCTAAACCCTGACTTTCTATGAGGGCAGCTAGGCCTCAAGATCCGATCCCTGTATGAAAGCGGTCTTCCCTGGCTGGTAGACAGGGTTGGGTCTTGCAAGCTGACTGTCACTACAGTTGTTGTTTGTTGTGTGTGTGGGTTTAGGGAGTTAGGGATTTCGGGATTTAGGGGTTTAGGGGTTAGGGGTTAGGGTTTAGGTGTATGTGTGTGTCTGTGTTTTCTTCAACTGCATTCTTAAAGTCTGTATCTTACTCGGCTGGACAGCTGTGAAGCCATGAAGCCGTTGGGATGCTTCGTAATTACCGACCCATGTCTGCAACAAACCAGCTCACGGAATACGGAGACAAGTTACCCGATTGCAATGCAACTTCTGTTGCCAAGGTGTTGTCGCCTATTCTCGTCCTAAGTTCACGTCAGGGAAATTACCCATAGGCGCCTAAGTAGTTCCTTTTTGGGATTGCCTTATAGGATTCTAAATATAATCCACAAAAAGGAACTACTTAGGGGCCTATGGGTAAGCACAACTTACGGTCTGGCTGCACCGAGACTACGTGCCCAAGACCGTCTTTGCGACCTACGCCGAAGCCTACGGTACCGCCGACACGCCAGGACAGCATGGGCTACGACACTGATGCTAACCTCCGAACGCGTAGCGTGCACAGCGTGTACGTCTCTAAGACTCTATAGCCATAGACCGGACTGCAACGAGCACTACTAAGCAAGAGTCAACAAGACAAAACAGCTGAAGGGAGCTGTTGCGATGTGCCTCTAGGACAGTGCACCGGCACCTGGCCGACTGGAAGTGTCTGGAAAGACGAGGAGGGCTGCGAGGCTGTGACAACCAGAGACGGCTTAATACAAGGGCCTGATGCATTGCTCATGTTAGCCCCTATGTAGGGCTCCTTTTTCAAAGCCCTATCAGAGGCTTCAGGGCCCATGCAGAGCTTAGGCATTAGGGTGTGGGGCGGGGCATGTAGGAACGGCTGCTGGAATCATCGGTCAAGGGCTTGTAGGATGTAGGGTTCGACTCCCGGCGATCTCTTGTTGAGCTCCTGGTGTCTCCTCGTGGTCTCCTGGTGATCCTGGTCGTCCTGGTCCTAGTGGTCGGAGATGAACGTGGTCGTCTCGATCGTTGTGGTCATGGTGGTCGTGGTTACTGGTCGTCCGGGTCGCTGTTGTCGTGGTCACGGTCGTCGCGATCTTCATGGTCGCTCTATCGCTGCTTGGGGATCGATACGATTTAATCTGCATGTTAATTGTCGTCGGGATTCCCTTTGTCGGCCCTGTCGTCGTAAACCCAGGACGACAGGGTCTGGGGTTGAACAGGCGGAGAGGTTGAGTGAAGCAAGTCCCAAACTCTACTCCCCTCCTTTCGGCAGTTGATCAACGGTACCATGGGCTGCTGGAAGTGCTCCCAGCCGCGCTACGGATTTGACTGGCGCTGCCAGGCTGAAATCTGGTCAACCCAGCCTTTGCACAAAGATGCCTTCTGCGAGGGTTCAGTTTGTGTTGTGTTGGGATTTGGGGCGCTTGTATCACTTGGAGGCACCTTTCGTCACAAAGGAGACCAGTTGAACCCCTGACACGCAACACTGCTAAGCTGTAAGTTGGCTAGGGCTATTCCTGTCATGCCTGACATCGGGCAGAAAGTGTCATGACTATTTGTTCATGTCAGCAGGAAAGCAACGCTCCAAGCACTGAGCACAGGATTAGTCACTTTCAACATCCCAGCCGAATACGGAGCAACTTTTAGTCTAGACTATATGAATTTACCGTGTACTATAGTATAAACTACTCAGTATACTACGGTATATTATATTATATGAAATTGTTATATACTATAGTATGTTATTACTCAGTATAGTATAGTGTATTATATGAAATCATCATATACTACAGTGAGAATCTGAGAAGTTAGGGTGAGGCGAATAGGTCCACCGCCGCGGGTGGGAAAACGCCTTTCAAACAACAAGTCCACGAAGTCTGCAAACCCCTAAACCTTAAACCTTAAGCCCCTTTATAACCCTAATCAACATGCAAGCCCCTAAAAGCCCAAACCCTGTAAGCCCAACTCAGCCCTACGCCTCAGAAGCCCCTGAACCCTAAAGCCCAAAAACAAACACACAATCCCTGTAAGCCCTACTTATATAGCCCTACGCCCCGAGAAACCCCACCAAGAAACCCCCCAAGCTCTAAGCCCTAAACCCTGCAAGCCCTACTTAGCCCCAAGCCCCAAAAGCTTCTGAACCCACTGAAGCCCTGACATCCTAAACCCTAAACCCGAAGTCCCTAAACCCTAATTCCCTAAACCCTAAACCCCTAAACCCGAAACCCCTAAACCCTAAACCCTAATTCCCTAAACCCTAAACCCCTCAACCCTAAACCCTACTTCCCTTGAAACCCTAAGCCCCCAAATTTTGAGCTCAGGCTTTGCAGTGTCTTTCTTCGTCTACCTCTGGCCCCTGGGCTTGACTCCTAGGGGCCAACACAGCAAATGAGCATAACGGGTTTTTTTGGGGGGTTTAGGGTTTAGGGGTTTAGGGTTTACGGTTTAGGGCTTTTAGGGGTTTTAGGGTTTAGGGCTTTTAGGGTTTAGGGTATTTAGGGTATTTAGGGTTTTTGGGTATAGGGGTGGTGGGATTGGAGTTTGGGGCTTATAGGGTTGTTAGCGGGCCATCTTGAAGGGCTATTACCTTGACAAGCTGATGATGTTCAGGTGCTTTCTTTAGGGGTTTAGGGTATAGGGTTTAGGGTTTAGGGCTTTCTTTAGGAGTTTAGGGTATAGGGTTTAGGGTTTAGGGCTTCCATTATAGGGAACTTTATGATTATTAGCACCATGACTATTATTGCCCGTAGCATTATGACTGCTAAACAATACTGTTATGACTATCGGTATGATGATAACTGTTCTTATTGTGATGATCATGATTATTGTCATTATTGCTGCTACTATTCGTTACAGCACATTCCAATTTGACGGGGACAGTAAAGCAAAGCTATTCGTAGATTGGAACAGGCCCAATGTGTTGTCGCAGCAGAGAGCAGCAGATTGCACGAAGGAACAACGCATTGAACATCGCCCTCGGTCAGATCATCATCGCTGGAGCTGTGGTTGTGCCTAGCTGCAAATGACGTCCACCCTCACTCTCAAACCTAAAACCCTATAGACCCTAAACTACAAGCCTTTCAATGCTGCGCGGTCGCAAGTCCTGGCTGCTGAAAAGTACCTACAACGACCCGACAGGCTTAGTGGCGTGCGCTCGTGAAATGCTTCCACAACGCCACCTCCGAAATCCCAAACCCGAAACTCAAACCCCGCAACCTGATCCCTGATTCCCTTGAAGCCCATGTTGCACCATTCCAGCTATGTCGAGGCTCTCTCAAACATGCATGCAAAGCTAGGCAGGTGGGTGGGCAGGTCGAAAGGTCGGTAGGTAGGTAGCGCAGGCACACACAGGCAGGGATTACGTAGGCTGGTAGGTGGGTAGGTCAATAGCATATGTCTTGTGGATGTAAGCAAACAGGTACACAGGCGCAAATAGTGAGCTACAAATACATTACTGTATACGTGCATGTACAGGCAGACACACACATACATACACAGAGACCCGAAACCTAATTGCTCGCGTTATAGACAGCATCATGTTTGTTATATTCAGGCACTTGCATTTGCGTGGTATGTATATATCTATTTACAATATATATACATATATACACCTAATATATACACACATTAACTTATAACTTGTATATACTTGTACACACATACAAGCATGGTCGCACACATGTCTTAGACACGTTGAGACAAAACATGCGCCTGTGCCTGTGCGCATGTCTAACGGTCTAACGTTGTTTCTGTGTCTGTGCACATAATGGCAGTCGGTGTTTTCGGGGTCGGGCACAGACTGGAAGAAGCGGGACTTGTAGTGCGGTTATGGTTTATTCTCGAGAGGTCAGAGCCTGGGTAGGGCCATGCATCAGGAGTGTAAGCTTCTTTTTTTTTTATATGTGTGGTCCACCTAGTAAGTACGCTTCCCACAGCACAATGATCATTCACCCGCAGCGGCTTCCGGTTGGGGTACAGCATAGTGAAGAAGACAATTAAATCGGCCCCCGGCAAAGGTGTGGTTCTTCACGAAGAACACCAACAAAGGCAGCAAGAGTGCCCTGGCGACAGAGCCTTCGGTGTAAGCGACGCTTCGGGGATCCGGTCGCTGCAAGCAGTGTCAACCCTCATAAGCCAAGCCTAAACCCTATAACCCCCCCCCCCCCCCAAAAAAAAAAAAAAAAAATCGCCGAGATGCCATTCGCCGATCCCTGCACATGGTCTTCCGCTACCATTTGGGCTCGGTGGCCTTCGGCGCCTTCATCATCGCTGCCACTCTGAGAATCTCAGTAGTGAGTAGGCAACCTTTAACCTGTTTGGCCTTTCTGGTGTAATTACTAAAATCCCCATGTAATCCCCAAGGTTAGTTTTTGGTTCCCCCAGGATACTGGACAAGTAAGTGATGGAGTCAGAGTGATCGAGGGAGTCGAGACTTCTTGGGGTGTAGGGAGGTAAGGGCTAAAGGGGTTTATGATCTTGGGATGTAGGCGCCGCCAATCCTAACAGTAGGATTGATTGATTGATTGACTAATCTAGAAGCTTGAGCTCAAACTAATGGTACTAATGCTGCGGTATCCTTATTGGCATTATGAAGCCCCTGTATTATTGCCGATGATAATACCGCTACCGGCGTTGCCGATCCCATTGTTGTCCTTACAGCAACGACGACATCACAACACAACATCGTATGTAGTGCTCTGCTGCTGAGCTTGGCTCGAGGTCATCCAATTCATCAGGCGCGTCGGAGCTGAGAGGAAGCGTAGGCTGCTGTTTAGACTGCAGGAGCTTGGCGTTCAGGTCTTCGGAATTGTGGAGCCTCGCAACAACTTGCGACAAGTGTTTCATGGGCCTTTAGGATGCTTGGCCGCCAACTATTGCAGATGTTGTCCCGGATGCAGAAAACCTTCAAGGGGCGTGCACGAGGGTTGGGCTGGGGGTTTTCGCAGAGTCTGAGGGGGTAGGTCATGTTGTGGGATTTGGGTGCGGGGTTCATGCTATGGGGTCTTGGGCTGCGTCTTTAGGGTTTTCAGGTGGTAAAGGGTGTGGGTTTTGCGGTTGCTTGCTCTTGGAGCCGTCTGACTTCTGTGCCACAAAGTTTTCCTTTTAGCCACCCAGGATCCCGAATAGAGGTCTGAAAGAATCCCGATACAGCCCGTGTCCAAACACACAATCATTTGACACCAAGAAAATAGATGCTCAACTTCTAAGCCCCGTTTCGAACCTTAAACTCTAAACCCTAAACCGTGAGTCTTATATTATAGCAACCATAGACACCCTGAAGGTACCTGCTCAAGTACTACGAGCAGCAAGCCAAGGCGCAGAAGAACAGGGTGCTGGCCCCTGTCTCAGTGCAAAGCTTTGAAGTTTAGAGTTGCTGCTTTTTTTGTTGGTGAACTTAACTCAACAGCTTCTCTGAGCCCTAAACCCTAAACCCTGAATCCTGAAAACCTAAAACCACAAGCTCGGGGCTTCTTCTGGAGCCTGTCATCCCTGCAGTCTCCAGCAGTGGCCACTTCAACTCCCCGAAATGGAGGGTTTAGGGTTTAGGGTTTACCCATAGGCTCCTAAGTAGTTCCTTTTTGGGATTACCTTATAATTAGGATTCTAAGTATGAACCACAAAAAGGAGCTACTTAGGAGCCTATGGGTTTAGGCCCCCGAAATGGTCGCGAGAACCCCAAAAAACCCTCCAAGGAGCAGCCAGCTCCCGCATTTCAGCTCTCCTCACTTTCCATATATAGGGGCAACAAAGTACAGACATAAATACTTGAAAGCTGCCGCTGATAGTGGCATCACCTTCAACAGCTCGTGTTCAGTAGACGCGGTGTGGAGGTTCAGGGTTTAGAGTTTAGGGTTTAGCCGTTTCGCGTCAAGGTCCTGATCCTCAAAGTGCTTCAATGCCTCATCTGGTGCTTCGAGAAGTGCGCAGCAGCCTGAGGGAACCACAAAC
Source organism: Rhodospirillaceae bacterium (assembly GCA_965228575.1). GTDB lineage: Bacteria > Pseudomonadota > Alphaproteobacteria > Rhodospirillales > Rhodospirillaceae > UBA11612. Next base: position 103,720 of record CBDDHW010000004.1, on the reverse strand, counting down.
CGTAAATCCACGGCCTGCGGTTTGGGCTTGGGGCTTTCGGACTTTTGTGCATCAGACCCGAAGGTATCTGCGAGGTAAGCTCGCATTCTTATGCAGATAACTACACATTGTTGAGATATGTGAACCAACGTATGTGGACTTGCACAGAAATGCATGTGCTTGGTTTCCTTGTGGATGACACGGTTCTACTTACTCATTTCTGTTTATCGCATTTAGACAAACGGCGCCAGAGTCTGTAGAGACAGAGAAAGGGGTGTGACAGAAATTAAAACCCTACGCCCTAAACCCCAGCCGTCAAGGTGTTGAGGTGTTCCAGGTGTCTCGTTTGCTCAAGCTGCCACAGGGCTGGAGGCTTCAGGCTTCAGGGCAAAAGAACCTCAAAAAACCGAAACCCCAACGCTTGCACCGCTTGCACTCTACCCTAAACCCGGAACCCTACCTTAAGCTACCATAACCCATGGCCTCATAAGTTCTGACTATAAGCCCGAATATAGACAGAATTATTCAGGGACCCCCGTAAAAAAAAAAAAAACACACAGACACAGGAATTGGTCCTGGTGGTTCGATTCAAGGTATGCCCGAAATCCCCAACTGCATCTGCCCCAGGTCAAGTTCCTGAACAAGAACGCCTACATTCAGTTCCCTGCCCTGGGCTTTCGGGTTCATTTCTTTGGGGTGGGTAGAGCAGGAGATCATTCCTTCAGAGCTTTAGGGTTTCAGGCTACATAGGGTTTAGGGCTTTCGGGTTTTAGGGCTTCAGAGCTTTAGGGTTTTAGGGTCTAGGTTTCAAGAGGGTTTAGGGTTTACGGTTTAGGCTACATGGCAGCTGCGCGGATTTTCTTCTCCCCACAACGTGCAGCGTCCAAACCCACCCTTGTCGGCTTCGAGATTTGGCCTTCTGGTGGACCCTAATTACAAATATGTTCCAGCCCGCAAACCCCTTCGAAACTCAGCATCGAGTATCCAAGGATCGCCCTGAAGGGTACGAACTTCTGCACTTCCGCGAAGAAGGCATTCTTCCTGATTCTGAGGCGCCTTGGTGTCGGGTTTAAACCCCCAAATTCAACCCTTACGCCTTACGCCTCGCAAGTCTCAATCGTAACCTCCTGACCCCTATAATCCCAAACTTGTTTTGAAATCATTAAACCAAAGCGGCAGGCTGGGTCGATCAAGAAGTATAGAAGTCTGAATAATTACCGAAAGGGTTCCTTATGCAGATGATTTTACCATACTATGCTCCCAAGCCCTATTCTAGTTCAGGCGCTTATGTTGGAAACCAGAGTAGAGGGCTATCGGCTTGAACCATGGCAAAGTCAAGATACCTCAGGGTGACGAACCCGAAGGCTTGGCAACATGCATCAACGTGTCTTGGGGGACTGGCAAGCAGGCTTTGGCGGATTTCCAGCGTTGTCAGCGTTTTTTTTCCTGATCGTCGCAACAGCAAGACGTGGTGGGATTACTCTACAACCACCATCCGCTTGCCCAGTAAGCAGCACGGTGGGAATCTGGACGATAGTGCTTTTCAGGGCTCAAAGCCCCAGGTGCAACTCTAAACCCCTAAGCGGTTTAGGCTCCCGGAACGGTGGATTTATCGTATAAGCTCCCAGACCCCGGGCATCGAGCTTCAGGTTTTTAGGATTTCGTGTTGCGGGTTCAGGGTTTCGGGCAAAGGTCTATGATGTAGGCCCTTACGAAGAGCTGTCGGAGGTTAAAGCTCGGCACTTAGCTGGGAGTGGCCATTCTGGACAAGTAGTTTTCTGTTTGCATTCCGGCCTTTCAAGTACCCACTCACACCCCCTACTCAATAGTAGAGCTAACCTTTAGCCTTTTTGGTGTACCTGCCACCCCTATATAGCCCTAATGGTTAACCTTTGGTTGCCCGAGGATACTGGACAAGTAAGCGTAGTTACAGTTGCAAGCAAGAATTTGATTCGTAGCCTAAACCCCTAAACCCAAAATGGCTACGGCTCACGCAATTTGGCTGCAACCAGCCTCTGCTTTTGTTCCATGAGGGGCATGGAGCCACCGAAACCCTTCGAACCCGCAGATCTCGTCTTTCGACACATTGTGCGCTTGTCGACCAACTGCCAACAGCTTGTTCGCGACGGCTATGCGCTGCAAATCAACGCCATTGAGCTCGCAAGCACGGCCAACTCGCTCGCCAAGGAGGCTTAAAAGCCTGTACCGCCTGGCGCGCACTGGCGTTGATGCTGCCGATGCTTCCCTTGCTCGTCGACTGCACTCAAAGGTTGCTGGGCGAAAGCATGCAAGCGCGGCGCGCCAGGCTTTCCCTACTGGTCGAATTCACTCCAGCGTTGTGGAGCGGCACGACGACAGGCCGAAGCCGGCAAGTCCGAAACCGTCGCCGGCCACCAGTGGGACCAGCAGAATGCGAAGCACTCCCGATTCAAGGAAATAAAAGGCCACGAGCAGATTGGAGCGTGGCCAGTGCTGCCCGTGAAGTTTGCCCAGACTCATCTTTCTTTTTATGCCAAAATAAATTCAATGTACCCTGACAGCCCCAACATAAATCTGATGTTCCCATGTTGTAGCCCCAAGATATTGTAGCATAATGGGCTCCGAACTTGAATCTGTTCATGAAGGCCTCTACAATAAGCCCCAAGCTGTGTAGCACCTCGTACAGCAAGTTTCGCTAGGTTGATCCAAGACCTCGCCGGTTTAGGGTGTACTAGGACCTTGAAGTAGGCTTTATAGGGGAGTTGGGTATACCTCGTCGCAGGCACTATGACGGGAGTGGGGAGTTTGGATAAGATTCGGAGTTCATGGTTTGAGCCTTTTGATATGTTCGGCGTCCTGGTTCAGGCTTTTTAACTTTGCTTGGGAGCTTGAGGTTTCATGTGCATTGCTGGTGCCTTTGGGCTTAGGATTCCGGATACCAGGCTTTGGATTCATGGAGGGCTTAATGCGAAAGCGATAATATCGTTGAAGAATGTCCTTCTTACTGTCATCATAGTATTGTGTGGCTGTTTGCTTCGTTGCTTGTTGGTTTGTTTGTTTGCTTGTTTGTGTGTTTGTTTGTTTGTTTGTTTGTTGGTTTGTTTGTTTGCTTGTTTGTGTGTTTGTTTGTTTGTTTGTTTGTTTGTTTGTTTGTCTTTGTTTGTTTGTTTGTTTGTTTGTGTGTTTGTTTGCTTGTGTGTTCGTGTGTTTGTGTTTTGGTGTGTTTGTTGCCTGTTATTGTTGCCAGTATCACGATCACAATTTGTCTTGGCGTTTCTTCCCACGCCATGCGAAGCGATGGGCCGAGCCCCAAGAACAATTCTGTGACACCAACTGCAAGACCCTTGTAACTAAACCACCCTTGCAGCAGGATTTGGTTTAAGACTTAAGGCCCTTTTATCCTAAGCCCTAAACCCCAACGTCCCTACAGAGAACAGGAACGCACTTCGATTCGGAACCGTGGCAATCCTCGGTAGCATTCCGGCTGCATCTTTCGATAGTATGGAGCTAAAGGGCTTAGCATACCATTCACTGGTGGCTCCCTCGAAACATTGTCCTAGACATTTTCAGGTGGGTAGTTACCGTTATAGGAGCCTTATAGAAGATCTATATACCTTCTAGAAGCCTTATAGAAGCCCAATATACTCTAGGCTCCCCCCCTGTAGTTTCCTCGAAACATTGTGGTACACTCTACAGTACGACCATGCCGTCTTCTACTCATTGCCAACGCACCCATAAGAAACAGTGGTTCGGTCTTGTTCAAGGGATTTAATTTAAGTTGCTATAATAACAAGGAGACCATAATGGTTTCCTTATTATTGTAGTAACTGTAGTATCTTAGTATTTAATTCCTATAGATCCCTATTGTGGTAATTACTATAGACCCCCATTATGGTAATTACTATAGATCCCTATTATGGTAACTTATACAAAATCCCTGAACAAGAGCCCAGTCTTTCCGGCTTCGGGCTCAGGGGTTCTAGGCTCGGACTCGGGGCTGTAGGATCCAGGGCTCAATGCCCAGAGAGCCCAATACCCCCTTAAAAAAAGGGAATATGCCTTAAATCATAAAAATTAAGGCCCCTATAATTTAAGGTATATTCCTTACTTAAGGGGTATTGGGCTCTCTGGGTGGTCGATAGGGCTAGGTGTAGGGAGTTGCGACATTTAAGGTTTTACGGTGTGTGGTATTGGGGGAAGGCACCGAACGAGGTTAAGCCTAAGCACCAGCTGTAGTTTTAGACTGGGGTTTAGGGTTCCGGGTTGAGAACTTTCGTCTTGCTTGCCGGTGAAATGGAGGGTTTAGGTTTCAGGAGGTAAGGTTCGTGTCTGGTTTAGCGCTCAGGGTGCAGGGCTTAATGCTTGGAGTTCCGGGTTTACGGTCCCTGGTTTAGGGTTTGAGGCTTCGAGTTTTGGCTGTTGACGCTCTTTCAAAGCAGCTGTGAAAGAGAGGCTGACGGCCAAGGATGCTTCTTGTAGTGGTTGTCGTGCTGGTTTAGGGATTAGGGTTGAGGGTTCAGGGTTTAGGGTTTAGGGAGGCTGAGGTGAGTTCGCAATTTAGGAAGTTCGACATGATATGTCTGATCTTTGGGATTGTAGGCCCCTGGCAAGGAGCTGGGTGCTATGTTTCGGCTTAGGGATTAAATCACGGCAGCTGCAAGGCATGATCCACGTCATCGGCATCATGTTCATTGCTTCTCGGCGGCATAGGGAGTGTTGGGGACTGAAGGTATGTCAAGAAGTCATCCGGCGTGGACCTGTATCCGTGATCTGTGACCAAGTCCCCACAGTGCCTGTAGGTTAACTGTAGGTTTTACGGCAGCAGTGTAACAAAGATATGGGGCAACCTCAACGGGCACATACAGAAGCCGCACTCGGGGTTCCTTATGATATGATATGTATTGTACTATAACTTTTTATAGTATAGTGTACCCCAAGACTGGCCCTATATTATTTTGTAAACGCTGAAGCGACGCCAATTGCACCCGATGCCCGAAACCTCAGCCGCAACGCTGCAGGCGACACCCTGACATAATAATAGGAGCAAGCTTGGTAGTGCGACTGCTACGATCCAGGCAGCACTACTGTTGATGATATAAATCCTGCATTACCTTAAGGACCCTAAACTATGGGAATTATGGTAAATTTCTGATTATGGGTAGTGCAGGATTTCTATCATCAACCGTATCACAAATCATCCCTCCGCAAGATTGTGGGTGCCAGACTAGGACTGACAAGGATAATGAATGGACTCTAAACCCCCTAAGCCCATAGCAAGCCCCCAGGCTACGCTTGATGATATGTATCCTGCATTACCCTTATTAAGGCATATACCATAATTCCCTTAGTGTAGGGGCCTTAAGGTAATGCAGGATTTATATCATCAACAGTAGTACTCCAGCTCCCTTCTGTTTTCCAGGCCGAAACACTTCTGACCACAGTCGGATTGACTCAGAAATGCAGCCCCCAGCCCCCAGAGCAGTCTTCTGAGTAGTAACCCCCGCCTTCCAGGAGCCTCAACGGTCGAAACCCCTAAGAACTCCATTCAGTGGGCACCTAAAGCTCTAAAGCTAGGCAAATAATGGCCCAGGACCTGTAGAGGGCCATTATTCTATATACTGTTGATGATATAAATCCTGCATTACCTCAAGCACCCTAAACTATGGGAATTATGGTATATTCCTTATTATGCGGTAATGCAGGATTTATATCATCAACCGTACCTCTGGGATCCATGTAAGCCTTAATATCATAAAGTCCTTTTGGTTTTGGGGTTGGCTACCGGGACTGGGCCTTTGAGCTTAGAGCATGGCTTCGTCCCTTACATGCTTACATGGGTCTTGACGGACATAATATGTACAAAGCAGTAGCGCGAGATAGACAGAATTCAACATTATAAATATAGTCATATTCACACACCTTTATGCTTATACTTACGATGAAGCCATGGAGATTAGGGGCCGCTATGTAGATGCAATTCCAGGATCGGGTTCTCACCATGTAATGAACATGAGCTCCTTCGGTTCGACTTGCAAGTACTTCTTTTTGGTTCTTTTCGGTCTAGGAGGATCTTCGTATATAGATTCAAGAAGTCATGTTCAGGATACCGTTATGATTAGCAGTCTATTCCTCAACTAGGAGTGTTTGGAGTCTCTGAGCACGTAGTCTCGCATCCCACGCACATCCCAGACCGCCGGTACAGCTGTGCTGGGGTACTTCACACTCTCTGCAAACCTGGCCTGTCCTTTAATGTTCTATAGGGTTCAGGGTTTAGCGGTTCAGAGCTGAGGGGTGTTTGGGCTTGGGGTGGTTGAGGGGTTCCTGACTTGACATAGCGAGTTGATAGCACTGAAGTTAGAGCAACTGAAGGGACCTGAATGTGATCCCGTAGTCCGAGATCCGAAATCCAAAAATTGAAACCAAAGGCGCGAAACCCTGAACCTCGACATGATCCCATGCTTGTTTTTGTTGCTTCAAGCATGCTAGGTTTCTACATGTAGGTTGCAGTTGGGTAGAAGAGTGCCTGCAGCAAAGTCTTCGACCGGCAAGCTGAAAATACACGTTCACCATGGATCGGCGTAGCGGGTTTCTGTCTCCAGGTCTGCAGAGTTCAGTGTCGCACATCCTGGTGTTGAAGACTCAAGTTGAAAACATTGGCTTCAGAATCCACACGGACCATGCCACATGTACTCCCACCACCACACATGTACTTGATCATCGCCGTTTTCAGATTTGGGTTCGTGCTTTGGCGTCAGGGCCTCAGGGTGGCAGGCATTATGAAAGCATGACCTTGTTTGGGCCTCGAGTCTTACATTGTGAATGCAGCTTGCCATAAGTCTGAATACTTCGAAGCACAGACACAGGTATCGACACTTATCGGCACACACACACACACGCGCGCACACACACACACACTCTCTCTCTCTCTCTCTCGTAGCTTTATTGGCTGTTCGGGTGAAGCATCCGAAAGTTCGGAAAAATCTGCCGGCGACCGTAAGATCCAAAGCTTCATCCGACTCGGAAGTGGCTGGTAGTGATGAGACCAGGCAAAAGTGATAAATCATGGCACGGTTTAGGGTTTAGGGGTTTAGGGTCACATTCGGGGTTTAGGGGTTTTCGGGGTTTACGGTTTAGGGTTTAGGGCAGCATAACGGAAATACAAGAAGCTTGGCAGCTCACAGTGTCAGCGACCACAACTGAGCGCACATCCATGCACCACATGCCGCAGCAGCACCTGTGTTTGTCCAAGACCAAGGCATAATCCTACACCCTAAACCCTAAACCCTAAACCCTAGCTAAACCCTAATCCTACACCCTAAATCCTTAAGCCCCCCCAAAAAAAGGCAAAAATCCCGAAGACGATACGCCCTCGAACCGTCAGCCAGGGCCTCCACCCTGCGATGGCCCCTGCGGTCCCTATGATCATCTACATCATCTTGGGTGTCCCGGCTGGGTTTGGGGTTTCAGGGTTTAGGAAGCTTTGTAGGGTTTAGGGTTTCGGGTTTCGGGGTTTAGGAAGCTTTATTAATAGGGTTTAGGGTTTAGGGTTTTGGGGTTTAGGAAGCTTTATAGGGTTTAGGGTTTCAGGGTTTAGGAAGCTTTATAGGGTTTAGGGTTTAGGGTTTTGGGGTTTAGGAAGCTTTATAGGGTTTAGGGTTTCGGGGTTTAGGAAGCCTTATAGGAGCTGGGGCCTTTTGGGAATTCGACTTGACAGGATTCGCTTCTTAGGCTGCTGCAGCGTGCGCGTTTTTCGGGGTTGGAAGGTCTCTGCTGGTGGACTAAGGCTTGGAGGCCCAATTTCTGGAAGGATAGGGTTTACCCATAGGCCCTTAAGTAGTTCCTTTTTGGGATTACCTTATAGGATTCTAAATATAAACCATAAAACGGAACTGCTTAGGGGCCTATGGGTAGAGTCTGTGTGCATAGAGATAGAGGGTCAGAGTGTGGTTCTGTCGGTTGAGGTGTTGCAGTCAACACGGGAAAGCTTGGACGATTTAGAGTTTAGGGTTTAGGGTCTAGGGTCGTGCACGTTGCTGATCGCGTGGTTTGGGATTGTGGCTGGAGTTACCCAGTCTGTTTCAAAGCCTTTAGGCTTAAAGATAGCTTCGTCGACGCTGTGTTGCTGGCTGGGACACATCCCAGAACCGCCCTTGCCAACTATCAACACTTATTACTCAAGCATGTGCTAGCATTCTTATTCCAATGCTCCTGAACGGTTCCTGTGCTGCTTCCGAAGATTGGGGCCAATGTCCGGCAAGAACTCACCTTGCAGTCTAAATATAGCTCACACATTGGGACCTTCCATTGAATCCCAGACCCCGGGCATCACATCCCAAATATCCAAAGAAGATATCGAAATCATACGTAGCCTTTCAGTGTCAGCTTACAGAGCTGCGCAGCTTCACTGGCTTGGGATGGTGGCCGGTCGCAAGTAGCTCAAGGATCCACTTTGCAGAGAGAGAGAGAGAGAGTTAGAGAGGCTGACCCTTGAAAGCCCTAATTAATCTAAGACCAGTACACTTTGTAGGATCCGTCAGAGAAGCCCTAAGCCCCATACACCTGCCAAAGCTGTCACGGGTTTCCTGTGGAAGGTGAGTTTCAGGCCAAGGTGGCAGAGAGGAAGATCCCATTTTTTTGTCAGCAGAGAAAGAAGCCCTAAGCCAACAGCAAAAGCAAACCCTAAGCTTTAAAGGCCCTACATGAGCCCAAGGGCAGCATCATAGTCGGATCCTCAAGAAAAGGAGGCGGAAGCATGGAACTGTCGGAGAACTCGCAGGGTTTGAGTTCCGTGTTTTGTTTTTCTTTCTCAGGCTACGTCGTGGGTCGCCTCTTCACAAGCATCTTCGAGCTGGCCGTGGACACCACGTTGCAATGCTTCCTCTGCTGCGAGGCACCGCGGGGGACCTGAAACCTGGGATCCTCCAGCCCTATCCCTGGACCCTAATGTAGGGGCCTAAAGAATCACCAATGCTGTTTTTTGGGGGTTCCTTATTATCATTATGGGATAATAGGCCCCCAAACCGTATTCTAATTGTTAAGGCCCCTATATTAAACCACCCTCACAGGAATCATATTTTAAGGCTCTTGGGCCCAAACACCCGTATCATAGAGGGCTTTTAAGCTATTTTGATGCTAAGGGTAACCCTGAACTCTAAAGGCCCCTAAGCCCCTCAACTCTCAACCCCCAACCCTATATTCACTCTACACTTTTTTCGACCCTGTGACTCCGAGGGTTCAGGGGCGATAAGCCCCAAAGATCCCTCGACCCGAGAATCCATCAGCGCCCGAAAGCCTTACACGCTTGAGGCCTACAAGGTGATGCTGGCGGTGATGGTGATGGGGATGGTGATGGGGATTTTAATGGGGATGATGGTGATGACATGTGATGACGGTGATGATGCTGAAGATGACGATGAGGCTGACCTGACCGTGCTGCTGCTGCTGCTGCTGGTGTTGCTATCAGCAGTAATGATGTTGGGAAGAAAGTGAGAGTGACCAACATGACGAGGTCGTTGAGTGGTCGCATGGTCGCGGCTTTCATGGTGGTCGTAGCTGTGACGTCCATGAAAGCTCATCTGCGCTTGCTATTGTGATTGGGGCTCCCTCCCCTCCACACCTCTGCTTGGGTACGTCAAGAGCTCGCCCCACTGTAGTTCCGCACTCATGCGCCATGCCGCACGTTTCATGCATCAGCAGAATCAGGGGTTTTCTGGCGTAGCGATTCTTGGGGTAGCCCCCAAACCTTGCAAACCCGTCTAAGAACCCTTCTACAGCCTTACAAATCTCCCCAACCCCTAAACCCCTAAACCCCTAAACCCTAAACCCCTAAACCCCTAATCCCTAAACCCTAAATCCCTAAACCCTTAATCCCTAAACCCTAAACCCCTAAACCCCTAAACCCCTAAATCCCTAGGCCCCCCGGCTCCGAGCAGCCCAGCCTGCAACCCGAGACCCGCAGCCTAAATCCCAAGCTGCATGATGCTCCTGAAGCCTCAAGGGTTTAGAGGTTTAGGGGTTCAGGGGCTTAGGGTTAAGGGTTCCGGGGTTTAGGGGTTTAGGGGTTTCGGGGTTTCGGGGGCTTAGGGTTAAGGGTTCAGGAGTTTAGCGGTTTAGGGGTTTCGGGGGGTTTAGGGGGTTTAGGGGTTCAGGGGTTTAGGGGTTTACGGGGTTGCGGGGTTTAGGCGTTCAGGGGTTAAGGGTTCAGGGTTCAGAGGTTTAGGGGTTGAGGCTGCTTTTAGGATTTTAGGGTTAGGCTAGGGTTTAGTTTAATGGGCTTAGGGCCCGGAGCTGAGAAGCTCGCGTCTGACCATGATGGGGCAAGAGGGACCCCCTAGAAGGGAACCCTCATCCTAATACCCTACAGAACCCTTATACACCCCTTATATAGGCTCACAAAGCCCCTAATTATATACCTTAATACCCTAAACCCTAAACCCATAGTCTCATACAGCCCCTATATAACCCCAAGGGGTCCCTTCAAGGGTCTCTCCTTTGGTCCCTTGATTGACCAGGAGATGCAAATCGCTGAGATGGGTCCCGACGGCTTCGTGCCTCCACAGCTGAGCCCATGGCTGGACAAGTGTCCTGGATGCATTCTCAAAGGTTTAGGAGTTTAGGGCTCAGGGCTTTGGGTTGAGATTTTCGGGTTTAGGGTTTAGGGTACGGGTTTAAGGATTAATTGCGCTGTCGGGTTACAAGCGTCCCGGATGCGTTGTCAAAGGCGTACGTGCTAATGGCGAAACATATAGGCCTTGGTCGTCAAGTGCTGCAAGACACTTCACCGAGCAAGGCGCTAGGAATTGGTTTAATAGGCCCGAATGCAGTTTGGTGCATCGGGTTTAGGATGCATCAGGCTGCAAGGAAAACTGCCACACAGAGCTCGTTTTCAGGTTCGGGCTTGCTTTGTTTAAAGCTTTAGGCTGCAAGGGCTTGGGAAGTATGCATAAAGTACAAAGGCGTTTGGAAGCTTGCAGCCGTAAGGCAACTCAATGAATTTGATCCTACAGGGCAACACCACGCAGCATACTTGGCCACCACACCATAGTCTTGGGTTGAGGGCTGGGGCGTTCTGGTGCTCAAATGGGTAGTTCTCTAAATTAGGGTCCCTTTTAGGGTTCCTTTTCATAAGACTGCCGTACTATATTGGGGACCTAAAAGGGGGACCCTGATTTAGAGAACTACCCCCATGTTTTGCATACGGTTGGGGTTCGTCCTAAACCTCGAGCGCTCTCTCGACCCTGCCGCCATAAACCGAGTCTTCGTAGCTCTCCACGGCTGGCGATGCGGCGCCGTTTGAATATTACTTGCCCTAGACTAAAACCCTAAACCCTAAACCCTAAACCCTAAATCCTAAATCCTAAACCCATACCCTAAACCAAAGTCCCCTGACTCTCCAAGTAGGGCTGAGAGATGTTTCGCTCAGGTCGCAGCCTCCCGAGAAGGTGGCTGCACTGAATACGGGGGGCCTTCAGATCTAGAATAAGAATAGGGCCCTAAATAGGATTATTATATCGGGATCATAAGGGGAATATCATCATTGACTCATCATTGATTTTCCCCTAAACCCCAAACCCTAAACTTAAACCGTACAACTTTGTGTTTGCAAGATGGCTATGCACGGTTTTAGACCTGCAGCAACTCGATTAGAAGACCGTTGAGGCCGTTTTGTTGCAGGGTCTTTCGAACTGTCTTGCCGGAGGTTGGGCTTAGGGTTCGGGGTTTAGGGGTTTAGGGTTTGATGGGTTTAGGGGTTCAGGGGTCAGGGTTTGGGGGTTCAGGGTTCAGGGGTTTAGGGTTTAGGGGTTTAGGGGTTTAGGGTCTAGGGGGAGGGGGCAGGCATGTGGATAACTTGAAGGCGAGGGTAGCGACAGTCGACATGTAAGCATTGGCAGGATCTGCAATAAAGTCCATGCGTGCTTGCTGGTGTGGATGATGACGGCAATCAGGAATCATACAGTAGTGATGGTATTGATGACAATGATGACACGGATGAGGATGAGTGGGCAGAAGGTGGAGGAGCAGGAGGAGGAGAAGGAGGAGGAGGAGGAGAGTGAGGGGGAGTGCTTTGCTATCTTGGTTACGGCAAAGCAGGACCAAAAGGATGCTACCGCCGTTGGCAATTCACTGCCCATTTCAACGCCATCGTAATCGTCATAGTTGTCAGCTGGGCATCGATCTCATGCTTCTTCCGTCTGCCTCACTTTTTATCGTCACTACTGCACCTCGGTCATCGCTTGTGACAAAAGCATTGTCATGATCGCCGGCACCACCATTGTGGATGGGGGGGGCGCCAACTTACCCTCACCGACGTCGTCATGCTGCTCATCATCCCTGCCATCATGATCACGACCGTCATCATCATCATCATCATCATCATCATCGTCGCCATCACCACCATCATCATCATCATCACCATCATCATCATCATCACCCTCATCATTAACATTATCATCGAAGTTCGCATCCTCCGCAGCAGACACCGTGATCACCAGCGCGATGTTGACTTTGCCACCACCGTCCTCTTTATCCAACAGTGCTGCGGTGCCGTGTCTATCGTAAGATTATCCTTCCATAAATCTGTAAATCCATGCCATCGCAGTCGGAGTTGCAAGCTTCCGGAAAGATGGAGAAAAGGTTGAACCTGTAGGCTTCAAGACTTGTCCAAGTCGAAGAAGCCTGGATCAGACCCAAGGCTCGAGACCCCAAAAGCCCTAAAGCCCAGAAACCGTAAACCCTGAAACCCCGAAGCCCTAAACCCTCAGCGCTACATTGCTGAAGCCCTAAAGCACCACAGAGTCCGTTCCTAGGTAGTATTTAGGGCTCTCTTAAAGGGGACCGTGTTGAGTGGCTCTATATCCCCAAGGGTCCCCCTAATCCTAACTCCTGTCAGTGGGGGGTTTCGCAGGCATCGGAGAAGAAGATGCTGGAAGAGACGGAGTAGAGGAGCTCGCGAGGTAGTTTCGAAATTTTGGATCAGGGTTTAGGGTTTAGGGTTTTGGGGTTTTGGGGTTTAGCGTGTAGGGTTTAGGTTTTAGGGTTTAGGGGTTTAGGGTTGAGGGTTTAGGGATGTGTCTTGTTGTTTTGTTGGTTTTGGTTTCGTGTAGAGGGATCTCCAGCAAATCTATTTGCTGCTTAGTGAGGGGAGGGAATACTGGATTGGAGTGAGACATCCCTTTGCAGTCCGTGTACGGGCAAACGACAATACACACCAGAACCACTATCCTTCTAGCATGAAGGTTCTGCATTGCCCCTGCTGCACTAACGCCTTGCTTTTGAGCGACTTGTAACAGACACGGCAGGGTGGGGCTGAGAAGAACAGAATCCGAGTTATCGAGGACCCTACCCTATGCCACTCCGCGATTTAGGTATGAGGTTTGTCGTTCCTGTCCCAGTCTCTGCTGCGAACTTCAAAAAGAGCCCGGGCCCACTAGGGCTTTCCTGGACTTCGACAACTTCTTTACGGGCAGTGTGCCGTCAGTCGTTCCTGGCACTTCCCTGAGGCAGAGTACCATTTTGGGCACTCTGACCTTATGTCTTGCCACCCGAAGATGGAAGACTCTACCCCTGTAAACGAAAATCCTGTACTGTAAGGGCAGAGAGAAGGCTTTCAGTCGTAAAGTCTTGAGACCTCAACTCCTTCCCCGGCCTTTCCTCGAAGCCGCCAACGAGTCAAACTGCCCAGCCCAACAGCAAGAAGCCCGAATCCCTATGTGGGTAGTTCTCTAAATTAGGGTCCCTTTTTAGGTCCCCAATTGGCCCAATA
>CBDDHW010000004.1:0-85000 GCA_965228575.1 Rhodospirillaceae bacterium | reverse complement strand
AACCTGCAATCGAAACCTTGGAGCCCGAGCTAGACCGCTACGGAATCCCAAACAGCAAAGGATGAAGTCCTCCTTAGCGTTTGGTGTTCGGAGTTTAGGGTTCGGTGTTTTTGGGGGTTTCGGGGCTTAAGGTTTAAATCTCTCAGGGATGCCCAGACGTAGACCCACCACCTGTGACTGTTGAGCATTTTGGCAGGGTTTACCTGTATACCCAAACCCTACAAAATAGTAGGTTATGACCCTGTAATTTTAATTTTAAGGTATCACCTCCAAAACAATAGTTTTTAGAACCCAGGTAAGGTTTAAGCAGCAGCCTCCTCACACACTGAAACCCGGAATCCCACGGCCTTAACCCAGAAGACTCACCTACAAGCCCTAAGCCGCGAGCCCCAAGCCCTAAAGCCCGCTACAGTCAGACCCCCAAATACTTGGGTAGTAGCTGGTACTACAAGTCCTATAGAACCTTAAGGTTATGGGTTTAGGACACTGGACAAATAGAAATAGCTGCTAAGGTTGGAAGTATGGGCCCCGAATTTGGACCCTGAGGCCTGAGGGATTGCACCATAAACCCTAAACGTAATGTGGACGCTTAAGGGTATATATAGGGTATATAGCACACCAGTACACCCTAAACCCTAAACCCTAAACCCATTAAGGGTATATAGGGTACATGGTATACCTTCAACCCTAAACCCCAAACCCATTAAGGGTATATAGGGCCTAATATAGGGTAGATAGTAACTATATACTATAGGTATACTAGGTTCCTCAGTAGTACCTAACAGGAAAAAGGGTACCCTTATTATTATGGGGTCACTCAGGAACCTAGTATACAGTCGGTATACTCTGCTGTCAAGCCCTGGACTTCTCTTGCGGGCAACGATTTCAAGGAGGTCCCTTGGGCGTCACGCCAGGCCGGTAAGGAAGCAAAGGGCTGGGGTAGAGGTCTCAATTACTAGGTTTAGGGTTTAGGGTTTATAAGGTTAGGATTTATAACAAGGTTTAGGGTTTATAAGGTTAGGATTTAGCTTTTTGGTTCTCTGTGTTCAGGGCTTCTGCGGGGTTTATTAAGGAGGGATTGCTGAATTTTTTTTATGCTGACTAGAAGCGGTGTTTCCGTTTCGAGTTTTGTAGATTTCTTATACTGGCTTGGCTCTGCAAGGGTTCCTGCAAGGCTTCTATGGGGCTTTCAAAAAGTTTTCTGTATGGGTTCTGCATTGCTTTCTCTTCAGGGTTTAGAGTTGTGGGTTTAGGGTTTAGGGAAGTGCCGGGGCGTTTTACTTCGGGTTTTGGGTTTTCCCGGGCAGTCGGTAGGTTAGCTTTCGTACGGATGCGCCACGAAGCGACATCGTTTCAGTTTCAGAACATGAGGGACCCACTATGCAACGCTGACTACTCGGATCCTGTCTATCAAACCAGGACTTTACCATCATTCCGTGGTGAGAGCTCTAAAATGGCTTGCAAGCATCAGAGTCAAACTCCCGTCTGTCTAGGGCCAGGGGTAAGCCTTCTTTTTGCTGTTGCTTGACACACCCCCAAGACCCTCAACTGCTCAATGCAACGGCCTAAGATTGATTTCAAGAGCCTTTACTGTCGGCACCTTTGCTTCATGGCCGCCGTGATCCATAGGGTGCTTGGCTTGGGTTGGTGGGCAACCCGGCGCCAAATTCACGTGCCTGGCATGCAGGCCTTCTCAAACCCCGCACCTTGCCAACTTCGCATCTCCATCAAGGTCTAGGGTTTAGGGCTTAGGGGTTTAGGGCCTTAGGCTACACCTGTAGAACCCAAGCCCTTAAAACTTAAACCTAAAGCGGCTTTAAGTTTAAGTTTTAGGGGCTTGGGTTCTACAGGTGTAGCCTAAGGCCCTAAACCCTAGGTGTCTGTGAGAGTTCCTGAGCTGAGCCTCGTCCCCCAAAGGCTCCTTTCGGGTCCAGGCTGCAGCTCCTGGCGATATCCTTTAGGGTTTTAGGGTTTTGGGTTTAGGGTTCTTGGGTTTTAGGGTTTTAGGGTTTTAGGGTTTTAGGGTTTGGGGTTTTGGGTTTAGGGTGCGTTCGTTCTTTTTTGTCTCTGTTCTTCGCTGCTAGCTTAGCTGACTTTCACCGCGGAGGTTTTGCTGGAGACTCTAGTCATTAGATTGTTGGCATCCCGACACCTAAACTCATATGTGTGTGTGTGTGTAAAGCAGTAAATCGGTGCATCAGTCAGTCAGCCAGCCAGCCAAGCAGGCCGTCAGTCAGTCAGGCGGTACGTATGTAAGTCTGTCAGCAAGCGAGCAGGCAAGCAAGAAAGCAAGCGAGCCAGCCAGCGAGCGAGCGACCAAGCAAGCAGCCAGGGAGCAATTAGGTAAGCCAGCAAGCAAACAAGTATGTCAGTGAGTGAAAGCCCGCCTGCCTGCCTGCCTGCCTGCCTGCCTGCCTGCCAGTGAGGGCATGCCTGTTTGTATGCATGTATGCATTCCCCCCCCCCCCCCACCCCGCCCCGAATCCCCATGGTATGCCCCGGCCCCCGCCCCCTCCCACGGCAGCCAAGCCAGGCCTCTCTCGGCCGAGCAAACACTCACAGGGATGGTGCTCGTCTGCGTCATCAGCCCGTCAACTTTCGCGTCGCGCAAGCTCGCGTAACCCCCGCCCCCCCCCCCCCCCCTGTTCCCCACACAGATGTCCATATCTATATCATGTCGCATCCCATGAGAGGTTTCTGAATGGGGATGCTGGCCTGCAGCTAGACGTGCAGACTTGTTTTTCCTGGCTTTGCCAGTGCTTGTTCTTTCATCTGGGGAGCAGAGATGGTTTGATACAATGAAGCCTCAAAGGAGCCCCAATCAATGAACCCATCAATGAATGCATAGAAGACACTAAACCCTAAACACCCCTAGACCCTAAACCCTAAGAAGACACTAAACCCTAAACACCCCTACTACACCCTAGGGCCTCAGTACTGGAATCCTGCAACCTCACCTCTGGGGAGCCCTTTCCAGGGAACTCTTACACGTATCAGCTGAGTAGGTACCCTTTAATCTTTTTTGGGCTTAGATCATCCTCACATTATTGACAGGTTAACCTTTTTGGGCTTATATAATCCTAGCATTACTGAGAGGTTGACCTTTTTTGGGCTTAGATAATCCTAGCATTATTGAAAGGCTGACCTTTATTGGGCTAGGGTATTCAGCCCCTAAGTATAGGAACTCATGCGCATCCCAAGGGCCGTTACGGGCTTGAAGCAGACACTGTCAGTTCGGATTTTTGGGGGTTGGGATTTAAGTTGATTTAAGGCTTTAGGGGTTGTTTTCGAGTTTGGGGTTTAGGGTTTACCCTGAACCCTAAACCCTAGGAAGTTTTAGCATTACAAGGTGTTTTTTTTGGAAATTTTAGGGTAGGGCCTGGGTCAGGGCCTGGAGATGGCCGGGTCAGGGATCACCTCGAAGAACTCGAGGATCCTTGCTAAGGTTTAGGGAATGGGGGTTTAGGTTTTGGGCTTAGGGGTTTAGGGTCTAGGGTTTAGGGTTTAGGGGTTTAGGGTCTAGGGTTTAGGGTTTGGGGGTTTAGGGTCTAGGGTTTAGTGTCTATAAGGGTTTGGGTTTGGGGCTTACGGGTTTAGGGTCTAGGGGTACCCTGACCACGCACTAAAGCAAGACTACCATAGGCCCTAGTCCACAGGGACCAAATGCTCCGTCTCCTGCCGGCGCTTTGTCAGCCTTAACCCTGACTTCCCAAGCCTAAACTCAGGAAGTTACACGGAGCCCTTGCAAGATCTGCCATCTGCAGCCCCCGCAAACCCGCTATCAAGTTGAAAGCGGGAGCTGAAGCTGGATTACTAAGCTTATGGACTCTAGGACCTCCCTTACACCTTGAGCCGAATAAGTTCATGGCTCGACTCCCGCCTTCTCTACTGAGCCGCTTTCAAGACGACTGCCGAAATGGTGGCGGTGTCCATGCGGCCGCCAATAGTCGGACAGGCTGCAGCGTCTCATCGGTTGGGATGCTGGGGTTTTCGGTGTTTAGGGTTTTAGGGTGTTTAGGGTTTTAGGGTTTTAGGGTTTTAGGGTCCAGGGTTTTAGGGTTTAGGGTTTAGGGTTTAGGGTTTTAGGGTTTAGTTTGGTTTGTGGGTTTAGGGTTTCTTGGACTGTGGGTTTCGGGCTTGGAGAGTTTCAAGGTGGAGGCGCTCGAGCCTGTCAATATCGAAGATCGGGACTCGTGACTAGTAGTCTTAGTAGCTGAGTAGGTAACCTTTAACCTTTTTGGGCTTATATAATCCTAACATTATTGAAAGGTTAACCTGTTTTGGGCTAGGGTACTCAGCCCCTAAGTAGTTTTTGTTTGCCCTCGCCACCTATCCGGACTCGAGGGTTATGCTTGTTTCGGGGTTCTTCTGTTGGTTTCGGGGTTGAGTAAAGGGCAGACCTTGATAGAAGCCTGAAGCGGAACCCCTACTAGTACCCTCAAAAGGCACTTTATTCCAAGTGTTGCGGACCCTCTAGTTTGGGTTCAGGACCTCCTCGGCCACCGGTTCCGGGTGCTGCTCGGGGATGTCTGGGATTTAGTTTTTTTCTTTTAGTCGGGGGGGTTTTGGGGTTTATAGGATCTAGGGATTCGTTTCGTTGTTGTCTTTAGCTTGCCGTTCTACGCAGGGCTATGGGCTTCAATGTTGCTGTGTGTTTGCAGCGGTATGTACTTGTGTGTGTTACGCTGTGCATGTCGACACGAGCATCACGTGGAGTTGACAAACTCTTTTCGGCTTGTATGAATCTTGTTCTAAGTATGTAGGGCTCAATCTTCTGTTCCGCCGGTCATATCAACTGGGCGTGTAGAACGTGCTGGGCTTGTGCTGCAGCCTGCACCTCTTCTCACTACAATGGTGCGAGAAGGTCTTGCAAGGGATTGTCTCGATTGCTGTGCGACGTGAAACATGAGACTCAGGTAGTTTCGTTCTGGGAGGATTCTGGAAGTGATGGGTTGAAACATGGGTAATTATAGGGTTCATGATTTGCATAGGAAGTGAAGTCCTAAACCCTATGAGCCCTAAACCCTAACAAGGCTTTTGTCCGAATGCGAACTGGTCTGTAAGGAAGCCCATCGTTCTGATGCGGTGGCCTTGCGAATAATAAGAGGGTCGGGGCGGACTGTACTTCAGGGTTTACGGCTGCGGGGCAGCCGAATTCAAGCTAGTGAGCTTTGGGGCTTGGGTGTTTCTGAATTTGCATTTGAGGTTCAGGGATTCAGCTCCTATGAACCCTATAAACCCTAGGCCCTCAACTCTAAAAACCCTAAACCCTAAATCTCAACCCTTTGGCTTCTCGTCGCTGTTGTCTGAGTAGTCGGGCCGCAGTCTGCCTCTAACCTAACTGGCACCTTGGGAATTTTGAGGAATTTCCCTTGATGGTTCCCATTCGGGTACCTATTGGTAGATATGTCTAAGGGCCCCAGAAGTACAACCCAGTGAAAGATGTTGCTGTGGGCCAAGGCACTACCTGCGGAAGCTCCGGCAGCCGTCCTGACCTGAACTGAACGCGGGTTCAGACTCGAGGGCTGGGGGTTTAGGAAGTTTGAATAGAGGGCTTGGGTTGAGGGCTTAAGGTTGAAGGTTGACGGTACGGGGTGGAGGGGTTGGGGGTTTAGGGTTGAGGGTTTAGGGCTGGGGGTTTAGGGCAAAGTTTAGGGTTGAAGGGTGCTGGGTTTGGGATTTGGGGTTTAAGCGTTGGGATTTAGGGTTGATGCCTTCGATGGCCTCTTAGCGGTCACGGATGGATCCCAATACAATACTCTCTATTTCCAACAGGCTCAGCATGAGGATGGCCAGCCACACGTGCGTTGGAACAAGCACTTCCTTAGGATTTAGGATTTGGGGTTTTAGGGTTTCAAAGGGTTTAGGAGTTTAGGCCTCTAGGGTTTTAGGGTTTAGGATTTTAGGGTTTCCATTCACAGGGCGTTTTGGGGTTCTTGCAGTTGCCAGGGCTCTATAACGGTTCTTATATACAAGGGTCCTGCAATGGTTGAGTCGTGTGATATAGGGTCCTGAACTGTTAGGACCTTCTTTTAGGGGTTCAGTGTAGCATACACGAGGCTCTATCGGAATACGATTGTTCTCTATAATCCATAGCGACTTGGATCGTCATACGAAGCCGCAGCAGGTCATGCACACCTGTAGGACCTATATGTCCTTTGAGCCCCTGAACCTTGTTATTCCCCAAAAACGCCAGCCCGAAACCCTAAAAGGAAGGAGACGACGGTAGTAGGGTGGCGCAGATGGGTTGAGGATGGTTGAGGCTGGGCAGCTGATGCTGAGGAGACAGGTTCAGGTAAGTTGCGGATCTCTGAACCTTAGATTTCGCAGCCCAAGCCCGTACATGCACATCTAAACTCTGGACTCAACCTCCTCAAGTTACAAGCTTCAGCTTGATCAAGGAGTTTGCGGGCAGAGGGCTTCACTCTTTACTGCCATCTACTCCGAAGCAGTGGCTCCTTCTGGAAATCCAGGGATCGGTAGAATAGGTTCTGGCTGTGACATATTCAGCGACGTCAGTTTGTCTCTCCAGTCCCACATCGTTCCCCCTGCACATCTCGGAAATAGTTCCATACCTGTTACGCAGTCTAATTCTTTAAAACTCGACGAGCCAAGCTCTAAATCCTGCCAGCCCAGGTGCTTGCACACTCTGGGAGGCAATTTCACGAGGCATCTCTGTCTTGAGCTATCCAAAACGAAGTTCAGCCGCGGGTGCTAATTGCAGTAGTTGTTACACGCTCAGCACTAGGAGGCAGTCAGTCCAACCCCCCCCAGTGCCCTGAGCCGCACACAGTTTTTGACCAGCTGCGCCTTAGAAGCAGTGTGGTGAAAATGGCTAGCAGAGGTGGACTCTAGAGGCATGAAGGCTGTAGTATTCAGTGTTAGGGTGGTCAAAGCCACGTAAATCCTAAGCCCGAAACCATCCTAAACCCATGAAGCGCTAGGCTTTGTGGTTAGGGTTTGTAGCGTCGTTTTGGAGTCTATGTTTCCAAGGCCAGGCCTCACCTCCCAACCAAGGAGAGGTTTGAAGAGATGATGGTTCGAGGATTCGGATCTGCAGGTTTAGGGTTTGAGGGGCTGACACTGTGGGAGAGCATGTTTTGGGTACCAAGGCTGGGGGAGGCTCAGGGTTAGGGTTTAGGGTTTAGGGGTTTAGGGGTTTAGGGTTTGGGGGTTTAAGGGTTTAGGGTTTAGGGGTTGGGGTTTAGGGGTTTAGTTGTTTAATTCTTGGGGTTCAGGGGGTCTGCAGAGCCCGCCAGGATGTTCAGGGAGCCCACGCAGGAAGAGCGATACCCTCGATTTGCCAACAAGTCGTGGGGCGCTCAATAGTGCAATCTCTGACAAACTCGAGCCCCCCAACCCTAAACCCTAAACCCCTCAACCTTAAAGCTGAATCTCAAACCCTGAACCCCTTCACTTCACACCCTGGAGCACCGTCTTCAAAGTGGCTGTGCGCCCTGATTCCTAATCACGTCGAGGCTGCAGAGAAGCTCCTGCGCCCTCAACCCAAGCTCCGATGTCCGAATGGGACTTCGTAGCTACGGTTCTGAATAAGGTAACTATACTAATAAGAATTCTCAACCTACAGTTCTACATGCCAGGCCCTGAACCCTAGACGCGGGACGTTGATACAGACCCTAGGTCTTAGGATGCCTGGGATCATGACCCCGTGACTAGGGAACCCCTGTTTTCCAGATGAATTCAGGAAGGGTTCTGGTTTTTGCGACTGTGGGTTCTGAGCAGAGTTTCAGTTTCGGACTAGTCAAGACTTGCATGCGAAACTTGGTCTTTAGGGTGGTGTTTAAGCCGTACAACCTCAGATTTAGCCTGGGGGTCATAGGGGTAAGGCGGGGCTGGTCGTGATATTGACCGACACGAGCAGAGAACTACCACAGCACTACCGTGCGTACTCTTGTCGTGGGCAGTCTAGTGTTTTTCGTGCTTACATGATTACATGACTGACCACCTTTGTCCTGACCGTAGACGGACATGTCTTGCACTGGTCATGACATTCAAACGACCAGCCTGTTTAGATTCACTGAACTCCTAAACCCCAAACCCTACCCCACATGTCGCGGCCGACAAACCAGAAGATGTGAGACAAAACCCTGACCAGGTTACACAGAAGCGACTCTGCGCCCAACTCGGGTTCATTGATCGAGTTTAGGGTTTAGGGTTTTGAGGTCTGGGTTTAGGGGTTTAGGGTTAGGGTTAAATTAAATGATTCAATCTTGACCATGTCGCCGAAAGATGTGTTTTGGCAGCAGCACAACAAAAGGTTCCGGCGCCCACGGACACACGGTCCCTAGGGCTTATAAGTGCGCCTAGATCTCCGAAATCGACCCCCTAACAGATCCAGTCTGAGGCCACGTGAGAAAAGCACGTCGCCTCGCCTGCCTGGATACTTTGTTTGCATTTGTTCAGGATTTCAGGCTCAGCGGCGTAAGGCTATTTACATTGGCGCTTGTTTTTTTTGGGCAGGGTTGCTCCGGACACTAGCAGTTGGTCAGGCTCTTGCTGGGTTTTTCTGGGGTAGAAAGATTACTGAAGGATTTTCGGCGTGTGGGATTGCGGAGGTAGGCAGAACAAGTTTAGACGTACTGTCAATGCTCCAGTCGAGCAAAGCATTGTAGGAAATTGTTCTTGCGCCTTTTTCTATGCAAACGGCCGCCACCAGCAGTAAGACTGCGAAGGCCTGACGACAAGACACATGTCCTTTGCAGTATTCATGGTCTTATCCACAGAGCAGAACCGGGCAGCCTGAATACAAGCCCGATACACTCAAAACCTTATGACAATAGTTTAGGGTTTAGGGTTTAGGGTTCAGTATGATTCGTAAAATCTCAAATCCTCGAGCCCCAAAGCCCCTAAAGCCCCTGAAGCTCAAGCCCTGAACCTTCGCAAGCTGCCTTCATCCTGTATCATAGAAACCTCATGGACACCCTATCCATAGATATAAATAAATACACACATTAAAAAAACAAAATAAATATAAATATAAACATAAGTATCAATATAAATAACTATATATATATATGTATATATAAGAACCCCTATAGACTCCGTAGATATCATAGAACCCTTATAAAATCCCTACATATCATATAGAAGCCGGGTGGTCTCCCCACAAAAAAAACCCTTTACAAGGCCCCGAGAGTCCTCCTCAGGAGCTCTTCACAACCTGTACCAGCAGCCGGAGGTCGGGAGAGCTTTTTAGGGGTTTTTAGGGTTTAGGGTTTGAGGGATTTGAGGGGTTTTAGGGGTTTTAGGGTTTTAGGTGTTTTAGGGGTTTTAGGGTTTAGGGTTTTGGTAAGACGCCCTAAAGCGTTCCATAAAGGGCCGCTGTAAGGTTTCCTACGTACGATCAGGGGTTCTACCTAGGACATCCTTTAAGGGTCCCTTTGGGCATCGGGGCTTTGCAGGGGTGTGCATTTCAGGGTTTAAGGTTCGCACCCGGCTGGGTTTAGGGTTTAGGGTTTAGGGTTTATAAGGGTTTAGGGGAGGGTTGTTTCGCAGTCAAGAGGACAGTCGTACATGGGAAGATCCAAGCAAGCGCAAAAGACCCGTGCCTCATGGCACTCTACCATGGCTCCATTGAGACCTGGCTTTCGAACATTTTCAGCTCTTCAGGCTCGAAGCAAAAACATGCCTACTAATGCAAGTGGCTGTTATGAGTTACCCACAGAATACAAGGGTTGCCATGAACTATGTCATCCGTCCGCTGTGTAGTAGTAAAGCAGATTGCTCGTTTACAGAAGACATAATACTTCTGGCAAGTCTGTTCTGCTCTCACTGTGTCTTGTTGACCCTACCCAGTTCGGGCGACGGCGGTGGCCACGATAATCTGTCATCTGTGCGGCATACAGTGTGCGTTGGATGACACAAACAATGCAGTATACTCTGCTTTGTCACCGGCTGCAAACGTCTGGCAGCAAGTACACCCACAAGGCAGGAACAACACAGAAGAACACACTTCAATGAAGTGGCTTTGTCAGGTGTTTTTGTTGTTTGCCGTGTTCTTTCCGCGAAAGGTTCAACCTCAGCAACCCCACAACTCAAGATGCCCGAACGCGCAAACCCCACACCCGTAAACTAAACATCTTGGCGGAAACCGCCCAAATTTCCTATTCCTATGGCCCCAAACCCTGAAACCCAGAACCTCAAAGCTACGAACCGAACCCCAAACCCCTGAACCGTACAGAACCCTAAAACCTATGAAGGCCCTTAGTTAAAGCCCCAAACTTTTTTTCGTGCCATATGCCTATGCTTATAAATACCATACACCCTAGAGCCCTAAACCTTTTGTATCATATGCCCATTTAAAAATATCATAAGCCCTAAAGCCCTAAACCCTAAACCCCTAAACCGTAAACCCTAAACCCTAAAGCCCTAAACCCTCAAATCGCCGGCGGTGGGCCACAGAGGTTCAAGCATCTGCCGTCCGGACCTGGTGGGACGGCTCGGGAGCTCAACTCCGATCCTTTCTAGGTCTTTTGAAGGGTTGAGGGTGTTTTAGGGTGTAGGGTTTAGGGTGTTTTAGGGTGTTTTAGGGTGTTTTAGGGTGTTGTAGGGTTTAGGGTTTGGGATCCTTTGGGTCTTTTGAAGGGTTTAGGAGTAGGTCTTTTGAAGGGTTTAGGGTTTAGGTCTTTTGAAGGGTTTAGGGTGGGTTAGGGTTTAGGGTTTAGGGTTTAGGTCTTTTGAAGGGTTTAGGGTGGTTTAGGGTTTAGGGTTTAGGTCTTTTGAAGGGTTTAGGGTGGTTTAGGGTTTAGGGTTTAGGGTTTAGGGTTTAGGTCTTTTGAAGGGTGAAAACATTGGTTTTTTATCGTGCGCTTGTTTTGCGTGCTGTAGGGTTTTATAGGGTTTTGGAGCTTTTGTAAAGGTTAGCGTTAGGTTCACGGGTTTAGGCTTCGGAGCCGAACTGATTGCAGCTGTTTGCTGCAAGCAGTTATGGCAGGTTTCATTCAGGGAGACCTTTTCATGTTGGCACTCTTGCCTGCAGGGTTTCTATGGTGTTCTGGTGTCGCTATTTGCAGAGTCTGTTTGGGTTGCGATCCAAGCGAGGCACGGTGCAATCAGCAGTGATGTCATTCCTGTTCTACAATCGCAGAGTTAAGTAGCGTTCAAGCTTTTGAGTCCTTGATGAACAAAATACAGCTGACAGCGATCACTGCATCCAGTTTAAGGCAGTCCAGAATGCTCAACAACCGGTTCACTGCACATCTTCAGGTTGGAAAACAAGGCTCTGAGTACCTTGTATTACAGTTTCTTATAGTATCTACCTCTCCTTTTGCCCTTCTTTTTATATACAGTATACATTTTTCTGTAATATATCTATATATATATATATATATATAAATATTGAAGTAAAGTAAAGTAAAGTAACGTAAGGTAAGGTAAGGTCAGGTAAGGTAAGGTAAAGTGAAGTGAAGTGAAGTAAAGAAAGTAAAGCAAAGTAAAGTAAAATTAAGTTAAGTTAAGTAGGTAAGTAAGTAAATAAGTAAGAAAGAAAGAAAGTAAGTAAGTAAATAAGTAAGTATGTAAGTAAGTAAGAAAGTAAGTAAGTAAGTAAGTATGTATGTATGTATGTATGTATGTATGCATGCATGTACGTGTACACACACACACAAAAATATGCATATGTATATGTATATGTACAAAAAAGATTGTATTGAACTTTCAAGCTGTGGTATGCCCCCCCCCCCCCCAAACCCATTCTAATCACCACCACCGTTCAAAATTCGTATTGTGGTGTCGCAGCATGGCCGAAAGCTGGTCCGGGCAGACCTTGAACGGAAGACCATTGCGGTGATGATGATGATGATGATGATGATGATGACGATGACGATGATGATGAAGATGAAGATGAAGAACAAGATGATGGTGGTGATCAAAATCACTTTGTCGATAGTCATGATGATGATGGTGATAATGATGATGATGATGGTGCTGGTGTTGAAGAAGATACGATGATGAGTCTGCACTTGTTGTGTTACTTGCGCAGACACTTTGCCGTCGCTTTGCAATCCTTTTATCGGAATGTCGAAGGAGTGCTTTGCCATTCATGCCTTGGAAGCTGAGACTTTGACCCTGAACCCCGAACCCTGAGCTCTTATCCCTGCCCCCAGAGACCCCTATCCTCATACCTTTTTCGGCACGGACTTACTTCGCGATCGCCTCTTCGGTTGCGAGGGCGAGGGTAAATCGGTGACATGGTTTAAAGTCTTGAGGTTTAGGGTTTAGGGTCTTTAGAGTGTTTCGGGCTAAAGGTTGACGGGATTTGTGGTTTGGGGTTTAAGGTCTTATTCTGCAGTTCCGGGTTTTGCGGCCGTGCAGCATCCTGGATGATCGGTTTTTGCCATTCTCGCACTTGGCTCGTGGGTTCGCCAAACTGAAGGGAAAATGCCTTGAACATTCTTGATCCTAGTCTATGGGCCAGTCAAAAGATCAAGAACTGTTTAAGCTTAACGCCGCTAGAATGCCAGAGGCATCAATGTTTGGGGTTGCTGGGCCTTGTGGATCCCGTACACTTGCCCTAAAGCACCCATACAGGTTAAGCGCAAGCTTACGCGGCCCGACTGCAAGCAACGGTTCAATCCTAAACTGCAACTCTTAAACCGCCCTAAGCCCTCAACCCTAAACCCTAAACCCCTTAAACACTCCCCCCCCCAAAAAAAAAACCTGACAGATCCGAAGCTACCCTGCAAGCAAACTAGCTAGTGAGCTTTCCATCCATCGATGGTTTCTACCGCTGCTGACGGCGACAGCGATGACACGCAGGACGACGATGATCGGCACCTACCCAGCATTTCCGGACTTTCGCTAGTGAAGTTGAGGTTATATTATATCCCCAAACCCTAAACCCTATAAACCCTAAACCCAAACCCTAAACCCAAAACCAAGCCCTAAGCCCTGAAATCCCTAAACCCTACACCCTATTGTAGAGCGGGGGCCCCCAAGGCCTTCTGGGGCTCGGTGCCTTGGGGGAGATCTGAGGCCAGTCCGCTGGGTAGCGGATCAGTTCGTCGTAAGGCGTGCTGGTTTCGATGTTGATCACGCTCTGCTTGGCACGCAGCAGGTCACGCTGGCGGACGGCTTCGCGGGCCTCGACGAGGATGTTGGTCTCCTCAATCATTTCCTTCAGAGCGTGGACCGCGACATCGTTAGGATCAAGGAACAGGGCCTGGTCCAGAAGTTCCAGTGCCTGCTCGTATTTCATCTCACGCTGAAGGTCCAAAGCACGGCGGAGCAGACGCTGGATCTCTTGATCCATTTCCTTGGCGGCCTTGACGCGGGCTTCTTCTTCCTTTTCAAGGCGGGTCTGCTCTTCTTCTTTCAGTGCCTGAGCCTGAGCTTCGCCTCGCTGGGCTTCGATCTGGCTGGACAGGGACTCGGCCTCGCTGCGGAGCTGACGGTAGGTCTGCGGGGCAAGGAAGCGTTGGTTGCGGTCGAGGACGACTTTCGCGTCAGCGACGGCGTCGAAAGCCTGGTTGTATTCGCCGGTGCTCATACGGCTGCGAGCGGTATTCATCGAGGCGCGGAACTCGGCGGTAACTTCCTGGGCCTTGACCTGCTCGCGGCTGACAACCTCGTCGAGGATGCCCTTGGGCACCAGGTTCTTATTCTGAAGCGAGATCGCGTTTTCCAGGCTCTTCTTGTAAGCGGCGTTGTCTGGGTTCAGTTCGACCGCTTCTTTATAAAGTTCGATCGCCAGACGGAGCTGACCATCTTCCTGCGCCTGGGCGGCTTCGGCGGCCTTTTGCTGGGCATAGCTGAGACGGACCTGACGCAGCAGGTCGCCGGAGGGAGCCTGCGTGGCCTGGGCCTGCTCTTCAGCGGTGGGTGCGGAGACATTTTCTGCCGCGACAACGGTCGCGACCGGGATCGCGGGCAGGTCAGCCTCGGCCGATTCGTCGTCGGCCTGGGTGTTCGTGTCGGCTTCCGGAGCCTTGGGGGCTTCGGGGGTGTTGGCTTTGATCAGGGCGTTGATCCGGTCCAGACGCGCCTGGTCACGCCAGCCCAAGACGACGCCGCTTGCCTTGATCGACCCGAGGTGGCCGCGGGCGGCTTCGTAGCGCTTGGCGTCGATGGCTTCGGTCGCCAGGTCAAGGTGCTCGCGAGCGGCGTTGACCGCGGGCGCGGCCAGACGGTTGGCCTGAGCGAGTCGGGCTTTGGCTTGAGCGACGGTGTTGTCATCAGAACGCTTGTCCATGATGACCGCTTCGTAGAGGGCCGCGGCGAGCGACGGGTTGGTGGCCATCGCTTCGTCGGCCTGCCAGAGCATCTGGGAAGGGTGGGGCTTGGGTGCGACGGCCGGCTGGTCGGCCGGGGCGTCCGCGTCCGCCTTTGCCGGGGCGGCCTCGGCGTTGTTGGCGGTCTTCTGGTCGATGGTCTTAATCGCTTCGTAATAGTTCAAGCGATCTTCTTTGGGCAGCTGCATCGGATCGACACGATGGAAGGTGTCGCGAGCGGCATCGAGTTCGCCGGATTCAAATAGCTCCATTCCCTGTTGGTACAGGTCAACGGCGCTCATTTCGGATTCGTCTGCGTGCAAGCTGCTAAGCCCAACAGACAGCCCGGCGAAAACCACGGCGACAGCAAGGCATTGACGGGTGAACAAAGCGAAGCCTCCCAAAGTTAATTCATAATGGCGCCGGTGCGCCGCGTCAGCAGGAAGTAGGAACGCTGGCAGCGATCGGGCCAGTCAGGCCTTCCGATCTCTGAGCTTTGTGGTTCCCACCGACCGGAAAGTGTAAAGGGTGGTGCCCCCGTCTGCAAGTATCTTCGTCCCCTTGCCTTGGCTGAATTTTTCCTGTCCGATAAAGGGCCGTTTCGGGCCTGTCAGTACTGGTAAGTGGGGCAGGTGGGGTGAAAAAGATTCTGTCGGGCGGGCGTCCGGCAGAGCCGACGGGCCCGGGAGGGCCCTGGGGGCGGCAGAGACGCTTGGGGCCGGTTTGCGGGCGGCGTAGGGTTGTCTATAATACCCGGCTCGGCACCGGCGGGGCTCCGCGGGCTGACCGATAGATGACCAACGACCCGAATACACCCCACAGCCTCGAGGTGAGTGATGGCACATAAAAAAGGACAGGGCTCGACCAAGAACGGCCGCGACTCGAACCCCCAGTTCCGCGGTATCAAGCTTTACGGCGGTCAGACCGCCAAAGCGGGCTCGATCATCGTCCGCCAATGCGGCACGCATTTTAAGCCCGGCTTCAAGGTCGGCCGTGGTAACGATGACACCTTATTCGCCATGGCCCCCGGCATCGTCGAGTTCCAGGGCCGCAAGGTCAACATCCGTCCCGCCGAGGCTTGATCGCTTCGCGGCCGACGTCACGATTCCCCCTGCGGGCGCTCCTCGTTGAGCGCCCGTTTTTTGTTTGCCCTTTCGTGGCAGCGGCGGGACGGGGTGACGCGTGTTTTGGGGGCACGGGCGGTTGCGGTTGCAAATATAATGTGTGCTCCGCGTGTACTATTGGTTAATCCTTCGATCGTTCCACCATGATTATTGATTCCGCAACTATCTTCGTCCGAAGCGGCAAAGGCGGGGACGGTGCGGTCAGTTTCCGCCGGGAAAAATACATCCCAAAGGGTGGGCCCGACGGAGGCGACGGCGGCGACGGCGGCTCGGTCATCCTGCACGCGTCGCCGAACGTTGACACGCTGCTGGACTTTGCGGGCAGGCACCACTGGCACGCAGAGAACGGCGAGCCGGGGCGAGGCAAGCAGTGTTCGGGCAAGGCCGGGCAGGACCTGGTGATCCGTCTGCCACCGGGGACGCTTGTATACGATGACGAAACCGGCGAATTGCTTGCCGACCTGGATGAGCTTGATAGGCGCATCGTGATCGCCGAGGGTGGCAAGGGCGGGCTGGGCAACGACAGGTTTAAAAAAGCACAGAACCAGGTGCCCCAGGAGTTCACGCCCGGCGGGCCCGCGGTCGAGTTGACGCTTCGGCTGGAACTGAAACTGATCGCCGATGTCGGGCTGCTTGGCCTGCCGAACGCCGGCAAGTCGACACTGTTATCGAGCATTTCCAAAGCCAGGCCAAAGATCGCGGACTACCCGTTTACCACGCTCGAGCCGAACCTGGGCATCGCCGAGATCTCGCCGGATCGCCGGATCGTCTTTGCGGATATCCCCGGGCTGATCGAGCACGCCCACAAGGGCCAGGGGCTTGGGACGCGGTTTCTCCGCCACGTCGAGCGGACCCGGTTGTTGGTACACCTGATCGATGTCGATCCCGCGGATGGCTCGGACCCGATCGAGAATTACCGCGTGATCCGCCACGAGCTGTCGGAGTATTCGCCGGACCTGGCCGCCAAGCCGGAGCTTGTCGTTTTGAGTAAGATGGACTTGGTTGGCGGGCCCGAAGATCGTGAGACTGCTGTCCAGATGTACGGTAAAGCGCTGGGCAAACCCGTGCTGACCATCAGCTCGGCGTCACGCACGGGGCTGAACGAACTGCTCGAGGCCTGCTGGGCGGTGCTTGAAAAGTCGCGCAAACCGGAGCCCGGCTGGAAGTCACGGACGAGCTAAGCAAGTGAGGGAAAAAGCATGAAATTGAACATGCTCGGGGTCAGCGTGGGTAACACCCGGACCCGGATCGGTGCTTTTATCGACGGCGAGTTGCAGGAGTGTGCGACCTTCCGCAACGAACGAACGGACGCCATCGCCGAGGCGATCGAGCACGCGTACCGGCCCCTAAAAGATCGTGACGACGCGCCGATCCTTCTGGCGTCGGTCAACGATACCGTTGCGGTGCCGACCGAAAAGAAGATCGTTTCACTGCTTGGTAAACCTGTCAGACGTGTGGAACGAGATATCCCGATCCCGATCGGCCGTCAGCTCGATCACGGTGCGTTGGTTGGCGAGGACCGCCTGCTCAACGCCGCCGCTGCTTACGACGTGCTTAAACAGGCGTGCGTGGTGGTCGATGCCGGGACGGCGATCACGGTTGATTTTGTCGATGGTGCGGGCACGTTCCACGGCGGGGCGATCGCGGCCGGGGCTCAGTTGCAGCTTGATGCGTTAAGCAAGCGTACCGACCTTCTCCCCGAGGCGGAGCTGGATAAGCCGATCGGTCCCATTGGTCACAACACACTTGAGGCCATGCGTTCGGGCGTTTACTACGGCATGCGTGGGATGGTCCGGGAACTGGTCGAACAGTACGCGGACACGCTGGGCACGTTCCCGCTTGTTGTTGTCACCGGCGGCGACGGGAACCTGCTGTTCCGTGACTTCGAACTGGTGGACCGGATCGTGCCGAACCTCACGATGATGGGTTTGTACCTGTGCCTGCGTGTCGCCGCCGAGCAACAGAGCAAGGCCGACAACTGATTCTGGATCGTTGGCCGCTGCATCAAGCCGTAGTCACTTTGCCATGGACACACCGACCTTCACCGACGCCAACCGCCGCGCCACGCTGCTGATCGTGCGGATCATATGGTTTGCGCTGGTGCTTGGGCAGGTGGGGTTTGGCGTGGTGGCGTACCTGTCCACGCGGTCGCCCGGCGCCGAGGCGGGGCAGCAGCCGCAGCTAGGTTCGCAGATGTTTGTGATCTCGCTGGGCGTGCTGATCGGTGCGATCGGGCTTGGGTATTTTGCCCGCAATCAGTCTTATAAAAAGTTCTGGCAGGGTCACGCGGTCACCCCGCCGGGTTTCTTCATGGGCAATCTCATCCTTTTCTCTGCGTTGGAAGGGGCCTCGTTCTTGTCGTTGGTCTTTGCGATGACGACGGGTCAGTTCTTCCCGCTCGCGTTGCCGGCCGCGGTGTCCCTGGCCGTGCAGGTGGTGAACTTCCCAAGCGCCTTGCCGATGCAATCGACTCCGCCGCACTTCGCCCAGCACACGCCATGACAAGCGGCCACTGCCGATTTTCTGATACGTCGATCACACTCACGACGGCCTATCGCCCCGGCGCGGTCGCGGCCATACTGCTGCACGGGCAACACGTCGAGGCCGTCTTGCAGGAACTGACCGGGAAAGATGGCTGGGTGTTGAACCGTGCTCGATTAAGTGATTTCGCGGGGATCGATAAGGGGCTGGCGGTCCTGGTCCGTCCGGCGAGCCAAGGCGGGCCGGGGCTTGCGCAGTTGATGCCGCACGGCGGCCCGCGTGTGGTGCAGAAGCTATTGGATTATCTGGTGGAGCTAGGTTTGGATCAGGTCGCCGAACCGGACACGCGGCTGCTTTACCCCGAGGCCGATTCTGCGATTGAGGCCGATGCCCTGGCGTGTCTGGCGCGGTCGGCGAGCCCGGCGGCGATCGACCTGCTGCTTGCTCAGCCCCGGCTCTGGCGTAATGCGGTTCGGCGCGATGCGGTTGATGGCGAGGCAATCAAGAAGCGGACGGATGTTTTGAATCGTTTGATCGATCCGCCGTCGGTGGTGGTGGCGGGTCGGCCGAACGTCGGCAAGAGCACGCTGATGAACAGGTTGTCCGGGCGGTCGGCTAGCGTTGTGGCGGACCTGCCGGGCACGACGCGCGACTGGGTCGGGGGGCTTGTGGAACTAGCCGGCGGCATCGCGGTCCGTTGGCTCGATACGCCGGGCCTCCGTGACAGTGATGACGCGATCGAGCAGCGAGCCATCGGTATCGCGCAGGACGTGATCGCATCGGCCGATGTGTTGATTGTGATGCGTGATGCGGAACTTAACTGGCCCGATGTTTCCACTTTGCCACGCGAGCCTGATCTATACGTCGTGAATAAGATCGATCGGGCAAGGCTCGACAGCACCAACGCCGACACGGTTTGCATCAGTGCCGAGACCGGGCAGGGGATGGATCAATTGCAGGAACGCGTCGTGTCCGCGCTGGGGTTTAGTAAACAAACAGACGCTGAGCTGTGGGCTTTTTCGCCGACTTTAAACAGCTACCTCAGCGGGCAACGCGAAGTCCTTAACGGCTACCTTTAAACAGGCTGAATAGGCCGTCCTGCGTAATCAATTTTCGGTTCTTTCATAGCCGCGTTGCGTCGAGACGCGGGCCTTGAATTGCCTTAGTCGGACGCGTGTCCTTCGGGCCCGGCGATGTTGTCACGCATCGTGGTGTCTGCCTGGATGTTCTTCATCCTGTAGTAGTCCATGATGCCCAGGTTGCCGTTGCGGAACGCCTCTGCCATGGCCTTTGGTACTTCGGCCTCGGCGAGCACGACCAGCGCGCGGTTCTTGGAGACTTCCGCCTGGTATTCCTGTTCCTGAGCAACAGCCATCGCACGGCGTTTCTCGGCCTCGGCCTGGAAGCGGTGCTTGTCCGCCTCGGCCTGGTCGCTTTGCAGCTTCGCGCCGATGTTGTCGCCCACGTCGATGTCGGCGATGTCGATCGAGAGGATCTCGAAAGCGGTGCCCGAGTCAAGCCCCTTGGACAACACAACTTTGGAGATGTTGTCCGGGTTTTCGAGCACGGCCTTGTGCGACTGCGCAGAGCCGATGGTGGTGACGATGCCTTCGCCGACACGGGCGATGATGGTTTCTTCGGTCGCACCACCGATCAGGCGTGCGAGGTTGGCGCGGACGGTGACGCGGGCGCGGGCTTTGAGCTGGATGCCGTCCTGTGCGACCGCATCGATCGTGCTGCGTGCCTGGCCGGCGTGGGGGCAGTCGATGACCTTGGGGTTCACCGAGGTCTGCACCGCGTCGAGGATGTCACGCCCGGCGAGGTCGATCGCGCAGGCGGTGTCCCACATCAGTTCGATCTTCGCACGGTCGGCGGCGATCAGGGCGTTGACGACGCGGGGCACGTTACCACGAGCGAGGTAGTGGGTTTCCAGCTGGTTGGTCGAGATCGAGAGCCCGGCCTTGACCGCCTGGATTCGCGAGAGCACGATCACCCGCGGGTTGACCTTTCTAAACCACATCCCGATCAACTCGAACAGGCTCACCTTCGCGCCCGAGAACTGGGCCTGCATCCACAGTCCCAGGAACCTGCCGATGAACAGCAACAGGACAAAACCGATCAGTCCCAGCACGACGATGGCGGCGACGATGCCCGCGCTGACCGCGGCGGTGGGAAGGTAGGTCATTGAATTCATGGCGACTCCCTGATGAAGTAATCCGCAGAATAAGTAGGCTTGATCGAGACACCATCATGCCCGAACCGAAGCGCCCAGACAAGCCCGCTAAACGCCGGCCCGGCGATACCCGATCATCTTAGTGGTTCTGGGGCGTGAATGTTGCCCCGAATCCGCACGTTAGGGCATGGTGAATCCCCAACTCCGGGTATAATCCGAACCGAACAAGGAAACAGGACCAGCAAGGGAAAACGCAGATGCGAGCGATCGTCACCGGCCAGGTGGGCATGGACAAGAAGGAATACCTGCAGAAGGTGGTCGATTTTGCCGGCCAGCAGGGCGAGCGGGTCGAGCTTTATAACGTCGGGGACATGATGTATCAGGAAGACCCGGACGTCCGCCCGGGCCGGATCCTGGACCTTCAGCTAAGCCGGCTCAATTCGCTTCGCCGGGGCGCGTTCAAGGACATCATCACTGCCTCGGCAGACGAGCCGAACATCATCGTCAACACCCACGCAACCTTCCGCTGGCGGCACGGGCTGTTCAGCGCGTTCGATTTTGACCAGATTGAAGCGCTTAAGCCGGACGTGCTGATCTGCCTGCTCGATAACATCGAAGTGGTGGCCGAGCGGCTGCACCGCGATCATACCTCCGATGCCACGCTCAAGGACCTGATGGTCTGGCGTGAAGAAGAAATCATGGCGACCGAGTTGCTGGCCCAGGCGCTGAAGATCCCCAACCGGTTTTATGTGCTCTCGCGGGGGCGCCACCAGGACACGATCGAGACGTGTTACCGGCTGGTGTGCCGGCCGGAGATGCGCACGGTTTACCCGTCTTTCCCGATGACGCATGTGGTCGGCCTGCCGGATACGCTCAAGGAGATCGACGCGTTCCGGGCGGAGCTCGCCAAGCACTTTATCGCGTTTGACCCGGCGGACGTGGATGAGAAGCTGCTGCTCGATGCCGCGATCGCTGCCGCGAAGGAAGGCAAGGAGTTTGTCGAGGTCGATCCGGGCTCATTTTCCGGCGGGAAAGAGAAGATCCATGTTTCGGTCAAGCAGGTGCTCGATATCGCGGGCGACGTGGACGGGCAGATCTATTCACGTGACTTTAAGATGGTCCGCCAGAGCGACATGATCGTCTCGTTGGTCCCTGAATTGCCAGACGGGATGCCGGGGCTTTCTAGCGGTGTGGAGCGTGAACTGCACCACGCGTTTGAGCACGGCCGAGAGGTTTATGTTGTCTGGAAGCCGCAGCGCTCGCCCAGCCCGTTTATCACCGAGACGGCGACCAAGGTGTTTAAGAGCACCGAGGAGGCGTTGAGCTACTTCGACAAGCAGGGGATGTTCGCCCAGGCGAATCTGTTTGGGAAGTAGGGCGAGGCGCTACTCTTTCAATCAATTGTAAATACAAAGAAGCCCACGTTCGGTGAACGTGGGCTTCAATTGTTTTACTTGAGTGTTGTTATCGTTGAGGTGTTTACTTCAAGTCGGCGTACTGTTCGACGGTTGCGCCGTCCATGCAGGCCTCGATGACCCTGCGGCCAAGTGGGTTCAGGTCCGACTCGTTGATGAAGCCTTGCAACTGTTTGTGGAAGAACTCGGTGAGGATCTTTGCGCCGGCGTCGTAGCCTTCTTCGCCGACCTCGGGCTGGGTTTCGACACGCAGGAACCACCGGCTGATTTCCGTGCCCTCGACCAGCAGGTTGTTCGGGGCGTAGCCGAGCAGCGGGCAGCGAGCGGGCGCGAGCTTGTCCGGCGCGAACTTCGCGGAGCCGCGGCGGGCGAGGTACTCACGCACGACCCACTGCGGGGCGAAGCTGGTTTCCCAGCACCCGATGTGCTGGTTGGGCAGCAGGACGAAGAGGGTGTCGCCGGTCTTGCTGATCTGGTCCAGCAGCAGGTTGGCCTGGTCGACGGCCCGTCCGGTCGCAAACGGCCAGTAGCTGCCGACGCCCTCGCTGGTCATGCCGCCGGTGTCGACGATCGACGGGTTGGCGTAGCCGCGTGGTGCGACCAGGCGCCACAGCCACGCCAGCGGGCCGGGGAGGATGTTGAGCATGCCCAGGATGCCGTAGCTCGGATTTTCGCGTGTGCACGGCGGGGTGCGGACTCCGAAGCTGCGGACGTCGACGGTGACCGGGTGGTTGACGATCTTGGGGTAGTCCTTGCGCAGCATCACGACGCGCGGGTTTGGGCAGGGGGTGTCCGGGGCGTCCATCGTGTGGTCCCAGATCAGCGCGGTCGAGTCCGGGGCGGCGTCGATATTCAGGAAAAGCAGGGGCGAAGGCGGGGAGATCGTCATCGCCTCCAGGTGCGGGTCGGTCCCGTAGCGTTTGATGTGATTCACGCGCAGGAACCAGGCGTTCTCCGCGTCGAAGAGCGTGAGCTTGCCGACGTCGGGTTTCTGATAGTCGGGGTGGCACAGGGCCATGTCGTCGGTCACCGGGTGCAGCTCGCAGCCGCGGGGCAGGGTGAGGTGGCGCATCTCGCCGTTGACGGTGTTGGTGCCGATGCGGAGTCGGCCGTCGGGCTCACGGTGCATCTGCTCGAGCATCTCGCTCTTGCCGCCGCCGGAAGCGCCCTCGTGCATGATGGTGCAGACGTTGTCATAGGGGGTGATGACCTGGACGGTTGAGCAGTGGGCGGTGATCCAGCCTTCCTGTTCGCCGCGTGTCAGCAGGACGCCGTAGATCCCCTTCTTGGCGCTTGGGCCGGGGTAGAGGTTGTAGCTGAACAGTTCGTGCAGCGGCTCGCGTCGGTTGTGAACAACGACCTGCTTGCCATCGAAGTGCGTGTGGCGGAAAGGCGGGGCGACGTAGACGATGGCTTCGTGGTAGAAGTTTTCGTCGACCTGATCCAGGGGGATGATGCCCTGGAGCATCGCCAGGCCCAGCGCGAAGCTGGCGGCGTTGGTGGGGCAGATGGCGACGGCGGCGGTGCCCTTGCCCTTCATACCGACGTGGAAGAAGAAGCAGGCGAGGTCCTGTGTCTTGAGCCAGTCGAAGGTTTCCTGGCGGACGTCTTCCCACTTCTTGTCGGGGAAGCGCTGCTCCCACTTGGCCTTGCCGGTTGGCCGATCGTCGGCGATGACCATGCAGTCGGGGTCACGGCGGCGCATGTACGGCTCGACATAGTTGCCGCTGATGCCGTTGCGGACACGGCAGACCTTCATCTCAGGCACGAAGCCCTTGTCCGGGACGTCGTAGCCGATGGTGAAGTAACCCTGTTCGTCGGTTTGGCCTTCGGGGACCGCCAACTCGACGAGCTCTTCGACACTACCGATGAATCGGACCGATTTTGCCTGCTCAAGGACCAGCTCGGCTGACCGCGAGAGGGACACATTGGGCATGGAGATCACAGCCATATCGCTATCACCTTCGAATAATTCTGAAATAAGTGCCGCCAGTCACAGGGTTTCCGTGTGCTGGGGCGTGGTTTGCATTGTCAATAATATAGCAGATTCGAGCACCTTAAAGTAGCAAGTCGGATTTGGAATGCTCAAAATCCGTTACTTCTTAGCCGTGACCCCCGCGACCTCGGCTAAGAGCAGGGCGTGGGTTTGGCAGCCCAGTTGAAAGCGGTCCAAGCCAAACTTTTCATCCGGCGAGTGGATGCTGTCGTCGTTGAGCCCGAACCCGATCAGCAGCGTGTCCAGCCCGAGCTTCTGCTTGAAGTCGGCGATGATCGGGATGGTAGCGCCGTCGCGGACAAGCACCGGCGGCCGTCCTTTTGCCTGCTCGATGGCTCTGCCTGCGGCGGCGATGTAAGGCGAGTCGATCGACACGGCAACCGGGTAGGCCTCGCCGTGCTGGGTGATCTCCCATGTGCAGCCTCCGGTGTCCTGGCTTGTGAGCCAGTCGTTGAACTGCTTGGCGACCTTCTTGGGGTCCATGTTGGCGGGGATGCGGAAGCTGACTTTCGCGCCGGCGAAGCTGGGGATAACGGTCTTGGCGCCCTCACCCATGTAGCCGCCGTACAGCCCGTTGACGTCGCAGCTCGGCCGGGCCCAGCGGCGCTCAAGCGTCGCGAATCCTTTTTCTCCAAACGGTTCTGACCCGACCGCGCCAAGGAAATTGTCATCGCTGAAGCCCAGCTTTGCCCAGCGTTGTGATTCCTCATCATCTAGCGGCGCGACATCGTCGTAAAAGCCGGGGATGGTGACGCGGTTGTCTTCATCCAGGAGCCTTGCCAGCACACGCGGCAGGATCGTGGCGGGGTTAGCGAGTGTGCCGCCGTAGACGCCTGAGTGCAGGTCTCGGGTTGGTCCGTGCAGCTTGATATCGAAGTAGACCAGGCCACGCATCGCGTAGGTGATCGCCGGGGTGTCCGCGTCCCACATGGTGGTATCACTGACCACGACGATATCGGCCTTGAGTTGTTCGTGGTATTCCTCAAGGAAGCCGGGCAGCCCGACACTGCCGCACTCTTCTTCGCCCTCGATCATCACGGTGACGTGGCAGGGCAGCTTCTGGCCGGTTTGTTTGTAGGCACGCAGGGCTTCGAGGAAGCAGGCGACCTGTCCCTTGTCATCGGAAGCGCCGCGGGCGAAGAGTTGGCCGTCGCGCACGGTGGGCTCGAACGGGCCGGTGGTCCACTTGTCCAGGGGGTCGGGTGGCTGCACGTCGTAGTGGCCGTAGAAAAGCACGCGCGGCGCGTCGGGGTCGGCAACGTCGTCGTCGGTGGTGCGGGCCAGGACAACGGGGTGGCCCTTGGTCTTGCAGACCTTGGCGTCAAGCCCGCTTTGCTGAAGGTGGTCTGCGACCCATTGCGCACCTTCCGCGACGTGTGTTTTGTAGGCGGGGTCGGTGCTGACGCTTGGGATCTTCAGGAAGTCGCACAGTCGGGCGACGGCCTGCTCGTGGTCCTGGGTCAGGTGCTTGATGATCGGGTTGTCACTCATGGGTTTCAGGCTCGTCTTGTTGAACAGGAATTAGTGCCTGCACCATACCGTCGTGGATGCGAGCGGGAAAGGTGCGTGCCGGTGTGTCGTCGGGGTAGTCGATGTTGCGTCCGGTTTTGATGTGGTAGGTGTAGCCGTGGTAGGGGCAGATCAGGGTCATGCCGGCCCGCTCCCCATCGCCTAGCGGCCGGCTCGCGTGGGGGCAGTTATTCTCGAGAACGTAAATCTCATCGGCGACATTCAGCACGACCAGGGATAGGCTTTGTTGGGTAACGCATCGGTGCTGATCGGTTGGGAAATCGGCCAGGGGGCCCAGGTCGATCCAACTCGCTTGTGACGGTTTGTCTGTCATGCCTTGCCTTGGTTTGAGAAAAGGCGAGCATTTTAGCCAAGAAAATGGATAGATGGGCCGATTGAAGGCTATGTAGGACGACACGACTTGTGACTGGGGCTATAATAGGGTATATTGGTCTTATTATAAGGCCGCCCGGAAAACCACTCCGGACGCAAAGTGGCGGACCCCAGACACGCTGTTGACAGGAGGTTGGCAATGACTCAAATCAATCAAACCATGGGCACCGTACAATCCAACCATATGAAGCTAAACAAGTGGGTCGACAAGATCGCCGAGCAGTGCAAGCCCGACAGTATCTACTGGTGTGACGGATCGCCGCAGGAATACCAGGCGATGCTGGACACCATGGTTGAGTCCGGCACGGCACGCTGGCTGGACGAAGACAAAAAGCCTAACAGCGTATTGATCTGGTCCGACCCGGCAGACGTGGCGCGGGTGGAAGACCGGACGTTTATCTGTTCAAAGAACAAGGAAGACGCCGGCCCGACGAACAACTGGAAGTGCCCCGACGAGATGCACGCGTTCCTCGAACCGCTGTTCGATGGGTGCATGAGGGGGCGGACCATGTACGTGATCCCGTTCTCGATGGGGCCGGTCGGTTCACACATCGCGCACATCGGTGTGGAGATCACCGACAGCCCGTACGTCGTGGCAAACATGCACATTATGACGCGCGTCGGCCAGCCGGTGCTGGACGTATTAGGCGAGGATGGCAGTTTCGTTCCTTGCGTACACTCGGTCGGCGCCCCGCTAGAGCCCGGCGAGAAGGACGTGCCCTGGCCCTGCAATGCCGACAACAAGTACATCACCCACTTCCCGGAAACCAAAGAGATCTGGAGCTACGGCTCGGGCTACGGCGGTAACGCACTGTTGGGCAAAAAGTGTTTTGCGCTGCGTATCGCCTCGGTGATGGCGCGCGAGCAGGGCTGGCTCGCCGAGCACATGCTGATCCTCAAGCTCACCAGCCCAGAGGGCGTGGTCAAGTACATCGCCGCGGCGTTCCCGTCGGCGTGCGGCAAGACGAACCTGGCGATGATGAACCCGACGCTGCCGGGCTGGAAGGTCGAGACCGTCGGCGACGACATCGCCTGGATGAAGTTCGGCGAGGACGGCCAACTCTACGCCATCAACCCCGAGGCCGGGTTCTTCGGCGTCGCGCCCGGTACGAACCACGAAACCAACCACAACGCGATGGAATCGCTAAAGGAAAACGCGATCTTTACCAACGTCGCACTGACCGACGACGGCGACGTGTGGTGGGAAGACATCGACGGCCCGACGCCCGCCCACCTGATCGATTGGCACGGCGAGGACTGGACGCCACAGAAGGGCACCAAGGCCGCGCACGCCAACGCGCGATTCACCGCCAAGGCGTCGCAGTGCCCGGTCATCGCGCCGTGCTGGGAGGACCCCGCCGGCGTGCCGATCTCGGCGATCCTGTTCGGCGGGCGTCGTGCCTCGACTCAGCCGCTTGCGCTCGAAGCGTTCAACTGGACCCATGGCACGTTCCTCGGATCGGTGATGGCCAGCGAGAAGACCGCCGCCGCCTCCGGTGGGTTGGGGGAACTGCGCTTCGACCCCATGGCCATGCTCCCGTTCTGCGGTTACCACATGGGAGATTACTGGCAGCACTGGTTGAACATGGCCAAGCACCCGGGCGCGAAGATGCCCAAGGTGTTCTACGTGAACTGGTTCCGCAAGAGCCCCGAAGGTAAGTGGCTGTGGCCGGGCTTCGGTGAGAACAGCCGTATCTTGAAGTGGGTCTGCGAGCGGGTGGACGGCAAGGGCGAGGTCGTTCAGACCCCGATCGGGAGCCTGCCCACGCCCGATAGCCTTGACACCCAAGGGCTGGACCTGTCCGACGAGGACCTGCAACAGTTGCTGGCTGTAGACAACGACCAATGGCTGAAAGTCATCCCAGCAATGAAAGAGCACTACGCCAAATTTGGTGACAAACTCCCCAAAGACCTTGCTGATGAATTGGACGCTCTGGAGCAGAGGCTTAAGGCTTAAGCGGGTTGGTTGTTATAACTTGCACGATTCTTGAAGCCCACGTTCAACGAGCGTGGGCTTTTTTCACGCATTTAACGACATGATTCCGTGGCTTACTGGGCCTGATCCTTGACGTAATACATCAGGGCCTTGAACTTCGGAGAGTTGTCATGTGCCGCGTCCTGATATTCCAGGTGCCCCCACGCGCCGTGGTTCCCGGGCCTATCGACATAATTAAAGACGGTCAGCAGGTCCGCCCCGGCCTGCTCGAAGGCGCTTAGGTTCTGCAGGTAGACATTGAACATCTGGGGCATCGCCTGGATATCCAGAAAGGCTTGGGCGTAGGGGAGGTTGCGGTGGTCGTCGGCGTAGTGCTGACCGCCTTCGTACCCGATGAAGCGGATCGGCCTGCCTAACTGTTCGGTGAGGTCCTGCGCCAGGTCGCCGTGCTTCTGGTAGTACCTGCTGGACACAAGCGGGACGGCCCGGTTGGCCGCGTCGGAGAGGATGTCCAGTGCGGTTGTCGTCTCATCAAACCCGGCGCCACTGTCGTCGAAGTAGCCCGAGCAAGAGACGGCGTCGAGTTGGCCTTGCATCCTCGTAGCGACGTTGCGCGTGACCCACACGTTTGCCGCCTGACCCGCGATCACTCGCACGAGCCGATCCTTCTGGTCATCAAAGGCGTATTCCCACCAGGAAAACGCTTCGGACGCGGACTGCGCCCACTGGTCAAACCAGGCCTCGGAGTAGGGGGCTGCGCCCGACGTGTCGGCGACCCACTGGTGGGCATCAAAGCGGTTGTTCCAGACCTCGTTGGACCACTCGATATACACCTTGCGTTGCGGGTCCAGGCGGTGTTTGACGAGCATAGCAAACACGTAGACATACTCGTCCGAAGCCGTGTGCGGGATGCAGAACCACGGGTCGGCACCCAGCTCGTTGCACAGGTCGATCATGTACTCGATCGCGACGCCGTTTTCAGAGTCCTGGGTGTAATACGTTGGCGTTGTTCTGCTTTGCCAGGTAAGCCCCGGTTGTGCGTTGTTGATGCGCTGCCAGTCTAAAAATCGGATGACCTTGAACTTGCTGAGCCTTTGCAGGAACAGGGGGTGGAAGGGGGACTGGGCGTCTTCGAAGCCGGGCATCCAGAGTTTGATGTTTCGGATCGGGTCGTTGATGTCGGAAGCGGCGATGCGAAGGAGTATGCCGGCATCGCTTGGGGTGACGTTGACGACACTGCGGCCGGGCGTGCTTTGTGAGCTGTCTTTGTCGGCGTCCCACTGAAAGACGATCTCGCCGGTGCCTTCATAAGTGCAGATGTATTCGCCGGCGGGGTACGAGCCATTGGTCTGGCTGAAGATGATGGTCTGTGCGGCTTCGCCTTCGCGCAGTTCGGGCCAGCCGTCCGCGTCGGTCACAACCTCTTCGCCGGTGTTAAACGGGTTGCCGTTGGGGTTGGTCGAGACCCAGGGCTGGCTCTGTTTCATCGCATCGACGAAGACCCATTCCCGGTTGTAGTAGGTGACCTGTGCCAGGTTGACCCCAAGGGCCATCTTGCGTTCTTGTGGCAGTGGGTATCCGACATTCCAGTTGGACAGGAGCACGTTCAGGTCGTCGACGCCGACAAACCCGTCACCATTCGCGTCGCCGTGGATCAGGTCGCCGGGGGTGACCTGTCGTGACCAATTGACCAGGACGATGATCAGGTCATCGATGCCGACGAAGCTGTCGCCGTTAAGGTCTCCACTGATATCGTCGATGTCGTCGACCTGCGCGGCGCACGGCACCGCCGTGGCCAGCATGGTCAATAAGCATACCCCCCATAGACTGCGAAACACTGGAGTGCTCCCTCCTCAACGTTGCCCTGGCCTGTGTATCTGGCCGCCCTCTGCTCAAGCCGGTAAAGATTGAGGTTTAAGCCTCAGCAAAAAGTACTCGCAAGCGACTGTATGTCAA
The DNA here is from genome assembly GCA_965228575.1 of Rhodospirillaceae bacterium. Taxonomy (GTDB): domain Bacteria; phylum Pseudomonadota; class Alphaproteobacteria; order Rhodospirillales; family Rhodospirillaceae; genus UBA11612. The sequence continues at coordinate 55,789 of CBDDHW010000004.1, read as the reverse complement.
GCACTTTTCACGAAACGATAACGGTATAAATTTTTGAGTGTCCGTGGCAAAAGCCCCTAACTTAACAGGGTGTTAGAACGGCAGAACGGTCACGCCACAGCCTAACGGGGTAAGTAAAAGCTGTTGTGATTTATTCTGATTCCGCAAAGTCTAGCAGGGCACGGAACTTCGGTGCGGTCGTCGTGGCTTCGTCCTGGGCTTGCAGGTGGCCCCACGAGCCATATTTGGACTGCTTGCTCACGAAGCTGTAGGCCACATAGAGCGAGCCTCCGCCTTGATCGAAAGCCGAGAGGTTTGCCGAATACGCTTGGTACATCAAGGGCCGGGTCTGCAACGCGATGAAAGCCTGATGCAAGGGGTGGCTCTCAAGCCCACCAGCGGTGTAGTGCTGCCCGCCCTCGTAAGCCAGCAGCGGGATGTTGCGTCCAAGCTGGTTGGTCCCGTTGCCGAGCCAGGTCGCCGTGGTCCTTGTAGAACTTGGTGAACTTGTTGGGGATCGTCACGTTGATTGCGTGGTTGAGGATATCGTCCGCCAGCGCGGTGGTTGATTGGCCGGTATTGAAGCTCGCGTTGATGTGGTCAAAGTATGCGGCACACGAAACCGCGTCGTACTGCCCGTTGAGCTCGTCGGTTAATCGACGGGTCACCCAGACGTTTGCCTCCTGGCCCGCGGCGACCCGGATGATTTCACGGCTAGGTTGGCTCGCGAAGACCGATTCCCAGATAGCGAAATCGTTGGCGGCCTCGTCCGCCCATTTCTGGAACCAGCCGGTCGAGAACATCGGCGCCCCGGACTGCTGGGTCACCCACTGGCTCTGCTTGAACATCGTGTTCCAGACCTCGTTGGACCACTCGACATAGACCTTGCGTTCGGGGGCGAGGTTGTCGCGGACCATGGTGGCGAATTGTTCAACAAAGTCGTCGTCCGCCTGGTGGGGCATGCAGAACCAGGGGTCTGCGCCGAGTTGATTGCACAGGTCGATCATGTGCTCAAGCGCCACGCCGTTGTGCCCGCCCTGGCTCGCGGAATCGGGCGTTGTCCGATCCGCCCAGCTAACCAGGTTCGAGTTGTTGGTACGCTGCCAGTCCATGAATCGGATCACGCCGAACGGCGCCAGCTTCTGTGTGAAGGTGGTATTGAAGGCAGATGTCGCGTTTTCGGTGCCGGGCATCCAGACCTTAATGTTCTTGATGGGGTCTGCTGGCGAGGAGTCTGTGATGCGGAGGATGATGCCGGCGGGGGTCGGCGTGACACTGAACACGATCCGGCCCGGTGAGCTTGAAACGACGCTGGCATCGAAGCCAAGGCTGATCGAGCCTGTGCCCTCGTAGGTGCAGACATAGGTGCCACCGGGGTAGTTCCCGCCGCTTCCCTGGAAGATCAGAGTCTGCGCGGCGTCGATCCCGTTGAGGGTAGGCCAGCCCTTGCTGTCGGTTTCTACGGTTTGCCCGGTATCAAATGGTGTGCCGTTGTCGCCGGTCGCGACCCACTGCCTGCTGATCTTCATCACGTCGACAAAAGGCCATTCCTGTGTGTAATAGGTGACCTCGGAAAGGTTCATGCCAAGCGAAGCGTCGCCGCCGGGCGTGGGGATCGTTCCGTTGCCCCAGTTGATCAGCAGGATAGAAAGGTCCGAGACACCGATGAACCCATCGGGAAAAAGGTCGCCACGGCTAGTGTCGCCGGGTGTGACCAGCGAGCCCCAGTTGCTAAGAACTATCTGAAGGTCCAGTGCCCCGACAAAGCCGTCGCCATTGATATCACCGGAGGTGGTCTGCGCAGAAACAGGGTTGCCGGCGGCCAGCACAACAGCCAGAGCCAGAGCATAGAACAAGCGCTCAAAACGTCTCATCATCATCTTTAAATCCGTGACTGTCCGGCTGCTGCCGGCGTCTTTAGCGGGGGCCTGAGCGTGGGTGCCCAAGGTGCCCTACAGAGTAAGGCCTCAGCGGGCTGAAAGTCAAGATAAATCGTGTTAAAATGACTACTTCCAACGCTCTATAACGGGCTGTGGCTGATTCGTGTTAAGTTAGGCGATGCCGGTTTCTGAAGGCGTCGGGCTTGTGCCGGATATAGCGGCTAACGTGGGCTTACTTCACGTCTACGACTTCGTTAGTGCCTACAAACCAGAGTTTTAAGGCGACCGGGGCGGTATCCATATTCAATAATTGTTTCAATGCCCGGCGGTAGGTGCGCAGCTGGCTGTGATAGCCTTGGACCTTCTCATTGCTACCCGAGGCGTCCAGCACATCGGTCTTATAGTCCAGGATCATCGCAGAAGTGGCTTGACCCGTGTCGTCTCTTGTCACCGTGACACGGTCAAAAACCCCACGCACCAACCCCCCTTCGACCCGCACCGCGAAAGGACGTTCCCGCCACAGTTCGGTTACGCCATTTTTCTGAAGCAGGTCTTTTGATTGCTTGCTGGCTAGAGCCTCGCGGAACCACCGGATTCGCTTCTCAATCCAATCCGATTCCGCGTCGGGCATGCACGCGGAGGCGATCTCTCGCAGCTCTGGATCGTCAGGCAACGGATCGGAGTCGATAAAACCAACGCGTTCGAACCACGCATGCACCATCGTGCCGTAATTCATCGCAGCGGAATCGCCGGCCCCGAGATTGATGTGCTCCGCCGCCGACCGTGTGCCCGCCTGCTTGGATGACGGCCTGACGGTGGGCCAGAACCGGCCCCCGTGTTTTACAGACTTTATAGGTTCAAACCGTACCCGGGTTGGCGGAAGTGGGGCACGCCGGTCATGGGTGTCGGCACAGGTCCAGTCAGGATCGCCCGATTCAAACAGGACCTGTTGCCCTTCGTATGATTCTTCACCATCAAACAGTGCCGTGCGCAGGATCGACGCGAAACTCAGGTTCAGCGCCGACGCCTTGCCGGATTTTGTCAGCTTCCTGGGCTTAACGATCATGTGCAACGCCTGCTTGGCGCGGGTCATCGCGACGTACAACCCGCAGAGGTCTTCCATCAGGCTTGCGCAACTGTGTTGTTGCCACGCGGTTTCTAATTGTGAATCAAGGGCACGCACGTGCTTGTCGGGGTTTCGGTATACGCCGGTGACCGGGCCCGTAGGGTGATCGCGTTTGATCAGCACGACAGGCCGATCGCTGAGCCGTTTGTCCAGTTCCGCCAGCACGACCGTATCGAATTCAAGCCCCTTGGAGCCGTGGATCGTCATCACGCGAACCGCCGCAGAGCTTGGGTCCGGCTGGCGGTGTGTCTCAATGAGCGACGCGAAACGTGACGGGCGCAGCACGTCCAGCATGTCCGAATCATCAGCGAGCCGAATAAGCTGAGTCAGGCGGTGTACGCCCGCTTCATCGCAATCCCCTGCGAGTTGTTTAGCCCACTTGGCGATCAGGCCGGCGTACCCAAGCGTGATCAGTTCCCGTCTGAGCTTAAGCGACACACGCCAGACCTCGTGCTCGTGGATCGAGTCAAGACCGATCAGCCTCCCGATCGGGGAGTTCATCACATGAAACGCGCTGGCCCGATCGCCCGGGTGGTCCGCCACGATCAACGCCGACATCACCGCCTGGACGACCGGCGAATCGCTGATCCGGCTCCCGCCTTCGCCGCTGGCATCAACACCGAGCATCGCCAGCTCGTGGATCAACCTCGCCGCCGCCGCGTTCGTGCTTACCAGCACGCCGATGCTGCCAGCGCCGCCGGGTCTGCCGACCAGTTCCTTGACCCTGCCGGCAACATAACGCTCATGCTGGCCCGCGACGGGTTCGGCGTCATCGTCGTCCTGATTTGTAGCTGACTCCGGCAGCGATGTTTCCAGCGTTGCGTGACCGGGTAGCTGTTTCACCGCTTCGTGCGATTGGTATCCACGCCGCCAGCGATCGGCCGCGTCCTGATACTCCTGCAGCACCGGGTTGGTGTCGATCGATTCAAATACCCGGTTCACGACACCGAGCACCACCTCACTTGACCGGTAGCTTGCGCTAAGTGTCTGTTTGCTTTCTTCATCCAGCCCAAGCTCATCCTCGACCCTGTCAAACAGTTCCGCGACCCCGCCACGCCAGCCGTAGATCGCCTGCTTGGTGTCGCCGACGCAGAACAGGCTGCGCGTCCCGTCGGCAGTGGCGGCGATCTCCAGCGCGAACGGCCGAAGCACGTCCCACTGCGCCAAGCTCGTGTCCTGAAACTCGTCCAGAAGCAGGTGCGCCACCCGGCTGTCGAGCCTGAAGTAAATATCCTCAAGCAGCCCGTCACCCAACGCGGGCAGCTCCCTGGCGAGCTTGTGCGTCAGGTCACTGAACAGCAGCACGCCCTGGCGGTGCCGAAGCTCGGCGTAGTGGCGGTCGAACCGCTGCATCAGGTCGTGGGTAGCAGACGTCTGGTTCGCGACACGCTGTATCAACACCCCCTTGGCGTGGTTGACCAATGGCGTCATCGCCAAGGCCAGCGCGGGTTCGATGGGTTTTCGGCTAAACATCATCTCGCCCGCGCTGAGCTTGCTGCCGGGGCCGACCTTGATGAAACGCTCCCAGTCCCGTTGCGCCGCAGACATCAGGCTTGCTTCAAACGCCTTTCGTCGGGCGTCGGTCATATCGGTCGTGGCGATGGCCTTTGAAAAAGCGTCGATCGCGTCGTTTAATTCGTCCCGGTCCAGCGTGTCGTTAGCGATCAGTTGGCACCACAGGGCTTTGTCGGGGGCCTCGCGGTAGACCTCGTGAAACCCCAGCACCGCCTGGTCGATGGCATCGGTGACCGTCCGGGCGGCGCTGTCGTGGTGGAGTTGCCGAAGCAGAGACACCATCCCGGGCAGGTCTTCGTCTGCGAGCATCGCCTCGATCGCGTCCCGCCGGAGCTGCGCCGCCACCGGGTGGCTTTCGTCGATCATCGCCGCACGCAGCGGCACGTTCAGCTCGTATGAAAAGCTCTGCGCGATCCGGTGGAAGAACCCGTCTATGGTGCTGATCGAAAGCCGGTGCAGAGAGCGCGTCATCTGTAGCAGCATCGTCCTGCAGTGCTTTTCGTTTAGTGGTGTACCAAGCGCTTGTGCCAATTCGTGACGCTTCGACGGGACGGTCGCCGCATCAGCAAGCCGTGTGATAACCCTGCCAAGCACTTCGCCGGCCGCCTTGCGGGTAAACGTGGTCGCCAGGACCGAGCCGACATCCGCGCCGTGGCTGACCAGCCGAAGGTAGCGCGTGCTTAACTGGTAGGTCTTGCCCGACCCTGCTGAAGCGCGGATGGTGACGTGCGGGCGCCCACCGGGGTACATCGTTTCCAACGATGAATGCGGTGCGAATTCATCAAACATCACGCGGCCCCCGATTTCGCTTTGAGAAATCAGCTCGGGGCGGCGCATCGTCTGGTCGCCCGCAGACCCGCTCGAATCCGTCGGGATACCTCGCCGGGTCACCCGGCGGCCAATAGACCTGCCCCCGCAACGCACGGATGACGCCGTCTCTAGTTTCAAATGCTTCGGCCAATTCCTGATCGTCCCACCGTGCTATCGCCGGTCCGGTTTCGCTTTGCTTCTTAGGCAGGTTGATGTATCCCAGTTTAATCGGGCCGGCAAGATTGAGCTGCTCGCAAAGGTTTCGGTAAAGCGGCAACTGCAGGTCTACCCAGCACGACTTGCCATCACGCTTGCCACGGTGCGTCTTTTCGGGGGCCTTGCCCGTGTCGCCGGTCTTGTAATCAAAGACGCGGTAGCCCAATTCATCGTGCCGATCGATCCTGTCGATGCGCCCGGTTAGCGTGAACGGTTGGCCGTCAACTAATACTTGGGCCTGAAGATCCATCTCCGTGTGTCCGATGCGCCAGCCCTCCCGCACCATCTGTGCTTGTGCCCGGGCGAACGCGCTGAAGCGTTGGCGCAGTTGCTCGATCTGCACGCGCACGGCAGGCCGCTTTTCTTCACCAAACCGCAGCAGTGCCTCGTCGTCCAGGGCCTTGCTCAGATATGTGTCGATTGGCGCGGGGTCGGTCGCGGCGGTCAGGTTCGCTTTCGCCGAAGCTCTGCAACACGTTGTGCGCCATGGTGCCAAACGACATCGGGTCCATCTCGATCGTTCGGTCGTCCATCGGGCCCAGTTTCAGGACGTGCCGGAGGTAGAACCGGTACGGGCATGCAAGGTAATCCCGAAAAGCAGTGACCCGCAGCCGATCAATCGGGGCCGACGGCAGAGCGGGGCGGGGGATGAGGAACCGGTTTTTCTTGCCTGGGCTGAACAACCTGGATAGCGGGCTTTGGGGGTGTGCTCGTTGTCATCAAAAAAGGCCCGGACCCGACGGATGACGGTGTCGTCGTTACAGGCAAGCAGGAGTCTGCTAGGCGATAGGGGGTCGCCCTCATCGGAGGCGCGTGCCGTTAGCAGCGCGACGTTCGGCCTTGATTGGAGGATGCAAGAAAGCTGGAACAGGTCCCTGGCGTAACGGTGAGCGTTGTCTCGCATCGAGAGCGCGGCTCGCACGGAGTCCGGGAGGAACGCGTCGGCGTTGCGTGACGAGGGGATATGCCCTTCGTTGACGCCGGTGAGGATCAGGTTCGGCGCATCATCCTGGGCTAGCTCAAGGAACCCGAGCATCTCGATGCTTGGGCCTTGGGTTTCATCCGGCAGTGCCGCGTCACCCAGCCGACTGAGCGTGATCGTGATGGCCTGGGAAGCAGTCAGGGTTGGGCAGGACGTCGACGATGGGTTTAATTCCTGCTGTTCGCGGAGCAGACCCGTGACCAATTCAAGCGACGCGGCGAGCCTTTGGTCCTGCTTGTCTTGCTCTTTGAGCGTAATCGGCGCGTAAACAAGACGAAGTGCCTCGGCGATCGGCTCGCTCCACTTGGGCAACGCTCTACGCTCGCGCGGGTGGACAGGAAGAAGGTCGGCGACCGCGTCCCACAGGGCTTTTAGCCGCTCCTTGCGGCCCTTGTCCCCCAACCAATCCCCGGTGAGTTTACCCTGGAGGTGTTGTGTCGCGTAGGTGTCCAGCAGCGACAGCCAGTCGTCGATGCCAGCCTGGGTGTGCTCGTCGCTGGTTTTGCTTGTCAGGTACGGGCCCATGTCGGGGTGGCGCAGCAATTGTGCGAGCGCATCAAACCTCCGGTCTTCCAAGAACCTGCCAAGAGCGCGCAGGAACATCGCCGGGCGTGAGCGTGACGCCGGGGTTCCCGATGCGCTGTGACTTGGCAGCCCCGCGAGTTCCAGGGCTCGTTGAGCCCGGGCCGATGAAGTGCTCGTCGCCCAAGCCCACGGTGAGCCGGTCCGGGTCCACCGCTTCGTGTGGCATCCATGTCGAAATGACTCGGATGATCTCGCCGGTCTGTTGGGAAACCCGGTCGACGTAATGCAGTTGTTCTTCGCAAAGCTGTAGTTGCTGATCCTGCCAATACGAGGGGCGCAGGGACGCCTAGATCATCAAAGCCCCTGCGCGTGCTTTTCTGGGGACATCACCAAGGCAGTGATGTGGCTCTGAAGCTGTTTGAGCATGGACGAGACGATGGCGTTCCAAATCGCTTGTGCCGATCAACACAACCCGTTGGGTGTTGTCCAACGCGCACCGCTTGTCAATCACGGCCTGGGACCGTTGCTGATTCTTGTCGTATAGCCCTTGGTCGAGCAATACCTGGTGATATCGCGTCTCAACCTGTGCAAGCACACGCCAACGCTCCTCGCCGCGCAGATCAACGCCACGGTCCGCACACAGCCTGGGCACGTCCTGAAACCGCATGCGATGGCCCGCCAGGTCGTCGGATAATGCGCGGAGTTGATTGGCAAGCGCCCACCATCCCGGCAGGTCGTCGGGGCTTGGAGGCGAGGGGATCAGAGATTGGGTCTCGGCCGGGTCCGTGTTGCGCAACGCGTGGACCCACGCCAGGTCGACATCCAGCGTGTCGGCGATCCGGCCGGTGGGTTGGTACAGCAACTCAGGCAGTCGACCGACGGTGATGATCCTCGGCGGGATCAATAGGCCGCTTGTGCTGCTGTGCGTGTGTGACCAGCAGTTCAAGCAGCCTCCGCCGGCACGCTGGGCGGGCAGGACCGCAATGATCTTAGACAGGTCCCACGTGCTGGTTTGTGGATCTCCGGCCAGGTGATCGACTACCCGTTGAAGAAACGGGCCATCCCAGCCTAGGAAATGACGTGTCACGGGCATCGCGGATAAGTCCGGCATTGGTAAGGATGAACGAGAAAAACAGTGGCCTGCTTTTTACTTCCTGTCAATCTCGTCTATCCTATCCGGTATGAGCACGACCGCAGAAGAACGTATCGCCCAGTGGGAGCAGATGGCCCGCGAAGCGCCGGATGACATGGCCTTTTTCAGCCTCGGCAACGCCTACCGCGACGCCGATCGGCAGGAAGACGCCCTGGGCGCCTTTGAGAAGGCGATCGAGTTGAACCCCGGGATGAGCCGGGCCTACCAGTTGCAGGGGCAGGTGCTGATCAAGCTCGGGCGTGACGGCCGAGGCGGGCCCCGTGCTGACCAAGGGGTACACCGTGGCCGCGGAGCGTGGCGACGTGATGCCTCAAAAAGCGATCGGCTCGCTGCTTGAGAAGATTGGCCAGCCCATCCCGCAGGTGCAGGACGCCACGGAACCGCAAGCAGCAGGTCGAGGCCTCGGGTGACATGGTTCTTGATCGCAGGACCGGCAAGGCCCCAGCCACGGCTGGACGATCCGCCTATGCGCGGGCCCGTCGGGCAATTCATCTACGACCACTTTGGCCAGGACACCTGGCGCGAGTGGATCGGTCAGGGCACGAAGGTGATCAACGAGCTTCGCCTGGACTTTTCCAACGACCAGCACCAGGACGTCTACGAGCAGTACATGCTCGAATGGCTGCAGGTCACCCGTGAAGAGATCGACGAGCACGCCAAGCAGGCCGCGCAGGGCTGAGCTTGTTTGCGATTGCTTTATGAAATAAAAACCGGACGCCGTTGATGAACGACGCCCGGTGGGGGATTCTATGGTTGTATTTGTCGTGTCTTAACGGCGACGCTTGAGCATGGCCATGCCGCCCAGGCCAAGCAGGACCAGCGTGCCGGGCTCGGGGACCGCAGCGCCCGCCGGTGGCGTGCCGTTATTCCAGTTGACCAGGACGATGTTCAGGTCGTCGACACCGACAAAGCCTTCGCCGGTCGGGTCGCCCGAACCCAGGTCGCCGGGGGTGACGTTCTGGTTCCAGTTAACAAGGACGATGTTCAGGTCGTCGACGCCGACGAAGCCGTCGCCATTGAGGTCGCCTTCGAGTAGGCCCTGGGTGATGGTGACGAACTGGTCGCCGGCGTAGTTGTTGAAATCGAGGTCGGCAAGGTCCGGGTTTTCGAAGCCACCGAGCCCGTTATCGCCGAGATTGCCCTGAAGCAGGCCGACGCCGCTGACCTGGTTGGACAGGTAGTTGTGGTCGCCGTTGTTGACGAATGCGGTGACCTTGATGTCGCCGGTCGGGTTGCCGATAGCGGCCAGGGGGATCCCGAATTCAAAGCCGGTCACGACGTTTTCCGGGTCGCCGGTGTTTGCCCAGTCAGGCCCCCCGAGCCGTTGACACCGGCGACGTTGGTCTGGTTCACGGCCATGAGCATGCCGATGGTGTTTTCCATGTCGCGGTGGTTGCGGTCGTTGAATGGGTCGCTGAGGACATCTAGCGGTTCGAAGAATTCGTGGAGGGGGATGGAGCCGGGATCGTTGTTGTTCTGATCGATGATCGTGCCCAGGGGCAGGCCTTGCGAGGTCACGCCGTCAGCCTGTAGGGCATCGCCGAATGGGTCCAGCACGCCACCGACGCGGACGTTGGCACCGGCGGAGCCGTTGTTCAATTCGGCATAGTGTGCGGTGGCGATCCAGGCCGAAGCCGGGCCGAGCGGGTCACCGGCAGTTTCGACGCCATTGGCAACGGTGATGTAGTAGTCGGGGGCCATACCGGCATCAAAAGTCAGCCCGTTCATGCGCTGTAGCGCACCGTCAGAAGTCCCGAAACCACCGCAGCAAAAGGCGTCCACCGCGGCAGGCAGGTTCGGCCCGTCCAGAGTGTTCTGACCAACGCCATCGACCGAGTCGATGAAGATCTCCAGCTTGTTGAAGTTGTTTTCCAGGTTGCCCGCGATGGTCAGGTACAAGAAGCCGCCTTGTACCACGCCGAAGACCTGATCGATTTCAGAACCCGCAGCCGAGGTCCGTGGGTCGGCATCGGTGGAGTTGCCAAAGTGTGTTTCGGTGTTTTGGGTTGACAGCGCGGAGCCGTACCCGGCATCGGCGGTACCGTCGACGACGATCTGAGCCGAGGCTACGCCAGCCGCTACGACTGTGACGGACAGGGTTGAGCTGAGATATTTCACGATCCATCCTCCAAGTTGAAGTGTTTAGCTGTCTGTGTTCGCCGGGGTAAGCGAAGGGTCTGTTCTCTTTGTTGAGGCATTCCGGCAGTGTCTGTGCTGACGCAGAAATCTAGACCTGGCCCTTCTGCGGCTGCACGGGATAGCCATCAACACGCCCGATTTTAACATCACTTAACCGATTTAGCAACCCTTAAGTTTAAAGGCGAACGACACGGCCCATCCCTGCCACAGCCTGAATTCTGGAGCCTATTTGAGGAAAAACAAGCTAATAGGCCGGTTTTATGACAGATTGCAGAATGGCTGTTTGTTGGATATTAGTAGCCACGCAGGTGTGATCGTAAATCAATAAATATTAATTATTTAACTCCAATTATTTCTGTTTGAGATGTTTTTGGTTGACCTCATAGCCGATACAGATATCATAGTTAGAGAGCATTTGAGCGCGTTGTTAACCTGCGTTTGGCTCAGGTAGCTGCATTTTTTCGCCTCGCTGTACTAATAGACGCAATGACTGGTTTGAGATTGAATGGCGCAGAATCGTTTTTAGGCTCAAAAGTTTAATCGGTTTACCTGGGCCCCGATTCATGCCACACAAACTCATGCCACACAACTTGGAGGCACGTATGGACCGCATCACCGTACCGGTACGGATCACCGGCAAAGTCACACGGCTTCGCGCATTTACCTTGATCGAGCTCTTGGTCGTGATCTCGATCATCGCCTTGCTGGTGGGCATCTTGCTTCCCGCCCTAGGGGCCGCGAGGCGGACCGCTCAGAATTCTCAGTGCCTATCCAATATCAAACAGATGAACACCGCGGCGATGTCGTTTGCAGCGGACCACCGATTCTTCGTTCAGTTGTCCAGTTCCGATTCCGGCTGGACCTCGATACCTTCGGAGATGCGCGGCAAGCAGGCGCCGTGGGTTCCGCCAACCGGAACCGCGCCTGACTCAAGCCGCATCGCGGACTGGTTGAGCGCATTGGTGCCGTACATGGGCGAAGGCAAAGACTTTGAAAACGCTGACCCGGATACAAGCAAAGCTTTTATCTGCCCAAGCGACGGCAACCAGGACACGATCGATCCGGGCTACATCGTCTTTAACAATATCACGAACGGCCCAACCGATCGTAAGCCGGTTTCGTACGGCGTGAATGCGGAAGTGACGACGTATGACGATGCGCCGAAAAATGAAGGCCGTGGCAATTGGCTTAATGGCTCGGTTCCGATTTCACCCATCGGCGGCGGGCCAATCAACGGGAGCCTCGATCAGATCCGCAGCACTTCCAAAACCATGCTCTATGCAGACTGCGGCACGCGTAAGAATGTCAGCACCCCAGCAAGCGGGGCTCAGGTCTACACCGATGGGCAGGTCCTGATGTACCACGCGGGCACGCTGTTCTCTTCATCGGATGAAGAGAAACGCGGCACACTGGCGGTCGTCGAAGAGCACTCGACCGCCAGGGCACGCTTGCCTTTTTCGATTAATGATGACGAAGACGGCCCGGCTGACAGGCACGGCGATAAGATGAATGTTGCCTTTGCGGATGGCCATGCGGCGGGTTCGGCTTCCGGCAGCCTGGAAGATGTGTATGTTTCGCCGCATAAATAAGCCGGCTATGAATACGATACGGGCCTAGCAAAAAACCCCTTCACTCGAAGGGGTTTTTCAATGCCTCCCGAAGGACTCGAACCTTCAACCCGCTGATTAAGAGTCAGCTGCTCTGCCAGTTGAGCTAGGGAGGCGTTTGGCTTTGAACGGGGCATATTAGAGTTAGTCGGATTACAGTGTCAAGCCTGCGTGCCCGCGTGGGGTCGTGGGGCGCAAGGCGGCGGGGCGGGGGTTGCCTGCGTGCGGGGCTCAATGGGCGGGTTCCGGTTTCCCCGCGTTGCTTAGCGTATCTAGGCCTTGTTTTGCTGACGGTTACACGGTGGTCTATGATCTATCGGTTAATCCCGGTCGAACAGGGACGGAGCCGATTTTCATGGGATATATGTCAGTTCTTGATCAGGGTGCCCGGGGCGTGCCCGTGTTGGCGCTGGCCGGCCTGACGGTGCTGCTTGGTGTCGGCGTTTGTGATGCCCAGCAGCGGCACGAGCTGCAGGACGGCAAGTGGGTCCAGCAGCAGGCCAATGATCCGGATTCTCCTGCGGGGGAGCTCGACACCATCCGGCGACTAATCGCTCAAGGCGAGGGTGAAAAGGCCAAGGAACTGGCGGATCAGTGGATCGAATCCCACCCCGACCACGCCTTGCTGCCTGAAGCCTACCTCGTCCGTGGCGATGCGAACGTGACCCGGGAGAACTTCTTCAAGTCGTTGTTTGATTACGAATACGTCATCCGCGAGTTCCCGTCCTCCGAGCAGTTCCACACCGCCCAGCAGCGTGAGTTTGAACTCGCCAAGCTGTTCGTTTCCGGCACGAAGCGTCGGTTGTGGGGGATGCGCATCCTCCCGGCGACCGGTGAAGCCGAAGAGATCTTCATCCGTATCCAGGAGCGCAGCCCCGGCAGCGAGCTTGGAGAAATGGCGAGTTTGGCGCTGGCGGACTACTACTTTAATAAGCCCCAGATGGACAGCGCCAGCGAGGCGTACGACCTGTTCCTGATCAACTACCCCGACAGCGAACGCCGGGAGTGGGCGATGCTCCGGCTGATCCAGGCGAACCTCGCCCGCTTCAAGGGCCCGAACTTCGACGCCACCGGACTGATCGATGCGGCCCAGCGTCTGAAGACCTACCGCATGGAGTTCCCCGCATCGGCGCAGCGGATCGGCGTCGAGGCGCTGTTGATCCGTATCGACGAATCCCTGGCGATGCGCGACATGGAAGCGGCCAAGTGGCACGAGGTCCGGCACCAGCCCCACAGCGCGGCGCACCTGTATCAGCGTGTCGTGCAGGATTACCCCCAGACGGCCGCGGCGCAGGACGCGATCGAACGGTTGGACGAGATGGGCGTTGAGGTGCTGCCTGTAGAGCGGTCGCCAGATCAAGATCGTCCCGCGCCCCAGCGTGTCCCGTTGCCCGAACCGATCCAGCCGCCGACCGCGGATGAGCTGGACCAGGCGGTGCAGGAGCTTGGGCAGACCCAAGAGCCCATGGAGCCGGGCACGCAAGAGCCAGCCGCCGAGGAATCGGTGGATGAGGCCACGGGTGAGCCGGTTAAGGAGCAAGAGGTCGATGAGCCGGTTGCCCCGGTGAGCCCGACACGACTGCCCGAAGCGGAGACGCTGCCGCCGACCGATCCATCCAACACGCAGCCGGAGAAGCCTTGATGTCCCGATGCCGGTTTCAATCAGTCGGTGTGTTGCTTTGGTTTGCCCTGCTGGTGGGCGTCGTGGTTCTGCCCGGGTGCGGCTACAGCAGCAAGGAGCTGTTCCCGGACACCTACCAGACGGTGGCGACGCCGATCTTCGAGAACCGGACGTTTTATCGCGGCGTAGAATTCGAGTTGGCCGAGGCTTTGACCAAGCAGGTGCAGTCCCGGACGCCGTACCGCGTGGTTTCGCCGGGCACAGCCGAGACGATCCTGGAAGGCACGATCACGCTGATCGAGCAGAAGCAGCTAAGCCGACGCCGACCGGGGGGTGTGCCCCAGGAGCTGGAACTGTCCGTAACGGTTGATTTTCACTGGAAAGACCTGCGTACCGGGGACGTGATCCGCGGCCGAAGGGGCTTTGTTTCGGTTGGCCGGTACATTCCTACCGCCGGTGTGGGCGAGCCTTTCGAGGTCGCTCAGCATCAGGCTGTGCAGCGTTTGGCCCGTGATATCGTCTCCACGATGCAGGCGGACTGGTAAAAAACGTCTGATATCGGGCCTTAATCGGCCCGGCAGGCTGATTTAGCCGATACTAACCCGGCGTGGCACACAAGACGTGGCTAGAATGCCTTGTCAAAGGCATTGATCCGGCAGTGCCCCAAGGCCTGATAATAGACCTAATCCCAAAGAGCAATCGCAGATGTCTGACCCCAAAGACCCCGACAAGAACGGCCCCAAGAAGGAAGGCCAGGACGATAAGCCCAATCAGGGCCAGCGCAACCCGGGTTTCAAATCCCGGGGCATGGTCAGTTGGCTGTTGTTCGCCGGCCTGATGGTCGCCATCCTCCTGATGTTCTCCAGCCAGCAGAACCGCCCGGCGGAGATCAACTGGAAAGAGTTCATCGCTTACGCTGAGCAAGGCGACTTCGACGGCGACGTCATTGTCGAATCCTCGCAGGCGGTCGGCACGCTCAAGGAAGGTGTCTCCGGTGAGGTCGCTGAAAAGGCGCCCGGCGGCAAGGTCATGGTCACCCTTACCGACCGGACTCACCCGTTAATGATGGACAAGCTCGATGCGATCGGGCAGGGCTTCAAGCTTAAAGCCAGCAACGGCTACCTGATCCACATGCTGATCACCTGGAGCCCGTTGATCCTCTTCGCGTTCCTGATCTACTTCTTCGTCTTCCGCTCGCTGAAAAACTCCGGCGGCGGCCCGGGCATGCTCGGCAACTTCGGTCGATCCAAGCACAAGGTCGTCAACAAGGAGCACTCGACGGTCACACTCCAGGATGTCGCCGGCATAGACGAAGCCAAAGAAGAGGTCGGGGAGATCATCGAATTTCTTAAGAACCCGAAGAAGTTCCAGCGGCTTGGCGGGCGTGTGCCTCGCGGTGTGCTGCTGATCGGCTCGCCGGGCTGCGGCAAGACGCTGCTGGCCAAGGCGATGGCCGGCGAGGCCGACGTGCCTTTCTTCTCGATCAGCGGTTCAGACTTCGTCGAGATGTTTGTCGGCGTGGGTGCGTCGCGCGTGCGTGACCTCTTCAAGCAGGCCAAGGACTCTTCGCCGTGCATCATCTTCCTGGACGAGATCGACGCCGTCGGGCGTCGCCGTGGTAACGGTTATTCCTCCGGGGGCCACGACGAGCGTGAGCAGACGCTCAACGCGATCCTCGTCGAGATGGACGGCTTTGAGAGCAACGATCAGGTCATCGTCGTCGCGGCGACCAACCGCGCGGACGTACTTGACCCCGCGTTGACCCGTCCGGGGCGTTTTGACCGCCAGATCCACGTGCCGCTGCCGGATATCAAGGGCCGGGCCGAGATCTTCAAGGTCCACAGCCGTCGGATCAAGATGAGCCCCGATGTCGACCTCGAGAAGCTCGCGCGTGGCACGCCGATGTTCTCAGGTGCCGACCTCGCCGCGATCATCAACGAGGCCGCGATCGGCGCGACCATGCAGGCTAAGGATTTTGTCGAGCAGGACGACCTGGAAGAGGCACGCGACAAGGTCAAGTGGGGCCGATCTCGCAAGAGCCACAAGATCGAAGAGGACGAGCGCAAGGTCATCGCCTACCACGAGGCCGGCCACGCCATCATCATGTATTTCGATGAACATTCCGAGCCGCTGCACAAGGTCACGATTATCCCACGCGGTCAGGCGCTGGGCGTGACGTTTATGCTCCCGGAGAAGGACCGCCACCTGCACACACGCAAGCAACTGCTGTCGCAGCTCCGTGTGACCTATGGCGGCCGTATCGCTGAGGACATGTTCTGTGACGACATCTCAAGCGGTGCCTCGCAGGACATCCGCCAGGCCTCCGCGATCGCCCGTGCGATGGTTACTGAGTACGGCATGAGTGAGAAGCTTGGCTTCCAGCTCTACGGCGTCGACGAGTCGCTTCAGCCCTGGGAGCAGCCGGACAAACGCTACAGCGACGAGACCGCACGCCTGATCGATTCAGAGGTCAAAGCCCTGATCGACCAGACCTACAGCGAAGCACGCAAGATGATCGAGGATCACAGCGAGCAGCTCGAAGCGCTCGCCCAGGCCCTGCTGAAGTATGAAACGCTGAGCAAGGACGAGGTCGACAAGATCATGCGTGGCGAGCAGTTGACCAAGGCGACCGTCAGCGAGCTTCTTCAGGCAGAGAAAGACAAAGCCGCTGCCGACGCCGCCGCGTCCGCAAAGACTAAGCAGGAGTCGGGGCTGGATGATGAGGCGCCCGGCGTGATGCCCAGCCCGGCATAACCCTGTCTAAATTTGGATTCCCACCGCGCACCTCCATCTAAGTTAGATGGGGGTGTTTTTTATACGGTTATGACCGTGATTCTGCTATCCTGACTGCGCGTCATTGGTACACGTTCTGGGAGTCTGCATGTCTGACGAAACGTATGATCTGGTCGGCGTGCCCGAGGGGGACGAGAACTCGCACACTTCGTACGGCGATTCGCCCTACGGGGAAGGCCCGATTTATCACGACCTGAACTGTAAGCATTGCGGGTACAACCTGCGAGGGCTGAATGTCGATCGCGTCTGCCCGGAGTGTGGCACGCCGGTTGGCAAATCGGTGCTCGGAGATCAGTTGCGTTTCAGCGACCCCAGCTGGGTCCGTAACATCGCAAAAGGCGTAAATGTGATCTTGTGGAGCGTGGTTGCGGGGATCTTGCTGGGCGTTTTTAGCGTTGTCGTGTCGATGGTTGTTCTAGGTTCTTCAGGTGGGGCGTCGACCGGGTTAATGACGGTTTTTGAAATGCTGACCGCGCTGCCGGCGTTAATCTACGTGGTGGGGGTCTGGTTGATCACTGAGCCCGAGCCGAGCGTAATCGAGCCCGGGTCGTGGCCGTTGCGCGTCGTGCTCCGTTACGCGGTGATCGTGTCCACAGCGATCGCTATTCTTGGGATGGGCGTGAGCCTGTTCGTCCCGGAGGCGATTGGTGTTTTTGATATCGTTTCGGGCGTGCTCGGCTTGGTCGGGCAAATCCTGATATTCATTTATGCCCGCCGGTTGGCGCTGCGTGTGCCGGATTATGGATTGGCGAAGCAGACAAAGATTGTGATGTGGGGGGTGATCATTTCTTTGTTGAGTATCTTGTTGTTCGGGATTATTGCCGGCATCGTCGCCGCCATCGGTTCGGGGTCGACGGGTGCCGTTATCGTGGGGCTTCCGATATGTGTGTCCGCGGCGACTTACCTGGTATTTTCGATCTGGTCACTTGTCTTGTTGATCCGCTATCGGCGTGTGGCGGCCGAAGCGGCGGACGATGCGGATAACACCTGGGTGCTCGACCTGCCGAATCAACCGGCTGCAAGCGGGTGATTGTGTCGGGAATTAATCCACGGGCTTGATTAAGCCGCTCGTGATTTGCGCAGCGTTTGGGGTGTGGCCTCGTGGTCTTGATCGGTCTCAGCCGATGCGACCAGCGGACGCACCGGGCGTGTCTGAGCGCGTCGGTCCTGTAACAGACGCGTCACACGCCGGCCGGAGTACAGCCGTATCGCAAGATAAAGCCCCAGAGCCAGCAAACCGCGACGTATGTGCCTAATAGATAGAGCAGGGGGGTCATCGCATCACTCCATAGCCCGACAGGAACACCTAGCCGTAAGTTGTCTTACAGACGCTTAGCCCCACCGGCGGCGCCTGTTTGTTATCGGCCGTTGCTTAAAACGGCTGAATGACACACTGACTTGATCGGTTCTCTAGGCCGGGATCAGCCAGTTTTCACCCGGTGATCCCGACCGAATCGACGCTCTTAATTTGCGCAAAGTTATCCGGCATCAGCAGATGGTTCGCATGCACGGGTTGTAACAGTCGCTGGCCAACAAGCTCGCCCAGCCGTGCCGCCGGGATACCAGTGCCCGGGCGTTTGACCGTCAGATCGCCGCGGGTCAATGTGTGGCCAGCCGGGAGGCTGCGGGTCACGCACACGCTCTGGCGCGACACCACCCGCACGTCCTGCTCCAGTTTCCCCACTGTTTTGTTTCTTGGCCCCAGCATTTTCTGGGTCAGCCTGATCTTATGAACGTACTCAGTAAACGCCTCCGGGGCCAGGCTCGCCGCGTGGTCTGGTCCTTTGGCTTTACGGTCGTGTGTCAGGTGTTTCTCGATCACCACAGCGCCCGCCGCCACCGCAAAAGCCCCTGTGAACGTTTCGCCGGTGTGATCAGAATACCCCACCGGGATATCGAACCGCTCACGCATCGCGGATATCCCACCAAGTGCCGCGTCGGGTGTCGGGGTCGGATAGCTCGACACGCACTGAAGCAGGCAGCCCCCCGCGCGGTGGTTGCGTATCAACGCCGCAGCCGAGGCAAGCTCATCCAGCCGACACGTGCCTGTAGACACTAGCATCGGCTTGTCCAGCGCCGAAGCGCTTTCTAGTAATGGCAGGTTCACCGCGTCCGGCGAGGCGATCTTCACCGCATCAACGCCCATCGTTTCCAAGTCGTCGACGTCTTCCAGGCTAAACGGCGTGACCACAAACAACAGCCCCGCGTCGTGCGCCGCCTCGGCCAAGCCGCCTAATACCTGGGCATCCAGCGTCAGGTCGGCTAGCAGCTTCCTGACATCCTCCGCCTGGTCCGTCTGATAGATGGCCAGTCTCGCCTGCTCCGACAAAAGCCGGTCTGGGTGGAACAATTGGAACTTGACCGCATCCGCCCCCGCGTCCGCCGCCGCCAGAATAAGTTCCTTCGCCCGGGGCACCTGCCCGTCGTGGTTCACCCCGATCTCAGCGATCACCAGCACCCTGGGCCCACCCTGGGCATCCGCTTCAGCGTACAATGGCATAGTCAAATCCATAGCCCAGTTATCGGCTAAGTTTGACCCAAACCGACAGCGACGATACCGTTTGTCCCTTCGCGGTTCGCCAACCGGCCTTCCGCGAGCCCGACCGGGTAGCTCAGTTGGTAGAGCATCGGCCTTTTAAGCCGCTGGTCCTGGGTTCGAGTCCCAGCCCGGTCATTGCTAATCCTATCCCAAATCAGTCTTTACCGATTATTGACTGACTTATTATTTGCCTTGTCAGGCGCTACGTTGATCACACACCGAAACCCCAGATGGTTGGTGCTGCTGGTGGGTTCGCCTTTGCCTCGGCCGGCGGGCATGTAGCGGGTGCAGTATTGATCGGTGCAGAGGAAGCTGCCGCCTTTCTGGACGCGTTTGGCGACGCCGGGCTCGGCGGGGTCGTGGGATTGTGATTGAAGTGGGCCCTGGGGGTTGGTGCTGGGTTCGGTGCGTTGGGCGTAGGCCTGGTAAGTGTGGGGGTGGTACCAGTCTTGTGTCCATTCCCAGACGTTGCCGGCGGTGTCGTACAGGCCAAAGCCGTTAGGGGGGAATGATGCGACCGGCGCGGTAGCGGTGTGTCCGTCGTCGGCGGTGTTGTTGTCGGGGAAATGGCCTTGGAAGGTGTTGGCCATGTATTTGTCATCTGGCTTGAACTCGTTGCCCCAGGTGTACATGTTCTGGTCCAGGCCGCCGCGTGCCGCGTATTCCCACTGTGCCTCGGTCGGCAACTGCTTGCCCGCCCAGTTGGCGTAGGCCTGCGCGTCTTCGTAAGCGATGTGTACGACCGGGTGGCTATCTCTGCCGGCGATGTCACTTCCGGGGCCTTGGGGGTGACGCCACTGGGCGCCTTCGACATAGGCCCACCAGCGGTAGCTGTTGTTTAGTGGCACGGCTTTACTGGGCGGGCGGAACACAATCGAGCCGGCTACCAGGTTTTCCTTAGGCACGTCAGGAAAGTCTTGCGCTTTGGGTGTGCGCTCGGCGACGGTGACGTAACCGGTAGCCTTGACAAACTCGGCGAACTGCGCGTTGGTGACTTCGGTCTTGTCGATGAAGAAGCCGTCGAGCCTGACCGTGTGAATCGGCTGGGCGTCGGTAAAGTTCGGGTCTTGCGTGCCCATGCGGAATTCGCCGGGGGGGATCCATGCCATCCCTTCGGGCGTATCGATCGGTGCGTTATCCTCCCCGTAAGCCGCGGCACAAAGGCAACCTGTTACGAGCAGGGCTGTGGCGAGCTGCTTGATCATGATGCCTCTTAATAATTCGGATTAACAGCGGGCTTGCCGGTATGTGTACAGGGTTAGAGCGTCTTGGATCAACACGTCCCGTTGTTCAGGACGGATGAGTTGTAAACGCATGCGCTGCATCTCAGTGCGGCTGTGATGGAGCCGAGGAATCAAGACATATGCGGCTCTAGACCGTGTAAACATGCTGGTATTATACAGTTTTTGACGGCGGGGCCGCTGTGTGGCACGAGCATTTTTTGGCTCGATAGGTGTGAGACGCCATAGTCAAACAGGCCCATGTTCTAAGGACGTGGGCTTTGGAAGCGGTCGGCTAATTGCTCAAGCCTTCCCCGTGTTTAGACAAAGGGGTAAATGGTGAGTCAATGAAGGGGGATCTATTTGCCCCAGTGCGTCATCCGGCCGGAGTGTGGGTCTTCGCTGACGACCTGAACGGCCGCGGCGATCGGCAACAGTTCACGCACGCGCTGGGCCTGATCGGAGGTGATGTCCACGAACTCCAGCCCCATACAATAAGCATGCGGGTCCTGGTCTAGCCAGGCGACCCGGGCATTGATTTTCAGGTCGTGGTCCAGGCATTTCATGTCGAGGTGGGTTCGGGCATCGACCTTAAGCGAGCAGTTGCCTTTGCCCTTGATCATAACACCGGAGGCGGAGAGGTTGGCGACTTCACCGAACTGGCACGTGAGCATCTCGCATTGAACACGTCCGTGGCGGCGGTTCTGTTTGGATAGGGGGTCGATGGCCTTGCCGTGGCTTAGCTCCTGGCTGTCGGGTCGGAACTTGAACTGGTCGTCGATACAGACCCAGCCTGATGCGTGGTCCTTGGCGGCTTCGCGGAGATAGTGATCCAGCAGCAGGGGCCTGGTCTGCTCGGGGACCCGGCTGCGAAGCCCGTCCCAGAAACGGAAGCGGGTGACTTCCTCACTGATCTGATGGGAAGTCAGCCAGCCGGTTGGCCATTGGGATGATTCCACCAACCCATTGAGGTCTTCGACGAATCCCGTGTGTTGGTCGAGGAATCTGAGGATTTCACTAAAAGCGTTCATGTTTGCGTCTTCACTGATTCCCGGTTTTCTTGCCGCCCGGGGAGTGTTGAGGTCGGCCCGCGTTTGCTCCTGGTCGGCTCAAACGTAGTGAACTCATCGACATAACCACGGCTGGGCTTTGGTCGGCGTGTCGCTTGCGGGGCGGCGAAACTGCCTGGCCGAGGCGGGTTATGCGGACCCTGAGGGCACTGGAGGGGGGAGGGGCCTGTTTCTGGCTTGTTAACGGGGGTTTAACCGATCTTTAAATAGAGGCGTAACCCAATGAAAAGACTTAAAATACCTGCCTGATGAGTGACCCGTCCAGCCAATCCGAACCCGCCCGTCAGGCGGTGTCGAGCCAGTCGCGGTTGGCGGAACTGCTTCGCCCTCATGCCTTTCGGATGGTGGCGGCGTGCCTGATGCTCATCGGGCTGACCGCGGTCAACATCGTGCTGCCTCAACTGGTGGCGATCGTTTTCAACGACGTCTTTCCGAACGGGTACTGGGGCCTGCTGTTTACCGTGCTGGTGGGGATGCTCGGGCTGTACGCCTTGAGGAACGTGCTGTATTTCGGCGGTAAGTACATCTCTGTGATGGTCGGCGAGAACGTCTGCTTCGTGCTTCGCAGACGACTGTTTGAACGGCTGCAGCACATGAGCCTGCGTTACCACCGCAAAAATCAGGCGGGCCAACTGTCCAGCCGGGTGATGAACGACAGCTTTGTCGTGCAGCAGTTTATCCAGGACGAGCTGCCGACGCTGCTGCAGGCGGTGCTGTTGTTCCTGGGCATCGTGGCGACGATCTACGCGATGAACTGGCAACTCGCCCTGGCTGCGACGATCGTGCTGCCGCTGCACATCGCGGCGTACTACTACTTCCGCAAGCCGATCAAAGACGCCAGCAGCATCTCCCAGCACCACCTCGCCGACGCCACGGGCAACCTGATCGAGAAGCTGCTGGGTATCGAAGTGGTTAAGGGCTTTGCCGGGGAAGAGCGCGAGAACCAGGCGTTTGAACAGGCGATCAACCGATCACGCCGAAGCGAGTTGCGGGGCAAGCGTTACCACGTGATACAGAAAGTCATGGCTGACCTGCTGGTCGGTCTTGGGTTGATCTTCCTGATCGGGTTCGGCGCGTACCAGGTGATGGGCAAGCCCGCGGATCAGGCGTTAGCGCCCGGCGATTTTATCGCGTTTTTCTGGTACATCCGGATGCTGTACCCGACGGTGCTTGACATGATGAGCGGCTCGGCAAAGTTTGCTCGTGCAAGCGCTGGGCTGGACCGGGTGAACGACGTGCTGAGCCTTGTGCCCGATGAGCCCGAGGATAAAGATGCGCTGGAGACGCCTTTCCGAGGTGGGGTGACTTTTGAGCAGGTATATTTTGCTTACCCCGAGGGGCCGAACGTGCTCAAAGGGGTGCATTTCAACGTCGAGCCCGGGCAGGTTTGTGCGATCCTGGGTTCATCGGGTGTTGGTAAGAGCACGCTTGTGAGTCTGGTCCCTCGGCTGAACATCCCCGGGACCGGCAGGCTTTTGATCGACGGCGAAGACATCCAACGCTATGCGCTGTCTCACGTGCGCATCTCGGTCGGGATGGCGTTTCAGGAGCCTTTCCTGTTCAGAAGCACCGTGCTTGAGAACCTGCGTTACGCCAAACCCACCGCGACCCGCGAGCAGATCGTCGAGACGGCGCAGCGGGTCGGGATCCACGAGTTTATTACCAGCCTTCCGAAAGGGTACGATACCGTGGTCGGGGATTCGGGGCTGAGTTTGTCGCGAGGCCAGAAGCAGCAGATCACACTGGCGCGGGCCTTGCTGAAGGAGCCGAAGATCTTGATCTTAGACGAAGCTACATCATCCATCGATGAGGCAACCGAAGCACTGGTTCTGCCACGGGTACTTAAATTCATGCAAGGGAAAACTACGTTGATGGTCACCCACCGTCCCGCTTTGTTGAAGTATGCCGACAAGGTGATTCACCTGGTTGATGGCACGATCATGTATGACGGGCCTGTCAGTGGTTTTGATCGCGAATCTTTCGTCGCGAACCCACAGCCTGTTGATGAAGGTTCGGTCCCCGACATCTCGCTTCGGCGCTCAGGCGGAGGCGGGCTGAACCAGACATTAAATCTCTTGGCTGTTGGTTTGTTGTGCCTGGCATCGATGATCTTTGCCTCGGCCCCTGCGGTGGCGGCAGAGTCCGCGCCTAAGGACGCAGCGCCACCAGCCAAGGCTCAGCAGAAGCCGGGATGAGCAAAAACCAAAGGAGCCCGCGAACCCTCCTGCTGAGAAAAAACCCGAAGCACCGAAGTCCAAACCAGCGGACAAGCCCAAGCCAGACCCCAAGCCAGACCCCAAGCCAGAGTCTAAACCTAAGACCGAACCTAAGCCTCAGCCCAAAGCCGAAGCCAAACCAAAACCAAAACCAAAACCGGAACTCAAACCAAAACCAAAACCAAAACCGGAACCCAAACCAAAACCAAAACCAAAACCAAAACCCAAGCCGCCTGTCGGCAAACTCATCGCCAAGCCCGGGTTCACCGCGAATGGATTGGCGGAGCTGGTCACGGTTGTGACAGCGCAGACCCAGGCCGAGCTTGGGTACCGGCTGGCGACCGAGGTCGAGGCGAAGCATTTTGGGGACCCGCCAACAGGCTTTGGTTATCTCACTACGCTTGCCAATGAATCCGATCAGGGGCTGAAGCTGATCCAGATCGGTTACCGCGGCTTTGTCAGTCAGCCCGGGCAGATCTGGCTGGTTGGACGCACCGAAACCAAGGATGGCCCGACCGTCAACGCCGACCTCGACAAACTCGAAGGCATGATCGGTAACGCGTCCAAGGCTCATGACGAGAGCATGAAGAACGTGGGCCCCGGCGACCTGAAGACCGCGCGCATCGAGCTTAGCTACATCGAGGCCGACCGCTGCCTGGCGGTGCTTAAGAGCCTTGGCGTGCAGACGATCGAGTACAAGAAAGCCGGCGACGGCGTCGGTCGGTCGGACCTGATCGAACCGACTGGCAAAGTTGACGTGAAAACACTGCCCGCCGTGATGTCCGTGCCCGGGCCCGATGGTGTCGGGCTGGTGGGGGAAGCATCGGCGCTTAACGCCAAGACGATGAGCTTCGCTAAAGACCTGCCCCACATGACAAGCTCGTCGCCGATGATGCACCTGCTTGTTTTCTATCACCCCAACCGACCCGAACAGTATGCCAAGGTGATGGACCTGATTCGTCGGGCGATCGACCTCCCTGCCGGGCAGATCGTGATCGAGGCGATGGTGCTGGAGATATCCGAGACAGGGCTGAACCAGTTGGGGGTGGAATGGCAACTGGAATCGCCTTTCTTAAGCACCTCGACCTTTGATGGGGTTGACGATGTTCAGCTGGGCAGGTTCCCGAGTATCTCCGGAGGACCGACGCTTGATGTGACCCTTACCGATATCAACAACCACTGGCGTGCGCAGATTCAGGCGCTGGTTACCAGCGGGCAGGCGGAGATCCTCTCTCGGCCGAGCGTGCTGACGCTGGACAACCGCCAGGCCTCGATCCGCGTCGGTGAAGATATTCCGATCGCTAACAGCGTTCAGGGCACCGGCGGCGGCGACAAGATCAGTTTCAGTTTCGAGTACATCCCTGTTGGCATCCTCCTCAACGTCAGGCCACGAGTCAGCGCAGACGGCGAAGACGTCAGCATGCAGATCGACGGCATCGTTTCTTCGCAGGTGCCCGGCGAAGACCTGATCATCGTCGATAACTCCGGCGATGAAGTGGCCCGCGCGCCACGTATTGCGTCGCGCAGGGTCCAGACCCAGACACGCATCGCCAACAACACGCCGTTCATCATCGGTGGCCTGGTCAGTAAAGACAGCATCGTGCAGGAGGAGAAAGTCCCCCTGCTTGGTGACATCCCCGTCATCGGCCACGCGTTTAAGAGCACCACCAGCAACCGCCTGAAGCGTGAGGTGATTATCGTCATCACGCCGTACGTCCTGCCCAAGGACCAGGTGGTCGGCCGCAACCTCCCAGAAGACAACGACAAGTTCGACAGCTTCGATAACGAGCTGTTCCGAGACGCGTACCGTATCCGGGCCGAGGACGTGTTTGACCTTCGGTTCCTGTTTGAGAACCTGCAGGTGCAGAAGATGCTCCGCATGGCGAGCCAGGCGATCACTCGCCAGCCCGACCTTGCCGGGCAGTACCCGTTTGACCGGTTTGCCGACGAGCGCATCCCGGGCGAGCGGATCCTTGTCTATCGCCAGATGTATGAAGTCATCAAGCGACGCGGTATTGATATGGCGGCGAACCCGTCCCGGATGATCTTCTTCAAGGACCAGCCCGAGAGCGCGGCGGGGTTCCAGGTCGAGTTTATCGAGGAACACCTCGCCAAGCTGTTGGGTGTGAAGAAACCGGCATTCTGGCCCGGCGACGACTGGCTTTTTGACAACCTCAACGGCAAGGCCGTCGTCATGTCCTTCACCGAGCGTGAGCTGAAGGTTGACATCGACGCGCCGACCCAGCCGGTGCCCGAGATCTATCTGATCGACTGCCCGGACCGTGACACATGGGGCTCGCTTATGTGGGAGCTGAATCAGAAAGACGAGCAGGGCCGGCGGCGGTTCACGATCATCCTCAAGGACGGCCGAGACATCAGCCGGCTGCGGCGGGCGGTCGTGGTCAAGCAGACCGTCCAGCTCAACGCGACACGACAATCGCTTCGGCTACGCAACTTTACTCAAGGCAGGCTGCTGCTGATGCCGACCATCAAGGATGACCAGGTGTTCCTGATCGATGAAGATGTCGCGCAGTATTTCTACTACACCGAGCATTACTACCCCGCGTTGCAGAAGGAATTGCAGCGGGACATGGAAGCGTTGCAGACGCAGTTGCGTCGTCCGGAGTATGGCCACCTGCTGGACGACCCCGGCGAGGTGGACCGCCCGATCGAATGGACGCCCACCGGGCGGTAACCGGACAGGGTTCGGGGGTTAGCGGGTAGTCATTTACAGGCAATGGATGGCCTTTATGGATTTTAACGACGCTTCAAATCTCGCCCGTGGGCTGATCGCCTCGCACCGATTGCACGGCTGGACGTTCCGGTTCAACCACGGCAAGCGCACGCTAGGGCTTTGTAACTACACCGACCACCGCATCGAGTTGTCGATGTACTTTGTGGCTCGCAATGACGAGTCGGCAGTCCGGGACACGATCCTACACGAGATAGCACACGCCCTTGCAGGCCCGGCCGCGGGGCATGGGCCGGCGTGGCGTGCGATCTGCCAGGAGATCGGGGCCGTCCCGCAGCGCCTGGATTACGAGGCCGACATGCCCGAGGGCAACTGGGTTGCGGTCTGCCCGGGTTGCGGCGAAAACCACACGCGCTTCCGCAGGCCTATGCTCGGCAGGACCTATGTTTGCCGTGGCTGCGGTCCCAAAGAGGGAAAGCTCAGCTTCCAGCCGACCCGCCCGTTCCAACGCATCGGCGCTGTTGCTTCCTGATCGTGACCTAAGCCTGCATACCCGATCCGTGCGCACAGGTTCGGCCGACCGCCGTGGTCTTGTCATCGCTCTCAACCAGGACGACAACCTGCCTACGCTTACACGCTTATGATGGAGTGTGGCGGGTATTTGGCTTACATTGTGCGCACAGCCGGGTCCAGGCCGTCGATTACATAAGTTGCACAAGTCAAGACACAGCCGACCAGGAGTCACGATGATGCGAAATCAAGAAACGACAATACGGATGTTGATCGGATGGCTCACGTTAGCCGTGGGTTTGATGGCTTTGCCGACTATGGCAGAGGTCGTTGACCTTGGTTCAACCCGTGTCGAGCGTTACGGGGCAACCGATAGTGAGGCCGCATCTGATTATCTTGCGCTGGGTGAGGTGGTAGACGGGGCGGCGCAGCCTTTGCGAGTACAGATCGCCGGGCACCCAAGCGAGTTGCGCCTGTCCATGGTCCAGGCGAAATCGGTTCACCAGTTGCTTGGGCACATCCTCGCGATGGCGGCACCGGACACGCCCTCCGGCGGGGGGCAGACCGATGGCCAACCTGACGCCGGTGATGATTCAGGCAGTGGGCAAGGCACGGCAAAGCAAACACCCGGCGATCAGGGCGACGGCCCAAGCGAACCGATCTATAAAAACCGTAACTTTTTGGGCATGAACCTGGCCGATGTGACGTACTACAGCCGTGCCTGGGTCTTCACCGACCTGGCGTTGCAAAGCGATGCCTGGCGCGACAACGGGTGGGGTTACATTTTCAAGTCCGGCAACCCGCCGGAGGGGTTGTACACCTGCACGTGGTCCGGCAGCGGGTCGATCAAATTCCATGGCGACGTCTCCGTGCAGTCGTCCACCCCCAACAGCGCTCAGATCATGGTCACGGCCGGCAAGCGGGGGATCGATATGCAAAGGGTCGGCGATGTCGGCACGGTGTCTATGATGCGGTTCGACCACGAAGCGCGGGCGTCGGTCTTCCATCCAATCTACCTCAAGCGGCTGGAGCCATTCAGCGTGCTTCGGTTTATGGATTGGGCAAACATCAACAACACCCGACGCAAGCACTGGGAGCAACGCACGCAGCCCGGCGATTCGCCGCAGGCGGGGAGCAACGGCGTCGCGATCGAGCACATGATCGCGATCAGCAACGAGCTGGGCGCGGACCCCTGGTTCTGCATGCCGCACCTGGCCGACGATGACTATGTCCGTCGGTACGCCGAGCTCGTGAAAGAACGCCTGCACGGCGATGCGACAATCTATCTGGAGTACTCCAACGAGGTCTGGAATACCCAGTTCAAGCAGCACGGCTACATCAAAGATATCAGCGACAGCAAGACATTTTCCAATGCGTTCTTCGACGCCTGGGCGGGTGAGTGCCGGCGTGTGTTTGCGATCTGGTCGGATGTCTTTGGAGACGAGGCGGACACGCGGCTGGTGCGCGTGGTGGCGGTGCATCTGCAAAACCCGTGGGTGGCGCAGCAGCTTGTCCCAAGGCTCGAGGGTGAATTCGATGCGATCTCGCCCAGCGCCTACTTCGGTTACACCTATGAACAAAGCAAAAAGCTAGGACACAGCACCACAGTCGACGATATCCTCGACCTTTGCGAAAAGAACATTAAAGAAGACAATCGCGGCTGGTACGAAGCGCACGGGCAACTGGCGAAGAAGTGGTCAAGCAAACTTGGCCGACCGATCCGGCTGGTGGCGTATGAGGGCGGGCAGCACCTAAGCGCCCACGGCGACGAACAGCTTCCTTATTACGACGGGATCATACAGGCGCAGTCACACCGGCGCATGTACGGGTTGTACCTCTTGAATATGCGTTACTTCGAGGCGGCGGGGGGTGACCTGTACGTTGCGTTTAATGATGTCGGCAAGCCGGGCAAGTTCGGCTCATGGGGGCACCTGGAGTATCAGGACCAGCCGACGAACCAGGCGATGAAGTACAAGGCGCTGCTCGACTATCCCTTGATGGATGCCAAGTAGGCGGGGCGAGTGAGTTGGAAGTTAATGAAGTAGGCGGTCGTTTTATGTCTGATCCCGAACGTGTTATTGAAGTGCCGGTGCGTGTTCGTTATTGCGAGTGCGACCCGATGAACGTTGCGCACCATTCGGTGTACCCCGTCTGGTTCGAGATCGCCCGGACGGACTTGTTACGTCAGCGTGGCAATGCTTACCGCGACCTGGAAGCGGCGGGGGTGTTCTTTGTGGTGGCCCGCATGAGCCTTCGCTATCACAAGCCCGCGAAGTACGACGATGAACTGTTAATCATCTGCAAGGCCCAGCCTTCCGCCGGCGTGAAGGTCGAACACACCTACGAAGTTCGCCGGGGCAACGACCTGATCGCTACCGGCCAGACGACGCTTGTTTGTGTGGATAAGGACGGCAAACTCAAGCCGATCCCGGGAAACCTGTTTCCCTGATCAGCCTGTGTTGGTGGGGATGTCGTCGGTTTTAATGGCCAGGCTTTCCCCGCAATATTTGCAGTGTTTTGCGTCCGGCTCGTGGCCCTGCTTCTGGCAGTTGGGGCAGACCTGTGTGGTGATGCGGCGTTGTCTGGAAGCGCTGGACAACTCGGCCGTGACGATGCCGGTAGGCACGGCGATGACGCCGTAGCCGATGATCATCACGGTCGATGCGACGAACTTGCCGAAAAGGGTCTGGGGCGTGATGTCGCCGTACCCGACGGTGGTCATGGTCACGATCGTCCAGTAGATGCTTGCGGGGATGTTGGTGAAACCCGAGTCGGGTTGTGCCCCCTCGATCAGATACATCAGCGACCCGACGATCAGGACGATCGACAGCACGCTCAGCAGAAACACCGTGACCTTCGCCCGGCTGGCACGCAGCGCATCCATCAGCACGCTTGCTTCCCCAACATACCGAGCGAGCTTGAACACACGGAAGACACGCATCAGGCGGAGCGCCCGGATGACGATCAGCGCTTGTGACCCACCTACGAACAGGCTGATATAGGTCGGCAGGATCGAGAGCAGGTCGACGATGCCGTAGAAGCTGCGGACGTACACCAGTGGCCGGCGTACACACACGATCCGGATGACGTACTCGATGGTAAAAAGGATCGTGAAGAACCACTCGACCGCGTAGAGCACGCCGCCGAATTTCGCCTGGATCGACGCGACGCTTTCAAGCAGCACGGCCGTGACACTGAGGATGATCGACCACAGCAGCACGATGTCAAAGGCCTTGCCCATGGGCGTGTCGGCCTCGAAGATCACTTCATATAGCCAGGTGCGCCAGGTGTGTCCGGGGGGTGGGGGCATGGGCGAATCATCCACACTTTGACGTTTGGGTCAATGTTCTGCTCTCCTGGACGGTCTCGATGCCGGACAACCTGTACGGATTATGCGGTTTGATAGGTCGGACGCCGACCGTCCGGGCGTGGTTACACAAGGTTGGTCACAACAGCGTCTGATCACCGACCGACCATATGAATCTATTGACCGTGCCGGTACCGAATCGGCACGGATATCAGCACATTCCCGGCGGTGTTGCTGCCCGCGCAGACCGTCGTATGGCGGCACGTCCCATGGAGCCGACAATCGGTTGGTTTGTGATCATCGCCTCGCTGTCCTCGCTGGCCTGGACGGGTGGTTATTACATGGGCAGATGCTCTGCGGCTCACGCACGGGCGGCATGCCTGGCAGGGCTTGCGAGCATGGGTGGCTGGGTCTGGCTACACAACCATCCGTCGGTAGCGGTCCGGGTGATCCCGGTATCGATCCTGTCGCAGATCGAGGGCGTCGCCAGCGTGCCGTTCTTCATGCTGCTGCTTGGCATCGCATGGGCCAGGAGTCACAAGGCCAGGCAGAAGCGGCTGGTGATCTGGTCGGTGATGCTGGGGACGGTTTTTTTTGTCAATGGCGGGCTGTGGATGCTTCAGTCGACGCCCGAACAGAGCTTTGCCGGCACGACCAGCGGCGAGCCTGTGAAACAGACCCAGGAGTTTTCTTGCGTGCCCGCCGCCTGCGCCCAGGCGTTAGAACAGATCGGCATAGGCAGCAGCGAGCGGGAGATGGCGTTGCTGACCAAGACACGCCCCGGGACCGGTTCTACCACGCTGCGGGCGATGCAGGGGCTGTCCGAGCGTCTCAAGGGCACGGCGTATCAGGTCGAGCTGCTGGAGCCCAGCCTGGAGGAGCTGCGGTCCCTGCCTTGTCCGGCCCTGACGCCGTTGCAATACGAGCCGGCCCGCAGGCACATGGTGGTGATCACCGCCCGGTCCAAGAGCGGGCTGACCATTTTCGACCCCAATGACGGCTATGTACACATCAACTGGTCCTCGCTGGAAGATTACTACACCGGCGAGGTGCTGGTCGTCATTCCCCGCTGATTCCTGCGGGTTCTTGGGCATATCTTGGCAACCTACGGCCTGTGGCAGCAATTGACGCTGCCGGGGCAGTCACTAGAATCACGCATCCTGACGGGCACAACAGTTATCGTCTGTCACGGGCCTGCTGATGGGATACCCGGCGGCGGGCAAAACTTATTCCACGAGGCGGACGATCAGACCCCGGCCCCGCAGGTGCTTGCCTGCGACGCGAGACCTCAGCGACCGGCCGGCTCAAACCACGTTATCACTAACCGACCGAAAGGCTCATGATTCATGGCTGCCAAGACCAAAAAGCGCGCTAGCAAGAAAACCACCAAGAAGAAGTCCACCGGGACCAAGGCCCCGTCCAAGTCGAAGATGGTCTACTACTTCGGCAAGACCAAGACCGACGGCAACGGCACGATGAAGGAGCTGATCGGCGGTAAGGGTGCTAACCTCGCCGACATGACCTCGATCGGGTTGCCCGTCCCCGCGGGTTTCACCTGCACCACCGAGTGCTGCGACCAGTACTACAAGCAAGGCCGAAAGCTGCCCAAGGGCCTGATGGACCAGGTTAATGCAGCAGTCAAACTGCTCGAAAAAGAAAATGGCAAGAAGTTCGGCTCCAATACCGATCCGCTGCTGGTGTCCGTCCGTTCCGGCGCCGCCCAGTCCATGCCCGGCATGATGGACACGGTCCTGAACCTGGGTCTGAATGACCAGGCAGTTGTCGGGTTAGCGAACGCCACCGGCAACGAGCGCTTCGCGTACGACGCCTACCGCCGACTGCTGAATATGTACGGCGACGTCGTCATGGGTGTTGACCACCACGCCTTTGAAGCCGAGTTCGACAAGATCAAGAAACAGCAAGGGGCCGCACAAGACACCGACGTCGACGCGGCCGGCCTGATCAAGCTCTGCGAAGCCTACAAGAAGGTTATCCAAAAGCACGCCGGCAAGCCCTTCCCGCAAGACCCGATGAAGCAGCTGGAATTGGGCATCACCGCCGTCTTCAGCTCGTGGATGGTCCCGCGTGCGATCCGCTACCGTCAGATCAATGAGATGACAGGCCTGCTGGGCACAGCCGTCAACGTCCAGACCATGGTCTACGGCAACATGGGGGACGACTGCGGCACGGGCGTCGCCTTTACCCGCAACCCCTCGACCGGCGAGAACAAGTTCTACGGCGAGTTCCTGGTCAACGCCCAGGGCGAGGACGTCGTCGCCGGCATCCGCACGCCGATCCCCTGTGAACAGATGCACAAGTGGAAGGCCCCGAACGACAAGACCATCGGCAAGCGAATGCACGGCGAGCTGATGAAAATGAAGAAGGTCCTCGAGAAGCACTACAAGGATGTGCAGGACATCGAATTCACCTTCGAAAAGGGCAAGCTGTTCATGCTCCAGACCCGTACCGGTAAGCGTACCGGTGCGGCGGCGGTAAAGATCGCCTGCGATATGGTCAAGGAGAAGCTGATCACGGAGAAGACCGCGATCAAGCGTATCCCGGCCAATGACCTGACCCAGCTCCTGCTGCCGTCTTTCGACCCCAAAGCCAAGGCCAAGAGCAGCCCCCTGACCGTCGGCCTGCCGGCGTCGCCCGGTGCGTCGTTCGGCAAGCTCGCGTTTACCGCCGAAGAGGCTGTGGAACGCACCCATCAGGGCGAGCGTGTCCTGCTGGTCCGTAAGGAGACCAGCCCCGAGGACGTTGACGGCATGCACAGCGCCGACGGCATCCTCACCTCCACCGGCGGCATGACCAGCCACGCGGCGGTGGTCGCACGCGGTTGGGGCAAGTGCTGTGTGGCCGGTGCCGGCGAGATCCACATCGACGCCAAGGCCGGCAAGATCAAGGTCGGGGGCAAGACCTACGGCCGCAAGGACGTGCTTTCGATCGACGGCAGCACCGGTGAGGTTTACGCGGGCGAAATGGGTACCATCCAGCCTAAGTTGTCCGGCGACTTCGGCACCGTGATGAAGTGGGCCGACAAGTACCGCAAGCTGAAGGTCCGAACCAACGCCGATTCGCCCGCCGACGCCAAGCGTGCCCGCGAGTTCGGCGCCCAAGGCATCGGCCTGACCCGTACCGAGCACATGTTCTTCGAGGGCGACCGCATCATCGCGATGCGTGAGATGATCCTCGCCGAGTCCAAGACCGACCGTGAGAAGGCGCTGGCCAAGCTGTTGCCTTACCAGCGTAAGGACTTCCAGGGCATCTTCACCGCGATGAAGGGCCTGCCCGTGACGATCCGCCTGCTCGACCCGCCGCTGCACGAGTTCCTCCCGCACGACGCGAAGGGGATCAGCGAAGTGGCCAAGGTGCTTGGTATCAAGCCCAACGTGGTCAAGGCCCGTGTCGCGGCGCTGCACGAGTCCAACCCGATGCTCGGCCACCGCGGCTGCCGTCTGTCGATCACGTACCCCGAGATCCTGAACATGCAGGTCACCGCGATCGTTGAAGCGGCCATCGCCTGCAAGAAGAAGAAAGTCAACGCGATCCCAGAGATCATGATCCCGCTGGTCGGCACGCAGAAGGAGCTGTCCCTCCTCCGTGAGCAGGCCGAACAGACGATCAAGGATGTCAAGGCCAAGAAGAAGTTCAAAGGCCAGCTGGATATCACCATCGGCACGATGATCGAGATCCCGCGTGCGGCCCTGACCGCCGACGAGGTCGCACTCAGCGCCGACTTCTTCAGCTTCGGGACCAACGACCTGACGCAATTGACCTTCGGCTACAGCCGTGACGACGTCAACACCTTCCTGCCGGATTACATCGGCCAGGAAATCCTCGAGAAAGACCCGTTCCAGTCGCTGGATACCACCGGTGTCGGGCAGCTCGTCGAGATGGCCGTCGGTAAGGGCAGGGGGGCCAAGAAGGGCCTGAAATGTGGCATCTGTGGCGAGCACGGCGGGGACCCCGCCTCGGTCGTTTTCTGCCACGAAGTCGGCCTGGACTACGTCTCCTGCTCCCCGTTCCGCGTCCCGATTGCCCGTCTCGCGGCGGCTCAGGCGGCGATCCAATAAGCTAAGCGATACAACTCAAACGACCCTCAAACCCACGGGCAACGCTCGTGGGTTTTTTATTGGGAGGCCGTGGTAAGTCGCGGTGGTAAGCAGGGCTTACTTCTAGCATATCCACGGTCGGTTGTACGGTGTGTAACGATTGGGCCAGTGGGTAACAATACCCCCGTTTGCAGTCGGCGGGCCTGTCAATGAATTCTGGGGGATTTTCAGACGATGCTGATGTTATATGCGTTTTGGCAAACACGCCTCGGAAAGTGAGATACCTACCTCGGTCGATGGCCAGGACCCCAGGCGGTCACACCCCCGCCACAGCACCGAAGCGATTACCTGCCTTTTGGGCGAGGTGGTGGATATCTCATCCAGCGGCATCAGGATCCGCTGCAAGGGCAAGCCGCCATTTTCAGAAGGCGCGCTCAGCTCGATCAAGCTCGCATTTAAAGGCGGTAAGCTCCAGGTCACCGTGCAGGAGCGGTGGCGCAAACGCCGGGGGCTGTTTGGCTACGAGCTTGGCATGATGTATGTCAACAACCCCGGCAGCACAATGGCCGCGATCGATTCGCTGGTCACGTTCGGCTTCATCAACCCAAACGCCAAGGTACGTCCCGCCGGAGGAAACAAGCAGCAGGACGGATCAAAACAGCAGCGTAAAACACGCCCGCCTATCAAGGCGTCGATCGACCTGCCGGACTATTACGCCACGCTGGAGCTAGCCCCCGACGCCGACGCACAGAAGATCCACGACGCCTACCGCAAGCTCGCCCGGCGATACCACCCGGACGCCAACAAGGCCCCCGATGCCGAGAAAAAGTTCATCGCGGTCTGCGAAGCGTACAAGGTGCTCTCCGACGAGCAGCAGCGCAAGAGCTACGACATGCGCCAGGCTGGTTGAGTATTTCTAGCCCCTCATAGAGTGACTTACACAAACACTTGCCGGGCGTTCTTCGCTGTTTAGCGGGCGATCGCAGATCGCCGTGTACCACGCGCGCGGCACAAAATCACGCAAGCCACTCTTGCCGCCGGTTCAGCCGGGGTTTTCACTCTACAGGGTTTGAATCCACCACACGTAGTTAGCTGCCGCGTTTAACACCGGTGGGAAGATCACCCGTGCGATCGGGAACAGCATCAGGAACCCAAGCAGTAGCACGCCTTGCTTGGAGGGATCGCTGATGAACTGCGCATAGCCCCGGTTCAGGTTCGCCATCACGTGCGAGCCATCCAACGGCGGGATCGGGAAGAGGTTAAATACCCCGAGGATCGCGTTGATGCTCCCGAAGTAGAACAGGAAGTTCAGAGCGTTTTCTTCAATGCCCATCCCTGCAAGCAGGTCGAACCGCTGGATCACGCCAAGCATCGTCAGGCCGAGCAACGCCAGAATAAAGTTCGTCGCCGGGCCGGCGATCGCGACCCAGGCCTCAGCGAACTTGCCCCTGAGTCGGCTCGGGTCGATCGGCATCTGGCCCCAGGCGATCCCGATCAATAGCAGCACCATGATCGAGTAAGGCCCCATGTGCACCATCGGGTTGCCCGTCATCCGGTTCTGGCGGATCGGTGTGTTGTCGCCCAATCTGATCGCCGCCCACCCGTGGGCCAGCTCGTGCAGGGTGATGCTGATGACCACGCTCAGGACGATGGCGAAGAAGTAGAACCGCGTGGACGGGTCGAATGCTTTGAATAGAAAAAGATCCATAGTCCTAAAAACCGGGGCCCTCTGGCCGATCGGGAGCGAATCTGCGACACTGTGTCAGACATCGACGGCACGGACGCCGGGCGATGAACTTTCGACGTTTTCTCGAGGCACGGACATGATACAAGCCCGACGGTTCGCGTGGTGTGTTGCCCTGGTCACCCTCAGCCTCCTGCTCCCGACGCTCGCCGGCTGCCAGCGGGCCAAGGTCGAGCCGCCGGACTACAGCCGCCCGCTTCCCCCCGGCGCTTCGGCGCTGCGCCTGGTCACCGACCCGGCCCGCATGCCCAGCCTCGAGCCCGCCGCCCGCCAGATGACAGACCCCGGCTTCCGCACGGCGCTGGCGCGCAGCATCGAGTGGTACGACATCCCTTCGACGCAGAACCTGTTCCCCGTTGCGGGTATCAGCCACGTCCACGCCCAGACCTCCGCCTACGCCATGCAGGCGATCGGCGAGCAGGGCAACCCCATGCAGATCAGCGCTGAATTGCAGCGGGAGTTTGATGTGTATGAATCGGTCGGCTGGGACGGGTCGGGGACCGTCTTCTACACCGGTTACTACAGCCCGGTCTTCAAAGCCTCACGCACCCGCGCCCCGGGCTACGAGTACCCGCTCTATCGCAAGCCCTCGAGCCTGGTCGCCGACCCGCTCACCGGCGAAGTGCGCACACTCTTTGCAGAACGCGCGCAGATCGAATCCACCGGCATGCTTGCAGGCACCGAGCTTGTCTACCTCCCAAGCAGGCTTGACGCCTACATCGTTCAGGTCAACGGCTCTGCCAAGCTGGAGATGACCGACGGCTCGGTGATGTACGTCGGCTACGCCGGCAACAATGGGCACGAGTACACCAGCATCGGCAGGGAGCTGGTCAAGGATGGCAAGATCAGTGCCGACCGCTTAAGCCTGCCGACGTTGCGGAACTACTTCGCGCAGAACCCTCAGGAGCTTGACAGCTACATCAGCCGAAACAAGCGCTTCGTGTTCTTCCGTGAATACTCAGGCGACACCTGGCCCGCCGGTTCGCTTGGCTTTAAGGTCACGCCGAGGCGCAGCCTCGCTACTGATAAGGCGATCTTCCCTCGCGGCTGTGTTGTGCTTGTCACGACCGACAAGGGGCCGTCCGGAGGCTGGGCGCTGCCCGCAAGCCAACTCATGCTCGATCAGGACACCGGCGGTGCGATCCGGGCGCCCGGCCGGGGCGACATCTACTTCGGCATCGGGCCAAGCGCTGAAGCATCCGCAGGCAGGCAGGCCGCAGAAGGGCGGATGTATTACCTGCTTCTCAAGCGTGACCGCGTGCAGGCCTGGTACGACAGGATGGTCGGCGGCCAGTAACAGGTAGAAGCGAATGTCGAATAATTAATGTGTGAATGCCGAAAGAATTTCGAATGCAATAGTGTCGAAATGTTGTCTTGCATTTAGGTCATTTGTCATTTGAACAGCCATTCGGCATTCGTGCATTGTTCATCCGTGCATTGTGACATTCAGTCCATCAACTCAGGCGAGAAGCCGCGGCGCATCGTGTTTTCGCACACCGCACGTGGGACGACGAATTGCAGCAGGTAGTCGTCGCCGCCGGCCTTGGTGCCCATGCCTGACAGGCCGAACCCGCCGAACGGCTGCCTGCCGACGAGCGCGCCGGTGTTGGGGCGGTTCAGGTACAGGTTGCCGACGCGGAAGTCTCGTGTCGCTTGTTCCAGGTGTTTAGGGGTTCGGCTGTAGACACCGCCGGTGAGTTTGTAGTCGGTCATGTTCGCGATCGACAGCGCCTCATCAAAAGAAGATGCGCGGATCAGCGCCAGCACCGGGCCGAAGACTTCTTCTTGTGCTAACCGATGCTCGGGCTTGATACCACTGAAAATGCTCGGCCCGGCATACGGCAGGGCGGGCGCGTCCGTTGGCAAGCCATCAGGCACGGGCATCGACAGGGCTACACCACCTTCCTCTTTACCGATCTGGATGTACTCCCGGATTTTTTGGGCCGCTTCTGCATCGATCACCGGACCGACATCCGTCGCTGGGTTAAGTGGATCACCGATAACCAGCGCTTTGGTCGATTCGACCAGACGCTCAAGGAACAGGTCGTGGATGCCATCCATCACGATCGCCCGGCTGCACGCCGAACATTTTTGCCCGCTGTAGCCAAAGGCCGCGTTTCGCACACCCAGCACAGCTTCGTCCAAGTCTGCCGACGCATCGACAATGATCGCGTTCTTCCCGCCCATCTCGCAGACCACGTGCTTGACGTGGCGTTGCCCCTCGGTTGTGTGGCCCGCTGCCTGGATGATGTTTAACCCCACAGCCTTTGAGCCGGTGAACGCGATCAGCGCAACACCCGGGTGTCGCACCAGCGCGGCCCCGACCGTCTCACCCTCACCAGCCAGAAACTGAAGCACGTCGCCCGGCACGCCCGCTTTGTGAAACAGGTCGCACATCATCTTCGCGATGCCCGGCGTCTGTTCTGCGGGCTTCACGATCACCGGGTTTCCGGTCACCAGCGCCGCAGCGGTCATCCCGCAGCAGATCGCAAGCGGGAAGTTCCACGGGCTGATCACGACGGATACGCCGCGCGGCTCATACCACTGCGTGTTGTGTTCGCCGATAAATTGGCCAAGTCGTTTTGGGCGGAACATACCAACCGCCTGGCGGGCGTAGTACTCGCAGAAGTCGATTGCTTCGCACACGTCAGCATCGGCCTCGCGCCAGGGCTTGCCCGCTTCGCGGATGATGATGCCCGATAGCTCATCCCTGCGTTGCTGCATCAATTCCGCGGTGCGCGTCAGCATCACGGCACGCTTTAAGACATCGGTATCGCGCCAGGACGCAAACACGGCTGAAGCGCGATCGACGGCGATGTTAGCCTGCTCGACGGTGCTGTCGTTTTCGATCCTCGGAACACCTGCATCAGCAATCGCAGCGGCAAACGCTTCTCTTTGTTTTGCATCTGCAAAGTCGCGCATAGGTTCGTTGAAGAAGGGCTTGCCGTCACCCACGCCATCGACCGAGTCAGAGAGCTTGTGCCGAGCCGGGGCGTCCTGGATACGTTGCTCACCGGGGTCGTTCGCTTCGCCAGGTATCGGCGCAGCAAGCAGCGATTCTTCCGATTCACCCTGGACAAACCCCGCCTTGAGCCAGGACTGATTCGATGAGTTTTCAAGCAGCCGACGGACCAGGTACGCCATGCCCGGGATCATCTGCCCGACCGGAACGTACTCACGCAGGCGGATACCACGCTCAACCAGCGCCAGCTTGATAGGTTCCGCCATCCCGGTGAGCATCTGGACCTCGATCGCTTCCTTGGGCAGGTCAGCGGACTCAAGGTGCGCTAACGCAGACGCGATTGAACGCACATTATGCGAACCCAAAGCGAGCTTAACACCGCCCTGAACTTTGGTTCGTGGTGTTGCTTCGATTAGTTGTGCCGCGACACGCTCGAAGCACGAATCGGTGTCCGCCTTTCGGCCCCACACCGGCACGGGCCAACCCATCTGTTCCGCGTAGATGGTTTCGTAATCCCAGTACGCGCCTTTTACTAGACGTACTGTGACATGTCGGCCTGTCGAGCGTGACCAGTCGATCAAACGCTGTGCATCATTCTCCGCGCTGCGCAGGTAGGCTTGAAGTGCCAGCCCCGCCTTAAAGGGGTATTTTT
The DNA here is from genome assembly GCA_965228575.1 of Rhodospirillaceae bacterium. Classification (GTDB taxonomy): domain Bacteria; phylum Pseudomonadota; class Alphaproteobacteria; order Rhodospirillales; family Rhodospirillaceae; genus UBA11612. The sequence goes on along the minus strand of CBDDHW010000004.1, from coordinate 16,476 downwards.
CGCAGCAGCGCATGAAGAGGTCCAGCGTGAGGTCTTTCAGTTCGTGCTGCTCCATGTCGAAGTTCACGAACACGCCGAGCTTTGATGCTTCTTGGAGGATCGGCCCGAGCGATTCGGTCAACTCCTCGATCACACGGTCGTGCGCGATCGGGTCGGTCTTCGCCGCCAGCGAACTGACCTTGACCGATACATTGGTCCGTGGGATCGGCCCGAGGTGGTCCGTTTCGATCAGCGTATTAGCGGGCCAATCGTTTACCTCGGCGGGCAGGTGGCGGATCAGGTCCAGGTAGCGCTCGCGTGATGCTTGAGCTTCCGCCCGGCTGATGCACGCTTCACCAAGCAGGTCGACCGAGAACCCGATGCCCTTGTCCCAGTGCTTGCGCAACGCGGGCAGGGCCGAGCGAGCGTCCGTCCCTGCGATGAAGCGCTCAGCGGTGGCGGTGATCTGGCTGGCGACGGTCTTGGCGAGCGTCCCTTTCATCTTGCCCCCGGCCTTGAGCCCAAGTGAAAGCCCCGGCGGCGGCTTCACGCCCGGCTGCGAGAGGTAGTCCGTCAGGTGGGCGTGCACAAGCTCCGGGGTGGACAACACGGGGAAGACGTCGGTGAAGCGGAACAGTTGGGCACGGAAGCCCTGGTCGGCCATGGCCCAGTCCATCAGCCGGTCCGCCACCGGCGGTGAGGGCGCATCGCGGGCCGAGCTCAGCAGTTCCCCGCCGATCTGCCTGATCCTGCCTTCCAGTTTCCCGAAACCCGCTTGTATCATGCCGGATTTGTCGGTTTGCCGCCGCTTTGAAAAGAGCCCCATACGCCCACCCTGATACAAGTATTAGATATATCAATAGTATCGCAGATTGTCTTGGCTGCCTATTGCGCCGAATTCTAGGCCCCTGCGTGTCAGCGGGCCCGGTTTGCCGTACACTCCCGCCCATGCAGAGGTTGATTATTACCCTGGACGGCCCCGCCGGTGCCGGCAAGTCCACGGTCGCCTGGCGACTGGCGAAGCGGTTGGGCCTGGAGTTTCTGGATACCGGCGCGATGTACCGGGGGTTAAGCGCCAAGTGTGTTGAGCGGGGCATCGATCCGGTGACCGAAGACTACGCCGTGGTCGAGCTGGCCCGTCACAGCGAGTTCCGGTTTAACTGGTCGCACGACCCGCCTAGGCTGAGCGTGGGGGGGACGGACGTGACCGACCGCCTGCGTGACAGCGACGTGACCGGTCAGGTCTCCGAGGTCGCCGCGATCTCCGGCGTGCGTGCCGTAATGGTGCGTGAGCAACGGCGGATGGGCGAAGAGCACCCCCGGCTTGTCACCGAGGGACGCGACCAGGGGTCGGTTGTTTTCCCCAATGCCGAGGTCAAGTTTTATCTGGACGCCAGCCCCGGCGTCCGCGCCAAGCGGCGGGCCGAGCAGCTCAAGCAGGCGGGCAAGAAGGCGGACCTTGAGGAGATCCGAAACGGCATCCTCGAACGCGACCGCAAGGACTCGAGCCGAAAGGACGCCCCGCTGATCTGCCCGCAGGACGCCAAACGCATCGACACGTCGCAGATGTCGCTGGACGAAGTGGTCGACATGCTCGAGGGGCTGGTCCACGAGGCTGTGGGGCAGACGCTGTGATCCAGGCTTTGCGTAACCGTCAGCCGGGCGCGTCGCTGTGGCGCATCGCCTTTTGGCACTTCATGCACATGATCTGCTTCCTGATCTTTGTGCCGTTGTACCGCTTCCGTTCGTTTGGCAGCCGGAACATACCACGCACCGGCCCCGTGCTGCTGGTCAGCAATCACCAGTCGTACCTGGACCCGATCATCGTCGGATTGGCTTGCTCACACCGCCAGTTCGCGGCGCTTGCGCGGTCGACGCTTTTTGAGAACCACCCGGTCTTCACCTGGCTGATCCGCATGCTCAACGCGATCCCTGTCACGCAGGGCGAGTCGGACGTCGGCGCGATGCGCAAGTGCATCGCCGAGTTGGAAAAAGGCCAGGCGCTGTTGATCTTCCCGGAAGGCGCGCGGACGCTGTCGGGCAAGGTTGAGCCATTTGAGACCGGGACGATGCTGATCATCAAGCGTGCCAAGCCGTTGATTATTCCGGTTGCGCTTGATGGTGCGTACAACGTCTGGAAGCGTGGCACAAACCCTAAGCCCTATGGGCGCATCGGCGTGTCCTACGGCAAGCCGATCCCGGCGCAGACGATCATCGATATGGGTGCCGACCGGGGGCTTGCGTACCTGCGGGATGAGGTTGAAAAGCTCCGGCTAGAACTCGCCGAACGCCTCGAAGGCCCGTCAAGGTGAGGCGGTCGTCGGTTCCGGCTTTTCGTGGACAACCAGCCTGACCAGCATCTCCGCCTCACTGAGCGTTTTGCATATCGCCAGTTTGCGAGGTTGATCTTTGATGCCCGCTTTGTGCATCACTTCCAGAGGTTGGGCATTGCAGTCGGCGAGGACGACCATCACGCCCACAGACTGGAGCTTGCTGATCGCCGACTCCAGCGCGACTAAACCAGTCGCATCAATGACAGGCACGCCCGCCAGGTCCAGGATGACGACAGAGGCCCGGTCTCCAGCGACTGCCAGAGCCCCGGCAGCCTTTTCTGCGGCACCAAAAAACAAAGGCCCGGCTACTTCGTATAGCTCAACACCTTCGGGTAAGGCTGCAAGCATCTGGGAGTGATGCCCTTCGACCTTTCGTGTGTTGGACAAAGCCGACATGCGCTGCATGAACAGCAATGCCGCCAGGATCACACCCGCCGCGACCGCGATCACCATGTCCATCAAGACTGTCAAGCTAAAGCAGGTCAACAAGACCGCCACATCTGATCGGGGCGCGACACGCAGCATACGGACAAAGTGCTTCGCTTCACTCATGTTCCACGCCACCACCAGGAGCAACGCCGCCAGCGCCGCCAACGGCAGGTAGCTCAGCAGGGGCGCCAAGACAAGCACGGAGGCCAACACGAATAGCGCATGCACCACGGCGGCGATGGGTGTGCGTCCGCCAGCACGGATATTAGTTGCTGTCCGTGCAACGGCTCCCGTCGCCGCAAAGCCGCCGAAGAACGGTGCGACCAGATTGCCAAGCCCCTGTCCGATCAACTCGGCGTCCGGGTCGTGCTTGCTGGCGATCATCCCGTCGGCAACGACCGCACACAGCAGCGATTCGATCGCCCCGAGCATCGCGATGGTAAACGCCGGGCCAAGCAGGTCACGGATAAGCGGTACGCTCAGGCGTAATGGCTCTCCTTCGACGCCCGCCACTCGCCAGGGCCATTGCAGTAGCGGGGGTAACTGGGGGATTCCTGACGCCGTGGTGCCGTCTTCAGCGGTATAGAAAAAACGCCCGCCGATAGTCGCGATCTCAAAGTCCACGAACATGTGTGTCAATAGCCAGCCGACAAGCGTTGCCACGGTCAGAGCAACCAAAGCGGCCGGAACCCTCCGCGTGACCTTTGGCCAGATGATCAGCAGCACCAGCGTCAGCGCACCGATAAAGACATCTGGGCCGTGTGTGCTGGGTAAGGCGGCATGCAGCGCCTCGACCCGTTCGATGTAGTGTTGGGGCATGTGTTCGACATGAAGCCCTAGAAAATCTTTGATCTGCAGCGTCGCGATGACCACTGCGATCCCGGCGGTGAAACCGGTCGTGACGGGGTAGGGGACGAACTGGATCAACCGGCCCATCCTCGCTATGCCCATGGCGATCATGATCACGCCCGCCATGTTCGTTGCAAGCAACAACCCCGGCAGGCCGTACTGGCTGACAACAGGTAGCAGAACGACCACGAACGCCGCCGTCGGCCCAGTGACGCTTGTACGCGAACCGCCTGTGATGGCTGCAATCGCCCCGGCGACGATCGCTGTGTACAGCCCATACTGTGGCGGTACGTTGCAGGCGATCGCCAACGCCATTGATAGCGGCAAAGCCACCACGCCCACCACCAACCCGGCCATCACGTCGGCCCGCAACGCGGTAAGGCTGTAGCCCTCACGCCACATTTCGCGCAATGCCGTCATGGGCCTTGGCCAAGGTCGGCCATTGGCATGAGTTAATTCCTGATATCGTGGATTCATAGTAGGGCAGGCCCGGGTGTGGTCGTCTTCAACAAGCCGATAGCTGACCACGGATATCGAACATAAATCTGATTACAAGACCTGTCAATCCGATACTCGCGATAAGAAATACAAACACCGCTAGACACGGTTGATATAATCGCACGTCAGGCAATTGTGAGTGCCATACTCTCGGCCGAGATACGGCGGGGCATTTATTACTTATGCAGACACTGCTGATCGCACTTGGAGCCGGGGTCGCTTTCCTGATCGCCTACCACACCTACGGGCGGTGGCTGGGCAGCAAGATCTTTTCCCTCTCCGCCGACGCGGTCTGCCCGTCGCACCGACTGAAAGATGGCAATGACTACGTGCCCTCGCCCAAGGCGGTAGTGTTCGGGCATCACTTCACGAGCATCGCGGGCACCGGGCCGATCGTCGGGCCGGCCATCGCGGTGATGTGGGGCTGGGTGCCGGCGCTTCTTTGGGTGGTCTTCGGCAGCATCTTCATCGGCGCGGTCCATGACTTCGGCTCGCTGGTTGTTTCATTACGCAACAACGGGCAAACCGTCGGCGACATCGCCGGGCGGCTCTTGAATAAGCGTGTCCGTTTGCTGTTTCTGTTTGTCTTGTTCCTGGCGCTGACGATCGTGCTCGCGATCTTCGGGCTGGTCATCGCGGCGGTCTTTAAGCAGTACCCCGCTTCGATTTTTCCGTGCGTGGTGCAGGTCCCGATCGCGGTTGTCATCGGGCTTTGGCTGCACCGAAAGGGCGTGAACCTTACGGTGCCTTCGCTGATTGCCCTGGCGGTGATGTACCTTACGGTGGTCTACGGCAACGACGGCCTGCTGGGCACGATCAACGCGGAGCTGGCGTCGTGGTCGATCATGACATGGGTGGTGATCCTGCTTGGGTATTCCTACATCGCCTCGGTGCTGCCGGTATGGACGCTGTTGCAGCCTCGCGACTACATCAACAGCCTGCAACTACTGACAGCGCTGGCGTTGATCCTGATCGGGCTGGTCGTCGCTGCGTTTGTCGGCGGTGCGCCGCCGGTTGAGGGTGCGGCTCCTCAACCGTTAGAGATCGTCGCCCCCGCCTTCGACTTTAGCCCGGCCGAGGCGCCGATGATCTTCCCCTTCCTCTTCATCACCATCGCCTGCGGCGCTATTTCCGGCTTCCACTGCCTGGTCAGCTCCGGCACCAGCAGCAAACAACTCCAAAGCGAACCCGACGCCCGATTCGTCGGCTTCGGCAGCATGCTCACCGAGGGTTTCCTGGCAACCATCGTGATCCTGGCGTGTGTGGCGGGTTTGGGGTTGGGAGCGAATCACGACACATCGGACAATCTGCGTGGCGGAGTATCTTTGTACAACTTTGTTGGAAATGATGGTTACGAGTATGAGGTCGACATACTTGACGGCAGCACATGGCGTTGGGACCAGCAGAATGTGCCAAAAAATGTTACTGATCCCGATTGGAAAACAGACTCGACGAATGCATTTGAAGCGGGCTTGGTATTCAGTAAGCAAACAGATAATCACAATGAGGTTGCGATTGTTGGAACCGCTTCTTTTTTGACGAAATACCGCTCCTGGTCCGCCGCCGGTGGCCTAGCGCAAAAGGTCGGCGCGTTCGTTGATGGCTCTGCCAATTTCTTAAAGACCATCGGTATCCCGGGCGGGATCGCGGTGGCGCTGATGGGGGTGTTAGTGGCGTCGTTTGCGGGGACGACGCTGGACTCGGCGTGCCGGTTGCAGAGGTACGTGGTGCAGGAGTTGGCGGCGACGTTTTTGCCGACACCCGGACACAGGGATTGCATCGAGTGTGGTTACGACCTGACTACGAATGTTTCGGGCATCTGTCCGGAGTGTGGGTGGGAGATTGATCCACAAAGTTTAGCCGCGGCGGGTACGCCGCGCGTTGGTGATGGGGGGAGCATTAACTCTGATGCGGGTGAGGGTACCGCTAAGCCGCGAGCGGCAGGGGTGGGGGGTATGTCGCGCAGGGCTGGGGGGTTGACGGCGAATCCGTTGACCTGGCTGCGTAATAAGCACGGGGCGACGGTGTTTGCGATTCTGGTGGCGGTGGTGATGGCGGCGATGCCGCCGGCGGGTGGTGCGTGGTCGTGGGCGGCGGCGGGCAAGGGCGGGATGATCCTTTGGCCGATGTTCGGGGCGACGAACCAATTGCTCGGGGGATTGGCGTTTATGGTGATCGGGTTTTACCTCTGGCGGCGCAAGAAGCCCGTCTGGTTCCTGATCCTGCCGATGATCTTCATGCTCATCATGCCGGCCTGGGCGATGAGCTGGCAGTTGTTCGTCGGCAGCGAGGACCACCCGGCGTGGCTCTATTCCGATTCGCCGAACTGGGCGCTGATCGTGATCGCGGTGGCGACGCTGGTATTAGAGGCCTGGATGGTGGTCGAGGCGGTGCTGCTTTGGCCTAAGGTCAAGGGCGTTTTGGAGCGGCCGATCGCTGGTGGCACGGTCGGGGCCGAGGCGGATGTGGCGGGGGCGTGATCTTTCGTCGGTCTGTACTTTGCTGTGACGCGCTTACGGGCCCAGGCTCGGGTCGCCTGATGGGGGCGGATGGCCTATCCTGTTAGGCGTGATTCAACCCGATTGGGAGCGATGAATGGCCCGGATGATTATGGTATTGACGTGTGTTCTGGCGGCGCTTGGCGGTTGCAGTTCCAACCTGCGCCAGGTCACGGCCCGGGTGGATTCGGTGCGCGTCGATGAGAAGACCGACGAGGGCGTGCGCGTGCTGGTGACGGTCGTTGCGGAGAACCCAAACGACATCCCGCTGCCGGTGGTCCGCGCTGAGTACGAGGTCGATATGCCCGACCGAGAGACGTTTTCATTTACCGACCTGCCCGGCACGACGGTGCCCGCCAAGGGCAAGCAGGTCTTCACCTTCCCCGCTGCTTTTGCACGTGTTGAAAGCGGCAACGATGCCGACGCTTACCGTGTTTCCGGGCAGTTGACCTACGAGCCGCCGGGCGAGATCCGCAAGCTGCTGACCGATTACAGCGTGCCGCTGCCTTCGGCGGGGTTTAAGTCGAAAGGGACGCTGCCGTAAGCGTGACGTTATAAAGAAGCGCGACAAGTCGCGGCGCTTCGTGACAGTGCGCATTGAATCATGATGCGTCTACGATTTCCTGATCCCTGATCCCTGATCCCTGATCCCTGATCCCTGATCCCTGATCCCGGTCCTACCCCATGTCCGATGACCGCCGATACCTGATCCCGTTCCGTGCAACGCTGCTGCCGCAGATCTTCACCGACACGCTGGTGATCGGTAGCGGTGTGGCGGGCCTGCGTGCGGCGATCGCGGCGCACGAACACGGGGATGTGATTGTTACCGGCAAGGGCGGGATCAAGGACTCGAACACCTACTGGGCGCAGGGCGGCGTCAGTGTTGTGCTTGATGAGAGTGACAGCATCGACAGCCACGTGCAGGACACCGTGACCGCCGGGGCCGGGCTGTGTGACGAGCCGATCGTCCGGCTGGTCGCGTCGGGCGCCAGGGCTCGGATCGACGAGCTGGTCGAGTGGGGGATGAAGCTGGATCAGGTCGGTGGTCGGCCGGCGCTTGGGATGGAAGGCGGGCACAGCCACCCGCGCATCGTTCACAGCGACGGCGACGCGACCGGCCGAGAACTGGCGATGACACTGGACCGTCAGGTGCGCAGCCTCGACCGGGTTCGGCTGTTTGAAAACTGCTTCGTGCTGGACCTGATCACACTCGACGGCTCGCCCCCGCAGTGCCTAGGCGCCATCACGCACCACCCCAAGTACGGCCTACAGGTCATCTGGGCCCGCGCCACGATCCTCGCCACCGGCGGCTGCGGGCAGGTCTACCGTGAATCGACCAACCCCAACGCGGCAACGGGTGACGGGCTGGCGATGGCGTACCGCGCGGGGGCGGAGCTTGCCGACCTGGAGTTTGTGCAGTTCCACCCGACGACGCTTTACGTCGCAGGCGCGAGCCGATCGCTGATCTCCGAGGCTGTGCGCGGTGAAGGGGCGTACCTTGTTGACCGTAACGGCCACCGGTTCATGCAGGACTACGACGAACGGGGCGAGCTTGCGCCGCGCGATGTTGTGTCTCGTTCGATCCTCAAGCAGATGGCGGCGACGAATCACACAAACGTCTACCTTGATGTCCGGCACCTCGGCGGCGATAACTTTGCTAAACGCTTCCCCGGGATCAACCGCCTGCTGACAAAGTTCGACATCGACCCCGCGACACAGACCATCCCGATCCACCCCTCGGCCCACTACATGGTCGGCGGTGTACGCACCGATGAGCACGCACGCACCAGCATCCAAGGCCTGTACGCCGCCGGCGAGATCGCAAGCACCGGCCTGCACGGGGCCAACCGTCTGGCAAGCAACAGCCTGCTGGAAGGTTTGGTCTTTGGTGAGATCGCGGGCCGAACCTGCGCGGAAGTGATCAATGGCGAATCGACACACTCGCCGGTCAAGGTGATCTCCGACATCCGCCCGTCCGATCGCTCGGAGCTCGACCTCGCGGACGTCCGTTCAAGCTTGCGCAGCGTCATGTGGCGACACGTCGGCATCGAACGCCAGGGCGAACGGCTGGGCGAGGTCGCCGAGATGTTCGACTTCTGGGCACGCTACACCCTTGACAAGATCTTCGATGACTGCGCCGGCTGGGAAGTGCAGAACCTCTTGACCGTAGGCTCGCTGATCACCCGCGCCGCCCGCACCCGCCTCGAGAGCCGCGGCTGCCACTACCGCCTGGACCACCCCGATACCGATGACTCCATGCGAGTACACCAAACCTGGACCCGCGGCGAACACAAGCCGGGCACAACAGCGGTAGCCGATTCATCTTCTTCAATTATCGCTGGGTAATCCCGGCGGAATTTCCGGGGATGAAAGAAAGGACTGAATGGAGCCAGTCGGGCTCGAACCGACGACTTCCTGCTTGCAAAGCAGGCGCTCTCCCAACTGAGCTATGGCCCCAAGGGGTTGAGTAGTATATCGTCCTTTTCGCGTTCGCCAAGTCAGTAATAATAGTCGCCTGTCGGGGCCTGGGATCGCAGGTAGGCCTCGTACCCCGATACCCCCAGCGCCAGACCGATCAGGGCCAGCGCGACCCCGCATCCTATCAAGGCCCGGGTACGGTCAGAATAGCGTGAAAACAGCGGTAATCTGCCGATCCAGAGGCCTATCGGGGCGATCGCCAGGAGGGCGGCCACCCCACGCGGGGCCCAGGGCTCGTGCTGCATCTGCCAGCTGTACATCCAATTGTTGATAAGTAGCCCAAGCAGCATGGGCACCGCCAGGTCGCTCATCACCGGGCCGGGCGTCGTCGGGGACTTGCTGCTTATGGTGGCGAGGTAGCTTCCGCCCAGGGCGACCGCCACCGAGCCCGCCAGCAGGCCTGCCGTGACGCTCCCGGACGCCACGGTGCACGCCGCGAGCCCGGCCATCGTCGCCCCCAGAGCGAACAGGGCCGCCCGTCCGCCGAACCGGGCCACATACCGGTGCACCAGCACCCAGATGACGAACGTCGCCAGCCCAAGCCCGGCAAGCCAGCTAACAGCCTCGGCGGTCGACCAGGTGTATTTCAGGTACGACTGAAGCAGCAGGGGGGCGATCCCCGCCGCGATGATCAGCCGAAGCAGGTACATCAAGACCCGTGGGCACTTTGACCAAAGGCTTAGCGCCGCAAGCACCACCGCCGCCGGCAGCACCGCCATGACCAGCCAGTGTGTGCTCTCGATCGGCTTCCAGGGGGGCAGCCCGGTGTTGGCGAAAAACGCGGCCGTGATGGCGAGGCCTAACCCAAGCCACCAGCCAAACGCCGCCCGGCAGCTGCCGCGTGCGTCCTTGGCGCGAGACAGCAGGCCTACCCCGGCCAGCGAGATCGCCAGCGGGGCCAGCAGGCCGATTAAGAACCAACTCGGCTCGATGATCACTCGCTGATCGCCTCGAAGCTGATCGTCAGCGTCACTTCATCGCCGACCGGGCCGACCATCTTGTCCATGCCAAAGTCGCTGCGGTTGATGGTGAAGGTCGTCTCCAGACCGATCAGCGTGCCGCCGCTGCGTGCCTTGCCTTCACCGACCTTGGTCAGCTCTGCGGTCAGTGGGAGGGACACGCCGTGCAGCATCAGCTCGCCGTCGAGGGTCAAGCCGCTTTCGGTTTCGGTGATCGAGTCGCCGGTGAAGGTGATGACCGGGAACTGCTTGACGTTGAAGAAGTCGGGGCCGCGCAGGTGGTCGTCGCGCTTGGCGTTGTTGGTATCGACGCTAGCCGCCTGGACGGTGAAGTCGAACGAGGCGTCATCGCCGGTGGTCAGCGAGCCGGAGATGTCGTTGAATCGGCCGTACTGGTTGCTCACGCCGTTCATGTGCCCGACCTTGAAGATCACCGCGGCGTGAGCCTCGTCGAGCTTCCAGTTTTCCGCCGATGCGGGGGCGACGGCGAAGGTAACGGCGGCGGCCAGGGCGAGGGTCTGTAGCGATCGAATCATCGTGATCTCCTGAATTTGTGAGGCTGATTTTAGTAGCGGTTTCCAATGACAGGACAACCCGTTTGCCCGGGAATGTATTCCGGGCACGGCAGTAGCATAGGCGCAGCGATCGCATCAAGGCAAGGTCGGCTGGGCCGGCAAGCGATGCGACGCCACAAGGGGATTTATTTTGTGCAGGTAAACACGCAGACGTCGCCGAGCTTCGCTAGCGGCGGGCACAGCCGCATCAGCTCGTAGTCCAGCCGTTGCAGTTTCCAGACCAGGTTGAACCACCGCCTGGGATGACTCGGTACAGCCTAAGGAACAGCGAGAACCGCTGTGTCTGGACCTTGGAGAACGTCTTTTCAAATAAGGCCGTGTCGCGCCCGTCGAGCTTTCGCTCATCGTCCGTGATATGCACGTGCTTGTCGTATGAAGTTTCCGTCGGTGCGAGCTTGCGCAGCAGCCAGGACTCACGGACGATGTCTAATGCAGGCACGCGGATCGGCTCTTTGAAGATCGCGATCCCACCGGGCTTCAGTACACGATGGACTTCTGCCATGACCTTGTAAATATCAACATGGTGCAGGATGTCCATCCCAACGATCACATCAAAATGATTGTCGGGGTAGTCAAGATTCTCTGCGGGCATGGTGACGAAGTGGCAGCGGTCGGACAGGCCGTGCTTCTCTGCAAGCCGATTCGCGACCGCGATGTTGCCCGGGGAAATATCGAACCCTTCGATCTGGTACCCGAGCTTGGCAAACGTCACGCCGGCAACACCCATGCCGCAACCAAAATCAAGCAGGCGTTGGTCCTTATTTTTAAACGCGTCGCGCACCAGGCCACAGGTAAACCAGTGCGGGCTCCAGGGCCGACGCTCACCATTCACCACCGGGGCAAAGTCCACCGACTCGGGTGCGTTGAGGCTTGAGTACTTGTCGTAGTACTCGGTCTCTCGGCGTTGACGGTCGGTCATCGCCGAGTCTGCGACGGTTGTTGACAACGTACTCATAGCAGGGCCCTGGTAATCGTGGGTGTTCGGTCTGTAACGATTGTCGGGAATGTACAGGCCGACCTTTAGCCCGGATTGGCGGCTGGCCATCGTTATCGGATGCGTCGCAGACACAGCAAAACCCGCCGGGACCGTCCCGCGTGTGGCAGGGCGGCTCGGCGTGGTTTTGAGTTATTAAAAAATGAATCAGCCCGACCGGGATCAGACGTTGAAGTACTTCGCCTCGGGATGGTGCACCACGATCGCGCTGGTGGACTGCTCGGGGTCGATCTGCCAGTTCTCGGTCAAATGACAGCCGATCCGCGACGGGTCCAGCAGGCGGAACAGCTTGTCCTGGTCGGACATTTCCGGGCAGGCGGGATAGCCGAAGCTGTACCGCGAGCCCCGGTATTTCTGCGTGAACAGGTCACGGATCTTCGGTGCATCGTCCACATCAACCCCCATCTCCTGCCTCATGCGTTTGTGCCAAAGCTCGGCGAGCGCCTCGGCCGTCTCGACACTCAGGCCGTGCGCGTAGAGGTAGTCGGCGTAGTTGTTGTCGGCGAACAGCTTGGCGGTGACCTCGGTCGCCTTGGGCCCGACGGTGACACAGGAGAGCCCAAGCACGTCCTTCTCGCCCGAGTCGATGGGCTTGAAGAAGTCGCTGATGCAAAGGTGCTTGCGTCCCTGCTGCCTTGGGAACGTGAATCGTTCGACTTCCTTGTCGTGGTCTTCCGCGTCGTACACGACAAGGTCGTCCCCGTCGCTGTTGCAGGGGTAGTAGCCGTAGACGACCTTGGGCACGAGGATGTCGTCGGCCTTCATCTGCCCCTTAAGCTTCTCGAACATCGGCTCGATCTCTTCTTCGAGCTGCTTCTGGTACTCCGCGTCGGACTTTCGGCCCTTCTTCAATTGCCACTGCCCACGGAAAAGCGCCACCTTGTTGATAAACGGATAGACCTGTTCGAGGTCGATCTCTTCAACAACACGGCTGCCGTAGAAAGGGGCGGTGGGCACCTTCACATCGGTCGCTACATCAGACCGCGTCACGGTCGCAACCGCAGCGCCGCCCTCACCAACCGCGGCGTCCTGCTCCGCCTTTTTCTTGGCACGTGATGCTTCTGCCTTGGCTTCGCTTTCAGCGCGTTTGGCGAGCCGTTGCTCGATCTCCTGGTCGAGCTCCTGCGACTTGCCGCCCTTAAGGTAGTCCATGATCCGCAGGCCTTCGAAGGCGTCTTTGCCGTGGTAGACCCTGCCGGTGTAAACCTCGCGCAGGTGGCTGTCGCAGTAGTGTTTGCTCAGCGCAGCGCCGCCCAAGAGCATCGGCACATCAATGCCAAGCTCGTTCAGTTCGTTAAGGTTGTCTTCCATCACCGTGACCGACTTCACCAGCAGCCCGGACAGACCGATCGCGTCCGCCTTGGTCTCTTTCCACTTGGCGACGATGTTGCTGATCGGCTGCTTGATCCCGATGTTGTAAACCGTGTACCCGTTGTTGGTCAGGATGATATCGACCAGGTTCTTGCCGATATCGTGGACGTCGCCCTTGACGGTCGCCAGCACGATCGTGCCCTTGGTCTGGCCCTCGACTTTCTCCATGTGCGGCTCGAGGTGCGCCACAGCCATCTTCATCACCTCGGCAGACTGAAGCACGAACGGCAGCTGCATCTGCCCGGAGCCGAACAGCTCGCCCACAACCTTCATGCCCGCGAGCAGGTGGTCGTTCACGATGTCCAGCGGGCTGTATTTTTTCAGCGCTTCATCAAGCGTGTCGGTCAACGCCTTCTTTTCGCCATCGATGATGTGCTTCTGCAAGCGTTCTTCCAACGGCAGGTCTGCTATGTCCTGCTTGGCAGACTGCGCTTCCGCACCATCTGGGAACAGGTTGATGAAGATCTGTAGCGGGTCGGTGGTTTTGCTGCCGTCGGCAAGCTCGACAGGCTCAGCAGCGGGGCGGTTGTAGATCAACTCCAGCGCCGCGTCCCACTGCGCCTGATCGATACGCGTCTTGGGCAGGATCTTCGACACGTGCAGGATCGCACTGGTCAGCCCCGCCTCGACAAGCTCGTGCAGGAACACGCTGTTAAGCACCTGGCGTGCAGCGGGATTCAGCCCGAAGCTGACGTTACTGAGCCCGCAGGTGATCTGGCATTCCGGGAACGCCTCCGCGATCCGGCGGGTGCCTTCGATCGTCTCAAGCGCGCTACGCCGGTCCTTCTCCATACCGGTGGAGATCGGCAGCACCAGCGGGTCGAACATCAGGTCCGACGCATCGAGCCCGTACTGTTCCGTCGCCAGTTTGTGCATGCGTTGCGCGATCGACAGCTTGCGATCGGCGGTACGCGCCATCGCCTCTTCAGGGTCTTCATCGATCGTGCCCAGCACCAGGCCCGCGCCGTAGGTCTTGGCGAGCTCGCACATCTGCGCGAACTTTTCTTCACCGTCTTCAAGGTTCGCGGAGTTGATAATGCACTTGCCGCCGGCCCGTTTCAGGCCCGCCTCGATCGTCGCGGGCTGGGTCGAGTCGAGCATCAGTGGAGCATTGACCTGTTGCACCAGCAGGCTGACCACCTTGGCCATGTCCTTGGCGTTATCTCGGCCGGCGTAGTCGACGTTTACGTCGATCACGTGCGAGCCCTCGCGCACCATCTCGCGCGCCAGGCTCATGATCTCGTCCCAGTTTTCTTCTTCAAGTAGCCGCTTGAACTTGCGCGACCCCGAGGCGTTGGTGCGTTCGCCGACGTTAAGGATCGAAGCGTCCTGCTTGTATTCGACCGCGCCCATTAGCGACGAGATCGCCGGCTTCCACGGGCGTTTCTCGACCGAGGCGGGGGGCGTTCACCGACGACTTTCACGAGCTCGGCGATGTGTTCGGGGGTCGTGCCGCAGCAGCCGCCGACGATATTCAGCCCGCTGCTTTCGACGTATTCGGCGACCTTCTTGGCAAAGGGTTCCGGGCCAAGGGGGTACTCGGTCTGGCCGTTGACAAGCGTCGGTAACCCCGCGTTTGGCAGCAGGCTCAGCTTGCCGTGCCAGTTGCGAGCAAGGTAGTTCACGTGCTCCGCCATCTCGGCCGGGCCCGTTGCGCAGTTCATGCCTAACGACAACACGGGCATGTCACGTAACGCTGCCGCCACGCCCGCGATGTCCGTGCCCACCAGCGTCGTCCCGAACTGTTCGATCGTCACCTGCACCATGATCGGCACATCAGCGACCGTTTTGTTTCGTTCCTTCAACGCTTCGACGCATGCGTTGATCGTGCACTTGACCTGCAAAATGTCCTGTGCGGTTTCGATCAGGAACACATCGATATTGCCATCAAGCAGGCCCCGGCACTGTTCGAGGTAACTTTCATACATCGTGTCCCAGTCGGTGTTCCCGAGGGTCACAAGCTTTGTGCCCGGCCCGATCGACCCGACGACAAACCGTGGCTTATCCGATGTCGAGTGGTTGTCGCACGCGGCACGGGCGACTTCCGCGGCGATCCTGTTCAGTTCACGGGTCTGCTCCACCAGGTCGAACTCGGCGAAGACCAGCTTGTTCGCTCCAAACGTGTCCGTTTCTACCGCGTCGGCACCGACGGTCAGGAACGACTCGTGGATCTGCTGGATCACCTCCGGGCGGGTCTGCACCAGGATTTCGGTGCAGTTTTCCTTATCCAGGTAATCCTTTTCCAGGTCCAGGTCGTACTTGTGGATGCTGGTCCCCATAGCCCCATCGAGGAAGAGGACGCGGTTTTCCAATTGTTTGGCAAATAGGCTCATAATCATGTATCCATATATCCGGATTAACAGATATTAGCTTTGAGGCCTCTTAAGGGCAAATGGCGTCCGGGTTTGGTCGGGATCGGCTCGGGGTAGGGCTCTCACACGGTGTTAACCGATAAGGTCTATCGTTCGTTTGATTTAGGTTTCAGTATCTGGAGTAGGCATGACCTGGTGGCAGGCAATTATTTTAGGCATTGTGGAGGGTGTGACTGAGTTCCTGCCCGTCAGTTCGACCGGCCACTTGCTGGTGGTGCAGGAGTTGCTTGGGCTGACGACGGGCGATGTGGGGGCCAAGGAGGCGGCGGACGCCTACGCGATCTGCATCCAGGCGGGGGCGATCGTCGCGGTGCTGGGGCTGTATGCCGGTCGTGTGAAGCAGATGGCTATCGGGCTGGTTGGCCGGGACGAGGTGGGGCGGCGGCTGTCGATCAATGTGCTGGCGGGGTTCCTGCCCGCGGCGGTGATCGGGGTCCTTTTTAACGACACGATCAAGTCCGCCTTGTTTGGCCCCTGGCCCGTAGTGGCGGCGTGGCTGGTCGGGGGGATCGCGATCCTCGTCGTCGCCAAGCGCCGCAAGGCCAGGCCCGCCAGCGAACCGCAGAGCACCGGGGCGGACATCGAAGCACTGATCTGGCGCTCGGCGTTGATCATCGGCTTCGCCCAGTGCATCGCCATGTGGCCCGGGGTGTCGCGCAGCCTGGTCACGATCGTCGCGGGTGTACTGGTCGGCTTGAACGTCGCCGCGGCGGTGGAGTTCAGCTTCCTGCTCGGCGTGATTACACTCGGGGGGGCGACTTGCTACGACGGGCTGAAGCACGGCAAGGGGATGCTTGAGCACTACGGCATCCTCGAGATGTTCCTGGGATTTCTCTTTGCCTTCCTTTCGGCTTTGATCGCGGTCAAGTGGATGGTCAGCTACCTCAAGCGTCACGGGCTTGGGCTCTTTGGCTATTACCGGATCGCGGTCGGGATCATCGTCGCGGTGATGCTTCTGGCAGGGGTGATCAGTGGTGAGGCTGCGATACCTCAGCCGTGACGCTTGGTGCGATCATATCCGTATTCCCGCTGGTTTGGGCTGAGTCCAACGGTTGATTCTGCGTCTCGCTGGAAGCGTCCAGCATGACCTGGGCGCAGCGTTCCCACGAGTTTTGCCGTGCGTATGCAAGGCACTCGTCCT
>CBDDHW010000003.1:0-32965 GCA_965228575.1 Rhodospirillaceae bacterium | reverse complement strand
GGGCGAATGGCGGTAACCAGATATCCTTCGTCTTCCAACAATTTGGATGTGGCCAGCGCATTTTCGGACTCGCCGATGACCACCGGAACGATCGGGCTGACCGCGGCGGGTAAACCCGCGCGGGCGGTGAAGGCTTGCGCTTTTTTTAACGGGAGCGCGGCGTAGTCCGGCTCAGTTTCAATAATATCGAGCGCTGCGATCGCAGCGGCTACACTCGCAGGTGGCAAGGCCGTCGAATAAATCAGCGTGCGGGCGCGGGTTTTGATGAGATCGATCACTGCTTTGGATGCACAGATATATCCGCCGTAGCCGCCGACCGCCTTCGACAGCGTGCCCATCTGCAAAGGCACGTCGACCTTCTGATCAAAGGCGAAGCTCGATCCGCGACCGCCGCCGACCACGCCGATGCCGTGCGCATCATCGGACAACAGCCAGGCGTCAAATTGATCAGCAAGCGCACTCAGCTCGGGGAGAGGCGCGAGGTCGCCGTCCATAGAAAACACACCATCGGTCGCGATCACGGTGCGTTTGTGGTCTCCCCGATGTGCCTTTAGGAGTTGCGCCAAGTGATCAACATCGTTGTGACGAAAATTCAGAGTCTTGGCACCGCTCACCTGCGCGCCGGTGAGAATGCAGGCGTGAGACAACTCATCGACGAGGACAAGATCGTTGCGGCCCGCGAAGGTGGAGATAAGGCCAGTATTGGCAAGGTACCCCGATCCAAATACGCACGCGGCGTCCGTGCCTTTGAGTTTTGCAAGGCGCGTTTCGAGTTCTGCAAACAACGTATGGTTTCCGGTAATGAGTCGGGACGCTCCGGCGCCAACCCCATATTTGCGAATCGCATCGATGGCGGCCTCTTTCACGCGGGGATGTTGCGAGAGATTTAAATAGTCGTTGCACGAGAAAGACAGGAGAGTTTTGCCATCCCGCTCAACCCGAATTCCATCCTCGCGCGCGGTCTCGACAAGGGTGCGCCGAAGGTGGCGGGCCTCCATTGCGGCCAGCTTTTCTGCGGCGTATGTCTCTAAACTTTGCATCAACCGGCGTGCCTTCCGCGGTGCTTCACACTTGACGGTAAGAAGCTGTAGCATTACCCCACACTCATGTGACCAAGAACGTCGGGTGCAGTCATCCCGGCTATAAGAAAGGCGCGATACTATGTCTACAGCCGTGGAGACCTTAACACGCCCTAGAGTACCCGAATTGGGCACCGTGCGTCACGATTGGACGCGCAATGAGGTTAGCGCACTTTTTGCGCTGCCGTTTCCCGAGCTGATGTATCAGGCGCAAACCGTCCACCGGATGACCTTCGATCCAAGTGAGGTTCAAATCTCGACACTTTTGTCCATCAAAACCGGAGGCTGCCCGGAAGATTGTAGTTATTGCCCACAAAGCTCTCATTATGAGGCGGGTGTCAAAGCGACCAAGCTGATGGATATCGAGGCGGTATTGAGCGAAGCCCGCGCGGCGAAAGCCTCAGGCGCCAGCCGGTTTTGTATGGGTGCGGCCTGGCGGTCGCCAAAGGACAAGGACTTGGAGTCGGTCTGCGAGATGGTCGAAGGCGTCAAGGCGCTGGGTATGGAAACCTGTGTGACCCTTGGAATGCTCAATGGTCCGCAAGCCATTCGCCTGAAGGATGCCGGACTCGATTACTACAACCACAACCTCGATACCTCGCCCGAATTCTACGGCAACATCATCACCACCCGCACCTATGAAGATCGCCTGAATACCCTCGCCAATGTGCGCGATGCGGGCATTAATGTGTGCAGTGGGGGCATCGTCGGCATGGGGGAAGGCGCCGACGATAGAGTGGGGATGATTACAACGCTTGCGAACTTACCCAAGCATCCTGAAAGCGTGCCGATCAATATGCTGGTCCAGGTCGAGGGAACGCCACTGGCTAAGGGCGAGGCGATTAATGAGATCGATTTTGTGCGGACCATAGCGGTTGCGCGCATCACGATGCCGCATTCGATGGTGCGTTTGTCGGCGGGCCGCGAAGACATGAGCGATGCAACGCAAACTTTGTGTTTCCTTGCGGGCGCGAATTCCATTTTCTATGGAACAAAATTACTTACCACGCCGAACCCGGGCGAAGACCACGACATGGATCTTCTTGACCGGCTTGGCATGTCGCCCATGCAGGCCTAACGCGCTTTGAGCACTTCGCCGCCGGATTGGTATACCGCCGGTCTTCCGCATATTTGGCTTCCTTATACGCAGATGAAAACCAGCGCGCCGCCGCTCGCGATCGCGCGCACTCATGGCACGCGTTTGGTGCTTGCCGATGGCCGTGAACTTGTCGATGGTATTGCGTCCTGGTGGACGGCTTGCCACGGTTACAATCATCCACACATTGTCTCGGCGATGCGTCAGCAGCTCGATGCCATGCCGCACGTCATGTTTGGAGGCGCGGTTCACGAACCCGCGCTAAACCTTGCGCGGCGGCTTTGCGATTTACTCCCGGGCGATCTTGATCGTGTGTTCTTTAGCGATTCCGGGTCCGTATCCGTAGAGGTCGCTCTAAAAATGGCGACCCAATACTGGCTGAACAAAGGTGTGCGCTCGCGCACAAAGTTTCTTGCCTTTAACGGCGGATACCATGGGGACACCATTGCAACCATGGGCGTGTGTGACCCGGAAGAAGGGATGCACAGCCTTTATCATGGGTTGCTCCCTGAAAATTATATCGTCGATTTACCGCAAGATGACGCGAGTATCGAAGCATTTGAACAAACGTTAGAGCGCCATGCGGAGGAAATCGCAGGGATTATTGTCGAGCCGCTTGTGCAAGGCGCGGGCGGCATGCGCTTTCACGACGCCGAGGTCTTGCAACGGCTCCGTGCTGCGGCCGACAAACACAATCTCCTTCTGATATTCGATGAAATTTTTACCGGCTTCGGGCGATCGGGCGCCATGTTTGCTTGCGCGCAATCTGGGGTAACTCCAGACATCATAACCTTGTCCAAAGCATTGACCGGCGGAACCGTGGGACTGGCGGCGACGGTGGCGTGTCAAAAAGTCTTTGATGGGTTTTGGATGGATGACCCAACGGCAGCGCTCATGCACGGACCAAGTTATATGGCGAACGCTTTAGCCTGCGCAGCGGCAAACGCGTGTCTTGATGTGTTCGAAAGCGAGCCGCGATTGGAACAAGTGCGCGAAATTTCAAAGGCTCTTGAGGGCGGGCTTGCGCCATGCCGTGAGCTGGAAAAGGTGATTGATGTTCGGGTCAAAGGCGCGATTGGTGTCGTCGAACTAGAACGCCTCGACAACATAGACGAACTTAAGCGCAAATTTGTAGACGAGGGTGTGTGGATTCGCCCCTTTGGGCAGATCGTTTATCTCACCCCGGCGTTTTGCATCGATGAGGACGACCTCGCCAAGTTGACGAGTTCGATGGTTAAAGTTCTGAAGGCTTCGTGAAGACGCCGTAGGCGATATGATAGGTCACATGGCGGTTCGAGTTTGAGTCGAACTCGCGCAGTGCGCGGCGTAGAACCCCTGCTGAGGTTGGGCGCTGACCCAAAGGCGGACGGTGCGCGCCAATTTGCTTTAGCTTTTTAAGAAACGCATGCCCGCTTGGGTAGGGTTGAAGAATGCGTTCCTCGTCTATTGTTGAGGGGCCGTCCGGCATGGCCTGAAAAATGTCCTCAGCAGGTAGCGGATTTAAAACGGACGAGTCCTCGCCGATATTTTCAAAAGCACGGCGCCATTCGGTGAAGCTGTCTGCTGCCAGGGTGAAGAAAACCAAATGTCCTCCAGGGCGCAGTAAAGTCGCTAAAGTATAAAGCGATGATGATAAATCCTCGAACCACTGATAGGTGAGGCTGGAACAAATCAAATCAAAAGACGCGCCTTGAGCGAAGCACGGACTTTCGCCGTCCATTGCGCAAAACGTCGTGTTGTCAGTGTTCGGGAGTGTTGCGCGGCACCGCGCGGTCATTGCTGGGGAGATGTCAGTGATTGCCCAGGATGCGTGCGGAAAAGTTTTGTGAAGATTGCGAGTGAGAAAGCCGGTTCCACAACCAATCTCGAGAATCTTGGGGGAGTCGGGTACGGTGAGGCGCGCTATACGCTCGGCCAGCCGGTCTGCGACCTTTAGCTGAAGATCCGCACCTTTTTCATAGGTCGATGCCGCTGCGTCAAACGACGCGGCAATCGAGGCCTTATGATTTGCAATGCGATTCACGAAACGGCTCCAGACCTTGTTTTGTGTTAGAGCCGGGCGGTTGAACGGCGGCGCGTTCTTGGTGCGTGAATAGCGTGGACGCCGCCGCCTTGTCCTTTTACCGGTTGCCCTGAGGCATGCGCTTTGCGACTTCCTCGAGCATGACTTCGGTTGCGCCGCCGCCGATGGATTGAACGCGCGCATCGCGCACCATCCGTTCAATCGCCGCTTCGCGCAAGTAACCGAACCCGCCGTGGAACTGTTGGCAGGTGTACATCACTTCGTTCACCAGCTCGCCGCATAGCGCTTTGACCATAGAGACTTCTTTCACGCAGTCGATTCCTTGCGCATCCATCCATGCGGTGCGGTAAACGAGCTGACGTGCTGCTTCAACTTTGGCGGCAGCCATAGACAGGCGTTGGCGAATAGCCTGCTTGTCCCACAATGTGGCGCCGAAGGCTTTGCGCTCGCGCACATACTCAACGGTCATCTCAAGAGCGGCCAAACATTCACCAATACATTGACCAGCGAGAACCATGCGTTCGTTTTGGAAATTGGTCATGACCGCATAGAACCCTTTGTTCTCTTCCCCGAGAAGGTTCTCGGCAGGCACGCGGCAATTGTCGAAAATCAACTCGGCGGTATCGGAAGACAACCAGCCTTGTTTTTTTAGCGCACGGCCAACGGAAAATCCGGGCATACCTTTTTCCACAATAAACATGGAAATGCCGCGCGAGCCTTTGGCGGATGTATCGGTCTTTGCCGCGACAAAATAAACATCGGCATGAACGCCGTTTGTGATGAAAAACTTGGTGCCGTTGAGAATGTAATCGTCGCCATCACGTTTGGCAGTGGTCTTGATTCCGGCAACGTCGGAGCCCGCGTCCGGTTCGGTCACGCCAACGGCGGTGATTTTCTTGCCCGATATGATGTCCGGCAGATATTTTTTGATTTGCTCTGGTGTGCCCGCATTGACCAAGTGCGGCGAGGCCATATCCGTGTGCACCAGTACGGTGATGGTGAACCCGCCAAAAGTACATTTACCGAGCTCCTCGGCCAGGATCGCGGTTGCGACCGTGTCCATTTCACTGCCGCCATACTCTGCGGGATAGGTTATCCCGAGCATACCCAAATCGCCCATCTTGCGCAGGACTTCGCGCGGGATCATGCCGTCTTCTTCCCATTTCTCGCCGTGAGGTTTGACCTCTTCGTTTACAAACCGGCGGATTTGGTCGCGCAGCATGGTGTGCTCTTCGCTGAACCAGGGTTCTTCTGAGGATGACGGGTGATCTAAGGGCATGGCGGGCTTCCAGTCTTTGTATGGAAAAGAATGTAGGGCTCTGAGAAAAAGATTCTAGCGTTGCTCAGCGGGGGATGTTTACTTGCCGAATCCTATTCATGTCCAGAAGGAAGCGTCAATGTCGCGCTCATCGGCTGCGAAAGGGCCCCTTGCAGGGGTAAAAGTCGTGGAAATGGCGGCAATCGGCCCGGTTCCCTTCTGCGGAATGGGACTCGCCGACATGGGTGCAGAGGTAATTTGCGTTGATCGCGTGTTTAACGCGAATCTGGGAATTGCCGTTGAGACCAAATTTGACTACATGCGCCGCGGCAAAAAATCCATTGCCGTTGATCTGAAAAATTCTAACGGGCTAGGCATTGTGCGGCGTCTTATCGCCAATGCTGATGTGGTGATCGAAGGCTTCCGGCCCGGTGTTATGGAGCGGTTGGGGCTGGGTCCCGATACGTGCATTGCAGACAATCCAGCGCTCGTTTTTGGTCGGACCAGCGGCTGGGGGGATAAAGGCCCGCTATCGAACGTTGCTGGACACGATATCAATTACCTGAGCCTGAGCGGGGGTCTTGCGGCCATGGGGTTGAACGGTCCTCCCACGCCGCCCTTGAATTTGGTGGGCGATTTTGGTGGCGCGGCTATGCATCTTCTCGTTGGAGTTGTTGCTGGCTTGTTTTCTGCAAAAACAACGGGCAAAGGGCAGGTTGTCAGCGCCAGCATCGCCGATGGTACCCTCGGGCTGATGCCGATGATTTATGGGCTATATGAAGCGGGCGAGTGGTCCTTAGAGCGCGGCCAAAATTACTTGGACGGCGGCGCCCCGTTTTACCGCACCTATGAAACCAGCGATGGGCGCTATGTGGCGGTCGGGGCGATTGAACCTAAATTTTTTAAGGAGCTAGTGACCAAACTTAATTTGGACGGCGAGGTCGAGCTTGATAGCCAGAACGACCGCGAAACCTGGCCGGAAACCACAGCGTTATTTGCAAAAACATTTTCTGCAAAAACCCGCGACGCCTGGGGTGCGCATTTTGAAGGCTCAGACGCCTGCGTGACGCCGGTCCTCGATATGTCCGAAGCGCCGGCACACCCACAACATGTTGCGTCGGGCGCGTTTATTGACATCGGCGGCGTGCGCCAACCCAGCCCCGTGCCAAAGTTTTCCCAAACCCGGCATGTTCCTCAAGCTGGAGCGCCGCAGATTGGGGCTCACACGAACGAGGTACTCAAACGGCTTGGATTTAACGCCCAAGAATTGGAGGAATTTAGCCAAAAGGGGCTTATCGCCGATGGCTCGGCCCCCTAGAGTTTGTATATACAGCCCCTTGGAGATACATACCGACCCGTATAAAAACTCCTGACAACGTTTGGTTCAGTTTATGCCACCCCTACTTTCGGAGAATTCCTAATGAGTGTTAGCGCAGTGCCGCGCATTGAAAGTGCCATCGTTCCCGGCAGCGAACGCTTCAATGAGAATAAGGCCCATTTTGACGGCCTTTTGGATGAACTGCGCAAAGCGCTTGAGCACACCTATGTCGCCGGTGGTCAAGTTCTAGTCGACCGTCATCGCAAGCGCGGCAAAATTCTCGCCCGCGAGCGTATCGATCTGCTCGTCGATCCGTTTACCTCATTTATGGAGCTATCTCCTCTTGCCGCTTGGCAGCTTTACGGAAACGAAGTGCCCGGCGCTGGCATTATCACTGGTGTCGGCATCATTCAGGGCGTTCCGTGTATGATCATTGCTAACGATGCGACTGTTAAGGGCGGATCGTTTTTTTGCTGAGACCATGAAGAAGCACGTGCGGGCGCAAAAAATCGCCGAGGAAAATTGGTTGCCCTGTGTGTATCTCGTTGATTGCGGCGGGGCGTATCTACCCGAGCAAGACCGCGTGTTCCCGGACAAAGACCAATTCGGCGGATCGTTTTTCAATCAAAGCCGCATGTCGGCGATGGGTATTCCCCAAATTGCAGCCGTGTTCGGGGGCTGTACGGCGGGCGGTGCGTATATTCCCGCTCTGTCAGATGAAGTGGTCATGGTCAAAGGACAAGCCCGCATTCACTTGGGCGGCCCGTCTATCGTCAAAATCGCGATCAATGAAGAAGTCGATGGTGAAACATTAGGTGGCGCGGAGATGCACACGCATGTCTCGGGCGTTTCCGACTATCTGGCCCACAACGAAATGGAAGCGTTGAAAAAGGTTCGCGACATTATCGCCGGTTTGAATTTTGACCGCGAATGTCACGCTGAAACACGCCCTGTTCGTGCGCCGCTCTATAGCGCTGATGAGATTGGAGGGATCATCGAGAAAGATCCCAAACAACCCTACGATGCTCGCGAAATTATCGCGCGGCTCGTTGACGGAAGCGAATTCCAAGAATTCAAACCCGAGTGGGGCACATCAATTGTCACCGGCACGGCGTATATGCACGGGTATCCGGTCGGCATTCTCGGAAATAATGGTCCGTTGTTTGCGGACTCCTCGGTGAAAGGCGCGCACTTCATCGAGATTTGCAATCAGCGCAACATCCCGCTTTTGTTCCTGCAAAACATCACCGGCTTCATGGTCGGAACGGAATCCGAACGCGCTGGGATTGCCAAGCACTCCGCGAAGCTTGTGTACGCGGTATCCAACGCACGCGTTCCCCGATTTACCGTATTGATCGGTGGATCGTACGGCGCAGGGAACTACGGAATGTGCGGACGCGGATTTGAACCGCGTTTCCTGTTCTCTTGGCCCAATTCACGCATCGCGACCATGAGCCCGGATGTCGCCAGTAACGTGCTTTTGGAATTGCGGCGCTCGAGCGCGAAGCGCGGCGAGGCGACCAAGGAAGAGTTGGAAGAAATTGATCGCAAGACGCGCGCGCAATTTACTGAACAAAGTGATCCGTATTACGCGACCGCGCGGTTGTGGGACGACGGTATCATTGAGCCGGGCCAAACACGCGATGTGATTGGCCTTTGTCTGGCCATCGCCTCGGGAACTCCGCGCGTTACTGGCCCATCACCTGTATATCGGATGTAAGTACCGTGATTCGTAAACTTCTTATCGCCAATCGCGGCGAAATCGCTTGCCGCGTCATCGCAACGTGCCGCCGTCTCGGCATCACGTCTGTAGCTGTTTACTCTGATGCGGATAAGGACGCACTTCATGTTCGCCAAGCTGACGAGGCTGTGCATATCGGCGCGTCCGATGCGGCGTCGAGTTACCTGAACGCCGAGGCCGTGATCGATGCGGCTAAGAAGACCGGCGCGGAAGCCATTCATCCTGGATACGGATTTTTGTCCGAGCGGGTTGTTCTTCCCCAGCTATGCGAGAAAAACGGCATCATTTGGGTCGGCCCAAACCCAGAAGCTATTGAGCGTATGGGCTCAAAAATTGAATCCAAACACATCGCAGAGAAAGCGAAGGTTGAAGGCGTTCCCGGATATCACGGGGAAGATCAGGATGACGCCACCTTGATCGCGGCGGCCAAAAAAATTGGCTTTCCCGTCTTGATCAAATCCTCGGCGGGCGGCGGCGGCCGCGGGATGCGGCGCGTTTCAAAAGAATCTGAACTTAAGGACGCGCTCGCAAATGCGCGCCGCGAAGCGCAAGCCGGGTTCGGCGATCCCAGTTTGTTGATCGAGAAATTGATCGACCGACCGCGTCACTTGGAAGTTCAAATTCTTGGCGATAAACACGGCGGGCTTGTTCATCTGCACGAGCGTGAATGCTCGGTGCAACGTAACTTCCAAAAAGTGGTCGAAGAAGCGCCTGCACCGCGCTTGACCGAAAAAACGCGCGAAGCGTTGTTCACCGCGGCTATCAAGCTTGGCAAGGCGATGAAATACGATTCCGCCGGAACCGTCGAGTTCATCATGGAAGAGGGCGAAGAGCAGCCGTACTTCTTAGAAATGAACACCCGTTTGCAGGTGGAGCACCCGGTGACCGAGTTCATCACTGGTCTCGATTTGGTGGAGATGCAAATTCGCGTAGCAGCGGGTGAGCCGCTGCCGATTACCCAAGATGATATAAAGCCCAATGGGTGGGCGATCGAAGTTCGTGTGAACGCTGAAGATCCGGCGGCCGGATATAGGCCTAATGTCGGTCCGGTTCACGGTGTGAAGATTCCGAGCGGTGCGGGCATTCGGGTCGATACCGGTATTTCTCCGGGCTCTGAAATTACACCGCACTATGATTCGATGATTGCCAAAGTGATCGCCTACGGTGAGGACCGCACGATTGCCGCGCAGCGCCTGGCGAACGCGCTCGATGCCTATTCGGTGTTTGGTGTGGGAACCAACCAAGCCTTTGTGCGCGATATCATCACCCATCCAACATTCGTCGCGGGCGAACTCACAACGCGGTTTATCGAAGAAGCCTTTCCTGATGGTTGGAAGCCCGCCGAGGATGTTGGCAATAAAGCGGCGATGTCCGCGGCGGCAATTTGGGCGATGCATACTGAAGCGCAGCCCGTGCCTGATCATCTCGGTCCCTTCATCGCTCTTGGCGGGTTTCGCGTTCTTGAGCGCGCTGGCAAACCGGCATTGATCCGGCTGGTGGTCGCGGTAGGTGAAGAAAAAACGTTGGTCGAGGTTGTCGGGCGCGATGGCATTTACGACATGTCGATCGATGGCGAGAGCCACAAAGTATCCGTGCGCGCCGAAGGCGGCGATGCAGCGGTCAGCATTGATGGTGTGAGCCGAACCTACGGCACCCACGTCGATGGTAATGCTGTCGGCTTGTCTGCGGGCGGATTGGTCACCCTTTATCAAGTGGTGCCTGAATTGCACACGATTGGCGCGACCGGCGGCGGGGCGGCGTCTGGTGGCCCGCGTCTGGTCGCCTCCATGCCCGGCCTCGTTGTCGAAGTGGGTGTTGAGGTTGGCCAAGAGGTGACGAAAGGCGAGACCATATTAACTTTCGAAGCCATGAAGCTTATGAACAGCCTACCGGCGCCGGTGACCGGGACAATCAAAGAGATTTTCTGTAAAGCGGGGCAGAACGTCAGCGCGGGTACTGTTCTGTTGGAAATCGAGCCGGCCGAATAAGGCTGGCACTACCTCACCGCTATGAGATGGTGAGATGCTCTGCGCTTCTTGATTAAGGGCTTATGATGAATAAGCAGCTTGTCGATCTTACCGTGACCTTGGACGACAAATACCTCAAGGACAGCGGCCGCGTGTATATGACGGGCCTTCAGGCGCTGGTGCGTGCGCCGCTCGAGCAAGCGCGGCGGGACAAGGCCGCCAATTTAAACACGGCCGGATATATAAGCGGCTATCGCGGCTCGCCTCTTAGTACTTACGACCGCGAACTTCTCTACGCCCGCAAACACTTGGATGCGAACGGCATAGTGTTTGAGGCCGGCGTGAATGAAGATCTTGCGGCAACCGCCGTTTGGGGCTCTCAGCAAGTTGGTCTGTTTGGCAAACCAAAGGTCGAAGGCGTTTTTTCCATTTGGTATGGAAAGAATCCGGGTTTGGACCGTAGCGGCGATGCGATCAAGCACGCGAACTATTCGGGCTCGGCGAAGCACGGCGGGGTGCTCGCGGTCGCCGGGGACGATCACACCGCAAAATCTTCGACCGTCTGCAGTCAGTCTGAAATCACTTTTATGTCCCACAACATGCCGGTGCTGGTGCCTGGAGATGTCCAGGACGTTTATGATTATGCGCTCTTTGGGTGGGCGCTTTCGCGCTACAGCGGGTGTTGGGTTGGTTTTAAGGTCGAGCCCAATAACATGGACCGCACCCAGACGATTAGCGTCGATCCCGCCCGCACGGAAATCAAACTGCCGGACGATTTTGATATGCCGGTCGGTGGTTTGTCGATCCGATGGCCGGACGATCAGCACAGCCAAGAAGCACGGATCCTCGATTTCAAACATAAGGCAGCGCAGGCGTTTGTGCGGGCGAACGGATTGGACCGTACAGAGTTTGATCGCACCAGAGCGCGCATCGGTATCGTCACCACAGGCAAAAGCTATCTCGATGTGCGCGAAGCATTGGCGACCTTAGGGATAGACGAAGCGCGCGCGCGCGACTTGGGGCTTGCGCTCTATAAGGTTGCGCTGAGCTGGCCGATGGACCCGGTCGGGGCCAGGGCGTTTTGCGAAGGGCTCGATGAGGTGCTGGTGGTCGAAGAGAAGCAGCCGGTGATCGAAAACCAACTGCGGGCTCTTTTATATGATGCACCTGAAGGTAGCCGCCCGCGCCTGGTCGGGAAGATGGACGAGAATGGCGCCGAATTGTTGCCCGCGAAAATCGGTCTTGAGTCTCATCAGATTGCCAAGGTTATCTCCACCCGCTTGCTCAAAATGAACGATGATCCGGGATTGCGCGAAGTGCTCACGCGGGTCGAACAAAGCCAGGCGACCGTCGACAACGCGCCCGCGTCTGTCACCCGATCCCCTTACTTTTGCTCCGGATGCCCCCATAGCAGCTCGTTAAAGCGCCCCGAAGGTAGCCGCGCGATGGCTGGGATTGGCTGTCATTGGATGGCGATGTGGGTGCCGGACTTTGCGACAGAGCCCTCGTCTCATATGGGCGGCGAGGGCATGTTCTGGGTCGGTCAGGCGCCGTTCTCGGAAGACAAACATGTTTTTCAGAATTTAGGTGACGGCACCTACAACCATTCCGGCTCCATGGCGATCCGCGCGGCGGTCGTGGCCGGGGTCAATATCACCTACAAAGTTCTTTATAATGATGCGACGGCGATGACGGGCGGTCAGGAGGTCGACGGCCATCCGTCCGTTGCACGCATCACCCGACAGCTTCACGCCGAAGGGGTGAAATCCATCGCGGTGGTCACCGACGAGCCCGACAAATATCCCGCCGGCATAGATTTTGCGCCCGGTGTCACCGTCAGTCACAGAAACGATATCTTAGAGGTTGAAGCGCGGCTGCGGGACACCAGAGGTGTGACGGCCATGGTGTACGATCAAACCTGCGCGGCGGAAAAACGCCGCCGGCGTAAGAAGAAACAATTTCCAGATCCACCCCAGCGCATGTTTATCAATGATTTGGTGTGCGAAGGCTGCGGGGATTGCAGCAAAAAGTCCAATTGCATTTCAGTCGAGCCGCTGGAAACCGAATTCGGGCGCAAGCGGATCATCAATCAATCGAGCTGCAATAAGGATTATTCATGCAAAGAGGGATTTTGCCCCAGCTTTGTTACGGTCGAGAACGCGCACATTAAGAAAAAGGAAGCCAGCGCCTTTCCCCACGAACTTTATGAGAAACTCCCCGAGCCCGACACTACCCTACAGGCCCGTACCCACAATGTACTTGTGACAGGTATTGGCGGCACGGGGGTGGTGACCGTGGGCGCGGTTCTCGGGATGGCGGCTCACCTCGAAGGCAAAGGCGCCACGATTTTAGATTCCGTTGGTCTTGCCCAGAAAAACGGATCGGTTCTTAGTCATATTCGGCTCTCGGCTAGTCCACATGATTTGCACTCCTCGCGCGTGCCAATCGCCTCGGCCGACGCACTAATCGCCTGCGATATTGTGACCGCCGTCGGCAAAGACGCCATGAGCACCCTGCAGAGCGATCACACCCAAGCTGTGGTCAACACTCACATGGCCCCGACCACAAACTTTGTCCTCGACCCGGACGTTGATTTTAATGTGGATGGCCTGACCAGCCGGATTGAACGCGCCGTTGGGTCGGCGCCGACCCATTCCATCGACGGGTTTAATTATGCCTTAGCGCTGCTCGGCGATGCGATTGCGCAAAATCTATTCATGCTTGGGTTCGCATTCCAAAAAGGAATGGTGCCGGTAGGGCGGGCGGCCATTGAGCGGGCGCTCGAACTCAACCGGGTTTCTGTGGAGATGAATAAGACCGCATTTGCCTGGGGACGCCTTGCCGCCCATTCCCCCGATGTTGTTGCTCACTATGCGGGAGTGGAGAGCATTGATGTTCCGGTCAGAACGCTAGAGCAGGACATCGACCGCCGCGTGGAATTTCTAACGGCGTATCAGAACAAATCCTATGCAGAGCGGTACAGATCTTTCGTCGATGAGGTGAAGGCCGCTGAAGCCAGAATCGTTCCGGGAGAGGCGCGGTTGTCACGGGCCGTGGCCCACGGATTGTTCCGTCTCATGGCTTACAAGGATGAGTACGAAGTTGCCCGGCTTCACTCCGATCCTGTGTTCATGAAGAAATTGAAGGGCACCTTTGAAGATGGGTTCTCGTTGAAATTTCATCTCGCGCCACCAATTATTTCTCGTACGCACGCTGTGACCGGAGAGCGCATAAAGCGTACGTTCGGACCGTGGATGATGACCGGGTTTCGCGCGCTTGCGAAATTGAAGGTTCTGCGCGGCACGCCGTTTGACCTCTTCGGATATCAGGACGAACGGCGCATGGAACGAGGACTGATCAGCGAATATGAGACGGTGCTGCGCGAGGTGATGAGTGAGCTTTCCCCGGCCAATTACGATATTGCTGTGCAACTCGCGATGTTGCCGCATAAAATGCGTGGGTACGGACACGTCAAACATAAGAATGTTCATGAAACGAAAAAGCTTCAAGAGCAGATGATCGCCGATTTTAAGGAAACGCCTGAAATGACGGCAACACCGGAGCGCACACCCGAGCCTGTCGCTTAAACGGAGCACCTATAGGGAGACATTCATGGCGACACCGAGCGCCGCGCGCACCTCTCCGCCGCAAATCGATGAAGCGTTGACTGCATTACAATCTTTGCTGGGTGACCGGCTTTCGACCGCCGCTGCGGTGCGTGAGCAGCACGGGCAAGACATTACACACCGGCGCGCCAAGCTGCCCGATGCGGTCGCCTTTGCTACGTCGACCGAAGAGGTCGCTGAGATTGTAAAAGTCTGCGCTCGCTTCGCCATTCCGATCATTCCTTACGGCACGGGAACATCTCTGGAGGGACATATCTCCGCGCCGCTCGGTGGGCTGTCCATCGATCTCAGCAAGATGGACAAAGTCGTCGCGGTTCACGCCGAGGACTTGGATGCCGTGGTGCAGCCTGGCGTCACCCGCAAAGCTCTTAATACGTACCTGCGCGATACCGGTTTATTTTTCCCGATTGATCCGGGGGCCGATGCGTCCTTGGGCGGGATGGCGGCCACCCGCGCGTCAGGGACCAACGCGGTGCGCTATGGGACCATGCGCGAGAATGTCATGGC
This sequence comes from Rhodospirillaceae bacterium, assembly GCA_965228575.1. Lineage (GTDB taxonomy): Bacteria > Pseudomonadota > Alphaproteobacteria > Rhodospirillales > Rhodospirillaceae > UBA11612. Next base: position 18,350 of record CBDDHW010000003.1, on the reverse strand, counting down.
CTTGCAGGTGGTGACTGCCGATGGCCGGGTTATTCGCACCGGCGGCCGCGCGCGCAAATCGTCCGCTGGCTACGATTTGACACGCGTATTCGTCGGGTCCGAAGGAACGCTCGGGATTATTACCGAAGTAACGCTGCGGCTCTACGGCATCCCTGAAAAAATCGCTGCGGCGGTGTGTTCGTTTGATACTTTAGACGGCGCGGTGAACACCGTCATTTCGACCATCCAATTAGGCATACCCATTGCGCGCATCGAACTTTTGGATGACCTGCAAATGGGGCTCATCAATGACTATGCGAAGTTGCAGTACCCCAAAAAAGATACGTTGTTCATGGAGTTTCACGGCACTGAGGCATCGGTGGGCGAGCAGGCGGAAATGGTGCGGGAGATCGCGTCAGACAACGGCGGCGGGGAATTTGTCTGGACGACCGACGCGGAAGAACGCTCGAAGCTTTGGCAAGCGCGCCATGACGCCACCTGGGCCAATAAAGCCAGTAAACCCGGTTGGGGTTTTATGGCAACGGATGTGTGTGTTCCGATTTCACGTCTCGCAGACGTAATATTGGAAACCAAGGCCGACACGCAAAAAGAAGGTCTATCGGCGCCGCTCCTTGGTCACGTCGGAGATGGCAATTTTCACCTCACAATTATGATCAAACCCGATGACCCGGAGTATCAAAAGCGCGTAGATGCAGTGAACAGCCGGATGATCGAACGCGCGCTGGCGGCGGGTGGAACCTGTACCGGCGAGCATGGCGTCGGTTTGGGCAAGATAAAGTATCTTCGCGCCGAGCACGGTGAGAGTGTGCAGTTGATGCAAGACATCAAGCGCGCGCTTGATCCGCAAAACATTATGAATCCGGCAAAGATTTTTGGCCCGTCAACGGGGCCGCAACCGCAAGATTAGCGGTTGTTGAACTTCGGTGTCCGGCGTTCATCGGTCGCCTTTACGCCTTCCTCGAAGTCTTCTGTGCCGCGTAGCCAATCTTGTTCGGTAAACTCCCGTTCTGTCGCCGCCTCAACCGCGTCAGCAAGTCCACGGCGCAATGTTTCTCGAATGGAGATCACTGCAAGGGGTGCTGAGCTAGCGGTTTCCTCGGCCAGATCCATGGCCCTTTTACGTACCTCGGCTTGCGGGACTAATTCGTCGGCGATTCCCAACGTCACGGCTTCATCGCCAGGGATGCGCCGGCCCGTGTAAAAAAGGAGCGCAGCGGTCTGAGGGCCCACCAATCTTGGCAAGGTCACCGTCAGCCCAAAGCCGGGATGCAGGCCGAGGCGGCTGAAATTAGCGCTGAATTTGGCTTCCTTGCAGGTGATGCGAAAGTCCGCGGTGAGCGCGAGGCCCAGCCCGCCGCCGACCGCCGAACCGTGCACGGCGGCAACAACCGGGGTCTTAGCCCTGAACAGGCGGAGCGCTTCCTTGTAGAGGTGCATCGCCGGGCCATCCGCATCGGAGAGCGTCCCGGTCAACGATCCGCCGACCAAATCCGCGCCGGCGCAAAATGTTTTGCCATCGGCGGCGAGGACAATCGCTCTGATCTCTGGGTCGCGGTCAAAGGCCTCATAAGCGTTGGCAATTTCGTGAATCATTTGGCTGTCGAAAAAATTGAGCGGCGGGCGCTGAATTTCAACAACGCCGACGTGTCCTGATGAACTCACGCCAATCGATGAAAAATCTAGTGATTGTCTCATTGATTTCACCTAGTTGTTCGAGTGTTGTTGTAAGGGGATCATGGATTGCCTGCGCGATTGTTCATCGCTTGGCTTTCTGTGAGATCTTTCTGATCCGGCGCGAGCAACAAGCGGTCCACCCGCTGTCCGCGTTGAATATGGGAATCGATGATTTCATCGATATCATTCTCGTTTGCATAGGTGTACCAAACACCTTCCGGATAAATCACCATAGTGCACCCCAACTCGCACCGATCCAGGCACCCAGACGCATTCACGCGAATATCCGGTAGGCCGAGCGCCTTAATTTTGGCCTTCATGTAGTCCCGTAGTTGGACGCTGTTTTTACGGGCGCATGATCCGCGGGGATGGCCAGCCGGGCGTACATTGGTACAGCAGAAAACATGGGTCTGGAAATACAGCGCGGGATCGTTCGGACTAGGGTGTTGGTCGGACAAAACAATATCTCTCTACAAAAATTGGGAGGTTCAAATCCCCCTCAATTGACGGGTTGAAAGCGTTATATAGCTTACTCTTGCGTTTGCGGAGGATAATCGTGGCATCACCGACTTCCATGCGCCATAAGTTATGCGCTACGTGTGGGTAAGTTAGGCAGGTAGAACGACAGGTATGGACCCGTTAACACAAGGCGCGCTGGGCGCCACTTTTGCGCAAGCCGCGCCGACCAAAACCAGAGATATGGGCATTGCTGCGGGCCTCGGACTATTGTCCGGCATGGCGCCGGATTTGGATATCCTCATTCAATCGTCGGTCGACCCACTGCTGGCTCTTGAGTATCACCGCCACTTCACCCATTCATTCATCTTCATTCCCGTTGGAGCCTTGCTCGTCGCGCTGGCCATCCATTTCATTGTCGGGCGGCGATGGCAGCTTCCGTTTGTTCAAACTTTTGCATGCTGTTTGGCCGGGTATGCCACTCATGCGTTACTCGATTCCGCGACGTCTTACGGCACACGATTATTCTGGCCATTTAGCGATCTGCGGGTCTCGGGCGGGATTGTCTCAATCATCGATCCCTTAGTGACCGTCCCGCTTCTTGCGATGTGTGCGATGTCGATCATTCGCGGCAAAAAGATTTTTGCCTGGGCGGGCCTTATTTGGCTCGGTGTGTATTTATCGATAGGTGCGTTTCAACATAACGTCGCGCTGGCCGCGGGGCAGGCGCTGGCGGCCTCCCGGGGTCATGAGCCGATACGCTTTGAAATTAAACCCAGTTTCGCCAATCTTCTGGTTTGGAAAGTTGTCTACGAAACGAGCGACACATTTTATGTCGATGCCATTCGGGTTGGTTTTGAAACACAGATCTATCCAGGCGATTCCATTCCTAAACTCGATCTTTCGCGTGACTTTTCCTGGCTCGATCCAAACACGCAACAGGCAAAAGACATTCACCGGTTCAGCAACTTCAGTAAGGGGTTTGTATCGCTCGACCCCACCGTTCCCAACCGGATCGTGGATGTTCGTTATTCACTCGTGCCCAATGAAATCAATTCCATATGGTGGATTGATTTAACCCCGAACGCGCCGATTGATGCCCATGTATCCTATGGGTCGGATCGGGGCGATGTGGGCGACAGCACGGCTAAGCTGTGGCAGATGCTCCTAGGGCGCTAGGTAGGCCGGATGTAGAGATAGAAATGCTCGCGTCTTAAAACTCTACCGGTTTGGGTCTATGATGATTGATATTGAGTATGGGACCCAAATTGCGGTGATAGAGAACTAGTTAGATGTCACTTGTAAAATGGCAGAACTCTTACACGAGGGGATAGCAATGCACCGACTAATTATTCTGATCGCCATTCTGACATTCACGATACCCGTTCAAGCTCAAACCTATTCTAAAGGAGAGTTAGAAGGTCAACTCGAACGTATGATGGAGTGGTGGCCTGGCGAGTATGATAATCACGAGCAAGTCGTACGCAAATCGGGTGGTGGGGCAGCTGCTCTAGTGTATGAGCCGATTTATCGCATCCATTCTCATATTATAAAACTCGATAGGCCAGACCTTGGTGAGAATGTTCTTTACGTCGAAGAATATCGCAATGGCGATCCTTCAAATATATATCGCGCCCGGGTTTATGCGTTGTCCGTGGATGAGGCCGAGGAGGCCGTTAGGGTCAAGCCTCACGCGTTCAAGAGCGGCAATGAAAGTATGGTTGGTGCGTGGAGTGACCCGGAGCGGTTGGCCGCGATTAAGGCGGATGATTTAGAGCCATATTCAGACTCCTGTGACATCAATATGCGCTGGGAAGGCGGACAGTTTAGAGGCGGTCCGGAGCCAGAAACGTGCGATGCCCCCACAGAAGAAGAGTCTTGGTATGATTACCAAGTGATTCTCGGGCCCAAATACCAATGGGATCGAGTCAAGGCGATAAGTAAGGCAACAGGCGAAGTAACCTGGGAGGGCGCCGAAGGGTCCAACTTCGCATGGATACAAATGGCCAAGGCGCGGCGATTTACCTGTACGGTAAATTACAACCTTGAAGGTGATATGTTGAAGACCGAATTCCTAACGGAAATCGAAGTACATGATCAGGGCGGGGCAACGGATATTGAATGGCCTGATGGCCGCACCTTGGAGTTTCAACTGCATACCCGGGAATTTGCCTCGCCGTCGGAGCGCGTATTCCCATTGTTTCGTGTTAACGAAAAAGGCAACCCCGTACCTATCTCCTATGCGTGGGCGGTTGATGATGCCGACCGCTTTGGCATCAATTTGGGCTGGTTTTACGCGTTGTGCAGTGAAAAAGAACTGGAGGAGTCGACTCCGTAGGGCGCAGAGGTTGAGGCGCTGAATCGCTAATCGCTGACCACTGATCAAAAATGAACCAGCGTTTGATTCGTTGCGCGCTTGGATACGCACAAAACTGTTTTCGCTAAGATTTTTTTGGGGTCTCTTGGTGGGCAGCGATCTTAGGCTTCTGCCTTAAAACCCAGGAAAACTGCTAAAAAGTAGCTGGCTGGGGCGGCAGGATTCGAACCTGCGAATGCCGATACCAAAAACCGGTGCCTTACCACTTGGCCACGCCCCAGCAAGCGGCGCGGACATTAGGAAATTACGCGCTCTGCCGCAACGGTGAATATCTGGCCTTGAGTTAGGTGCTGGTATTTTCCAGGGCTTCGACCAGCATTCCCGGCGTGAGAATTTGCGGGAGAATTTGTGCTTCGCCGCCGGGCATATAAAGCACATACAGCGGCACGCCATCGCGGCCGAGGGCGCGTAAGGCTGAGCTGATTTGCTCGTTGCGGTTGGTCCAGTCGGCTTTCAAGTACGCAACGTTATGCTTTGTGAACGCGTCCTCGACTTCTGCGGTCGACAGCGCCACCCGCTCGTTCACTTTACAGGTAATGCACCAGGCGGCGGTAAAGTTGATAAACACAGGACGGTTTTCGGCGCGCGCTTCTTCAACGCGGGCCGGGCTGTAAGGCTCGCTAATTCCATCGGAGGCCGCGGTCTGTTCGGCTTGGACAATCGGTTGATCGGCGAGAACCACGATAAACGCGATCGCTGCGACCGCGCTTAAAACAGTTGCCGCGGTGCTCACCCGGCGGCTGGTGCCAGATGCTTTTGAAGCGGTGTCCCAAAGCCAGGCGGCAAAGCCAACCAAGACAAACCCGGCGAGCGCGGCCGCAAGGCCGGTCGAGTCCACTTGCTGGGCAAGCACCCAAAACAACCAGGCGGCCACCGCATACATGGGGAAGGCAAGGAACTGTTTCAGGCGGTCCATCCACGCGCCCGGCTTCGGCAACATCTTCGCCGCGCCCGGAATAAACGCGAGCAGGAGGTACGGCAGGGCGAGGCCAAGAGCGAGAGCCAAGAAGACAACGATGGTCATGAACGCCGATTGGGTGAGGGCGAAGCCAATCGCTACGCCCATAAACGGCGCCGTGCACGGGGTTGCCACAACAACCGCGAGCAATCCGGTAAAGAACGCGCCACTCGGACCTTTTTTCATGGTGAGACTTTGCCCAACGCCGGTGCCCCCGGTGATGGTGAACACGCCGGACAAATTCAGCCCGATAATGAGCATTACGTAGGCGAGGATGGCGACGAAGGCCGGGGTTTGAAGTTGGAATCCCCAACCGACGGCACTTCCACCTGCGCGCAATGCAAGAAGAACGCTCACTAAAACGCCGAACGCAACAATCACGCCAGCGGTATACGCAAGGCCGTCTTTTCGAAGCTCGCCGGCGTCGGTGGTCGCGCGCCCCATGAAGCTGAGGGCTTTCATAAACAGGACCGGCAAGACGCATGGCATGGCGTTGAGAATGATGCCACCAAGAAAGGCGAATAAAATCACAAGCGCAATGGGCAGCGGATCGGCAGCTGCGGCAGCGGCGCTCGCATCTCCGGCGGCCGGCCCGGTCCATACAACCGGTGAATTGAAGGTATAGCCCGTCTCAATCGGTTCGCCGTTTGCCGTCGTGCTGCTTAGGACAAGAAGACCAGATGATTCGGCAATATTGTCCGCATCCCAGCCAATCCGAGTTGAGATATTTAATTGACCGTCCTCCAAACTCACGTCTTGAGGAGCGGCGTTGTAAATCAACCCATCCACATGAGGAAAGAAAACGGCTTCAGTGATGTTGTCCTCAATACCGCCGACCTCTGCAGAGACGGTAACGACGTCGCCATTGCGCAGAGTCTTTACAGGCCAAGATGCTTCTTGCGGTAGTGCGGCGCGCGTTGCGGCAATGGCCGCGCCCGCCGCCGTATTTTGTTGGACGGGGTTGGGGTCAATGTTGATCGGCAGCGAGAAGACGCCGTCCTCGGGAATGCAGAGCTCTTCGCAAACTAACCAGGTCGCGCTGGCATCAAGCGGAACGGTGGACGGACCCGCATAATCCTCAGCGACTTTAAGCTCCGTGAGAAGATGGACTTTCCCGTAGTAGCCAAAGTTCATCAGATCGCCGTAGGCAATGCGTTCAGGCAGCGGCCAGTGAATATCACCGGCTGTAATTCCCTCGGGCAGGGACCAGCGAATTTCCGTGGGAAGGCCGGAATCTCCAGGGGTCCGCCAGTAGGTATGCCAGCCGGGTATGGCCTCGAGCGCCAAGGCCACCCACAACGTATCGCCGGGTGCGACCGACGGGTTTTCGGTCATGAGCTCGACGCGCACCTGCGGCGTTTGAAATACGGCCTCAGCAGCACGGGCGCCGGTGGCGGCCGCGAGCAGTGCTAAAGCGCTAAATAGCGCGATGCGGAATATCGACTGTTTCATGCCGCGAACATAGGCCAGAGCAGGACCGAATCAACTGACAAACGCGTGAATAACGTCGATTTCGCTGAATTTAGAGTATTTTACTGTGTCAGGACTTTGGTCGGAACGACCCACCATTCGGGCCTGTTTGACCTTATTTCCGCGGCCGCAGCCTGGGCCGCGGGCTCATCACCGAATAATCCAAAACACGTTGGCCCGCTTCCGGACAGCCGGGCGAGGAGGCAGCCGGACTGGCTCTCAAGGGCAGAGATCACCGATGGAATAGCGGGCACCAACTGTGCTGCCGGGCTCATGAGATCGTTCGTATGCTTTTTTAATACTGCGGCAAGCTCGGTCGCGGTGGCTAAATTCGCGAATGCTTTGCGCTCAAGCGGCGGCGAGAAACCATCCAGGGCGGCAAACACGCGTTTGGTTTCAAGCGGCTCTCCCGGATTCACAAGAACCAACCAACTCTCCGGCAGGTGCGGTGCCGGTGTTATGGCCTCTCCAATTCCAGCCATAAATGCGGCCTTTCGGAAAAAACACACCGGGATATCCGCGCCGAGGGAATTCGCGAGGTCCACATTTGAAACTTGCGCTGGGTCCACCGACCAGAGATTCGCGCAGGCGCGGAGCGTGGCGGCCGCGTCCGAGGAGCCGCCGCCAATACCCGCGGCGACTGGCAAGTTTTTCTCCAGGCGAATGTGAGCGCCCGCCTCGGAGTTTGTCGTCTCAAGCAAAAACCGCGCGGCCCGCAACACGAGATTATTAGACTCGTTTGCAAGGGCAGCTCCATTGGGTCCGCCGACCTCCAAGCGGAGCCCATCGCTTAGGGATGCAGTGATGCGGTCGCCAATTCCGGTAAAGACGACGAGAGAGTCGAGCAGGTGATAACCGTCGGGTCTACGCCCGCAAACATGCAACGCGAGATTTATTTTCGCCGGTGCGTCTACGGTGACCGTGCTGCTACCGGAGTCATCTGTGTTCATATCAGGAGTGTTTAACAAGGGACATCGAACACGGCGTGCGAATTAATTTCTCGCAAGACCCCGTTCGAGCTTGGAGAGAATAGCTTTTTCTTGCGCGTCTTCCGGATCGAGAGTCAGCGCACGTTCCCATTGAAAGCGTGCTTCGTTTTTGCGTCCGACCTGCCAATACGCATCGCCAAGATGCTCGTTGATGGTCGCGTCTGCTGGCGCCAGCTCCACGGCCCTTTCCAAATAGACGACGGCATCTTCGAACTCGCCCATGACATACATGGCCCATCCCAAGCTATCGGTGATGTAGCCGTCATTTGGACTTTTCTCGTAGGCCTTCTCAATGAGCCGGCGAGCTTCTGCGAGGTTTTCCCCACGGTCCAAATAAGAATACCCCAGATAATTCATAATGCCGGGATCTTCTGGGTTGAGCTCCAGGGCTCTTCGGAAGTCTTGCTCCGCGCGGTCCCAGTTCTTAGCCCTCTCCAAAGCGATCCCGCGCATATAGTAGGCCGCCCAATTCTCGTCGCGATTGTCCGGGTATAATTCCAAAGCTCTGTCGTAAGCTTCGACAGCTTCTGCGTAGCGCTGGAGTTGGCGAAGGACATCGCCAGTGGCGACATGCAATTCGGGCCATTGACCGTGGTTGCGAATTGTTGTCTCCAATGTCGACAGCGCCTCGTCCGTTCTTCCCATACGCATATAGTTCTCAGCGATCTGCATCCGAGTTTCGAGATACCCCGGCGCTGATTTTTTCACGGTTTTCAGAATGTCGTTCGATTCCTCGTAGTGCTCGCGCAAGGCCAAGGCGTACCCGATAAAGCGGCGCGCGACATTCATATCTGGGTTGAGGTGTAACGCGAATTGAGCGTACGCAATCGAGAACTGAGTAAGTCTGTCCCGGGAGCGTGAGCCCATGAGCATTTCAGCTCCTGAGTAAAACGCTTCAGCCATCCCTTCGTTCACCGACATTTTTCGAGAGAACGATTTAGGGTTGGCAAAGGACTCGATTGTCGGCGACGGGCCGTGAACGCCTTGATACCGTTCGACAAGTTCGACGGCTTTGTCGGACTGTCCCAGACGGTGATACCCGCCGACAACGATACGCAACATCGACGGGCGGCGGTTTTCAATGCCAAACGCTAGGGCATCATAACGTTCAAGCGCGGTTTGGTTGCGGCCATAGTATTCGTTCAACATAGCGGACATCGCCTGCGCGACGTCCTCGATGTCGCGGTACGACTCCATGGCGGCAAGTTCAGACAAACTTTCTTCCGCTGTCCGATGGGGGGCGGACCCCCACGCGCGGATCATGGGTAAGGCAAACGCGTTGAGACCCTGTCCGGGAATTTCGTCGATATATGACCAAGCGCGTTGGTATTCTTTGCGTTTAAAGTGATGTGCGGCGAGGACAATCCGCGCCAATCCGCGCTCGGGCATCAACTCGTAGGCTTTTTTTGCGCTCGGCACGGCAGAGTCAAAATTTCCGGACTGCACCGCCAGAAAATAACTCTGCTCCAAAAGGTTGGGGTTATTGGGATCAATGGCAAGCGCGGCATCATAGTACTCAACGGCGCGCGCGGTGTCGGAATCCGCATCGGCGTGCCGGGCGGACAAAATAGCCGCTGCGAGGCCAGTTGTTTTTGAATCCCCGGACCCTGGCCGCCCGCTGGCAACGTTATCAGAGAACGTGATCCAAAGGGCGCTCGCGGCAATAGCTGCGAGCGCAGGTATCGCAAAACGGCTCATATGAAGAAACTTATGCGTCATATATTCAAATTTATCCGTGTGACCGATTGTGCCGGCATCTTCGGTTTCGCCGCGCGCTCGCGCTCACCTTTATTTGGGTTCGCGGCGAGCACTTTAAAAGTGCCCCGCGCCTTAAATATGGCCTAGCGATGTTAAAGTTCTGACAACGGCGAGAAAACCTTTTTCACATATTTGGGTAATTCGGGCCGCCGCCCCCTTGGGGAACTGTCCAAGTGATGTTCTTGCTGGGGTCTTTTATATCGCATGTTTTGCAATGCACGCAGTTTTGAGCATTGATTTGGAAGCGTTTTTCGCCGCTTCCCTCAGCTTCCACGACTTCATAGACCCCCGCCGGGCAATACCGTTGGGCGGGCTCGGCCCACTTCGGCAAATTGGTGGAAATGGGAATATCCGGGTCCGCCAGCTTTAAATGTGCGGGCTGATTCTCTTCGTGATTCGTTGCAGAGACGAAAACCGACGACAGTTTATCGAACGAAATTTTGCCATCCGGCTTGGGATAGGCGATGGGCTTGGCCTGATCGGCCGGCACCAGGGTGTCGGCATCGCTTTTGCCGTGTTTGAGCGTAAAGGGAAGGCCAAGCCCCAGCTGGTTCATCCACATATCAATCCCGCCGAGGAGCAGCCCGCCGAACAATCCAAGCTTGCTCCACAAAGGTTTGACGTTGCGGACCCGCTTAAGATCTTTTTGCACCCAGCTTTTGCGGTAGGCGTCTTGATATGAGTCGAGTTCATCGAGCGACCGATTATCACCCAGAGCGCTATAGGCGGACTCGGCCGCGAGCATTCCGGTCTTCATCGCATTGTGGCTGCCTTTAATGCGCGGCACGTTTACGAAACCAGCCGAGCAACCGATGAGAGCGCCACCAGGGAAGGTCAATTTCGGTACGGACTGAAGTCCGCCTTCCGTGATTGCTCGCGCGCCATAAGAAACGCGCTTTCCACCTTTTAGATAGGGTTCGATTGCCGGGTGATGTTTGAAGCGTTGAAATTCATCAAACGGCGAGAGATGCGGGTTTGTGTAATTCAAATGAACCACAAAACCGATGGCCACCTGATTATTCTCAAGGTGATACATAAATGATCCGCCGCCGGTCGACGAGTCGAGTGGCCAACCCATGGTGTGGGCCACCAGTCCGTCTTTGTGTTTTTCCGGATCGATTTCCCATAGCTCTTTGAGGCCGATCCCAAATTTCGGAGCATCGCTGTCTTTGTCGAGCTCAAATTTTTTGATGAGCTCTTTGGCGAGTGAGCCGCGCGCGCCCTCGGCTATAAATGTGTACTTGGCATGTAGCTCGATGCCAGGTTCGTAGTTGTCGGTTTTCTCCCCGTCTTTGCCGATCCCCATATCGCCGGTCGCAACGCCGCGCACCGCTCCATTTTCGTCGTACAATACTTCGGCAGCAGCGAAACCCGGGTAAATTTCCACGCCCATCTCTTCGGCTTGTGTGGCCATCCACCGGCAGACATTTCCAAGACTAACGATGTAATTGCCATGATTGCTCATCAACGGCGGCATCATAAAGTTGGGAAAGCGGAGTGAGCCTTTTTCACTTAGGTAGATAAATTTATCTTCCTTGACCGGGGTGTTGAGAGGCGCGTCCTTGTCTTTCCAGTCGGGGATAAGTTCGTTTAAGGCGATGGGATCAAGGACAGCGCCCGAGAGAATATGCGCGCCGACTTCCGACCCCTTTTCGAGGACGCAGACATTGATTTCCTTGTTGTCGTCCGCGGCCAGCTGTTTGAGCCGAATGGCGGCAGCTAGTCCAGCAGGGCCAGCCCCAACGATGACAACATCAAACTCCATGGCTTCGCGTTCACTCATAACCCACCTTTTTGAGCCGCTTGGGCGCGGTCCTTATTAAGTTTTCCGTTGGTGTTAGGTATACCCCGCGCCTTTCGTCCATCCAAGGGGGCGAGCTCTGTAAGACGTTGCTTTAGTGAAAATTACGGCCTGACGGCATCGCTTTATAAGGAGCAGAAGCTGCTTTTTTGATGTCGGCTGTGGTTGATGCGGGCGGCACTCCCTGATCGTCGATCTCCACAAGGTGTTTTAAATGATGGCTGAGGTCGAGCAGTCTGTTTGCAACTACGTGAATGACCAATCCTTCTTTTTGCACTTTGCCGTGAACGCCCATCAGGCGGCTGCCTAAAACAATGCGCCGGTATTTTTCGAAAACTTTCGGCCAGATGACGATGTTTGCAACGCCCGTTTCATCTTCCAATGTTGCGAAAATAACGCCGGAGGCCGTGCCGGGGCGTTGGCGCACGAGCACAAGCCCTGCGACCTTTATAAATGCGCCATCGGCGATTTTCTCTAAATGATCATTGGTGGTTATTTTTTCAGTGCAAAGTTCGGGCCTGAGCAAAGCTAGGGGATGGGTTTTGATGGAAAGACCGAGATGGGTGTAATCCTCGACAACATGCTCGCCGATCTTCATTGCGGGGAGAGCGACGCGCGGCTCGTGAGATGTTTGTTTGGCTGCGGCTTTGAATAAAGGCAGCGGCGATGTGTCGAGTCCGCGCACATGCCACAAGGCGCTTCGGCGGGTTAACCCGAGAGACGTAAAGGCATCGCCCTTGGCCAAAACCTCAAGAGCCGCAGGGGACAGACCGCTTCGCGTCCAGATGTCGGCGACGCTGGCATATCCGTTGCCGCGGTGCGCGACCACCGTGTCCGCATTCCGTTGCGCGCAGCCTTTGATGCGCCGAAACCCTAAACGCAACGCCAAACCGGTTGTGCTTGGCTCCAAAGTGCAATCCCAATGGCTGTGATTGACGTCCACGGGCCGCACTTCAACGCCGTGGTCTTGCGCATCGCGCACAAGTTGGGCTGGGGCGTAGAACCCCATGGGCTGACTGTTCAAAATGGCGCAGGCAAAAACTTCGGGATGAAAACATTTCATCCAGGCTGAGGCGTAAACCAAAAGCGCGAAACTAGCGGCGTGGCTTTCCGGAAATCCATAATCGCCAAATCCTTTGATTTGCTCAAAGCAGCGCTCCGCGAAATTCTTTTCATAACCGCGTTCGATCATACCGTCGATGAACTTACGCTCGAACATATGGATTGTGCCGTTGCGGCGAAAGGTGGCCATGGCGCGGCGCAGTCCGTCGGCCTCAGCCCCTGTAAACCCGGCCGCGACAATAGCGATGCGCATGGCTTGTTCTTGAAACAACGGCACCCCGCAGGTTTTGGCAAGAACGTCTTCCAGTTCTTTTGAAGGGAAGGTGACGGGCTCAGTGCCGTTGCGGCGGCGCAGGTAGGGATGAACCATATTGCCTTGGATAGGTCCGGGGCGAACGATCGCAACTTCAACAACAAGGTCATAAAACGTGCGCGGTTTAAGGCGCGGCAACATCGTCATTTGCGCGCGGCTTTCAACTTGAAAGACACCAACGGAATCGGCTTGGCACAACATGTCGTAAACCGCCGGGTCTTCTTCGGGCAGAGTGGCCATTTCCACATCGATCTTTTTATGGGCACGCAACAGGTCGAACCCTTTGCGCAGGCACGTCAGCATGCCAAGGGCGAGTACGTCGATTTTCAAAATGCCAAGAGCATCGAGATCGTCTTTGTCCCACTCGATGACGGTGCGGTCATCCATAGCGGCATTTTCGATGGGCACCATCTCGTGCAATGGGCCCTTTGTGATCACAAAGCCGCCGACGTGTTGAGACAGATGACGGGGAAACCTTTTCAGCTCCCGCGCTAAATCAATCGCCATGCGCAAGCGGCCGTCGGCGGGATCCAGACCGGCTTCGCGCAAGGAATGTTCGTCAACGCCTTCGCTGCTCCACCCCCACACCGTGCGGGCGATAACATTAGTGGTATCTTGGGAGAGCCCAAGCGCTTTGCTCGCATCGCGGATGGCGCTGCGCGAGCGGTAGGTGATAACCGTTGCGGCGAGCCCAGCCCGCTCACGCCCGTACTTATTATATATGTACTGAATCACCTCCTCGCGCCGTTCGTGCTCAAAATCGACGTCGATATCTGGAGGTTCATTGCGTTCGGTTGAGATAAATCGCTCGACCAAAAGGTTGTGTTGGCATGGGTCCACGGCGGTGATGCGCAAGCAGTAGCAGACCGCGGAATTGGCGGCAGACCCCCGACCTTGGCATAAAATGCCCTGCTCTTCGGCAAAGCGCACGATGTCGTAGACGGTTAGAAAATAGGGCGCGTATCTGAGTTCAGCGATGAGGGCGAGTTCTTTTTGTAAAAGTTCGCGCACGTCTTTTGGCAGACCGCCGGGATATCGTTTAGCCGCCCCAATCCAGGTGAGCCGCTCTAACTCATCTTGAGCCGTGCGGCCCTGAGGCACCGGCTCAACCGGATATTCATAGCGCAGCTCATCCAAAGAAAAAGTACATCGTGCGGCGAGTTCTAATGTATTGCGGACCGCATCGGGGCGATCACGAAACAAACGCGCGATTTCATCCGGGTCTTTTAAGTGCCGTTCGGCATTGGCGAGCACGCGCTTACCTGCCGTGTCAATCGTGCATCCTTCACGAATACAGGTAAGAACATCTTGTAACGCCCGGCGTTCCGGTGCGTGGTACAGCACATCGTTGGTTGCAAGAAGCGGAATGCTCAGAGCATCCGCCAAATCGCCCGCATGTTTAATCCGGTTTCGGTCATCGCCGCGGTACAGATGATGGACCGCGAGCCACACCGCCTTTCCAAATCTCTTTTTTAAACCTCGTAGATGGCGGCTGAACGTTTCATCGATGCGCTGAGGCGGGACAGAAACGATCTCGCAGCCATCGCCGTGCTTGGCTAAATCTTCGAGGTGTAAAAGGCATTGTCCTTTTTCAGCCCGGCGCTTTCCAATGGTCAAAAGCGTAGCAAGGCGGCCATAGGCCGCACGGTTTTGCGGAAAACACAACACATCAGGGCCTTCGGTGAAGCGCAAGCGTGCACCAATCAAGAGCTGAATGTCTGTGGTTTTTGCCGCGCTATGAGCACGGACCACACCGGCTAGAGTGTTGGCATCGGTTATCCCAATCGCGCACATCCCGAGCGCGGCCGCCGTTGTGACCAATTCCTCAGGATGCGATGCGCCGTGCAAGAAACTAAAATTTGAGGCGACCTGTATTTCTGCGTAAGGCGTGCCGGTCATGCGAATAGTCCGTGCAGATACCAACGCGGCGGTGTGTCCGCGTTGAACAGACCATTGCGGTAAACCCAAAAGCGCCGCCCGTTTGTATCTTCAAGCCAATAGTAATCTCGGACGCGGGTGGTTTCTTTGCGTTGCCACCATTCAGGGGCGATGCGCTCAGGGCCTTCGCTGCGTGCAACGCGGTGGCTGACTTTGCGCCAGCGAAAAATAAGCGGCGGGTCGTCGGGCACTGGGGCAACCACGTCGATAAGCTCGGGGCAGGGTAAAAGCCGCGCCGGACGCGGTTGGTCGGCGATCCACTCATCCCCGGCGCGGGCTTTGGTGTTTTGTATAAACGCCGGCGTCATCATCACGGCGCGTTCGGGGATGTGACTGTCTATGGGTTTAAGCTCCACAATGGCGCCTGCACCGAGACGGGCTTGCAGGCGGTCGACCAGTTGCATCAATCCGGTTGTTGTATTGCGCTTTCCGGTCAGCGGCATTTGCTTGGGCGCAAGATGTTCAGGTTTCGGGGCATCAAGGGTGAAACTTTCCAGGCCGAAACCAGGATCGATGTGATCAAGACGATCTTGAAAGAGACGAGCAAGATGGGTGGCGTTACGGCTAGGCGCGGCTGCGCCAACATGAACATGTTGCGCTGTCGCATCGACGCCGTATGCGGTGAAGTTTAATTTTCGTGTGCCAAGACTGTCAGCCTCCAGACGCATGCATAAGTCCGAGAGCAGATGATCCAATGCGGCTTTGATGTCTTCGCGCCGGCCGATGGGCTCGGGAAAAGCTATGCGGTTGCGATAGGGCGTTGTTGGGCGTTGCAGGGTCAGGGGCTCCGTACCCCGCCCGAGAATTTGGTCGAGCCTGCCCAGAAGGTCTTTACCGAAGCGGGCGGTGAGCGGCGCGCGCGGTAAGTCTGTAATGTGTTCAATACGGCGTAATCCTAAGCGCGCGAGATCCGCCGCATCGGGTGCGGAAATACGCAAGGCGGCAACCGGGAGTTTGCGGATGGCCTCAGCGCTTTCCTGCGTGGTCAGAACGCCGCCTTTTCCATACCGGGCCCAAGCCCAAGCGGCGGCGGGCGTATCAGCCAGCGCCAGCCGATGAGCAAGGGACTGTTTTGAAAGTTGAGCGGCGAGGTCACGCAGCACATTGTCTTCACCGCCAAAAAGATGCGCGCAGCCTGTGATATCGAGAACAAGACCATCCGACCCATCGGTTGCGCTCCACGGTGTATAGCGCATGGCCCAATCGGCGAGTTTTGCCAACATGCGTGCATCTGCGGCTGCGTTCGCGGGCATGACTTTCAAATGTGGAATAAGCGCGCGGGCATCGGCGAGCCTCAGTCCTGGGCTCACGCCTTGTGCGGCCGCGATCTGATCGACAGCACTTAGCCGCACACCGCCTTGGGTCTCGGTGATCAAAGCTAAAGGGCCGTCAGAACCCGCGGTTTTATTTTTAACCTGCCGCCGCCACCGGTCCGTGGGCCAGTGAGGGAGCCAGATCGAGATGAAGCGCCTCATCTTTCCAGTCCATGCGCCAGTGTCCGGGTTTACCGCCGCGGCAACTCACCAATTCCACATCCCAGGTCGGATGACGGGGCGGTAAAGCTTGTGTGGATGCGGGGGCAGCGGCAACGCGCCAATAGGTCAGTGCTGTTGCGCTAGGCGTTACGCCGGGCGGAATAATAAGAAGCGCTGTGGTGCCGCCTGCTTCTGCGGCAAGCTGCAAACGCCGGGCGGCGGTCAGATTTGGTGCGGCACCTTCGCCGACGACCACGGCCAAATCTGAGCAGCGCAAAGCTTCTTCCATGCTCCATAAAAGGTCTGCTGTGCGGCGGACATTGATCACAAAAAGATGCCGTGTGCTGACCCCCAGCGGATCAAGCCCCGGTCCATAAAGGGCCCCGTTCTCTTGGCCATCAATGCTGCGTTGAATCCAGGCGATAAACCCGGCCTCGGTGCGCAGGCGTCCGGCCAGCACGCCGGAAAATCCAAATACCGCTCCATCTCCAGGTTTGCCCTGAACGATATGAAGTCCGCCCTGGGGCAAACCGTTCCATGGCAAAAGCGCATCTAAGGCTTTGCATCCAGAAGGCACCGCGGCTTTTGTAAGAGCGCGGCCATGGTTTTCCAGCCGGTCGATTTCCCGGCGGAGTTTGTCCCGGATGTCGGCGCGATCCTGTGCCGAAAGTGGCGTCCCAGAGGCGGCGGGCTTTGTTTTGAGCTTCATTGTACCCGTCCATTTGTTCTTGTTTTGTTCTAATTCGAGAGCTAAACAGAGTCAAGCGCAGCCTTGCTTTCGCCTTGCGACCTAGGGCAAAAGGCACCATCTCATCAAAAGCCCAAAAGCCGCTGATTTTGCGGGCGGTTAATTTAAGGATGGATCTGTGCGTACGAATCCCAAAGTCATCGCTGCGATAACAACGACCCTTTTCTCGGGCACTTTGGGTGTCCTGATCGCGGTTGCGGGCTTTGGCGTACTGCGGATTGGTCAGCAGATGTTAGAGGCGATCGGCGTGCTTCCGCTCCGCTGGGGTGAAAACAATGTCCTCCTTCTTATGGAAATTGCTGGTGTTCTCAGTTTGCCCGCCGTGATTTGGTTCGGCATGTGGTTTTACCGCAAAGCCGTGAACGGTGAGCGCGGCCTTGATGGGTATAAGTACACACCGCCCAACTAACTTGCATTTCGCTCCACCTATCATCTCGACCCTCTGGTCCCTTGCAGTTTGAAGTGTTGGGCCGCACACTTCGGCCATGAAAAATTCTTCCCATCCGCTCGCAGATGATCCGGCCGCCGTGTTGCGGTGGTACGCCGATGCCGGTGTTGACGAAGCGATTGGTGACGAGCCGCTCAATCGGTTCAAAGAAAGCACCGTGGCTGCGCCGGTTCAAGAAAAGCCTGCTCCAACAAAGCCTGCGCATGCTCCCGCTGCGGTGCCAAGCCCCCCTGTCGGTGCGAATGGGTCTGCGCATAGTGCCACCCACCTTGCTCAGGCGGCTAATACGGTCGCTGAACTCAAAGCCGCTGTTGAAGCCTTCGACGGGTGCGGCCTTAAGAAGTTTGCGAGCAACACCGTGTTCGCCGACGGAAATCCCGAAGCCCGCATCATGTTTATTGGCGAAGCGCCCGGTGCAGACGAAGACCGTCAGGGAAAACCGTTTGTCGGGGTTTCGGGGCAGTTGCTCGACAAAATGTTGAAGTCCATTGATCTTGACCGCGCGACGAATGCCTACATCACGAATATTGTATTTTGGCGTCCGCCCGGAAACCGCACGCCGACTGATCAAGAAATTTCGTCTTGTCTGCCGTTTGTCCAAAGACATGTAGAGCTCGTTGATCCGGCGGTCTTGGCTTTTGTCGGCGGCATGGCGGCGAAAACGCTTCTGGCAAAACCCATGGGCATTACCAAATTGCGCGGGCGTTGGTACGAGTATGAAACCCCGGGCATGGTGCGCCCGGTGCCCTGCACCGCCTTGTTTCACCCGGCCTATCTTTTACGCTCGCCCCAACAAAAGCGTCTCGCCTGGCGCGATTTGCTTTCGATCAAACAAAAACTTGGCGAAACGCCTGACGTGTAATCATTCACCCACGTAAATGGA
>CBDDHW010000002.1:0-40314 GCA_965228575.1 Rhodospirillaceae bacterium | reverse complement strand
GTCTACGACCTGATGTCTGCCAAACTCGCGCAGCATATGGGTTATCCCGTGGTCACCTTGGGCGGTAGCGCGGTCTCGAGCGGTATGTATGGGTTGGGCGACTACGGCATGGCGACGGTCTCTGAGCTTATCGAGTTCGCCTCACGCCTCGCCGCCGGTGTAGACGTACCCGTTATCGCCGACGCCGATGATTGCGGAGGAAACCCCTTGAACGTGTACCGAGCGATACAGCGCTATGCTCGCGCCGATGTGGCGTCAGTGCTGATCGAAGATATGAGCGGCGCAAAGCACGTACCCGGCCGGCCGGAAGGGCGCCTGGTGTCCACCGCTGAAATGGTGGACAAGGTTCGCGCAGGGGTCGACGCGGCCGGGCCCAATGGACCCGTTATTCTCGCGCGGTGCGATGCATTGGCCAAAGACTTGAGCTTTGAGGATGCTTTAGAACGCATTGTTGCGTATTCGGACGCGGGTGCGGAAATGCTGTTCGTCTCCGGTGCAACACCAGAACAGCATGAGCAAGTTGCCGATGCGACCGGAAAAGCGATTTTCTCGACCGGCGGCGGTCCAAACACTGCCGATGTTCTCTCGGCGCACAAGGTGAAGGTTTCGGCATTTGCGATTGAGCCGTATGCCTTAAATGCCGTGCATCAAGCGCTCATGGACCTTCAGCAGCATGGATCGCCAAGCCGAACCGTGAAGGGCCTGCCGCGAGATATCACCCGCCAGCTCCACGATGCGGAACACTGGGCGGCGTTATCCGAGAAATATAACGCACAGTCGTATTAGTGATTTAGGCTGGTCGTTTCTAAGGAATCGCGACCCGCACCAAGCGTTGATCATCAGGCTCGAAGCTCGTCGCCCAATAGAGCCACTTGCCATCGTTGGATATGATTGCCGACGTCCCGAACGGCCCGCTCGGTAAGAACGTGGTGTCTACTTCTCCGCTTGGTAAAATCCTGATCAGCGGCGCGCCGTATTCCGCCGGAGGCATGTAGACTGTTCCGTCAGGCCCGACTGCGAAGTCGTCCGCGACGGGCAGGTCGTCAGCGACAAGAGAAAACGATCCCTGGGCGTCACCATTTTCGTCAATGCGGATTTTATAGACAGCTCTCTTGCTTCTGTTGCCCACATAGGCCCAGCCGTTCACAACTTTGATTCCATTAGCGCCCAACTCGGCAACGGACGGCGAGGACAGCACGTCATCCTCTACCCACAGAGACCGCTCCTGAGTTTGCGGATCAAACCGCCAAACGCTCGACTTTAAAGAGTCCGTAATCAGAATGGTTCCATACCCATCTAGGGTCATACCGTTGTAAACGTCACCGTCATTTCCGGGAATGATCGCGGTTACGTCGCCAGAATTATCAAGCATGAGGACTTCGGAACCCAGATCGGAGAAATCCATGCCCGACGGTGTTTGAAACCCTCGCCGGTGGGCACCAAGTACAAACCCGCCTTCTACTCCGACAATACCCAGAATCGTGGCATGGTCGGGAAAACTCGCAAATTTCTCAGCCGTTCCGTCCGGAGAAACCTTCCAAAGAACTCCATCGAAAGCGGCTGTGACATACAAAGATCCGTCAGAGGTCTGGAATAGGTTCTCCGTAAACCCCGTTGACGGAAACGTGGCTACAGTTTCCAACGTAGCGGGCTCTTGCGCATAGGAAATCGACCCCACACAAAAACTTATAACCAGAGTAACGACAGTCCTTAGCTGCACTCGCATCTTTGATATTCCTTCCAACTAAATAGAGGCACGTCGCTTCACCCCGGATGCGGGCATCCACTGACAACCATGTTAGAAATTAGGATTAGGGGAAAGCCGCTGCCCAATACAATGCGGCTACACCATCGTAAGGCGTTCCGATGTCGACGACGGAATCAGGAGAAACATCCCAGGTTGTTTGCCAGTCGTTATCGGCATTGGTATCTCCGGGCTTATTGTCACCATCGTAGGTCCACAAGGCATATCCTTGATAGGCCCACTGTTTTGACCCGTCTTCCCGAGTGTAAACATCCCAAAATCCTTGAGCGACGGCATCGTCTGGAGCGAGGAATGGGTGCCACATCTCACAGTTCTCGCGGCACCGGGGGTTGGTGCCAAGATCACGCCCTACCGCGGGTCTTACCAGCACGCCTCGGCGTTGACCGTGGCCGCTACCGGATTGGAAAAGATACGAATCCCGGCGATACAGGGTTTGCCCCTCCTTTGTGGCGAGAATCTTCCCAAGTCTATGCGCATGCTGAAGCGAAACGCTCGAGGGCATGAAGTTTTGCATGACCCGCGCAACGTGCCATTCCTCAGAGACACCATCTCCATTCGCATCGACCCGAGATAAGTCCCCCGCGAATGTGTAAAGACCCAAGCCCTTATAAGTCCATTGACGGATTCCGTCATCGCGCGCGAACGTCCCAAAGTCGCCCGTCGTCATCGCCAACTGAGGTGCTGCAACAGGAGACCAGGGACAGGGCAACCCACAAGCCGCAAGGTCTTGATCCGGGTCGCCATTAAACACATACAGCGTTCGATCGTCGCTCCCGACCAATACTAAGCCGTTCGCATCCTGAATTTCTCGAATCATTATATCGGGCGGCAGACTCTCTGTAGAGGCTGGATGCTGCAAGGCCGCACTCCAACCCCTCAGGCAGCGGAACATCGTCTGGTATTGGCGCTAGCTGCGCACCGCGCTCGCCGATATTTGGACCACGACCATACCTTTTTGGACTATTGCCGCCGACAGATCCAATGTCGATGTCCTTTGTATACGTGTAGAGCGGTTTTCCATTAAGAGCCCATTGCCTTGAACCATCGTGCCTTTCAAAAATTGACCACGCGCCAACGGGCGTCGACCCCTCCGCCGCGATTGCCGGGGGCCAAATTTCCGCACACTCATCAACGCAAACTGACTTTTCGTGCGAGTCTTCGGCATAGGTATACAAGGTCATTCCACGCGCATCTGCATAAGCGATCTCATCGTGACCGTTTAACGCTGCGGTTTCCTGATCCAACCCATAGCCCTGAAACTTGCCCAACGGCTGCAAGGTAATCCCCGCCGGCGTCGAAAGGGGCACCTCAAATTCGCTATTTGCCGAGACGTGAGACATCGACGCTGCGACCGCGAAAGCAATGATCGCGAGCGCCGATACGGTCGTTGTGCCCTTAGACGACATGGTCCTGTTTGCTTCGATCATGAAAATCAAGCCATGACTTCAGTAATCGTTTTCGACGTTCCATTGGAGTCAACGCCCCAGTGATTAATTGGAACACCGAGGGCCTGCTGAACAGTGAGGCCGACGCGTGTTACTGGGTCTCCTGGAGCGGAAACGTGGATTCCGGTTTTCAATCGACCTCCACCACTGCCGACGGTCATGACCGGCACCTTTTCGAGCCCATGAACGCGAGCATCGGAGTGGTCGGTAAGCCAAAGAACGAGCGTGCGATCGAGCACAGTACCCGGACCTTCGCGAACGCTGTCCAGGGTATTTAAGAAATCCGCAAAGATCTGGTTTGCCCATGTGTTAAACGCGAATACGCCTTTTTGGTATCCAAGTTCTTCATCAATAGATTCCTCGTGCGTCGCGGCATGCCAAATGTACGAACTGCCCCTCTCCCGCATGTTCATAGAATCCACGAAAACATTGAAGACTTGGGTCTGGCCGCAAGCCGCTGCGTAAGATAGAAGGCCCGCAAACAATTTGCAGTTCGTCGCTGCGTCTTCCAGAATCGTACCTGCTGGCGCCTCATCCGGTAGACTCGGGACACTACACGCTTCCAGCGGCGCCGGCCGCTCCAGTTCGAGTACGAGCTGTTGTTCGATCTGGCGGATTGAGGTGAAGTATTCATCCAGCCGAGCTTTATCGGATGCACCCAACCGTTTCATAACCCCCTGTACGTGATCGGAAACAGCCGACAACACACTCTGGCGTGCCATGGTGTGGGGATCAGGGGTGAATTCAGCCGCATTAGGATCCTTAAAGTCCGGACCAAAAATACGCTGGTACAGAGCCACAGGAGAGCCTTCCGAGGGATTGAGCGAAGTGCCGCTTTGCTGGCTATAACTTCTTCGCGTTCCGCTAAAGGAAACTTCTAGAGAGCGAAACCGCGTTCTGCGCCCGATAACATTTGCAATGCTGGCGTCGATACTTGGGCCTCCTTTGGTTCCAAAGGGAATCTCACCCGTGGTCGCAATCTGTGAGCTTGTCGTGTGAGTTTGAAGCGGCTTTCCTTCAATGAAGTACTTTAGTCCGCTGTAGATGTTTAATCGATCTCTGAATGGGTCAAGGTCTACGAGTTGAACATTGTTCTTGTAGTTGGGACCAATAATTTCTGGCTCCCACATGCCCGGATTTAGCCCCAGGTGCTGAAACCACGTTCCAAACACCGGTGGCAGAGGAGCTCCAGTTGCAGCCAGAGCATCTCCATTTTCGTTGAGAAAGCAATCAAGCAGTGGCAATCCAACTGTAATGGCACTACCACCCAACATGCCGCGAAGAACAGTTCTGCGGTTAAAAGTACTCATTGTTCACCTTCCTTTTGGGATGCATCTGGTGTCATCAACATTGTTACGTCTTCGAGTTTTGACGCGGGAACACTATAGAGTTCTGAACTTGTCGCTATTTTTTGCATGAGCGCGGGAATACCGTACCCATTATCTGCGAATGTCTTTTGCAACGCCTCAATCCAGGGGTTTTCATCCCTGATGGGAGATCTGCCGAGGGCAAAAGCTGCTAGTCTGTTGACCAAACACGAGGTTGTCGCAGGATGATCACGAACGGCAGTCCCGAGCCCCAGTCCACCCTCGAATTTCACGCCATCAAGTGCGCCGGATACGTCGATTTCCACGCCGTTCTCAACCGTTTGCCATCCGCCTCCGCCGTCGAAGTTCTCAAGAGCAAAGCCCATGGGGTCCGTGATTTTGTGACACCCAGCACATGCAGGCTGTTCAGAGTGCGCATTTAGTCGCGCACGTGTGGTCTTGTATTCTTGGCTGGCAGTGTCTTGCACCAACGTAAAGTCGACGTCACCAGGCGGCGATGGGACCTTCTGACAGAGCATGACTTCGCGCAGAGCCTTTCCCCTCAGTGTGGGCGAACTGCGGCCAGGATGAGAGTGTAGTGAGACAAAGGAAACCTGCGTCAATATACCGCCCCTGGGATCGTCTGTTGAAAACTCGTAGGGACCCCACGCATCGGGCGATCCATTTGGAACGGACATCGTAAATGGCACCTGATAAACCGCAGCCAGAGTCTTTGTTAAAAACGTTTTCTTAGTTGTGAAGATATCTCTGTAATCTCCCTGACGCGTCAACACGAGGTCAACGACGGTCTTTAGGGTTTGCTCTCGCGCGTCTTGAGCGACTTGTGAGCTATACTTTGGGTAGATTTCAGTGTCTTTGATCAGCGCATCAAACTTTTCGAACTCGAACATATCGGAGAAAAAAGCACGAATACTCGCTTCTAAGCGTGGCGACGCCACCATTCTTTCAACTTCGCGTGTTAAGCCCTCTTGAGTATCCAAGGTCCCGTCCGCGGCGGCCGCCAAGAGCTTCCTGTCCGGTCCTGAATTCCACAGAAAGAAACTGAGGCGAGATGCTTTGGAATACGCGTCGAGACGATACTCACCTGGATGGTCAGGGTCAGGTACAAAAACTTCTTGCCTAAACAAGAACTGGGGCTGCGAGAGCATGCCAGCTAAGGACAGGGCTAAGCCCTTATAGAAATCTTTCTCAATTGCCGTAGCCTCTCGGGCGGCTGAAACCTGGAGTTCTAACTCAAGCCCTGTTAACGGTCTTCGATATAACAACTGTCCGACGTCGCTCAAAAACTTCTGAGCACATGAATCGTCAGGTCTTTCGATATTCTCGGGCTCGCAAGGAATTAGAATATTGCGGTGCCTTTCGTCCACGACCTGATTCGCAATGGACCGCGCCATAGAGTCATACTGCTCCATTCCCGCAGGAGAAATGCTGACTTGGCCAGCGCCAACTTCTAGAAGCCCGTCTACCCGCACTCCGGGATCAAATCGACCGCCAATCTTTATGTCACGCCCGAACACATCTGCGATAATGGTCCTGTATTGCGCGGGCGACAGCCGGCGGGTGAATGTTTCTTCGGAAACCCCCTCCGTGCTGTTCGCGTGGGGAATCTGAGGCGCGGTCAAACCAATAGCGAGCACGCACAACCCGCTGCCAATGCACAAACCGATCTTTAGAAATTTACTGCTCGTCATAAATTAGAATTCCTTACCACACCCTAGCCTCAGCGGCTGGTTACTTCCCCGTAGCTTGGGGTCTCCGCTGGCACAACGAACACAGGAACAGCGTCAATGCGGTACGCGGTCGAGATAGAGGTAAACTCGCCCGTTTCAGGATCTGGATTCCCGTCGGCATGTCGCATCAACGAATGATAAATGCCAGGAGCGTCATTTATGATCATGTTTTCGTATGCCAGCCCGCCATTCGCGATCCCAAAATAGTAATCCCAAACCGGCTGGTATCCGCCCACGATACCTTCCAAACTGTCCGCGCTGATGTCCATACGCAGATGGGTATTCGATAGCGCAAACTCCGGAAAGGACAGCGTATCGAGTATCAATCGAAGCTCACCAGGCTTTGTGATAGTAAGAACGCCGTCCTTGATCTGCCCTTCAAACACGTGGTGCGATCTCGGGTCCGGGTCCGCCCTGTAAGTCATATCGGGCACCGCATCGCCGGTTGGACCAAAGACCAAGTGCTCGACCGCGCGATCGAAAGTGATCGTCACCGGTCCGTCCTTGTCCAGATCTTCACCGCTAACCGTGATCAACCAAGCCGGTGTCGTTTCTTTCATTGAACCCCAAATGAAGGCCCAGAATGTCGGTGAGTGCTCATAGGTGCCTCGAAATTGCTCGATACACCCCATGGCTCGGAAGAGTTGGTTGTCGACGCCATCTTCTTGGGTTTGCGGATCAACAAACGATGTTTCTGTTGTTTGTCCATCGAGATTAAAACCGAGTGCGTAGTCGCTCACGACCGAGGTCAACTCGGGATCGGCAACCGTCCACGGATGCACAAATCCGTTCACGGGCTCTTCGCCGATGCGCCCTCGCATACGCATCATGTTTTTCACGTTGGCCGCAGGCATGCCGCCTTGCTTGTATATTTCCATAAGCTCTTCGACTTCCTCGGGACTCTTACCCAGTAAGGCAAAGCTCTCGAAATACTGCAGCCGCGTCGGTGGATTGATCCCGTCCGGGCAATCCCCCTCTTGCGAATAACTCGCCTGGCTAAACCATTCGACAACATAACTTTTGGTTTCCATGGCTTGCGCAGGCAGCGAAAGCACGGTGACAGCGGCAGAGGCCACTGCGAACCGCTTGAACCAAGTCGAGGACGTTACCCCTTCACTTACTGTTGCGTTCAAGTTCAACACCTTCAATATCTCCCAGATTCAAATACGCGTGCGCACTCTGTCCGACCTAAGGCAGACGGCCATCAAGTTCACGGTAGACCCGAATGATCGAGAACACTCCAAGGGAATCACCCATCGCGAGTTCACTGTATATGCCCCAATCCGCCTGGTCCGCTGCTTCGCAACTTGCATCTGGAGCGGCCCCAGGCTGTGCCCGCTCACACGGCACACCGGCCGCATGCAGGCGTTTGGCTTCGTCAACGACGTGTATCAACGCTTCCTTGGCGGACTGAAGATCTCTTTCGAGGGCTTCCGGCTCGTCAAGGAATCCGTGCCCTGGAATATACCAGGAGACATCCATTTCCTGAGCATTCTCGAGAGTATGTATCCATTCAGTGGGGTTTCCGGTCCGCATCGCCGGGAATATACCGCGAAGATAAAGCTCGCCCATGAACAGCACTTTGCTCTCCGGTAAATAGACGACGAGATCGCCGCCCGTATGACCACGGCCGATGTTTAGAATTTCGATTTCCGTTTCGCCGAGAGTAAGAGTTCGCTCGGTCGACACAGTTTCGGTCGGAGGATAATTTGTGAATGCCAAGCGGCCTTGCGAGAACGGCGTGGAAATGAACGTGATGTCCGGATACGCCGCCTTAAATGCGTCGTTCCCGCCCACGTGATCAATATGGTCCGAGGCAATAATTACGTATTTGATGGGCTGCGGCGTCAGCGTTTTGATGTTCTCGATCATCAATTCAGTTTGCTCATAAAACTGCTGTCCGTCCGCCACCACGACCCCGTCAGAGGTGACGATAATCATACTCACGGTGTTGATGACATTGCCGAATGGATCGGGTGAGTGCAGATCCTCGTACGCATAAACTCCAGGCACGATTTCCTGCCACCGCGGAAAGTCATCTTCAGATAACCCGTTCGCTTTGATTTCCGCTGAGGGCACTTTATTTTGGGCGTAGGCGGGCACCGCCAATGCAAATACAACAACCGCGACAATCGCAAAGAAACTTTTCATTAAACTCTCCCGTTATCGGCTATGCCGATGGCCTGCAGACGCGCAAAATAGCCAATCCCTAGACTGGCCGCGCCTGCAATTACTGATAATAAAAACGCGCCCTGCCCCCAAGACCGGCACCTTTATGATTATACGCGAAATTGAAGGGCAATCCATTGCGCAATAGGCGCTTAGATTAGCTAAATCTCGCGATTTTGCACTGCAGCATAGAAACTGGCGCGACGCCAGAGAGGCGGAGCTAGAAAAATATCTTCAGTCCGACCGTTCCACCTTTGCCTTTCCAGATCATGTGCTGAAGGTCGCGTTGCTGGGAGTAAAATCCCGCGATGGCAATGTTAAGGCCGGGGGCAAGTCTGTAGTTGGATTGAACCATGATGCGGTCGGCATATTCTTCAATCGCAGCCCCTTTCGTTGGGCGGCGATTTGAGCTTCGGTAATCGGTGGAGAAGGTCCACCGGCCCTCGGTGCGATACAACAGTCCTACAGCCCACGCGCCGTCCCGAAATCCGTTGGCCAATTGCGCGGCGTGGTAGGTCGCTCCGAACTCCCATTTGTCATTTTTCCATTTTACGGACGTATTCCAGGCTTTCACGCCAGTCAAATCAGGCGCCGCCGCGGATGCACGAAAGTATCCGCCAAGCAGAACAAGTTCTCCGCCCATGAGATCGGACGTGAACACGCCCGTCAGATCGAGCGCATTACTGGACTGACCAGATCTATCAATTGGCCCTTCGGTCGAATCCAGTGCCGGATAATAACTGACGGCGAGTTCAAAACCGTTTAGGCGCGGTGTCCTATACGCCACGCCCAGCGCGCGGCTCACAAACCGTTTGAAAGTTAGACCGTCCCGCTGCCGGATTTCTGTTCTTGGGAAAATCATTGCGTCAAATATTTCGTCACCCACCGAGAGGGCGGCTTGCGGCGCAGGAAATCTAATGATTTGCTCGTTGAGCGGTTTGTGCACACCGACCCGCAACCGACCATATGGCCCGCCGGTTTCGACGTAGGCCTGCTCGGCGTTGGTGGACGAGAAATTGTTCACGATCAGGCGGGCGTAGGCTTGTAAATACCATGAGCCTGGAAGGTCGGTACGGCTATCGACGTACACACGCGAATAGTTGAATTGTCCGACAGGGTCTAGGTCTTCACCAGGCGCTTCCTGATCATCGGCAACCAGAAGGAACTGCGTGAAGATACCGCCAACTTTGATTGTCGTATCGAAGTCATCCGCCTCAGATGCCGAGAGGGGCGCAAGAACCAAACAGCTTGTGAATATTGCAAAGCACAGGCCACGACAGTGCACAATCGCAGGGTTACGCGTGAGGCGTTGCAGCAGTGGAAACTTTAGAATCATGAGATTAAGGCGCCCAACTCACGTTTTGATTCAGAATCAAAAATCCGCGGCAATACTCGCTGAGAACCGTCTTTTCCCAATGTATGCAAGGAATAGATTGTTGCCGCCTTGTACTTCCCACGCATAAGTATTGGTGACATTTTCAACACGCAATCTCAAGGTCGCTGGAACATCGGCAATCTCAAAGCGATAGCGGGCGCCAAGATTGAGAGTCGTATACCCATTGAGCTTCAACGTATTGGACGTGTCCGCGAACCCTTGCTTGACGTTCTCAAGGCGCAGATCCAATGAGATTCCCCTCCAAGCATCAGGACCGTACTCGAGGTCTAACCGACCCACCCGGGGCTTTACGCCGATCGGCACATTGCCCACGGCCCCCTGATCTACCAGCTCTCCCGATACGCGTGCTTGCAACAACACCATTCCGGCGACAACGGACAAGTCATCAACCACCTCACCCGCAAGAGAAAGTTCTATCCCGCGATGGCTCAAGGTGCCGAGCCGCCTAAAAATATTAACGGCGTCGCGTTCAAAGTAAGGCTTCTTGATTTGAAAAGCGCCGGCAACAAATTGAACGCCCGGGAGGACGGTATAACGAAAGCCTGCGTCTATTTGCTCTGTCAAACTGGCAGGCTGCGCCTCACCCCTATTGCTGGACTGCTGCGTGGCGACACCGGACTCTTCAAGGCCCCGCGTATAACTTCCGTAAAAGGTTAAAAGGTCGCTCGCAAAGATGGAGACACTGCCATTGTAAAGCCAGGGTTTGCTATCGCTAATGCTTATCGGCAAGCCGGGCGTTACAACTTCCCGATCGTAGAAGGCTTTTTGAATACCGACGCTCACAGACCCAACACCCGGCCACAACCCTTCGTATACGGCGCCACCGGTCCATTGGCGAGAATCGTCAGTCCCACGCTCTCCAAACACAAAACTTGGTTTCGGAATAGGCGCCGGAACCCCGATCATACCTGTGCCGCCATCGACGACGTCGGTTCCTCCAAACAATCGATTACCTTTGCGCCCTCGACCCGTCAGATGAATCGTGTGTCGCCGAGGCCCTTCGCTAAACACGCGGGACACTCGAAGTTCTCCGGAGTAAGACGCAAACGTTTGAGGTGGTGTCGACAGATGGGAAATTTCCCCGATGCCGTCAGGTGTCGTATTCGAGTAAAAAGTGAGATGGCTTTCCGCCCGGAAGTAGTGAGCTCGAAAAAGTGCCGCGCGGATGGTCCAGTCTCTTGCCGGGGTATACCGTGTAATGACACCGTAGTTCGTATCGGTCTGTTTATAGGTTGCCCACTCTTGGGCCCAATTCAAACGCCGCTCGATCTTAGCCGGCAGGACAGATCCCTGCATAAAAATCCAAGGATTGGCCTCCCAATCCGCGCGGACAGCCCGCCCCCAAAAAGATATAACCTCAGCGTTGTCTGACGGGCGCCACCGCAGAATGGTGGCCGCAGACCAATCTTCGGCATCTGTTCCATTGCCTTCTTCAACGTGCTCCCAACGGCCGCCAACCGACATGGAGAGTTGACCGGGGACAATAGGAATCTGACTATCCACCTCGACGGCCGTTTGATTGTAGGGGCCGTAACTGATGAACGGGCTTACTAGGAATTCATCTCCTGGAAGTCTGAGGCGGAGGTCAACGATGCCCGTTGGAGCAGGAAACGGATAAGACTGCGCACTAATTCCAACGCGCACAGTTGAGCCGCGCAAGAGCCGGTCGATAATAACTTCGCCGGGTCCGGAGCTTGGGCGATCGAAGTACATGCCCTCGATGCGCACATTCCCCGCACTCATCGGATTAAACCCGCGCGCATTTCGCACGCCGTAAAGTCCGATCGTCTCGTCGCCAACTGTTGTTCCGAACGCGTCCTCAGCGGACGATACCGCATTGTCTCCCGCACGTTGGGCTAAAGCTGGCCCGACAGCGCACACAATCACCAAAGAAAAAACAAACAGCCTAAATGCTCTGCGGACCACGCCCTACCCCTTCTTTGTGAAAACCGCTTCACTGTCGCAACCCGCCACCCCGAATCACCAGTGTTCGGCGAGACTATAAGCGGACACTGGCGCAGACGCTAGCGCGAGAGATACCTCCAACTGCGGCAACTTGTTTTAGAGCGCGAGATCGCCGCTGTCTGAAGGGCGGGACTGAGCTAACGCACAAAAAGAAAGGGAGGCTAGGACCGAAGTCCTAGCCTCCCTCACATTTAGCTTAGGTAGAGGTTTGGGTTCTTAGTAGGAGAACCGCATACCTAACCGGAACATACGACCAATCCGGTCATAGTTGTCGTTGTCCAACCCGCCAAAGAAGCTGTCAGTGGCGATGATTGGCGCATCACGGTTGGTCAAGTTTCTGACCGAGAGGTAACCCGTAATGTTGTCTGTGACATCGTAGCTCATGCCCAAGTCAACATAGGATACCGCCGGGATGTGGTTCTGGTTGATCGTCGGTGCGGCAGTCGTCGCATCCGGGCAGTTGGTGGAACATACGATGTAGTCGTTACGGTATGTACCAGAGCCCGTGCCACGCCATGTCACCGTGGTGTTGAACCGGTCCAGAGTATAGGACAGGGTCAAATCCCAGATCAGATCCGAGGTCACCAAGCCAGGATCAACGTCGATGCCGGCACCGCCGTCAGCATTGATACCTGCGCCTTTGAAGGTTGTCGTGATACCGGTCACCGGATCTGTGTCCAAGGTATCCAACTTGAATACTTTGGTCATCAAACCACGGAGCTGAATGTCACCATCCGTACCCGGGATAAGAGTATCCAACGGAGTACTGTAGGCGAATTCAATATCAAGACCTTCGTTGACCAGTGACAGAACGTTTTGCGGTGTCTGACGAACAAAGACGATATCGCCAGTCACGTTGCTTCCGTTCCCGCCTCCAGCACGCTCGATGGATTCACAGAACACAGTCACGCCTGCAAAACATCCATCGATCAACTGCTGGCGAACCAGGTTCGAGATCGCGCCTTTCAGCTTGATCCGGTAGTAGTCCACCGAGGCCGTGAAGCCCGGCAGCCAATCCGGCGAGTAGACGACACCAACACCGGTCGTATCCGCACGCTCTGGTTGGAGCAGCGGGTTACCGACGTCAGCTGTCACGATGTCCGCCGTGATTTTTGGCGGCGTGCCGGTGACTGGATCATTCTGGAACGGATCTTCCGCACTACCTGTACCCGCACGACCTTCGTTAAAGAGGTCGCCCAAGTTCGGCGCACGGATGTCACGAGACTGGGTGACACGCAAGGTGACTTCATCCCACGGTTGGTAAACCGCGCCCACCTTCCAGGTCACTTCACCGCCCGACTCACTGTAATCGGCGTAACGCACAGCCGCGTTGAAGTCGAGAGACTCAGCCCAGGCTTCGCCACGTGCCAACGGAATGAGGGTTTCGAAGAACCCTTCCGTCACACTCCACTTCGCGTTGGTCGCTCTGTAGTTACCGGCGAAGAACAGACGGTTGCGACCGAGGAAGCTGTCGAGACCACGGACTTTTTCAATCCGATGCTCACCACCGAACGCGACCGAAACCGGACCAGCCCAAAGATCAAAAGGCTCGCCGGAGAAGCTGGCCGCCCAAACGTCCTGAGAAAGGATCGTCATGGCGTAGTCGGTGTCCGTAATCCAGTCAGCAACCGATATGGCGTTTACGTCCGTCCCGAAGATGTTGAACGGTTGGCAATCGGGTTGGTCGTTGGTCGGGTCAGCGTCCGCGTTCACAGCACAAACCGTGGCTCCTGTGACCGGATCCGCAACCGCCTGAACGGCCATATTGAACCGGGTCGGGACCAAGTTGTCCGGCGAACGAGTACCGTTATGCGTGGTGCTGCGAGCATAGTAGAGTTCCCAGTCCCACTCGGTATCCATGGCCGAGAAGGCGCCTTCAAGACCACCGACATAGCGGCGCAGATAACGCTCGTTGTCCGCCTTAATATCCCAAGGCGAAGCGCCCGTTGCCGGATCAATAATCCGCTGACGCGGTCCGGCAGCGATAAACGAGCCCACACTGATTGAATCAATGCCTTGAGCAATCATCGCCTGGCGAATGTTATCGGGCATGAAGGGGTTATCGGTCGTAATCGGTACACCGAAACGGAAGTTCGGAACCACCGAGTTGTTTTGCGCACGGGTCACGGCCCAGCCCAACTCACCGTAAATCGTCAGGTTGTCGGTGAAGTCGAAGCTACCGCGGGTGTAGATGTTCGTGCGGTTGGTCGTAAGGTTCATGGTCGGCCAGGACCAGATGTTGGTCTGCTCGAAGTCACCGCCCCACATCAGAAGGCCGGACACCGATCCAAACTCAATGTTTCCTTGCTGTCCATCATTCAGGAATTGAATGCCGCGGAACGGAGAATTTTGGCCATTGACGTTATCGCCAACGATCAAGCCACCGGCGGTTGCAACGCTAAGTCCGCACTCATCATCGATAAGACGTGAGGGAAGACCGCTACCCGGCGTGTAGGCTGGGTTCGGGAGCGAACATACGTGGTTTTCAGGCCGGTTGTGTGTCCGTCCGCCGTCACCTTCGACACCGTCAGAGAAGTTGTGCTCACCGAAGAACAAGAAGTGACCACGGCCGCCTGCGAATGGCGTACCGAAGGTCAGGTTGACCTTGTATTCTTCGTTGTCGCCGTAGGTGGACACACCACCAGCAACGTCACCTTTAATACCAGTGTACTCTTTGTCGAGGACGAAGTTCACAACACCCGCAAGAGCGTCAGAACCGTAAACGGCAGACGCACCACCGGTCACCACGTCAACACGCGAGACTAGACCGCTGGGGAAGTTGTTGATGTCCGGCACGGAACCGTTGTTTTCAAAGCCGGCGAGGCTGGCACCAACGATACGCTTACCGTCCAAGAGCACCAGGGTGCGGACAGCAGCCATAGCGCGGAGGTTCAGGTTGTTCACACCACCTGTACCGGAGCTAACGTTTGTGGAGGCGTTGGTCGTGCCCAAGCTTCTTTGCAGAGCAGGAAGACGGTTCACCGCGTCAGCGATGTTCGGCTCGGCGATGTTGTTGAGGTCGTCGACGCTCAACACCGAAACTGGTGTCGGAGCTTCAAAACCGTCACGAACGATACGCGAACCCGTAACAACGATCTGTTCGATCGACGGGGCCTGCGCGTCTTGATCCTGAGCAGTTTGCTGCGCGTGTGCCACATTGCTGCCGCCCATCGGCATCGCAATCATCATCGCGACGACGCTCGCCGCGGTGGCGGTCACAAACCGACAACGGTCGGTACGTGACTGATTTTTCTCGGATTTATGAAAAGACAATTTAATGTCCCCCTATATAGTGAACTTAATTGTTTGCACGCAGGGGGGCACGCATTCTGCTCCTCCCTTACAGTTGCAGCGTGAGAACTACCCACCCTCAGCAATTGCGTCAATCGGAATGCAGGGCTGGATTTCAACCCGTTTTTGTGTGTGCCAATATTGCAACAGAAATGCCTGTTTCCTGGGGTTTTTCGGGCTTTTTATGGGGAAAATACAATCCACGGT
Source organism: Rhodospirillaceae bacterium (assembly GCA_965228575.1). Classification (GTDB taxonomy): domain Bacteria; phylum Pseudomonadota; class Alphaproteobacteria; order Rhodospirillales; family Rhodospirillaceae; genus UBA11612. The sequence goes on along the minus strand of CBDDHW010000002.1, from coordinate 25,018 downwards.
TTAGGCCACGGTTTAGTCCATGGTTTAGGCACATCCCTCCAGACAGCGAAAATCTCAAAAACTTCTTGTAAACAATGGTTAACGGCAAAAAACCGACCTAAATTTGCATAGAGGACGCTGAGTCGATTTATGGCTGAAGGATAGGGATGCCAGACAGAGTTTTGAGAGCCGGAAAACGCTCGTTTAACCGGGTCAGCGCGGTGCTTCCACGCGCACTGCGCGGGCGACCCCTGTCGCATAATCCAAGAAGAGTGTCTCCCCATTTTCGCGGCAACCGTTTGAAATAACTGACATTATTAGTGTCGCATTCTCTGGCGGCAGGACGACATAGGGCTGCTCGACGTTCTGATGCCCCTGAACGAATGCGGACGCCCATAGCTCAGCAACACCGGCCAATTCTAGATTTCCGCCCGCGCTATGCTCGGAATATTGGGCGCATGTGTATCTCGCCGGCTCGAACCCAGGCGCTGGCTCGGTGGGCAACTGAAGTGACTCAGCGGAAAGTGTCAGCATTGATATCGACAATAGGGACGAGTCGGGAAATCCCTGGCACATTTGCAGCAAGAGGTCATGTACCGGTCCTGCCCCTGCTGCCCCGGTCACCAAATCGGTTTCTTCGCTCCCTACATAGTAGCCAGCCAGGTAACCAAGAGCCCAAAAACGCCCTTGTTCATATACCGGGTGGTTCGCAGAAGTCGGCCGTTGACCGGCCACAAAGTCGCGGCAGGACAAATCCGCGGCACTAAACCCAGATTGCGCAGAAACAGGAAACGAGGCGACGAAAACCCATGCGCAGATAGCGCTGGCCAAAAACAAACGTCCGCAATAAGCCAACTCGATAATCCTTATTCAAGACATAGCGTCGCGCCTGCAACTGCACACGCGATCCACACAACCGCCGCGGTCGCTTTAATGGCGACCGCGTATCCAGTTGGCCTCTTAGCTGCTGCCGGAACGTGGGGCGGCGTCTTTTCGAGCTTTGAGCGTTAAGTGGATGTTCTCAAGAAGGAGCGTTTGCCCGCGGCCAAACATCAGCGCCATGTAATAGTCGGCTAACGACCGGTCGTAATCGCCAAGGTAAAAATGAGCGATCGCCCGGTTATTGTAGAACTGCCACTGGCGCGGGCGGCCTTCGACCGCCCTATTGCAATAGTCCATTGCCTCTTCGGACTGTTGCATGAATGTCAAACCAATGCACATGTTGTTGTAGACGAGAGGCGCACTAATCGGAGAAAGAGCCGAAGATTTCAGTACCGAGCGAGCTAAGTCTACACCCCGCTCCCAATCTCTTCTATCGAGCGCGTTCGCCGCATCATTCACCGATGCGGATGAACCGAAGCTCAAGACCGGACTCGCGCCACCACTTCGAATGTTCATCGACCCCTGAGCAGCGAGCTCGGACGCACCGGTGAAAAGCACCGCAATGGCGAAGATTGTGAGAGCACGGAAAAGTTTCATGGCAAACCTCCCAATATCTGTTGCCGTTCTAGTCTAAAACGATACTGCCACTCTCTTTTTTTCGCAACGTAAACCCGGTTTTCTTGAGCATCTAAGCGAGCGCGCATTTGTGTGAGCCATAGGTCGGCAAAAAGCTGTAACATATTCAAATTCATAATGAAAAAGGCGCCAAACGGCGCCTTTTCCCATCGTTAATTTTTTAACCTTCGACTACTGGTTTGCGGAACGATCAATTGCAACCTGACTCGGTGCCTGCTTTTGATCTGACGCTACCAGATCGCTTCCTGAATGCTCGATGAAGACTTGGGTCATGCGCACCGTGATTGCCGACGATAGCGCGGTGTTGGCACCTGTCTCATCTGGGTAGCCGTCCGCCAATTGAAGCATTTGTCTGTATAGCGAGGGCTGAGAGAGCCCGCCGTAACTCGAATGGTGTGTTGACCACGAGCGTATAAGCTGCGCGTACCAGGTTTTGATATCGGCGTATCCCGCCACAACCCCTTCAGCGTGTTCGGGACCTAACTCGACTTGGAAGCGAAGACCGCGGATGTCATACGCACCGGGACGCTGCAAGAATACAGCCCAAGGCCATTGAACGTCGGCAGGTTCGGTGGTGAGAACACCGTCTTCAATTTTTCCTTTGAGATGGTGAATGTACCGTTTGCCAAATCGCTCATCGACCCGATTTGACCCGCCGGGAATAATATTTGCGCCGGTCGCATCGGTGACAAGGCGATCTTTGCCACGATAAAGAGTGACATCGACATCGTCGTCGTTCGTGAGGCTGTCGACATTCGTGAGCTCTATGAGAATGCGGTTATAGTTCATCTCACGAACCCACATGTTCGTGAAGTGAGCGAACGTTCCATCCGGCGCGCGAAACAACCGCGTACATCCGATGGCCCTGAAGAGCTGATTGTCGATCCCCGGCTCACCCGCGTCAGTCGTGAAATCGTCCGGCCCAACCTTCCCGTCGAGATTCAAGCCAATTGCGTACTTGCCCTGAGCCCGGTGGTATTCAAAATTATCCTCGTGATCCAAAGGAAACCGCGACGCACTTTCGCGTGCCAGCCTCGTTTCTTCAACGGTTCCACCGTCGGGGAACAAGGCCCTAAACTGTGCACGCGGACCTTCGTTAAAACCATCGGGACACTCCGTCTTTCCGTTTTCAGTTTGACGGATAGCCCACCGGGCATCGGTTAGCGCATAACCGATTTTGCGGTCCTTAAGAACTGCCGGAGGTTCGTCTGCCCGAAGGGACATTTCTCCGAAACCGCCTCCAAAAACAATCGCCGCACACACAGCGCTCGCAGCAATGCCAATAAATGGCTTATTAAAATGTAGATGCTTCATAGCGTGTTCCTCACCTGTCCGTGTCATCAGCCGGCGTTATTAAAAAAGTCGTCTCGAAGAAAGAAAGCTTGAAATCCATTGCGGCCACCGCCGAATTCGCCGTTTGCGTTGCCCACAATATCGCCTGGTTTTTCATCGCGAATATGTGTGTAAACCGGAGATCCGCGATATGCCCACACGCGCAATGCGCCCTCTTGGTCGGGTTCGGCGAAATGTCCGGTTCGCGGATCGATATTGATAATCGTCCATGTCCGGTTTGTGCTCTTGGCATTCGGACCTGCGACCACGTACGGCCACTCGCGGAGGCACCGATCAACATCGCCGCCGCCACAGATCGCGAGACGATAAACTTGAGGTGAATCTGGATGGTTGCACGCGAGCTGATCGAATGAATCATCGCCGCAGTTATATATGTAGATTGTCTTGCCTTGCGCATCGGCGAGAACAACACCCGTGTCAGAGTCTTGCATTGTGAACTCTTCCGGCGGCGGCGGTGCTTTTTGGGTGTAGACGTTATGCCAGCCGGGATAATCACTGCCCTGCATGCTTCGAATGTCCGCGTCCAGCACATTGGTATAAAGGGGTTTGCCTCTGAACGCCCATTGCAAGATGCCAGGGGAGCGCTCAAATACCGTCCAATCTCCCTGCGGTGTGGCAGACACGGGTGCTTCCACGGGCTTCCACATTCGCGTGCAGTCTTCCCTGCAGTTCGATGTTTCAACTCCATCGCGATCAGACATGTAAACTGAGAAATTCGTGTCCGTCGTGAGCATGCGTCCCAGCGAGGTTGGGGCTATCGCAAAGCCGGGTGGAATAGCCGCGGGAACTGTCGCTACCCTGCGGGGAGCCGGCGGTTCCCCCGCGCTATGAGGGTGGGAGGTTCCCCTTACATCCCCAGGGACTTTATCCAAGATGGAGGTGTAAAGAACGTTCTCGTCATAAGCCCACTGCTTTCTACCATCTTTAAGAGTCACAATGGTGAAAGACCCGACAGGCTCGGCATCATCGGATGCAAGAACCGGGGGCCAGACTTCCTCGCAACTCTTGCGCTTATCCAATTCCGGTAAAATCAAACCGGCTGGATATGGGCTCATTAACCCGGCAGTTTCCGTCGTCGGCACGTCGGAGCACACAGATTGGTTCTTGGGATTGCCCGTAATACCGTTCCGCATGGTCGTCTGCGGCCAATAGTAAAGGGTCATACCGTTGGCATCAGCAAAGACCGGTCCATCAAGCTCGCTGTGCACCACCTGAAACCCTGGCGGCATGGGAACACGCCGGTAATCTTCAAGCTCCGAAACACCAGCAATGGTGTCGTCCGCTATGACAATTCTCGCGCTGGGAATGGCAATCAGCAGTCCCAACCCAAATGCGAGACCAACGGCTAAGTTTACTGTGTGCCGCATACCTTTGTGTCCTCTTGAGTAACGTTTTGACCTCAGAAACGCCGAGAGTTTCATCTAGGCTACGATTTCTCCGACAATATCGGTCGAATTATTCGACTGAGTGCCCCATGAGTTGACATCAAGGCCGAACGCCTGCATCGCGGTCAAACCAAGCCGTGTGCTCGGGGCGTCGTTCCCGACGACGTGCAGTCCAGTCTTAATCCGCCCGCCCGCACGACCGGCAGTAAACATCGGCTGATTATCAATCGAGTGGATACGGGCAAGCGCCTGATCGGTTGTGGCATAAATCAGGACATTGTCGAGCAACGAACCGTCACCTTCCTTAAAGTCGGCGAATGCTTGAACGTAATACGCCCAACTATCCATCGCGCGTTTAATAAACCATGATGTTTGCGGTTGATATCCCAGCTCGGGATGAACGGGTTCTTCATGCGACGCCGTATGGTGAGGCTTGTCATACCCAACCTTACTTGTGGCAGCGGCGGATTTTGAATACGCCATATTGAAGACGCGGGTCTGATCACAGGCGACCGCCATGACCATAAGATCCGTCATCAATTTGTGACGCTCTTCAACAAGCTCAACATCCAGGCCCGCTTGGGGCTCCTCCGAAAGTGCTGCACCGACCACGCATGCGGGGCGCGGTTCGGGTTTCGTTAGCTGCTGATCAAACTGACGCTCTAAATCGCGCAATCCCGTGAAGTATTGATCTAGGCGCACCTTGTCCTCTGCACCGACAACACGGGAAAGATCTTTCGCACTCTCCATAACACCTGACAGTACGCTCTTGCGCACCATAACGCGCGGATTGGGCTTGAATTCGGCCGCGTTTGGATTTTGGAAATCTTCACCAAAAAGCTTGGTGTAAAACTGCACAGGCGACCAATCTGCGATGTTAATGGAGTTAACATTTTCGTAGCTGAAACTGTCTCTGACGTCTCCAGTCGCGGTGGCCGTGAGGATTTGGTACCGGGTCGTCCCGCCAATCTTTTTGGCGATCGTCACATCAATGGTTTCGCCTGGAAGATCGGTTTGGTTCATTGGGGCCATCCCGGTCCGGCTGATCACCCAACCTGTGAGGTGACAGAGGTTGGGCGCTGCATCACGAAAACCATTAAAGCTGGTGAACAGATTTATATGATCGCGAACCGGCGCCAGCATGGCGATCTCTTCGGGGAGATCGAAGTTCGCGCCGACCTTCTTCGGCACAAAAATTTCCTTGTCCATTCCAAGGCCCCAGGCCCAAGTACCGAACCGAACGGGAAGCGGCGAACCATTTGCCAATGCCGTCCCATTTCCATTGAGGAAGCAATTGAGTAGCGGAAGCGCCACGGTCACCGCGCCGCCATTTAGGAGGCCGCGCAACACCCGACGTCTATTGAGATCTTTCATAACTATCTCCCTTTATTAATTCGCAGCGGCGACATGTTGTGAGGGTGAACCTGTCACCGTCATCGCCGACTCCGAAGGATCATTGTTTTGAACAATTTCGAAAAACGCATCGCTCATCGCCACCATGCGAAGCAATGCGGGTACGCGATAGTTCACTTGTTTGAAGCCCTCATTGAGAGCATCCAGAGTCGCACGGTCTGCCCGTGAGGCCGGACCACCGGTACCGTAACTATAAAGCCGATTAACCAAACAAGTCGGCAAGGCTGGATGATTCCGCAGGGCTTCACTCAGCCCAACGACATTTTGAAACTCTACGCCGTCAAGAGTCCCACTTGTATCAATCAAGTTCCCTTTTTCTGTCTCGCGGTAGCGCCCCGCGCCATCAAATCCTTCGAGTGCCAGACCCATGGGATCCGTGATCTTATGGCATCCTGCGCAAACAGGGTTTTCGAGGTGCGCATTCACGCGATCGCGCTGCGTCGGGTAACTCGAACTGGGATTGTTGACGATCGAGAAATCCACATCCGGCGGCGGCCTTGGTACAGGCTGGCACAAAAATAACTCGCGCAAGGCCTTACCACGCAACGTCGGAGAACTTCGGCCGGGGTGAGCATGGACCGTCAAGAAACTAATTTGGGTCAACATTCCTGTGCGCGGACTGCCTTCCGGGAACTCGTAAGGTACCCAACCCGGCGATGTCGGAACCTGATAAACGGTCGCAAGCGCCGGCGACATGAAGGTCTCGCGCGTTGTGAATAAATCACGATAGTCGCCTTCGCGATTCAAGAGTTGGTCAACGACGGTCCGCAAAGTTTGTTCGCGTGCATCACGCAACGTCGGCCCGGTCATTACCGGGTAGATCGACGGGTCCTTCGCCAAGTTCGCAAAGTCTTCAAAGCCAAACATATCGTCAAAGAACGCCCGCACACCATCTTCTAGGCGCGGGCTCGCGAGCATCATATCGACGATACGCTCACGCCCCTCGCGCGTATGGATTTCACCCCTTTCTGCCGCGTTGAGGAGTGCGTCATCTGGAGCTGCGTTCCACAAGAAGAAACTCAAACGTGATACCAGCGCATAGGCATCAAGGCGCAGTTGCCCAGGATTATTTGGATCGGGTTCCGTCGTATCCGCGACGAAAATAACTTTGGGATCTATGAGCATTCCTTCAAGAACTAGGGCGATGCCAGCATAAAAGTCTTCCAACTCTTCTGCCGCGTCATGTGCTTCTTTAACAAATTCGGCAACGCGCGCCTCGCTCAGTGGACGTCGATACAAAAGTCGTCCTGTTTCACGGATAAACTTCTCGGAACACACATCATCGGCTGCATTTTCGACCTCAGGCTTACACGGGATTAGAAAATCCCGGCGCGAGGGAAGTTCGACCGTGCCCTTGTAAACAACCTGCGCTGCAATGGATGAGGCCGCACGCTGTATCTGTTGCAGCTCACCCAAGGTCACGCCGGCCGCAGCCGCGCCAGACGCTAACAAACCCTCTGTCCGGCGTAGGGGAGCGAACGGCGCTCCAACCCGAATATCCGAGCCAAAAATATACGCGATCGTATTTTCGAATTGCTCTTCACTCATACGGCGTACGCGCGCAGGCGTACCCGCATACTCGGAACCAACGGCAACGAGCGGTGTATCAATTTTTGGCGCCGCGGACGCGGTGTCATGTGTCGAGGACGGTGCTGAACATCCTGCCAAGGCCCCCGCCACAATAAATGCGACTGGCCGAGCCAAAACCTTCAACGATCCTACGGATGAAATTTCAATACTCGGAAACAACGTAAACAACTCCCATCTATCGCGAGCCCGATACCAACTTGCCACAAAAGATGACCTGTTTATCTCTCGCAACCCCAGGCGCAACAAAACGATGGCCCGCGTCCCCCCGGGTCATCTGTGCTTCGCAAGTGCACATTCTACACTAATATCCCCTAAGGACGGACTCTTTTCGGGGTCACAACCATGCAAATTGAAGTTCGAAGAGCCTTAGGTTTGCCAATATTTATTGTGCAGTGCAATATTTTCTAGGACTTGAGTGCCTGATTGGGAGAATGAGCACTGCACTAGTTAAACGCGGCGATCAGAAGTTAGAGCCTTAATAGTGCACGTTGTAATTGGCTTTGTCGCAACCGTCCCTAATTCAGGTTAGACCTATATTTGAGCGTCCCGCGCGGGACCGGCAAACATAAGTGCAAACAAGGTCTGTCGTTCAACACACAGGAAAACTAAGTGCTTACCTTCGACAACAGTTACGCGAAATTACCGGATTTGTTTTATTCTAAACTTGCTCCAACGCCCGTAGAAGCCCCGAAACTTATTCGCATAAACCACGCTCTCGCTGCAGAACTTGGCGTCGATCCACAATCACTCTCCTCCGCTCAAGGCTTGGAGATCTTGGCAGGCAACCAAACCGCCCGGGGGAGCGATCCTCTCGCGATGGCGTATGCGGGCCACCAGTTTGGTGGATTTGTTCCGCAACTCGGCGATGGGCGAGCAATCCTTTTAGGCGAAGTCATAGATCGCAACGGCGTACGCAAGGATGTTCAGCTTAAAGGGTCGGGAAAAACTCCCTATTCCCGGCAGGGCGATGGTCGGGCAGCGTTAGGCCCTGTCTTGCGCGAATATATCGTCAGTGAAGCAATGGCAGCGCTCGGCATTCCTACAACGCGCGCCCTTGCCGCAGTTTTAACGGGTGAAATGGTTTGCAGAGATGTTCCTCTTCCTGGCGCGATCCTGACACGGGTCGCCACCAGCCACGTGCGCATCGGAACGTTCCAATTCTTTGCCGCCCGCCAGAACTTAGACATGGTTAAACGGTTGGCCGACTACGTCATCGAACGGCATTACCCAGAGGCTCAGGATGCCGAAAACAAATACCGCGAGTTTCTCAACCTCGTGATACAGCGTCAGGCGGACTTGGTCGGCCAGTGGATGCTCATCGGATTTATTCATGGCGTCATGAACACAGACAATATGTCGGTTGTTGGCGAAACCATTGACTACGGACCATGCGCCTTCATGGACACCTATCACCCTGAAACTGTGTATAGCTCCATTGATCACAGAGGCCGTTATGCGTTTTGCAATCAACCGGGTATTGCCCAATGGAATCTAGCGCGGCTCGCCGAAACGCTTCTTCCGCTCTTGAGCAACAACAACGACAATGCTTTGGGCGAAGCCCAAGATGCAGTTAATGCTTATCCGTTGAAATTTGACGCTTCATATTCGGAAGGACTAACAAAAAAAATCGGGCTATCCCATTCTCCCGAAAACGTACAGCTGGCGCACGATCTACTCGATCGCATGGCGCAATCAAACGCAGATTTCACCCTCGTTTTCAGGCGGCTTTGCGATGTAACAAGCGAGACTGACGAAAAAGATGGCGAAAAATTTTTCGACGATCCTTCCCTCTTTCAGGATTGGTCGAAGAAATGGCACGCCGCGTTGCATGCGGAGAAGCGCGATCCAAAAGACCGGCGCTCCCTAATGAGAAAAATCAATCCGGCATTCATTCCGCGGAATCATTTAGTTGAGGAGGCGATTAGCGCGGCAGAGGAGCAAAACGATTTCACAGTATTCGAGAAATTGCTTTCAGTTCTCGAAAAACCTTTCGACGATCAACCACTAAACGAGAGGTATTCCCGACCCCCACGGCCCGATCAAGTGGTCCATAAAACCTTCTGCGGCACTTAGCGAACAGGCGCCTTCGCCTCACAGTGTTAAACTGAGAAGTGTGCGAATCCCCTACGGAAATACAGCGCTCCAGTACAAGGCGCCAACACCGTCGTAAGGTGTGCCGATGTCGATGACTGTCGACGGATCATTGCTCAAAACAATATCGTAACTATCGTGTGCATTAATGGAGCCAGGGGCTCGGTCGCCACTGTAAGTCCACAGCGCGAAACCACGGTAAACCCATTGCCTCGAGCCGTCTTCACGTACTGCCACATCCCAATTTCCTCGGGGCTTTGCATCAGAGGGCGCAGCAAAGGGTGTCCACTTGTCGCACTCAGCCGTGCAACGGGGATCAGTACCAATATCCCTCCCTACTGCAGGACGATTGGGGGCGCCGTGCCGAAGTCCATGTCCGCCGCCCGACGCAAAAATGTATCCATCGCGTTTATACAGCGTCTGCCCATCTTTGGTTGACATAACCTTCCCCAACATGGGGTTGTGCGCAACGGTAACACCGTCGGGTACAAAATACCGGGTCGTGTACGCGACATGCCAATTCTCGTGCACACCCATTCCGAACGCGTCACCAGGTGCATAATCCTTGGCGTAGGTGTACAGCGGCAGCCCTTTGTAGGTCCATTGCCGTATCCCATCGTCTCGAACAATAAAATCGAAATCACCAACGGAAGATGCGAGTTGAGGAGCGCTTAGTGGCTTCCAATCACAAGGCGTTGCTCCGCAAATCTCGGCGTCTCTGCTCACATCTCCATCAAATACATACAGCGTTTCCTCAGACACACCGACCAATACGATACCGAGAGTGTCTGAAACATCTTTAATGCAAATGCCTGGCGGTAAAATTATGTCGGAGACTGGATACGCCAACGCCGCATGCCAGCCTTCCGGAACGGATTTTTCTTTTGGACGCTCGCCCCGATATGAGCCACGCGGACCTGCGTTGGGGCCACGCGCAAGGAGATATGCACTATTCCCCGCGATGGCGCCTACGCCGATATCTTCCGAATAGGTGTAGAGCGGCTTTCCATTTAGGGCCCATTGTTTGGATCCATCAGGCCGGGTAACAACGGACCAATCTTCAAAAGGCTTCGCATAATCAGGAGCCAAAGCGGGAGGCCATACTTCTGCGCAATCGCTGACGCAAACAATGTTATCTGCTGAATCTCTATCGTTGTAATAAAGAGTCATGCCTTCGAGATCAGTGTAGGCAATTTGCTCGCGAACCAACCGCGCAGCGGCATCCTTATCGAGAGCATACCCTTGAGCGTTTCCGAGGGGTTGAAGGGTTATTCCCGGAGGCGTTGCTATAGGTGCAAGCTCCTCAAGAAATTGACTGCTCGCCGCCAGCGTTGAACCCACAGCAGTCAAAACCATCAACGGCGCGCCAACAAGTGACGCCCAAATCTTGCGAGAGCTCATGACCTCTTCTCCTTCTGTGGACGCTTCGCTTACGCAAGCACTTCAGTAATGGTTTTTGACGTTTGGTTTGATCGCTCGCCCCAAGTGCTAACCGGCACCCCCATTGCTTGTTGGACAGTAAGCCCAACGCGAGTTGCCGGATCGCCTGGCGAGGAGACGTGCAAGCCCGTGTTAAGGCGTCCGCCTGCGCTCCCGATGGTCATAATGGGCAAGCCGTCCATACTATGAATGCGGGCATCACCATGATCAGTTTGCCAAAGCACAAGCATACGATCGAGTACAGTGCCATCACCCTCTGGAATAGAGTCAAGCTCAGTGAGAAAGTCCACAAAGGTTTTGTTGGCCCAATTCATGAACCAAGTAGATTCTTTCTGGTATCCAATTTCCTCATCTACCGGCTCTTCGTGAGTCAGCATGTGCCAAGTTAAAGAACTCCCTTGCTTTCTCATGCCCTGTGAACCCGCATCAACGCTAAAGACGCGCGTTTGACCACATGCAAGGGCGTGAGCAAGTAGCGCACCAAACAAACGACTGTTAACCTCGGCATCCGTTACAATTGTGCCAGGTTTTGCCTCCGTTGACTCCTGAGGCACCACACAGGCCTCCAACGGAGCTGGTTTTTGCATTTCCAAATTCAGCTGATGCTCTACTTCACGCAAAGATGTGAAATACCGGTCCAATTTTTCGCGATCGGCGGCGCCAACCTGTTTCAAAAGGCTTTGCCTTTGATCTGTGACGTACGACAGGACGCTGCGCCGCGCCATGACCATCGGATCGGGTGTAAACTCTGCCGCGTTGGGATCTTTGAAATCCGGTCCGAAAATACGTGAATATAGGGCAACCGGAGAAACCTCGGACGGATTCTTTGTACTGCCACCAGGCGTACTGTAGCTGTTGCGAGATCCGCTCAGGGAAATTTCAAGCGAACGAAATCTCGTGTTTTTGCCAATGACCTCGGCCACCTTTGTATCAAGGCTAGGGCCATAACTGTTACCCATAGGGATACCGCCGGTCGCAGCGATTTCATATCCAGTTGTATGGGTCTCTAGGGGCCGCCCATCCAAAAAGTACTTCGTGCCCGTGTACAAATTAAGTTTATCTCTAAAAGGTTCGAGCACCTCTAGCTCGTTGCGAAGTTCGAAGTTTCGGCCAATCGTTGTCGGCTCCCAGCTTCCTGGATTTAGGCCCAGACCTTGCCACCAAAGGCCCAAGACGTGAGGTAGCGGAGCCCCGGTTGCCGCCAGCGCTGTCCCCTTGGAATCAAGGAAGCAATCCAAGAACGGCAATCCCACGGAAATTGCGGTTCCACCCATGGCACCGCGCAAAACACTTCTTCGTGAAAGCCCATTGCTCATCTTAGTCCTCCGTTTTCAGCGACCGCACTATGCGGCGCTGCAAAATTTCCAAATCAGTTAATAGTTGCTTTAGCGTCCTGCTGCTCAATTGCGTTCGGCATTGATATTCTGAAAAATTCCGGGCTCACCGCAATCTTTCTTATCAAATGCGGAAGAGTATACCCGGATTCAGCAAAACTTTCATTGAGTTGCCGCGTCCACGGCGTCTCTCCCCGAGTTGGTTTGCGTCCCAGCCCATAGCTAATATAGCGCTCCACCAAACATGTGGGGACGGCAGCATTATTTCTCAATGCCTGCCCCAACCCCGCCGCATCTTCATATGAGGCTCCGTCCAGCGAACCACTGGTGTCAATCCGCTCACCATTCTCCGTTGTTTGCCATTCGCCAGCGCCATTAAAGTTTTCTAGAGCTAAACCAATCGGGTCTGTGATCTTATGGCAGCCAGCACACATTGGTTCGCTATTGTGCGCGTCCAACCGCGCTCGCGCTGTTTTGTATACCGGGTTCGATGTGTCCTGAATGATCGTAAAACTGACGTCCCCCGGGGGCGCAGGCACATGCTGACACATCATGGTCTCCCTAATCGCTTGACCACGCAGTGTCGGTGAACTCCGTCCGGGGTGCGAGTGCAACGCGACAAAGCTGACTTGCATGTGAATACCCGCGCGCGGGTCCTCTTCCGGGAAGGTGTAAGCCTGCCATGTATCGGGGGATCCATTGGGAACGTCGTTCACGAGGGGAACTTTATATAGAGATGCGAGTTCCTGGGTGAGGAACGTTTCCTTCGTCGTAAAAATGTCCCGATAGTCGCCGTTCTGATCTAGCAAAGTATGCAAGAGGGTGCGTAATGTTTGCTCACGAGCGTCAGCCGCTACTTTCGCGTTGAACTTAGGGTAAATCTCGGTGTCTTTGGTAAGGGTGTCCAATCCTTCAAACTGCAACATGTCTGAGAAAAAGGCGCGCACGCCGTCGCGCAAGCGCGGCGATGCAATCATTCGCTCAACTTGAGTTTCAACGCCTTCGATGGTTTCCAAATCACCGCGTCCAGCCGCCTCGAGCAGAGCGAGATCGGGGCCGGCGTTCCACAAGAAAAAGCTTAAGCGAGACGCGCGAGAGTACGCATCCAGCCGGTACTCCCCGGGTTTATCTGGATCAGGTTCCAGAACTTCATGTCTAAACAAGAACTGGGGAGACGTTAGCATTGCTCCCAACGACAACGAGAGACCGGCGTAAAAATCTTCCAGCGTTTCGGTAGCTTCGTGCGCGGCGCTTACGTAAGCCTGTTGCTCTTCATCGTTCAGTGGACGGCGAAACAACAGCCGACCGACACCATTTAGAAATTCACGCGCGCAGGAATCATCGGGCTCCGCCGATGATTGCGGAACACATGGAACCAATAACTTGCGGTGATCCTCATCCACCACTTGCGAGGCAATGGTGCGAGCCATTGCATCATATTGCTCCATGCCCGCCGGCGATACGCTGACAAGCCCAGCGCCAACTTCAAAAAGTCCATCGACCCGCAACTCAGGCTCAAAGCGGCCACCCAACCGAATTGTTGGACCAAATATATCTTCAATGATTACTTTGTATTGTTCAGATGTAAGCCGGCGGGTCGCAGAGGGGCTGTACTGGTGTGATTCGGTTCCCTCTACAGATGCAAGCGCTTCGTTAAAGCCAATTTCATCAGAGATTATCGCCGCGCCCAACAGACCGCCGACCCCCAGGACAATCGCCGCAGTGGACGCAATGTATTTACTGTTCTTCTTGATCATTCTGTTCCCGTTCGTCGTGCGATTACTGCGCTGATGCGCTTTCAATATCTCTCGGGCCTGGACCAGCGACAAATGCCGGCACCGCCTCAAAATAGTAGGTCGCGGAAATAGCCATGTTTTGTCCGGTGTCCGGATCGGGCATGGCGTCAGCATGGCGGCGTAGTAGATGATAAATTCCTGGGATATTGCCCAAGATGTCATGTTCAACGGCCCAGCCACCACCGGCGTAAGCAAAATAAATGGGCTGCCAGGGCTGATATCCGCCCAATAGTCCCTCGACCGACCCATCATCGCGCAATTTCAATCTTAAGTGCGTGTTATGCAGCGTGAATTCCGGAAAAACGAGTGGGTCTTGTAAAAGATTCAGGGTGCCATGTTCTGTAATGTGGATCATGCCATCGCGAATCTCACCGCGAAAAACGTTTTGGGACCGGGGATCTGGACTCACCCGGTAGGTCATGTCGGCGCGTGCCTGTCCGTTGGAATCTGATTTCACAAACTCAAGCGCACGATTGAAATGAATACGAACTTCACCATCAGCATCTAAATTTTCACCCTCGAGCGTCATCAACCAGGCCGGAGTTGAGTCCTTCATCATGGTGAAAGCCCACGCGGAGTATGTGGGCGTATTGGTTAGATTCCCCCTGAACGCATCAAAACATCCGAGGACTCGGAAAAGTTCGTTGTCGACCCCCGTGTTTCCGGTCTGCGGATCCTCGAACGAATTTGGAGTTTCTCCGCGGCCGTCCAAATCGAACCCGTAGGCATAATCTCCGACAACGGTACTGAGTTTCGGATCGACAACAGCTGCAGGATGAGCATAGGCATTCGCAGGCTCACCATCGATGCGCGCCCTGTTATTGATAATGTCGCGCAACTTAAACGTAGAATCCGGATCATCGGCTTCGAGAAGTGCCGTGATCTCTTCGTCGGAATAGCCAAGTTCGGCGAGACTCTGAGGAACTTGTTCTTCATATCCGGGATTAACCCCAGCGGGGCAGTCTCCCTCTTGTGTATTGTGAGCTTGAATAAACCAGCCAATGACAAAACTTCTAGTTTCCAAAGCAGATGCTGGTGAGACCATAAGGCACATGGCCCCAACCCCGACGCAAGTCCACGCAACAACATTTAACCAAGATCGCTCGTCTTTTTTTCGGTACTTACGGTCGAATTGATACATCTGCTCCTCCACCACGCGAGTGCACCCCGATAAAATCGTTCATCAGTGAGAAGCGCTAAATATAACCGCTTGGATACAGAATCTCAATTCTCCGCCACCCGCCAAATTCCTATGAAAACGCGGCATTTTGCCGATAAACCATTGTTTAACGTCGAGGCTGAGGGTATGGCGAAAACGTGGAGGGCGAACGGCCCTTATTCAGAAAAACTACGAGCGGCTACCACTAGCCTATTAGATTTGCAGACCTAGTATTCAAATCACCATGACCAATTTTCCATGAAAAGCTGAAGTTGAAACAGTGCATAGCAATTCAATTTCATCGAAAATTTGTGAGATGTTTTTACTAAAAACAAAAATTTCTTCTTAAACTTATTTAGAAGTATTTATCACCATCCACCCCTGAAACTCACTTCCTCCGAACGTCAGATAAGGTTAAATCTGAGCACGGGAGAAGGAGTTAGAGCTGATGGTGGAAATTGGCGCATCGCCATGGATGCCAAGTACAAAAACGTTTATCGCCTCGGCTATACGCAAACTCGTTGAAGAGGGCGAACAAAGACGGGCGTGCGTTCTTCTGGTTCGCCAAGCCTGCGCCGGACAATTCGGCGTGCTCGCAAATACGTTAGCCGAAATGTCAGACTTCAGCTTAAAGGGCATGAAGATCTTATTGTCGGAACAAGCGGAAGGGTCCTACGCCCTTCAGTACGCCGTTTCGCAAACCGGAATCTCCGATGACTTATACCCATTGGTTGCACGGTCGATTGACCTTGCCCGCGATGCACGTAAAGCAAGCGGCAAGGCGTTAGGTCCTAAAGCGCAAGCATTTTTGTTGAAGAAGATTCTCGAATGTCCGGAGGTAAAGGCACTCAAACTACCTCGACAATTTATTGATGCATTATTCGAAAACATTGAGCGCCCCGACGAGGAGGCACTCCTCGCAATGATCGGCCGTGAGGTGCCTGAAAGCGGAGAAAAAGTTCCGTCGGCAGACGAAGAAAATACAAAACAAGACGACAACGAAAACACCGACAATACAACGGCGGATAATGGCGAATCCGGTTAAAGACTAGCGTTGATTTAAACATCGCCCCCTTAGGGGCTTTCGATGTGTTTTTAATATTCAAGACCTAAATTTGCTTTCGTGAAAAAGCGCCATTAGTATCTTTTGTTACTAATATGGAATGCGTTTGAAACCAAAAACCCCGCGCATTTACTCGAAGCTCGAAAGCTAGTTTAAAAATGATATTGTATGACTATTGGCGCTCGTCAGCAGCGTATCGTGTACGAATAGGGTTTCACTTAAAGTCTACAGAATTTCATTCGATGCAAATAGACTTGAAGCCAGGTCGGAACGAGAATCTGAGTGAGGCCTATCGATATATCAATTCTCAAGGACGCGTTCCGTCTTTAAGCAATGAACAGGGTATTCTGACTCAATCATTAGCGATCCTTGAGTGGCTGGACGAAACTTATCCTGACCCACCTTTTCTACCGACTACGTCTTGGGAACGCGCACAAATCCGCTCCTTCGCACATCTAATTGCCAGCGACATTCACCCCCTCAACAACCTTTCGGTTCTTACCCGGCTCCAATCCGATTTCCGGGCAAATGAAGCGGACATAAAAGGATGGTACACGCATTGGATAACCAGTGGTTTTGAAGCTCTCGAGGGAAAGCTTAAGACTCGACCAAAAACACGTTTCGCTTTTAGCGATCTCCCGTCGCTTGCCGATATTTGTCTAGTTCCGCAAATGTATAATGCGCGGCGGTATAACGTCGACCTCGACGCGTTCCCGTGTTTGGTACGCGTTGATCAAGAAGCAACAAAACATGCGGCATTTATTCAGGCACATCCAGACCGAGTAAAATCTGAAAACGAAGGTCTATAACTATACCCGAACGGACTCTCGACGGTGACGGCGAGCGCTTGCGACTTAAGAATTTACTTCGATTTACGCCTTGCTCGCGTTGATGATCGAACTTGATTGATCAGAATATCGTCTTTGATCAACTGCGCCGCCGAAGCTGACAGCTTCATCAATATATCGTTCAGCAATTCACCCTCGGTCTTTGAGAGGGTAGAAAGAATACGACGCTCTAACGCCTTAGCAGTAGGAGCAATAGCCTTGTGGGTAGCCAGGCCCTTTGCTGACAACTTCAATTTCCATGCTCGCCCGTCTTCCGTACACGGCGTACGTATCATCAGCCCCTTTTTGGACAATGCTCGCGCGGCTCGGCTAACGGCGATTTTATCCATTTGGGTTAACGCAACCAAATCTTGCTGCGTCGCTATTTTGTGTTCATGCAAAACAGCAATGAGCCGCCACTCATGTCTCGAAAGCCCAAATTGATCTTCGTAGGTTGTTGCGATAACGCGGCTAACTGCATTCGCCGCCACGGAAAGGCGATAGGGCATGAAATCACGCAAGCGCAGCGTCTTACTCTTGGTTGTCATTTGCTAACAGTTTGATCAATAGCGCCAAAAATCGAATGCCCTTTCGCATCCTTCATTTCAATTTTGACACGATCCCCGTACCGCAAAAAAGGTGTCTGAGCTTTGCCGCCTCGGATCGTCTCTACGGACCGCAGTTCAGCGAGGCAAGAGTATCCAACGCCACCGTCTTTTACCGGATGCCCCGGAGATCCATCGGAATCTCGATTGGATACGGTTCCCGACCCGACTATGGTCCCTGCACTTAATGCTCTTGTTTTGGCTGCATGAGCAATGAGCTGTGCGAAGTTAAAGGTCATATCAACGCCTGCATTGGGCTTTCCCAACAGCTCACCATTAATTTCGGTCAGCAAAGGCAGATGAAGCTTTCCGTCCTGCCATGCCTCACCCAAATCATTCGGTGTTACGGCGACAGGCGAAAAGGCAGATGATGGCTTGGACTGAAAAAAGCCAAATCCTTTCGCCAATTCCGCTGGAATCAAATTCCGCAGACTCACATCGTTTACAAGCAATACAAGCTTAATGTGCTGGTGCGCGTCGTCGACATCAACGCCAAGTGGCACGTCGTCGACAATAACAGCAACTTCCGCCTCGCAATCACACCCCCAATCTTCAGATCCCAGTAAAATTGGATCACATGAACCGAGGAAGGTATCGGACCCACCTTGGTAAACCAACGGATCGGTCCAGAAACTCTCCGGCAAGGTTGCCCCGCGCGCTTTGCGCACAAGCTCGACATGATTCACATACGCTGATCCATCAATCCACTGATATGCACGCGGAAGGGGGGCGCTACAATCCGCAGCATCGAAATCACGCGCCTTTATTTCGCCAGCCGAAAGCTTTCCGGAAAGCTCTTCTAGTCTGGGCGCGACTTCATCCCAGTTCTCGAGGGCTCTTTGCAAGCTCGGGGCAATATCTGCTGTGTCAGCTTGACGGTGAAGATCACTGGAGACGACGACCAATTTGCCGTCCCGTCCACTCTTTAGCGAAGCCAATTTCATACGATATACCTGATTTGTTTTGCGGTAGCTTGCCTGTACTCAATCGCTAACTCGGCTCAGTCCTGATCAGCACGCGCCTTTTCATGGAGCCACCTCGCGTGTTCTGGCACCTTGCCGGTTTGATCCCATTCGTCGAGCATAAGTGGCGCTAACGTCTTGAGTTTGGTCAGTTCCTCATCAGAGCCAGTGTCTACGGCCAATTCCAACCGGTGCCCATTCGGATCAAAGAAGTAAATTGACTTAAAAATCCCATGGTCCGTAGGCCCGATCACATCTATACCGCGTTCTTGAACACGCGCCTTCGCCTTCAATAGCACCTTCATACTCTCGACCTTGAACGCGATGTGCTGGACCCACTCTGGAGTGTTGGTATCGCGCCCCATCGGTGGGTGCCCGGGGAGCTCGAAGAAAGCCAATACATTGCCCGCTCCAGCATCAAGAAACACATGAATATAGGGATCGTATGCCCCTGTTGATGGCACGTGTTCTTCGGCAAACGCGAGGGTAAATTCCATTCCTAAAACATCTTGATAAAACGAAACCGTCTCCTTCGCATTTACGCATCTATACGCGACATGATGAACGCCTTGGAGAACTGCCATGTCTATGTCTCCCACATCGGCCTATTTGGTTCCCGGCAAAACACCACGTTGAATCTGATCCAATTCAATAGACTCAAAAAGTGCTGTAAAATTACCTTCACCAAAGCCCTCGTTTCCTTTTCGTTGTATGAACTCGAAGAAAATCGGTCCAACCATATCCTTAGAGAATATTTGCAATAGCAAGCCTTGCCCCTCCGTCGGACCACCATCAACGAGAATACTCCTTTTTCGAAGCTCTTCGAGAGGTTCACCGTGGCCCGGCAACCGTTTATCTAAAAGATCGAAGTAGGTTTCGGGCGTAGATTGGAGTTCAACGCCACGCGCCTTTAAGCAATCAACCGTCGCATACAGATCTTCGCTCCCCAACGCGATGTGTTGTATCCCCTCGCCGCCGTATCGTTGAAGATACTCTTCAATTTGATCCAGTTTTTCGTCTTCGCCCTTACTCTCGTTCAGTGGAATTCTAATTTTACCGCAGGGGCTGGTCATCGCCTTGGAAACGAGCCCTGTGACTTTACCCTCGATGTCGAAGTACCGAATTTCTCGAAAATTAAATATGCGTTCATAATAATCCGCCCACTTCGCGAGATTCCCTCGCTTAACATTGTGTGTGAGGTGATCGATATATTTTAGACCCACAGAGCTTTCGATTTCACTGACGCCTTCAATCGGACGAAAATCGACGTCGTAGATTGATTGCGCCCCATACCGATCAACAAGATAGATGTACGCACCGCCAATCCCTTCGATACAGGGGATGTCCAACTCCATAGGCCCGATCGGCATATCTACGGGCTTCGCACCTCGTTTGACAGCTTCATCCATCGCCCGCGCAGCATCTTTAACCCGAAATGCCATACCATTTGCGCTAGGCCCGTGAGCATCGCGAAACCCAGCAGGTTGGCCCTCGGGCTCCATGTTGACCAAGAAGTTTATGTCGCCTTGCTTCAAGCGAATAACGTTCTTGGATCGATGACGTGCGACGACCACAAAGCCTAAGGACTCTATTTGGGCAACCAGGCGATCAGGATCTGGACTGGTAAATTCCACGAATTCAAAGCCGTCAGTTCCTATCGGATTTTCGTGAATATCTGGCATTGCGGCACCCACGCTCTGTTAGCGTCTAATTAGTTTCATTTGTTACTATATACGGGCGGATCGAGCAAGAGCATAAATAGAGGCACAAGCCCGCTACTTGGGTTTTAGCTTTGAGGTCAAAAGAAATATCGTCAGTGAGTTAGAGCCCGCACTTAACTCAATAGGACGAGCTCAATTGATACCGGCCTGCGCGGTCTCAAATTTACTAAATGTTTCGGAAAACCACTCGGATAGCATTCGACGTTCGTAATCCATACGCTTCCCTCCGGAGTAGCGTCGGCTTCCTCTCAGATAATTCATGTCTCTAAGGTTAGCGGTCCCAGACATTACGGTGTCGCCGTGTTCATACACCGCGTAAGTAAACTCCATACTTGGCCAAGTAACATTGCGCATGAATCGTACATCGCGGAGATTGGTGCGCCAGGGTTCGAACTCGCCAGCCAAATCTAACTCGGTTAAAACGATTACTAGAGTTTGATCATCATCCAGGTGTCGCTCAGCCAATCTTTCGAAAACTTTATGCAAGGCATTGTAAGTCTCCTCGCGAGATTTTCCGGAATTGAAGTCTCTCAATGTACCGTCGGTATAGGTCAAAGGATCAATAAACCTCAGTTCAACCTTTGCGACAGCAGTGTTCGACCACACGAAAAAGAATATAAAGAAAAGTGCTATGTGATGAATGCGCATCGCCGGAGCATCCCCATTTAATCAAACGAAAGTACAAGTGGGAAATTTAGCATAAATCTTGGTAGGCATCGAGCCATTGCGTCACAGACTGAGATTCCATAGTCGCCGCTGCCTCGAAAATTACCCTTCGTTTAGTAGCACGGGGACTCTAACTTATTGAGTTTGCGCCTCTATTTAATTATGTGCCGATCTCCCGTTACCGGATAAAGCGATTTAGGAATTGGCGCGTGCGATTGTGCTGCGGGTTACTCAGCACCTCCTCTGGTTTTCCTTCTTCTACGACAACGCCATTATCCATGAACACCACGCGATGAGCCGCATCTCTTGCAAATCCTATCTCGTGAGTGACCACGAGCATCGTGAGGCCTCCTTCAGCAAGATCACGCATTGTCGAAAGCACTTCGCCAACAAGCTCCGGATCCAACGCTGATGTGGGCTCATCAAAAAGTAATAAACGCGGTTTGATGGCCAGAGCGCGCGCAATAGCGACTCGTTGTTGCTGACCGCCTGAAAGTTGGCGCGGGTAGGCCTTTGCTTTGTCCGCCAAGCCGATCCTCCGAAGTAACTCCATTGCCTCTTCGCGCACTTCGGTTTCTTTGCGACCGTGGATGCCGATTGGCGCTTCGATCACGTTTTCTAGCGCCGTCATATGAGGGAAAAGGTTGAACTGCTGAAACACCATGCCGATTTTTTGGCGCTGCCGTCTTACAGCTCCATCGGAAAGGCTACGGAGTTTACCCTCACGAAGAACGAACCCGATTTGCTCGCCGTCAACGAAGATTGCTCCGCTGTCGATTTCTTCCAAAAAATTGATGCATCGCAAGAAAGTGGACTTGCCCGAGCCGGACGGTCCGAGAACTGTTACGACCTCACCGGTGAAAACGTCGATGCTAATCCCGTTAAGAACCTTGTTGCTGCCGAAAGATTTATGGACATCCATAGCGCGGACGATGGGTTCTGAGGAGTTCATGTACGGCTCACTGCCTCCTTAGACTTGACGACGCCAGCGGTAGTGTCGCGGTCACTTCGGCCAAAATGCCGCTCAAGGAATTCCTGACCAATATTTAAAATGGAAACAATGAAGAGATACCACGCCACAGCGACCAACAGCAGCGGGATAATTTCGAACGTCCGATTGTAAATTGCTTGAACCGAGTAAAGTAAATCCGACATCGCAATAACGCTGACCAACGACGTCGCCTTCACCATCGAGATGAACTGATTGCCCGAGGGCGGCACGATGGAACGCATTGCTTGTGGCAGGATAACTCGACGCAGGGCTCTTGCGCGGGACATGCCAAATGCCTGCGCCGCTTCGACCTGACCACGGTCAACCGAAAGCAGGCCACCTCGAATGATCTCAGCCATGTAAGCGGCCTCGTGCAGGGCCAACCCAATGACCGCTGCGGTAAGGGGCGAAATCAGGCTGTTAGTCTCCCATGACCCCAGCTCCGGCCCAAACGGGATAGAAATTGTCACCTCTGGAAATAGAGCGGAGAGATTGTACCAAAAGATCAATTGAACAAGGAGCGGCACCGCGCGAAAAAACCAAAGGAATGCGGCGGCGAAGCTTGAGAGCAACCGGTCTGTCGACATACGCATCAGCGCGACTATCAAGCCAAATAAAATGCCAAGCACCATCGACACGACGCTGAGGCCGAGCGTTACACTCAACCCGTCAATAATATTTTCATGAAAAAGATATTCGCCAACTGTCGACCACCCGAAATTCTGATTCTGACTGAACAGCACCACGAATTCGAGAACGATCCACCCAAGAATAAGCCACAATACAATTCTCCCAATCGAGAGAGGTTTGTGGGCGTTGACAACATTCCAAGGGGCAGACAACGAATCAGCCGAATCGACGGACGTTCGTGACGTGTTTTCTGTAGTATTCATGAAACTTACCAGTCTGATAGATTGATACCTGGCTCGGCGAGTTTATTGTTTTCGAGCCCCCATTTTTTCATGATTGTGTCGTAAGTGCCGTTCTCGTGGAGCGTCTGTATTGCCGATAGAAGAATCGGACCCAGAGGCGACCCGCTTGGCACAACAGCGCCCTGAAACAAATCTTTGAAGCCGTTGCTTTGACCAATCCCGGCTAGTTCAAGCGCGCCATTAGTCTGCTGCACAAAATAAGTGAGCGGCGCCTGCGATGAGAAGAAGGCGTCGGCGCGACCAGACCGCACCGCCAGAATTGACGTTGGTTGATCCGCATAGCTTTGAACCGAGATGCTCCCTTTGCCCTCGGATTCGCATTCCTCGGCTCGTTCGTTAATAACCCGCTCCGCTGAACCACCCGCCTGGACCGCAATTCGGTTTCCGCAAGCCGTTTCCAAACCGTTGATAGCGGTCGGATTGCCGGCTCTTACCGCGAAAACCACATATTCCTGCACCCAATCGACAAAATCGTTGCTCTTGCGGCGCGAAACGAAATCACCCACCGGACCCATGGCAAACTCGTAGCGGCCTGCACCGATGCCGCTTAACAATGCCGGCAGTCCAGCAACCGAGGCATGGCGGATTTCCACTCCAAGAATTTCCCCAATGGCGTCCGCCATATCCGCCGAAGCACCAGTAATTTTGTCGGCGCTTTCAACAAAATCATAAGGAGGGAATGAGCCTGCATTGACGGCGGTCAAAAAACCTTTTTCACGAATTTTTTCCGGTAATTGGGCGTTCAAAGCGCTGTCGAATTTTTGTGCCGGAATAGCGGCGTCTTGCGCCAATGCAGCGGCTATAAAAAAACTGGCAAACAGTAAAATTTTGCTTAGTTTCAGAGTAGTGATTGACACAATTACCTCTCAATTCTCTGGTTAGCGCGATTAGGCCAATTGCGGTTGCATCAATCGGCGATTTGCCAGTACAGGCAAAGTAGAGCGCGCATCAGCGATACGTGCTGGATCTATTTCCGCGAAAATGGTTGTTGGTGTATCGCCCGCCTTGTGCGTCACCACACCGAGCGGATCAACGACCATACTGGCACCGATATTGCTGGGTCCACACTCACCGACCGCCACCATGTAACAGGTGTTTTCCAGCGCCCGTGCTGTTGCGAACGTTTCCCAATGGTGTTCTTTTCCAGGACCCCGGACCCACGCTGCGGGTAAAACAAGCACATCAGCTCCAGCCACAGCGAGATGGCGCGCCAGTTCAGGGAAACGAACGTCGTAGCAAGTCATGAGCCCCACTTTGAGACCTGCCACAGCAATAAGGTCGGGGATCTCCGTTCCGGGCCTGACGAAATCCGACTCCCGGACGGCGAACGCATCATAAAGGTGTAGTTTTTTATAGGTTGCGATGATCTTTCCGTCGCGCAACACAACGAGCACATTGTGTACACGTTTTTCTCCCTCGATGGGTACATGGAGACAGAAAATTATCGTCATCTGCGAACCCGCGCTCGCGGCAAGGATTGCCGTCATAAAGGGACCGTCAAGCTTTTGCGCTGCCTTAAAAACGGTTTCGAAATCCGTAATATCACGCGCGAGAATACCCTCGGGCATGACGAGCATGTCGCATCCGGCTATCTTTGCTTTCGTCATGATACCGGTGGCCGTCTCGGCGTTTGCTTGCCATTCCTTCGACACGGCGAACTGGCTAAGCGCGACTTTCATAGTTAGTTTCCCTTGCAGCTGTTGTTGTATTCCCGTTCGTCAACTGGCGAAGACCTCCTCCGGCGCGATGAGGGTAGAAATCAAATTTTGATTGTGCGCAGTGTCGATGAATGCACTGATCATCGCACGATTTTTTTCAATACCGCTACAATGCCAGCCCTCTGGCAAGATGCGTCCCGAACGAAGATGTTCCTCGAAAAGCCAAGGGGATGTGTCCGCATATCGTTTTCGCTTCGCTGACCAAACACCCCATGACCTATCCAGAAGATCGCAGATCACGCCTGGAACCCAAGGGTTTTGTTTAACGATGTCTGAGGTTACAGCCATCATGTGAATGCCTGGCACGAAGCCATACGTTTCGAAGTAAGCCGCCTCGGCTGCGACAATATCATCCAGAACGGGTCGAAACTCAGACTCGGAGCCGAAAAAACCTTCGGGCATGAAAGGCGTTAAAACCGCATCCAACTCGCCTGCGCGAAGAAGATCGAGCAAAGGTTTGTCACCATCGACGCCC
>CBDDHW010000001.1:70000-307753 GCA_965228575.1 Rhodospirillaceae bacterium | reverse complement strand
AGCGCTCACCGTTGCGCTCAAATTCCAATCGATGTTTTTGGAAAGTGCGGTCGAGCTTGCATAGGCATCGACCATCACCGAGTGATCGATGACAAGATCGACGGGAGAGAGTGGATTAATTTTTTGCGGGTTTCCGCCAAGCGCTTTGATGGCTTCGCGCATCGCGGCCAAGTCGACGACGGCGGGTACGCCGGTAAAGTCTTGCATTAAAACCCGCGCGGGCCTGTAGGCAATTTCCTGATCGGATTTCTTTGCCTTCAACCACGCCGCAATCGATTTCAAATGATCGACGGTAACGCTCTCGCCATCTTCATACCGCAACAAATTTTCCAACAGAACTTTGAGCGAGAACGGAAGGCGAGAAATATCGCCGAGAGTTTCAGCGGCTGCCGGCAAACTGAAATAATCATAGGACTTGCCATTAACATCGAGAGAGCGGCGCAGCTTGAGGGTGTCTTGTCCACTAATGGGCATAGATGGGCTCCTTCGCGGGAACGCGTGAATGAGTTGCGGAGAGGCGAGGGCAGGCGGGGGATCGAACGTCCTGGAACCGGCCATGAAGACCGGAACGACAGTGAGCGTATAATCTCGTCCCCAGCGTGACCGGCTGTACCCCGGTTTCAGGCGGAATAATCCACATCCGCGCTGCAAAGTCCAGAGCTGTCACGCAGCCGGTTTCTCCAACCTATTGGGTATAAACGGAAATTTGAGACGCGGCTGCCGCAATTTGCAAATTTTCCAGCAAAAAATAGCCATATTTACCGGGTGTACTTCCAACCATGCCCCGGGTCGGCCGTGCCCCTCATAATGCCGCCCCGGGACAGCAAAGGGGGCGCTTACCCCTTTGCCCTAACAGCCCCTGATGACGGTCGGCCAAGTCTTTCTCCCCCTCGTCCCCATACTTCGCCGACCGTCACTTTTTTCAGTCAGATGAGAAGGCTAGCCGCACCGTAAAGCTCTGCTATGGTCCGCCCATGAATGACGGTCCCATTGAGCCTGCGGCCTTTCAAGGCAAAGACTTAAGCTGTTATCGCGGTGGACGCTTGGTGTTTGCCGGGCTGAACTTCGAGATTGCGCCTGGATGTGCATTGGTTCTACGCGGTGCGAACGGCAGCGGTAAAACGACGCTTCTGCGCCTCATGGCCGGGCTCGGACGGCTGGCCGCGGGTGAAATGTTTTGGGACGGCCAAACGATCGACGACCCCGAACAGCATGCTGGCCGCCTGCGGTTTGTCAGCCATTTGGACGCCATTAAGCCGGCGCAAACCGTGACTGAAAATTTGTCCTTTTGGGCGAACCTCTGGGCGCCTTACACCCAGGGCCCGCACCGTTGCGCATGCTTTGGGAGACCCTTGGGCTTTCGCATTTAGCGGACTTTCCGGCCCGGCACCTGTCGGCCGGACAACGCCACCGGCTTGCGCTTGCGCGAGTGCTCGCCGCCCCGGCGCCGTTATGGCTTCTCGATGAACCGGGAAACGCACTCGACGAAAATTCATTGTCGGCCCTATCACGCATGATTTCTGAGCACAGATCGCAAGGGGGCATGGTGGTTGTCGCGAGCCACGGCGCGGCATTTGTTGAAGACGGCCAAAGCTTGGATCTCGGCCAGTTTACAACGGCGAACGCGGCTCACTGGAGCGACGAACTATGAGCGCTTTTACCACCCTGGCTGGCCGCGATTTACGCATGGCCGTGCGCCAAAGCGGAGATAGCATGACTGTGCTCGCCTTCTTTGCGATTGCCACCACTCTTTTTCCCTTTGGGATCGGCCCCGAAGCTTCAGTGCTGGCGCGTATTGCACCGGGCGTTCTTTGGGTGACTGCGCTGCTCGCCGCCTTACTGTCCCTCGACCGTTTATTTACGATCGATTACGAGGATGGCACTTTGGATCAGCTTGTCCTCTCCGGACAGCCGATGTTTTTGATCGTTCTCGCTAAAGTCTCAGCTCATTGGCTGACAACCGGCGTGCCGCTGATTCTCCTCTCGCCCCTCTTGGCCGTGACCTTACAACTCCCTGCCGAAGGAAATGTCGCGCTGATACTGGCGCTTACGCTGGGCACACCAACCGTGAGCTTGATTGGGGCAGTGGGCGCCGCCCTGGTGCTCGGAACCCGGCGGGGGGGTGTTCTTCTCTCTCTTTTGGTTTTGCCGCTCTACATCCCGGTGCTGATTTTTGGAACGGCAGCTGTCGAAGCTGCGATCATCGGCCGGCCCCCAGAACCGATGCTTATGATTCTGGGAGGCCTTGCCCTCTTCGCGCTCTGTTTAAGCCCATGGGCCGCCGGGGCGGCGCTCCGACAAGCCGTTGAGTAGCGAATTCAGCGCCTTACGCGCGCCTTTGTGTGTCACATTTTACATCAATACCGTTGGGTAAGCCCTTGCTCACGAACGCGTAAAAAAGGATAAACACGATAATCGCTCGAATATTCGAAATCTGCGCTCCTAGACCCTATGTATAAGGCTCTTTGACCGCGGAATTTTTTGGGAGGACATGTCTTCGAGGGGCGCTTTTACCTCTCGGTGTCATTGAAGAACGTCATGCATCGATTTGCAAACCCGACGCAGTTTATGCGGATTGCCAACGCCATTTTTCCATGGGTGGCCGGGCTTGCGATCATCCTATTCATTGTCGGCTTACCGATCGCGCTGGTGACCTCTCCGCCCGACTACCAACAAGGCGACACGGTGCGGATTATGTATATCCATGTGCCGTCTGTGTGGCTGGCTCTTATGGCATATACGGTTGTGGCTTCGGGAAGCGCGGCGTTCTTAATTTGGCGTCACCCGATGGCAAATCTCGTTGCCCGCGCCAGCGCGCCGATCGGCGCGGTCTTTACGGCCTTAGGACTTTTGTCTGGAATGCTGTGGGGCGAGCCAATGTGGGGAACATTTTGGGTGTGGGACGCCCGCTTAACCTCGTTCCTTATCTTGTTCTTTATCTACCTCGGTTATATGGCGCTCGCCGAAGCCTTCGAAGATCCCGAGCGGGGCGATAAGGCGGCGGCAATCTTGGCCTTGGTCGGAACGGTCAACATCCCAATCATCCACTATTCGGTCGAATGGTGGAACACGTTGCATCAACCCTCGATTATTTCCCGAAGCGGGATTTCGGTAAGCGGTGAAATCTTGCTTCCGCTGTTTTTGATGCTTGGTGCGTTCACAGCCTATTACTTTGCGGTGCTGATCTTGAGGGTGCGCAGCGAGTTGTTGAATGCCAAAATCCGCAACGCGCGCGTAAGTCACGCGGCACTAAGCCAAGCTGCGGAGTAGGGCCGGATAATGGACGGGCTTCTTGAATATCTAAATATGGGCGGCTATGCCGCTTGGGTGTGGTCGTCGTATGCTTTGGCCTCAATAGCTCTCATTGGAACGCTCGCGTTAACATTGCACACCTTGAGAGCCCGGCAGCGGGAATTTGATGACCTGAAATCGCTGCGGAGAAATTCTGCGGGAGACGGATCATGATGACCCGCAAACGCCGCCGCCTTTATTTTGTCGTGCTGGGCTTACTCGGCTTGGGCGCAGGTGTTGCGCTGGTGTTAACCGCTATCCAGGATGAAATTGTTTTTTTCTTCACTCCGACGGAAATTGTCGAACGTAAACCGGGGCCAGACACACGCATTCGCATAGGCGGACTGGTCGAGGCGGGAAGCGTCGTGTACGAGGGGGAAACCATCTTGTTTTCTGTAACCGACACGGCTGAGTCCTTGAACGTGCAATATACTGGGCTTCTTCCCGATCTCTTTCGCGAAGGACAGGGCGTTGTTGCCGAAGGCCACGTCAATACTGATGGAACGTTCGTCGCGTCAAACGTGCTTGCCAAACATGATGAAAATTACATGCCTCGGGAGGTGGCTGATGCCCTTTAAAGCAAGCGGCCAGTGGAAAGAGGGTGAACCTCTTCCTCCGGCTTCCGTGCGTGACAGATAAAGAGACCGCATCATGATCATCGAACTTGGTCATTTTGCCCTGGCGCTCGCACTTGCTGTCACAATCGTCCAATCGACAGTTCCCCTGATCGGTGCGGCGCGCGGAAACATTGCCTGGATGGATGTAGCCCGCACAGCCGCCCTCGCACAGCTTGCACTGGTCCTGTTCGCCTTCGCTGCGTTGGTCCACGCTTTTATTGTATCCGATTTTTCGGTGAGCGGCGTTTATCAAAACTCGCACACCGCCAAACCACTGCTCTACAAAATCAGCGGGGTTTGGGGAAACCACGAAGGCTCTTTGGTCTTATGGGTGAGTATTCTTGCGGTGTTTGGTGCGGGAGTTGCTGTTTTTGGAAAGAGCTTGCCCGCCGTCCTTAAGAGCCCGGACACTCGCCGTTCAAGGAATGATCAGTCTCGGATTCTTGGCGTTCATCCTGTTCACATCCAATCCCTATTTGCGAATTGATCCGGCGCCGACACAAGGGCTCGGTTTGAATCCGTTGCTGCAAGACCCTGGCCTCGCGATTCATCCGCCAATGCTCTACATGGGATATGTCGGGTTCTCGATGGCGTTTTTCTTTTGCTATCGCCGCGCTCATTGAAGGGGCGTGTGGACGCGGCGTGGGCGCGGTGGGTCAGGCCCTGGACTTTGCTCGCATGGATGTTTCTGACGTTCGGTATCGGCCTTGGAAGTTGGTGGGCATATTACACTCTCGGTTGGGGCGGCTGGTGGTTTTGGGACCCCGTTGAAAATGCGTCCTTTATTCCCTGGCTTACGGGCACTGCACTTTTGCATTCAGCGATCGTCGTTGAGAAACGCGAAGCTCTCAAGAGCTGGACCATCCTTCTTGCGATCGTGACATTTTCTCTATCGCTGTTGGGAACGTTCTTGGTGCGCTCGGGCGTGCTTACCTCCGTTCACGCGTTCGCATCCGACCCAACGCGCGGTGTTTTTATTTTAGCGTTGCTCGCCATCGCGGTCGGAGGATCGTTTGCGCTTTACGCTGTTCGCGCGCCGAACCTTGACGGTGGCGGTGTGTTCGCCCCCATTTCGCGTGAGGGCGGCCTGCTAGTAAACAACCTGCTGCTCACGACCGCGGCCGCGACGGTTTTGCTCGGAACGCTCTATCCGCTCATCACTGAGGTTTTCACAGGGGAGCGCCTATCTGTGGGTCCGCCATATTTTAATGGAGTCTTTATCCCACTTATGGTGCCGTTGGTTGCGCTTATGGGCCTCGGACCCTTGCTGGCTTGGAAGCGCGGTGATCTCGTGGGCGCACTCAGCCGACTTAAGGTCGCTGGCGGTGGAGTTCTTATAGCAGCGGCGGCAACATTGCTTATCGCGGGCATAAGTATCTCGCATTTGGCCGGAGCAATGGGTTTGGGCATGGCGGCGTGGCTGGCCATCGCCTCATTGCTTGAATGGAGTGAGCGCATAAAAATTACGCGCCCTGGAGCGTGGACACGTGCTGTCAACCTTCCGCGCGCCGCACATGGCATGACACTCGCACACTTTGGTGTCGCTATTCTTATCGCCGGCGTCACCGTATCTTCGGTTTGGAAGCAAGAAAGCATTCAGGCTTTAGCGCCCGGTGAAGCTGTTGAGATGGCCGGATATACCTTGACCTTCGAAGGGGTCGAAATGGTACCGGGCCCCAATTACCAAGCCGCGCAGGCGACCATTATATTGTCGGACGAAACCGGTGAGATAACAGTTCTAAAACCTGAGCGCCGCAATTACATCCAACCTCCGCAACAAACCACCTTCACCGCCATTCATACGACTTTTTTTGCTGATGTTTACACTGCGCTTGGAGAGCCACATGGAGAGTCGGGCGCTTATGTCACGCGGTTTTATTATGAACCTCTCGTCCCCTTTCTTTGGTACGGAATTTTGTTGATGGTTTTCGGTGGCGTTGTATCCCTTACTGACCGCCGCTACCGCGTGGGAGCCCCGCGGCGCGCAAAGATAAAAACCTCCTCACCTGCACCTGTACCGGCGGAATAAGAAAATGACAGACTCCGTAACACATCCTCCGATACCTACCCGGCGATGGCCTTATCTGATTCCGTTGATTGTAATTCTCGCTCTGGGGGGGGTGTTTGGAAAACGGCTGGTTGATATTCAGCAGGGAAACGACCCGAGCCTTATTCCAACCGTGTTGCTCGACACACCTGCGCCGGAGATAAATCTTCCGCCTCTTCCCGGCCGCGGAGAGGCGCTCACAACGGACGACCTCAAAGGCCAGGTTTCACTGGTCAATATTTGGGGGTCGTGGTGTATCGCGTGCCTCTCGGAGCATCCGTTGTTGCTCGCGATCTCTCAAG
Organism: Rhodospirillaceae bacterium; assembly: GCA_965228575.1. Lineage (GTDB taxonomy): Bacteria > Pseudomonadota > Alphaproteobacteria > Rhodospirillales > Rhodospirillaceae > UBA11612. The sequence goes on along the minus strand of CBDDHW010000001.1, from coordinate 301,496 downwards.
AAGGAGAAATTCCAGTTCATGGCATAGCCTGGCGCGATAAACCCGAAGATAGTCTTGCATGGCTTGCCCGGCATGGCGACCCATATTCAAAAATCGGCCAAGACCCAAATAGCGAAGCGATCATCGCGTTTGGTGTCGCCGCCGCGCCTGAGACTTTTATTGTCGATGCGGATGGAATCATTCGCTTTAAGCAAACCGGTCCCATAACGCCGGACGTCTGGCACAACACCATGAGGCCCCTGATCGACGAGCTAAAAAAATGAGAGCGTTTGCCTCATTTGTTGTAGCGCTGTGTTTTTCGGTGAGCGCGCTCGCTGTAGAGCCCAGTGAGATGCTCGAAGATCCCGCTCTTGAACAAAGAGCGCGTGATGTCAGTCAGTATTTACGATGCGTCCAGTGCCAGAATGAGACCATTGACGAGTCGGATGCTCAAATCGCAAGGGACATGCGCGTTCTTGTCCGTCAACGGATTCTAGACGGCGATAGCAACGAAGAGATCATCGACTATATGGTTGGCCGGTACGGCGACTATGTTCTTTTAAAACCGAGGTTCCAGCCAAACACGATCGTCTTATGGCTCGGCCCCTTCGCAATTCTATTGCTGGGAGGGATTATTGTTGCGCGGCGCCTGCGCACGGCTGACCGCACGAGTTCCGTATCCCCCCTTTCCGAGGAAGAGCGCGCCGAAATTAGCGAAGTTTTGTCGCGAGGGGATGATCCCAAATGATATGGGCAGGTCTTGGCGTTCTTATCGCCGTAGTCGTGATCGTTTTGCTATGGCCTCTGTTTCGCGCGGCGGGCGCGGCGGGCGCACGTAGTGCTTATGATATTTTGATATTTGAAGATCAACTAAAAGACCTCGAACGCGACCTTGAGCGCGGGGTACTCACGACTGTTGAGGCCGACGCGGCGCGCACTGAAATACAGCGCCGCATTTTAACAGCAAACAAAGTAAGTGGCCCTACTCCAACACCGGGCTCCAAAGCATGGCGACTGGGCCTTGGCGGCGGATTGACGATTGTTGTACCGCTTCTGGCGCTGGCGGCGTATTTACCTCTAGGTGAACCAACGCTTCCGAGTTCAAGCGCCGAGCAACGCACGGAGGCAGCAGCAGCAGCGATCGCTGAATCAAACAGACTTCTTGAGGAACTCGCCGCACACGTGGCAGCCAATCCCGACGATGTCGCTGCACTGTCGCTCCTCGCCAACAGTTACCGGCAGGTTCGCCGCTTTGAAGACGCGGCCAATGCTTTTCGCAAACTCGCGCAAGTTGCTCCCTCGGCGGAAACATACGCAAACCTTGGTGAAACTTTAGCTGCTGCGTTTGGTGGCATATCAGGCGATGCGCACGATGCGTTCGTAACAGCCCTTGAACTCGACCGCTCAGAACCGCGTTCGCGGTTTTATTTGGGAATCGAGCAGGCCCAACAAGGAAATGCGGAAATGGCGATCGCCATATGGCGAGATTTGGTAGCCGATGCACCTGAAGATGCGGTCTGGTTGAATTTGGTGATGCAGGAAATGTCGCGTACCGCGCAACAAGCTGGGGTAATGCCGATACGCGTGACTCCTACGCACCCATTGGACCTGCCGCTCACACGCCCGCAAGACGTTGCGTCCAGGCCCGTGAACGGCATAGCTCCAGAAGACATGGAAATGATTCAGGGAATGGTTGCGGGTCTAGCGGCCCGGTTGGAAAGCGAACCAAACGACTTCGATGGTTGGATGATGCTTGGCCGCTCTTACACCGTACTGGACCAAATCGATGATGCCCTGGCTGCCTACGAAAAAGCGATGACGCTTAAGCCGAACGACTTAACTCCAAAATTGCAGTTTGCGTCATTGATGATCGCCAAGACCGATCTTGATTCACCGGGGCCTTTGCCTGCCGCGCTTGTGCAAACAATGGCCGATACACTTGAAATTAACCCCTCTCATCCTGACGCGCTCTTCATCACTGGATTGGCCGAAGCAAAATCAGGCAACGCCGCCCAGGCTCGTAATCTTTGGGAGCAAGCCTTGAACGCTGCGCCGAGTCCGCCTTTGAGAGTAGAACTGGAGCGGCGCCTGAACGGCCTTAATTAAAACCGTGAAACAAACGAGAGTTAAATTTCAAATATGATTAAACGCGCACTTATCGCCGCAATGATTCTGGCCGGCACCGTCTTGGTTCTAATAGTATATTTGCCGTCAAACCGCCCGCCACAGCAGATCACCGTTGCACCGGTTTCAGGGGAAGCACAAATAGGTGGGCCATTTACCCTGGTGAACACTAAAGGTAAAACTGTCACCGAGGATATATTACGGGGACAGTATTCACTTATTTATTTCGGCTTTACATACTGCCCCGACATTTGCCCGATTGCCCTACAAAATATGACTGACGTTCTTGAAACGTTGGGACCTGCAGGTGAACGCATTTTGCCGGTATTCATAAGTCTCGATCCTGAACGAGATACACCAGAGGTCATGGGAGATTATGTCTCGCATTTCCACCCTCGCTTTATCGGTTTAACAGGGTCGCTCGAGCAAACTCAGCACGCGGCGGAGCAATACAAAGTCTATGGCGAAGAAGGCGTTTCTAAGGGATGCAGATGGGAATGAGACGGAGGACTACCTCGTTGATCATACTGGCTTTACATATTTGATGGGCCCGGACGGGCGGTATACGGATCATTTTTCGAAAGACGCAACTGTCCAAGACATGGTGGCCCGAATTCAAAATCTTGTGAGTGCGCCTTGACAGAGAAAGACGAAAAGCTGGAGCCACATTACTGGCGCAAAAAGAAGCTCCACGAAATGACCCACAAAGAGTGGGAAAGCCTGTGCGACGGGTGCGGAAAGTGTTGCCTTCACAAAATTCGCGGAGATGGCGGCAAATTAAAATCTACGAACGTTGCTTGTCATCTTCTCGATGTTCATTCATGCCGCTGCACAAATTACCCGCAACGCAAAAAACTGGTGCCTGACTGCGTCGTATTGTCCCCGGACGAATTAGATGTCATTGACTGGCTTCCACGAACATGCGCGTATCGCTTGGTGAAAAATGGAAAGGACCTACCGCATTGGCATCCGCTTGTCAGCGGTGATCCAGATTCAGTCCATCGTGCGACGGTGTCCGTGCGCGGACGGTGTATTTCGGAGCGCGACGCCGGTCCAATTCATACACACGTCGTATCGTGGACATTTTAAAGACACTTCGATTTCCAACTGACGACGGCAACGCAGCCGAGGTGTTAAACCACTTAGTTGTACAGACCAATGCGCGAGCACGGCGACTTAAACTTCGCGTCGAGCCTGCGAGAGACTGCATCGTTCTGGTACGACCAAAACGGGTGAGCAACAAAATTGTCGCAACGTTCGTAAAGGACCACCTCGATTGGATTCGCGAACGCCTTGCCGACCTTCCAGCATCGTATTCCCCTAGAACGCGGATCCGTTATTCCATTTCGCGGCGTAGATCATTTGGTCGAAGCTAGACCTCAGCTACGAGGCGGCGTGTGGCGCGAATGCGGGAAAATTTTCGTTACCGGTCAACCGGAGCATAGCCGTCGGCGCATTATCGATTGGCTAAAGCGAGAAGCGCGAGAGAAAATCCTTCCTCAGGCAAATGCGATGGCTGAGACACTGGGCCGGCCAATTTCAAGAATAACTCTACGGGACACGAGAAGCCGGTGGGGTAGCTGCGCACCCGGAGGCAAACTATCTTTCTCCTGGCGTCTTATTTTAGCGCCGGATGATGTCCTGACTTACGTGATTGCGCATGAGGTCGCACACCTCGCACATCCCAACCATGGCGATGCTTTCAAGAGATGCACCGTCAACTTACTCAAGCCGTATGGTGTAGAAATGAACTCAGCGTGTGAGTGGTTGCGCAGGAGCGGGGCCGGGCTGCACAGGTACGGCTGAGTCCGAACTATCAGCACTGGCATACGCACGCGGCTCGCGTGAGGACTGCACCGCCGCGAACTCCGAAAATGCGCTCAGGCGATAAACAAATGATGGGCGGGTCGCATTATTTACGCGGCGATAGTCCGACGGATCGCGATAGAAAATATGACTGCCGATGATCGTGGTGGTTTCGTAACCTGACGACCACGCTGGCTTGGTGAAATCAGCATGATACCAAAGAGCGCCGCCCGTGGGGTCGGCGATAGCGGCATCCTTTTGAAGTACAGCGGCTGCGATTCTTAACGAAGTGCGCCATTCTTCATGTTCGTAAGGGGTATCGGCCTTGGCATCGCAATACCAAGAGAACTGACATCGGTGGAGCACATCGCGAACACGGTTCTCCTTCACGACATTGCACAAATTCTTCGGGAAACGGCGGTCCATGGCACGGTTTAAAACAACTTTCGCCACGGCGACGCGCCCGGCAAGGCTTTCACTTCGCGCTTCCCAGTAATCGTTCAACGCCAGGCAAACGAGCTCGTCCTTCGACACAGCGATACTGTTGAAATCAATATGCATGTCGTCGGGGATTTCCCCTGCGGATGCGGATGGCCCGGTTAATAAAAGTATGGCGGCGCCCAAGACGATGGGCGCGGTGAATAATCGGAAGTTAGAAAATATTCTCTGCATTCGTTTCATAGCGACCACGGAGGTCTCCTTACCTTGTTTCAACACAGCGCCCTTACCAGACCGTAAAAGGTCTGATTTGGCTCATGCGTACCCTTATGTTCAGAGACCGGTACCGTTTCCGGTTATTCGTCGTGGGCCTCTGGGCCCTCCCCAACTTCCAGCGCGATAAGCGCGCCGTAATATGTGCCGCCATTTATTTTGGCGAACCTTGTGATGCGCGGAGTATTTGGTGATGAGATGGCGATCGCGCAATGAAAATTAATGCTCTTTTTTGGCGCGCTCCGTGAATCATAGTTCCGCACGGATATAAAAGATTGAAATATTCGTTCAATTTTGGGGGGATTGTGTGGTCAGGTGGAAATGGGTCGAAGCCACCTGACGTATTATTTCTATTATAATTCAGACTCGTACGCGTTGGGCGCTCCAAAAAGCCACAAAAAGCCCGGTTAAGTTCTTTAAGACTCAATTACGCAATAATATTTCAAAAAAATACGCCGTTTTTCAACCAGGAGTTACTTAGATTCTTTGCCCTCTCGCCAATTTGGACTCAAAACGCCTCAGCCTTCACCTTGGCACCGACATTTTTGACAAGTTTCTTTGGCGAGCCGGGGCGAGTGAGACCCGGTGATATTACAGATACCTTCAATACCTGCTTGATTTGGCATAAGAAGCACCCCGACGCAGACACATGAGCCCCCGCGAGCAGGACTTCAGCATGGCGACAAAAAAGAAATCACCGCGAAAAAACAAAACTAAAACTAAAACAGCGAGCCAGCGTAAGAAAAGCGGTGCACTTCAGATCGCTGTTCCCAAAGACCTCGAAGAACGCCTCGAAAATCTAGCGAAAAGCATGGACAAAAGTATGGATCAGCTTTTGCTCCAAGCGCTTATGGAATTTGCCGACACTTGGGAGGATCACCAGCGTGTGGTCGAAACCTTGAGCGACGAAGATGATCGGATGCAGATCGTCGTCGGTAAAGACTGAAGTACAGTTTTGCGAGCAACCTAGACGTCGAGGTTTCTGACGGACAGCGCGTTTTCCTGAATGAAATCGCGGCGGTGCTCGACGACATCTCCCATGAGGGTAGAGAAAACTTCGTTGGCTTCATCGCCGTGATTGACCTTGACCTGCAACAAGGTTCGCGCACTTTTATCTAGGGTGGTTTCCCAAAGTTGCTCCGGGTTCATTTCTCCAAGACCCTTGTAGCGCTGAAGCGACAACCCCTTCTTGCCAATTCTCATCACAGCACCGACAAGTGATACCGGGCCTGAAACAATTGTTTCCTCGTCTTTCACGTTAAGTGTGGACTCGCGCGTATAAGTCGTTTGGAGCTCCGCAGCCAACCCATCAAGATGCATTGCTTCTGACGATCGAAGAGTCCGACCATCCAAGATATATGTTTCGGTTACGCCGCGTACAGTGCGCTCAAACTTAAGGCCGCCACCTTCCGCCGACTCTCCAGACCACCCTTTTTCGTATTCGGTTTCAAGATGATCCAAACGTTTTGCAACATAGTCGGCGGCTTGACGCGCGAGCTCTATGTTCGAGAGCACGTCAGGATTAAAAGCCCCGGCGATCGCGCATTGTTCGACAATGCTAAGAGGAAGCGTGCGCGCGAGAAGCTGTAAACTGTTTTTGATATCGCGTGCTTTGTATACGAGCTGCCTTAGATCTTCCCCGGCGATTTGGCCACCGCCTTGCAGAACGAGTTTGGCGTTCGCCAGACCGGCTCCAATAAGGTAGTCCTCCATGGCCTCGTCGTCTTTAAGGTAAACCTCGGAGCTGCTCTTTTTCACTTTGTAGAGTGGAGGCTGAGCAATATAGAGATGCCCGTTCTCAATAATCTGCGGCATTTGTCTATAAAAGAATGTCAAAAGAAGTGTTCGGATATGGCTTCCGTCCACATCCGCGTCAGTCATGATGATAATTTTGTGATATCGCAGTTTCTCAATGTTGAATTCTTCTGGACCGATGCCTGTTCCAAGTGCCGTAATTAAAGTGCCGATTTCAGCTGAGCTCAGCATCTTGTCGAAACGGGCGCGCTCAACGTTTAAGATTTTGCCTTTCAACGGCAATATGGCCTGAAATGCGCGGTCGCGCCCTTGCTTGGCTGAACCACCCGCAGAATCACCCTCAACAATAAAAATTTCGGATGTCGCCGGGTCCCGGTTTTGACAATCGGCAAGCTTTCCGGGCAAGGAGGCAAGATCCAAGGCCCCTTTGCGGCGGGTTAACTCGCGCGCCTTCCGTGCGGCCTCACGAGCAAACGCGGCTTCAACAACTTTGCCAACGACTTTGCGGGCTTCATTGGGGTGTTCTTCAAACCACTCGCCAAGTTTCTCGCCGACCACACCTTCGACCACCGGGCGCACCTCGGAGGACACGAGCTTGTCTTTCGTTTGGGACGAAAATTTGGGATCTGGAACTTTCACGGACAGCACGCAGGTTAAGCCCTCGCGCATATCATCGCCGGTGAGCGAGACCTTGTCTTTTTTCCCCATACCGTGAGCGTTTGCATAGTGATTGATTGTTCGCGTCAGCGCGGCGCGAAACCCCGCCAAGTGAGTCCCACCATCTCTTTGCGGGATATTATTTGTGAAACACAATGTGTTTTCGTGATAGCTGTCGTTCCATTCCATTGACAGCTCGACAGATATTCCGTCGCGCTCGGCGGCGAGCGTCACCGGGGGTTCATGCAACGCAGATTTAGTGCGATCTAGATACTTTACGAAGGCCTCTATGCCGCCCTCGTAATGTAAATCGATCGATTTGACTTCACTGTGGCGGGCGTCGGTGAGATTGAGAAAGACGCCGGAATTCAGAAATGCGAGCTCGCGTAAACGGTGCTCTAACGTCCCATAGTCGAACTCCGTCTTAGTGAATGTTTCTTTCGACGGAAGAAAATATATTTCTGTTCCCGTCTTGAGCTGACCAGCGCGACTCCCTTCTGTTTCCTTTGGGGAATCGCCAGTTACTGCAAGAGGCACTTCGGCGACACCATCGCGGAACCGCATAAAATGTTCTTTGCCATTGCGCCAAATGCGCATCTCTAAGACTGAGGACAAGGCGTTGACGACCGACACGCCAACGCCGTGCAATCCGCCAGAAACCTTGTATGAGTTTTGGTCGAATTTCCCACCCGCATGGAGCTGGGTCATGATGACTTCAGCGGCCGAAACACCTTCATCTTTGTGAATATCAACCGGAATACCGCGGCCATTGTCGCGAACGACGCAGCTGCCGTCGCCATTCAAGACAACCTCGATACGGTCGCAATACCCTGCCAGCGACTCGTCAATGGCGTTGTCCACCACTTCGTACACCATGTGATGGAGTCCAGACCCATCGTCTGTATCCCCGATATACATACCGGGCCGTTTGCGAACCGCATCAAGGCCCTTGAGAACCTTGATTGATTCGGCATCGTAAGCTTTGTCAGTGCTTTTTTCTTTAGCTGCGGGAGGGGTCATCAAATCGTCTCTTTGGTCATTTTATATGTACGTCCGGATTACAAAAAATCTAGCGCGGCAGTGATGTCGCCGTCAGCTTTTTATTTTGAACACTAAAGAACTGGGCAGCGTCGCCTAACTCCCTGAATAAAGCTGCATCTGTCCCCGTCATCCAGGCTTGCGCCTCTAGATCCAGGATTTCACCAAACAGGGCCTTGCGTCGGTCTGGATCCAGATGGGCAGCAATTTCATCGAGCAATAAAATGGGAACATGGCCCCGTTGTTCTTTTTGCAATCGTGCGTGCGCCAAAATAAGCGAAATAAGCAGTGCTTTTTGCTCGCCCGTGGAACACATAGCAGCGGGCTGATTGTTCGAGGCATGTCCCGGTGCGGACATATAAACCGCGATATCCGACTTATGGGGGCCTACGCCGTCATCCTGACACCCATCGCGCTCGCGGCGAAGACTTTGGCGCATCGCATCTTCAACATCGATTGCAGGCATCTTTGCCAACCACTCATCAATGGCTCCCTCTAGGTCAATGCGTGCAGCGGGAAACTGCTCTGACGTACAGGCGAGCTTGTCGTTGAGCCGGGTTACGAAATCACTTCGTGCAGCCGCCAAAGCGATGCCATGTCGCGCCATCGTATCTTCAAGCGCCGTAAACCAAGCTTCGTCTCCATCATCGTCCCGCATGAGTTTGAGGCGTTGGCGGTAGGCTTGGTCATAGGCCGCTGTCCGCCCTGTATGCGAAGAATCAAGCGTCGCGACCAGTCGGTCAATGAAACGCCTGCGACCACCAGGCCCGTCAGAAAACAAACGATCCATAGCCGGTGTCAACCAGACAACACTGAGGTGATCTTGCAGCGCTGTAGCGCTGCGAGCCGTATCGCCGTCAATATGAACTATGCGGCGAGAGTCATTCGAAGAGGTCGTTCCCGTACCAAGATCAACCGGTCCGTTCGCCGTATTGAGCTTAACGGCGACCGCCCACGGGCGCACGTCCTGGTGATCATCTCCGTCAGCAGTTGAAGAGTATCCAACTTCACTGAGCCTTGCGCCTCGAAGACCGCGGCCAGGAGAAAGAAAAGATAACGCTTCCAAAATATTTGTTTTTCCAGCCCCGTTCGGCCCAGTTAAAACCACTGAGCGCGTATCTGTCTTGATGCGCAAGGATCGATAAGATCTGAAATCAGTAAGAGTAAGGTGCTCTACAGTGACGCGTTCATCCGCCCGCCGGAGCCCGTCATCTGCTTCAGATGATGTAGACATATGCGGTGCTGAGACAGCCACCGGTGAATAATCCCCACTCGCTATCACACGCGCATCGGCATTAAGACATAGACGGCGGACGCGTCCGCAACATCACGCATGATGGTCGGAGACGCGGCATCGGCCATCGTAAACCGCACGGCATCACCTTCTATCTGCCCCAGAATTTCGAGCAAATATCGTGAATTAAATCCTATTTCGAGTTGCCCTGATCCGTAGGTTGCCTCAACCTCTTCGATAGCGCTTCCTGCCTCAGGGCTCGACGCCGACAAGGTGACTAACCCTTTGTCACAGCTCATTTTTATCGATCTAGATTTCTCCGAGCTAATCGCCGAAACACGATCGACCGCATTAAACATGAGCTTACATTCCGCTTCGAGCACTTTGTCGTTGCCGGTCGGTATTACGCGTTCGTAGTCAGGGAACGTTCCATCGATAAGTTTGGAGGTAAGAACGACATCGTCAAAACTAAATTTGATTTTGGAATCGGATAACGCGATCTCAACATCACTTTCTGTCTCATCAATCAGCTTGCGCATTTCGATAATCGCTTTGCGCGGAACAATAACTCCAGGCATCCCCGATGCGCCATCAGGCAAAGGAAGCTCAACGCGCGCGAGACGGTGCCCATCGGTGGCGACAGCGCGCAACACATCCACGCCATCACTTTTCGCAGCGTGAACGTAAATTCCGTTTAGGTAATACCGTGTTTCTTCGGTCGATATTGCAAATCGCGTTCGATCAATGAGAGATTTAAGATCCGCTGATGCAAGTTTGAATGAATGCCCCAACTCGCCATCTGACATGGCCGGGAAATCTTCAACAGGAAGACATGCAAAAGTGAAACGCGAGCGGCCGGCGGTGAGGACAATCTGTCCCCCATCAGAGGCCGATACGACTTCAACCTGCGCGCCGTCCGGTAACTTGCGAACAATGTCATAGAGTGTATGGGCGGGAACAGTTGTCGAGCCGCCCTTCCCAACCTCCGCGGTTGTGCTCTCGGCAATCTCGATATCCATATCCGTCGCATTTAGGGAAAGCTTTCCCTTTGCCGCATCCAAACGCACGTTAGAAAGTATAGGAATGGTGTTGCGCCGTTCCACCACACTTTGCACGTGACCGAGAGACTTCAGGAGAGCAGCGCGCTCAATAATAAACTTCATGTTCAATATATCTGTTCTAATTTGCCCCTAAGGTGCCCGATGACAGCGCCACCCCTGCCAAGCATCTAAAGGCCAAAAAACCCAAAATGATTGGTCCCCACCGGATGTAGCGTCTTCGTGCGACGAGAAACTTAAAGTATATCACAGGGCCTTTTGGCACCTAGGAAAAACTGCCCGATGTAAAGTTTCGAGATAGGGCGAAGGTGGGGTGCCCAACCCTCTATCCTTCGAGAATAGGGCGGGGGCCAGCTGTGCCTTAGCACTCTAGCTCACTGAAAAAGCCATTAGTGCGCGGTAATTAAAGAGACGCTAACTCTCGAGCATTCGGGTGAGAAGTTCGACGTCCTCCGCAAACGCGCTGTCTGACTTAGAAAGCTCCTCGACTTTTCGCACAGCGTGCATAACGGTCGTGTGATCCCGGCCGCCAAACGCCCGGCCAATTTCCGGCAATGACCGCGATGTCAGCTGTTTGGACAAGTACATCGCGACCTGCCGAGGCCGCGCTACCACTCTGGAGCGACGCGCGGAGCTCATGTCCGAAACCCGAATCTTAAAGTGCTCGGCGACACGCTTTTGAATTTCTTCCATCGTCAAGCGGCGGTCGTGCGCGCGGAGCAAATCCTGCAGCAGGTCCTGCGCCGTCTCCAACGTAAGCGCGCCGCCAACCAATTGTGCGTGTGCGACTAGGCGCGTTAATGCACCCTCGAGCTCACGAACATTGGATGTAATTTTGTGAGCAAGAAATTCTTGAACTTTCTGAGGAACTGAAACGCCGAGGTGCTCCGCTTTCTCATCAAGAATCCCTAAGCGCAGTTCAAAGGTCGTTGGATGTAAATCAGCGACCAGACCCGACGACAACCGAGAGCGCAACCGATCACCGATTTCTTCGAGATTGGACGGCGATTTGTCAGCCGATAAAACAATTTGCCGCCCCTGATCCACTAACGCATTGAAAGTGTGGAAAAATTCTTCCTGCGTTGAGTCCTTGCCGGAAATGAATTGCACGTCGTCAATCATGAGAACGTCGACTGAACGAAACTGCTCCTTGAAAGACACCATATCTTGGTTTCGAAGTGCCCGAACAAAGCTGTACATAAACTTTTCAGCCGACAGGTACACCACACGGCGGGCCGGGGTCCGTTGGCGAATTTCCCAGGCGATTGCGTGCATCAGATGGGTCTTGCCGAGGCCAACCCCGCCATAAAGAAAAAGCGGGTTGAAACTTACTTGATCTGATTCCGCCACGCGTTTCGCTGCCGCATAGGCAAATTCGTTTGGCTTCCCCACCACGAAATTTTCAAAAACATATCGAGAATCGAGCGGGGCTGATAAATCTTTTCCTAGCGTTGACGACGACAATGTCGATTCCGAGAAAACACTGGATGGTCGAGATTGAGCCGACCCAGGGGGGGCAACGGGTTCGGGTGGACGCTTCGTCGCCACGCGAGATTTGTTTCCCGCCGGCTCCACTTTCAACGTCACTTTTCGCACGTGTGGATTTTCGCCATTCCACAATGTGCGAATCCGTTCCGCATAATGTGTAGAAATCCAATCCCGCATGAATCGAGTGGGAACGGCGAGCTCTACTTCTCCGTTGTTAACTGGGCCTGGCGTTATGGGCGTCACCCAGCTCTTAAAAACAGCTTCGCCGAACTCTTTTCTAAGACGTGCTTTGACACGGTCCCATTCAGTTTGATTGACGGTCGCCCCGTTACCGCGTGTCACGCTTAGTGATCCCCTCGACACTAAATTTCACCGAGTTGCCTCTGTTAGTTCGCTGGCAACCCGTCTGCACCGACCGTTATCCAACAACCCCCAAATCTCTTGAGAAACGTTTTTCATCGCAAATCGTTGCCGCTCGAAAAACAATTTCTCGTGTCTAGCGTCCCCAATACTAAGGTAAGCACGAAATTCGTTTGAAAACGAAAGACGGCCTTCGCCGAGCTGAATAAAATTTAAATCAGCTCTTTGTGCTTGCCTTCTACAGTTATTGGTGACCTGCAACTTGTCGTTTTCACGGCTAACGTGGAACTCCAACGTTGCATAGACGACGCCAATTTAGCGTTCGGTGCGCACGAAACAAGTCTAAAGATTTCTTGACAGCAAAGCTGTGTCGATATTCGAAATGGACGCGAGTCAAACAGCGATCAGGACAAACTCAACACCGCATGCCTTTGATTCCTAATGAAATGCGGACGTATGTCGTCGGAGTATAAAAAAGAATCGGCGGTGGATTTATATTTTCACCGCCGCGAACTCTATTTGGAATTTTCTAATTTAGGCGGCGAGTGATTTAACGCGCGCCGTTAATCTTGAAAGTTTCCGGGATGCGGTGTTTTTGTGAATGACACCCTTCCGGGCTCCACGCATCAATTCGGGTTCCATTTTCTTCAAAGCCGCCAACGCTGCACTTTGATCACCGGCCACAATTGCCGATTCAACTGACTTGATTAAGCCGCGGATACGACTCAATCGAGAGTGATTGACGACTGTCGCTCGTGCGTTGCGTCGTATGCGTTTCTTTGCTGAAGCGTGATGTGCCATAAGCTGCGACCCGAAAGCTTCGGACCAATCCGTTGTCGTTATTTCCGAAAGAAGCGCGGCTTATAAGGGATGCCGCGGGCCGCGTCAACACCAGGGGGGACCATCTAAATGCACAATGTTTCCCTGTATTCTGCCCTCGCGGGCTATTGGACTAATGAATCAGCCCATTGAGGGTATTCCGTACCATTGGAATCCTAATGAAGGAGCCAGGCTCCGCTCGAGCTTCGAATTTCAGGCGCGTGCCACTTAAGCCTTCGATTCTACTTACCCCTACCTCTGACACCTGGGGCAATAGAATGTGGACCTGCCTCCCTGTACAACTCGTTTGATTCGAGGATGCTTGGTCTCGCCACTCCGAGCTCTGACGCATTTTTGCCCCTCTCGACCATAGACGCACCAAGCGTGCTGAAAATACCCGAGTTCTCCGGTGGGCTGAACATGATCACGCAACGACGACCCCCCTGCGGCAATTGCGTCGGTGAGAACGTCCTTTATTGCCTGAACCAGACGCGTCGCTTGCTCTTTTGTGATCGATCCAGCCTTCCGGCGTGGTGAAATGCCCGCTCTGTACAGGCTCTCGCACGCGTAGATATTTCCGATTCCAACAACGAGCCGTTGATCTAAGAGTGCAGATTTTATGGCTGTCGATCGACCCTTTAGGGTATTCAGAAATATACCGGGGCCGAAGTCATCACTCAGAGGATCGATTCCCAAGTGATTGAAGAATTTATGGTCATCTAGAGCGTCTTCGATGGCTAAGTCCATTAATCCAAAGCGCCGGGGGTCGTTGTAACGCACCACGGACCCATCATCGGTAAAGAATATGACATGGTCGTGCAGTTGGGCAGGTGATGAATTGCTCGAAACAACCATTCGACCGGACATTCCAAGGTGAATGATCAGCGCGTTGCCATCATCCAGGCTCATAAGAATATATTTCGCGCGACGGTATATTTTACAAATCCGCCGGCCCTTCAAATTGGCAGCAAAGTTTTTTGGAAACGGTATGCGGAGATCCGGCCTCGTTACTTGTATGTCCTTAAGGCGGCGACCCTCGAGCACCCCAACCAATCCGCGGCACACTGTTTCGACTTCAGGCAATTCAGGCATTCAAGGTCTGCTTCCATAGCGCCGCGGCGAAAAATAGTCGTCTGCAGCCAAAAAATTGTGCCGCCGCACTATCTTTTCCAGGAGATCGATTCGGGCTCGTGTTTTTAGGCGCCCCATAGATTAAGGTCACCATATGACATCTGAAACAAGAACTCCTCGGCCTCGCGTTAAGCAAGACGATGAGGCCAGCGGCTCCACGCATTTTGGATTTCGAACTGTGCTGGAAAATGAAAAATCTGGCCTGGTGCGAGGCGTCTTCGATGCGGTTGCCCCTAAATACGACCTCATGAACGACCTTATGAGTGCGGGGATTCATCGAGCCTGGAAGGCAGAGATGGTGAACATACTCTCGCCCCGCACCGGCGAGACCATTGCAGATCTTGCTGGCGGAACCGGCGATATAGCCTTTCGCATTCTTAAGCGTATGGGTCACAAATCTCCACCCATTACAATTTGCGATATCAATACTGAAATGTTGGCTATCGGCCGCAACCGCGCAATCGACAATGGACATCTTGAAGGTATTCAATGGGTTTGCGGGAATGCTGAAACACTGCCGTTTCCAGATACGCACTTCGATGCCCTTTCTATTGCTTTTGGGTTGCGAAATGTCACCCATATACAAGCCGCCTTAGCTGAGGCACGGCGTGTCCTGAAGCCTGGTGGTCGATTTGTATGTCTTGAATTTAGCAAGGTATTGGTACCGCTTCTCGATAAGCTCTATGACACATATTCTTTTAAAGTCTTGCCCTGGCTGGGGGAGTTCGTCGCCGGGGATCGTGACGCTTACACATATCTGGCGGAGAGCATCCGGCAATTTCCCGATCAAAAAAGCTTGGCGAATAAAATGACACGGGCCGGCTTTAGCCAAATAAGCGTGCGCAATCTAAATGGTGGGATTGCCGCCATTCATACAGGTTGGCGCACTTAAAACTTTACGCAACGGGCCGAAATTCATGCTTCGCAGCTTTAGAAACCTTAGCCGGTTATGGGTCATTGCACGCTGCCTTGCGCAGCACGATGCGCTCGAGATTTTTGCCGCTCATCCCGCGGGGCGATTCGGCGAACGACTCGCGCACGGACTTTGGCGCCCGCATGCATCAGTGAAAAATCTGCGGCCAGGGCAACGGCTAGCACGAGCTCTCACAACATTAGGCCCGACATTCATCAAATTCGGCCAAGCCTTATCAACACGCACCGATCTTTTGGGTGAACAAAACGCAGCCGATCTTGCCGAATTACAAGACCGACTTCCTGCGTTTTCATTCGCAGCTGCCAAGATAACGATTGAGGAGGAATTCGACGCAAAGCTCGAAGACGTGTTCACAGAATTCGAGGAAAAGCCGGTCGCCGCAGCGTCAATTGCCCAGGTTCATTTTGCCGTTACCGCGGGAGGACGGGAAGTCGCCGTGAAAGTCCTCCGTCCACACATCAAAGACGCCTTCAATAGAGATATCGATGTTTTGCACTGGATCGCGGAAATCATTGAATACTTTTTTCCCAAGTTACAGCGACTCAAACCTATTGATGTTGTGCGCACGTTTGAGGAAACCGCTCACGCTGAAATGGATTTGCGTTTTGAAGCCGCCGCAGCCGCGGAAATGGCGGAAAATTTCGCGGACGATAAAACATTTCGAGTCCCCGCCGTTGATTGGCAGCGAACATCCGAGCGCGTTCTCACCCTTGAGCGCGTATCAGGCGCACGTATCGACGAAGAGGACGCGATCGAGAAAGCCGGCGTTGACCCAAAAGATATCGTGAAAACAGCCGCCGAAGCCTTTTTTAAAATGGTTTTTGAACATGGTTTTTTTCATGCCGACATGCATCCAGGCAATCTCTTCGTCGGCGAAGAGGGCGTCATCATTGCTATGGACTTCGGTATTACGGGTCGGATCGATACGGTAACGCAAAAGGCATTGGGCGAAATGCTTTTAGGATTTTTAACTCGCGACTACCGCATGGTCGCGGAGGCTCATATGCGCGCTGGCTTCGTGCCTGCAGATAAATCTGCAGAGGGATTCGCCCAGGCGTGCAGATCAATCGCTGAGCCTATTTTGGGTAAGCCTATATCTGAAATCTCGATCGCCCGACTCCTGGGTCAACTTTTTCAAGTGACCGAGACTTTCGAGATGCAAACCCAGCCTCAGCTGCTGCTTTTGCAAAAAAGCATGCTTTTGGCTGAAGGCGTGGGGCGGACGCTCGCACCTGACTCGAACATGTGGGAAATGGCGAAGCCGTTGATCGAAAACTGGATGCGTGACCGGCTGGGTCCAGAAGCAATTGTCAGTGATACAGCGACCAATGCGCTCCGCGCCCTCGAAAAATTACCGCGCATAATCGACCGTGTTGATGCGATAAGCGCGGACCTCAACCAAGGTGGGCTAAAACTCCACCCGGATACGGCCAAGGCCCTGCGGGGGGACACAAACCATCTTCAGCGATGGCCCAATTGGGCGCCCTGGGCGATCGCTGTAGGTCTGTTGGCGATCCTCATCTTGGGTTAGAGTGCGCCCGACTCGCGCACAGGAGCACGCACGTGCTTGAAAACAAAAAAATACTCTTGATTGTCTCCGGCGGAATTGCCGCTGTGAAGATTCCCGATCTTATTCGCCGCCTGCGCGAACGCGGCGCGTCGGTAACATGTGTCCTGACCAAAGGCGGTGCACAATTCGTTACACCGCTGACGCTCGCGTCCCTGTCTGGTCATAAAACCTATCAGGAGCTTTTCTCTCTGACCGATGAAGCGGAGATGGGTCACATTCGTTTGTGCCGGGAGGCCGACATCCTTTTGGTAGCCCCGGCCACCGCCGACATTATGGCGAAGATGACCGCTGGCCTTGCAGATGACTTAGCGACAACGGCCCTACTGGCCACAGATAAACCCGTGATGATTGCTCCAAGCATGAACGTCATGATGTGGACCCACCCGGCCACTCAGGCGAATTTGCAAACTTTGAAAAATCGCGAAGTTCAAGTGGTCGGTCCGGGAGCTGGTGATCTGGCTTGCGGAGAAGTTGGAGACGGGCGTATGGCCGAGGTCCCCGACATCATTGCGGCTCTGTCTCGTCACTTTCAGAAAAACCAGGATGACGGACCGCTCAAAGGATACCGTGCAATCGTTACAAGCGGCCCGACCCATGAGCCCATCGATCCGGTGCGCTACATTGCCAATCGATCCTCTGGAAAGCAGGGACACGCCATAGCCGCAGCCTTGGCAGATTTGGGAGCCAAGGTCACTTTGGTGACCGGTCCGGTTAGCGAGCCTGATCCAACGGGTGCGGATGTAGTGAAGGTCGAAACCGCATCCCAAATGATGAAGGCCTGTAGTGATGCACTTCCGGCTGACATCTTAGTGTGCGCGGCCGCTGTGGCTGACTGGGCGGTTGCTGGACAAACGGGCCAGAAGATGAAGAAGGGTTCAGCCACGCCGTCGCTCAAGCTTGCTGAAAACCCCGATATCCTTTCAACCCTCTCCCAATCCGGTCCAGATCGTCCTCGTCTCGTTGTCGGCTTTGCCGCGGAAACCGAGGACTTGATCGCCAACGCTCAAGAAAAACGCGCGACAAAGAACTGCGATTGGATTGTCGCAAACGATGTATCGCCTGACAGCGGGACATTCAGCGGAGACAACAACACAGTACATCTCGTTACGCCCGGGAATGTGGAAAGCTGGCCAACCATGCGCAAGCAAGCTGTCGCCGACCGTCTTGCTGAGCGTATCGCAAAATTTGTTCAACAAAACTCATAAGGACTTGCCTGTGCCCGTCATTACGTCCGTTGCTATTAAACGTTTACCCCACGCTCAGGACCTTCAGCTTCCGGCATATCAAACCGAACAGTCGGCGGGGATGGACTTATGTGCGGCCGTCACTGAGGACGTAAGCCTTGCGCCAGGAGAACACACCATCATCCCCTCTGGTTTCTCAATCGCGCTGCCCAACGGATTTGAAGCGCAGATTCGCCCGCGCTCCGGCCTTGCGGCGAAAAATGGTGTTACCGTGCTCAACAGCCCCGGGACAATCGATGCCGACTACCGAGGAGAGGTCGGGGTCATTCTGATCAACCACGGTGCAGAACCTTTTATCGTCACTCGCGGATTGCGAATTGCACAGATGGTCATCGCACCGGTGCGTAAAGTGATGTGGGAAGAGAAAAACGAACTCCCCGAGAGCGGGCGCGGTGCGGGTGGTTTTGGATCTACGGGTACTTCAAATTAATATGTAAGCACGTTCGGCCTATGGATTTCTCGGAAGATCAGGTTCATCGCTACGCCCGTCACATCTTGCTGCAAGAGGTTGGGGGTGTCGGACAGGAAAAGCTGCTGAACGCAAACGTGTTGGTGGTCGGTGCTGGCGGGCTGGGATCGCCGGTTATCCTGTACCTTGCAGCGGCCGGGGTTGGCACCATTGGTGTTGTTGACGATGATGAGGTCGATCTGTCGAATCTCCAGCGTCAAGTCGCTCATACAACAAACCGAATCGGTACTGCAAAAACCGCAAGCGCGGGCGAAGCCGTTGCCGCCATCAATCCGGACGTGAAATTGGTCGAGCATCAAATGCGTTTAGGCGTGAATAATGTCTCCGACCTGATCAAGGATTACGATATCGTTGCAGACGGAAGCGATAACTTCCCAACTCGGTTTTTGGTCAACGATGCCTGTTACTTAGCAAGGAAAACTTTGGTTTCGGCGGCCGTACTGCGGTTTGACGGACAGCTTTCAACATACAAACCTCACGCTGAAGGGCCTTGCTATCGCTGCCTTTATCCCGCGCCTCCGCCCGAGGGGCAAATCCCGACATGCCAGGAGGCCGGCGTGCTCGGGGCTGTCGCCGGCGTGCTCGGTACGCTACAGGCCACAGAGGTGATCAAAGAAATTCTCGGCATTGGAGACAGTATGGCGGGCCGCTTGTTGATCTATGACGCTCTGGCAGCCACCACTCGCGTTGTGAAAATAAATCCCGACCCGGCGTGCCCCCTTTGCAGCGACAAAGCTGTCATAAAAAACTTAGATGCTCACGCGCAGAGCGTCTCATGAGCACCACTACAATGAAGGAGGACCGGTTAAATCTTATTGGTCTCAGCCGTTCGGAGTTGACTGAAACTATCGAGAGCATCGGTGAAAAACCGTTTCGTGCAAAACAGTTGTGGCACTGGATGTACCATCGCGGAGCGATGGATTTTTCTGTCATGTCGGACTTGTCGATCAGCTTGCGCACGAAGCTCGCCGAACAATTTGTTATCGCACGCCCATCGACGGCCCGTGAACAGACATCCGTCGATGGAACACGTAAGTGGCTTTTTAAATTCGACGACGGACAAAAAGCGGAAACCGTTTTCATTCCCGAAGATGATCGCGGCGCGGTGTGCATCTCTTCTCAAGTCGGTTGCACATTAACCTGCCGCTTCTGCCACACCGGCACCCAAAGGCTGGTGCGCAATCTCACACCGGCGGAGATTATCGGTCAGTTCATGGCCGCGAGGGACAGTTACGGCGAATGGCCCACACCGACAGATGAGCGGCGTATGCTTTCAAACATTGTGCTTATGGGAATGGGCGAGCCCCTCTACAACTTCGAGAACGTTGCCAAAGCCATGAAAATAATAATGGCCGACGACGGTATCGCACTGGGTAGGCGCCGCATAACATTGTCTACGTCTGGAGTGGTGCCGGAGATTCACAAATGTGGTGAGGAGCTTGGCGTAAACCTTGCCATTTCCCTCCATGCGCCAGATGACGATACACGCAATGTCATCATGCCAATCAATAAGAAGTACCCGCTAAAGTCCCTCATGGATGCCTGCCGTAATTATCCCGGCGCCAGCAACGCCCGGCGAATCACATTCGAATATGTGATGCTCAAAGGGATAAACGATTCACCAGCTCAATCGCGCGCTTTGATCGCCTTGGTTAAGGGAATTCCGTGCAAATTTAATTTGATTCCCTTCAACCCCTGGCCCGGCGCACCCTATGAATGCTCGGAGGAGGATACGATAAACGCTTTTGCCCAAATCCTTTGGGACGCGGGATTTACGGCACCCATCCGCACGCCGCGGGGCCGAGATATATTGGCCGCTTGCGGACAGCTAAAAACGGACTCGGAAAAACTCTCGGCCCGCGAACGGCGCACCCAAGCAGAACAAGCCTGGGCGGAGAAAGAAGCGGCATTTTAGCTGTCGACCCTGACTTGTTCCCGGCGCCGCGAAGCTTATACTGCGCGCAATTTCGTTGGCGCCTTAAATTAAAAACAAGGTTTATCAATGGCTTCAAAACCTAAGAAAGTTGTGCTGGCTTACTCAGGCGGCCTGGACACCTCCATCATTCTGCGCTGGCTGCAAGTTGAGCGCGGCTGCGAAGTTGTCACATTTACGGCCGACATCGGCCAGGGCGAGGAGCTAGAGCCAGCCCGGAAAAAAGCCGAACAGATGGGTATCCAGCAAATCTTCATTGAAGATTTGCGCGAAGAGTTTGTGCGCGACTTCGTTTTTCCGATGTTCAGAGCCAATGCGCTTTATGAAGGTGTTTATCTGCTAGGAACGTCCATCGCTCGCCCCCTGATCGCCAAACGACAAGTAGAGATCGCCATTGAAACAGGTGCCGATGCGATCGCTCACGGAGCCACCGGCAAGGGCAACGATCAGGTTCGCTTTGAAATAAACGCTTATGCGTTAAAGCCGGACGTTCACGTGATATCGCCGTGGCGGGAGTGGGATCTCAATTCGCGTAGCAAGCTGATCTCCTACGCGGAACAACATCAAATTGCCATCCCCACAGACAAACGCGGTGAAGCGCCCTATTCGATGGATGCAAACCTCTTGCACATCTCGTACGAAGGAAAAGCGTTGGAAGATCCCTGGGTCGAGCCCGACGAGGATATGTTTCGCTTGACCGTTTCACCTGAGGCCGCGCCGGATAAACCTGAGTATGTGGAGATTGAATTCGCACAAGGCGATGCGGTTGCTGTAAACGGAGAAAAACTCTCTCCGGCGTCTTTACTCGCAAAGCTGAATGAAATTGCGGGCCGCAATGGGGTTGGGCGTCTTGATCTTGTTGAGAACCGGTATGTCGGCATGAAAAGCCGAGGTGTTTACGAAACACCAGGCGGGACTATCCTTCTGACAGCTCATCGCGCCGTGGAGAGTATCACTCTTGATCGCGAGGCCGCGCATCTTAAGGACGAGCTGATGCCCCGCTATGCGGAGCTGATCTATAACGGGTACTGGTTTGCTCCAGAGCGCGAGATGCTTCAAGCCGCGATCGATCAAACGCAACAACGAGTGAACGGAGTTGCACGCCTTAAATTGTACAAGGGCAATGCTTGGGTAGTTGGCCGCAAGTCTCCCAATTCGCTGTACCGCATGGATTACGTCACCTTCGAAGAAGATACGGTGTACAACCAAGCTGACGCGGAAGGCTTCATTAAACTCAATGCACTGCGCCTAAGATTGGGCAAGCTTGCACAGACGAAATAGCGCTCGCGAATAGGAAGGACGCGTTATGACAGATTACATCCGCACTCAGAAAGGCGGTGGCGTTCTCACCGTGTCGTTTAATCGCCCGGACAAGAAAAACGCGCTCCTGACGGAAATGTATTCTGAGGCAACCGCAGTACTGACCGCCGCGGCGGGCGATGCAGAGGTACGTGTTGTTATCTTTACTGGTACAGGAGACAGCTTTACTGCGGGAAATGATCTGAAAGATTTTTTGGAAAACCCGCCGATGTCTCTTGATGCGCCGGTTTTCAAGTTCATGACCTGTCTTTCGAGATTTCCCAAACCCGTAATCGCAGCTGTCAACGGTTTAGCAATCGGGATTGGTACAACATTGCTCTTTCATTGCGACCTGGTTTACGCCGTGCCCGCAGCGAGATTTCAATTGCCGTTCGTCAATATCGCTATAGTGCCGGAATTTGCTTCAACACTGTTCTTACCGCGGACAATTGGGATTGCGCGGGCTAGCGAAATGCTACTGCTTGGCGACGTATTTGATGCCCAGCACGCAGCGCACCTTGGCATAATCAATGAGGTGGTTGAGCCAGACGAATTAATGAAAGTTGCGCAGAACGTAGCCGCCAAGTTGGCGACTAAACCACCCTCAACCATTCGCCAGACAAAGGCTCTTATGCGCGCCGATATAGAAGAGGTTTCCGCGCGTATAGCGCTGGAAGCCGAAGCTGTGCGGGATAGTTTGACGTCGCCAGAATTTAAAGAGGCGGCGACAGCGTTTCTTGAGAAACGCCCGCCGGATTTCAGCAAGTTCGATTAAACTTATTCTGCCGGCGGCAGCGTTGTCGGTATGGGCACGTCAGTAATACCGTAGACGCGGCAGCATGCCTTTAAAGTATTTAGCATCAAACACGCGATGGTCATGGGTCCAACCCCCCCAGGAACTGGTGTGATTGCACCTGCAACCTGCGCTGCCTCACTGTAGTCGACGTCACCAACGAGCTTTGTTTTACCGTCAGCGGCGGGAACGCGCTTTATTCCAACGTCGATCACTGTGGCGCCTGGTTTGATCCAATCGCCGCGCACCATTTCGGCCTGACCCATCGCCGCAACCGCAATATCCATTGTTCGGCAGAGAGCAGGGAGGTCTACGGTGCGGGAATGCGCAATGGTTACCGTACAGTTCTCATTCAGCAACAAGTGCGCCATGGGTTTGCCGACCAGATTTGAGCGGCCCATCACCAGCGCTCGCTTTCCCGACAAATCACCGACAGTATCCTTAAGCAGCATAAGACACCCAAGTGGCGTGCAGGGAACCAGCGCGTCACCACCAGCAACAAGACGCCCAGCGTTTTCCGGATGAAGGCCATCAACATCCTTAGCGGGAGATATTGCGGTGATGACTTTGAATGGATCGATGTGTTTAGGCACCGGCAGTTGAACCAATATGCCGTTTACCGCCGCATCCGCATTGAGCGTCTCTATGAGATTGAGAAGATCGGCTTCGCTGGTCTCTGCGGATAAGTCGTGCTGATAAGAGTTCATTCCCGCAGCAGTTGCTGTCTTTTGTTTGTTGCGGACATAAACCTGACTCGCTGGATCTTCACCAACGAGCACGGTCGCCAAACCGGGAACAACTCCGTGCTTTTCCTTTAGCTGAGCAGTCGCGGTCATGACTCCTGCTTTGAGCCTCGCTGATGCGTCTTTGCCATCAATAACTTTTGCTGTACTCATGAATGCATCCATTGCTGTGCGCTTTTCGCAAAACCATCAACCGTCCTCATGCCGGTAATGGCGAGCAAGCTAAACAAGTTCGAGGCGCAACTGAAACAAGACTTGGCGCAGAAAGTAAATTGCAAGCAACAAGACAATCGGCGACAAATCAAGGCCACCAAAGATAGGAACGAATTGACGGATGCGCCGCAACGCCGGCTCTACAATCTGATTTAGTGAAGAAATCACCATATGCACAAACCGATTGTAGGTATTGATGACGTTGAATGCGACCAGCCAACTTAAAACAACCGAAATGATTATCGCCCACGTGTAAAGGTTCAATGCGAGGTCAACGACGCTAAGCAATGGCAGGAGAATCGTATTCATGTGCGATATCGCTCTCTGAGTTCGTGACAACCTACGTCGGTCAGGCGCCACACTACTCATCAGGTCTTAAGGGTGCAAGTTGGAGAAAATCTCAGTATTCCCACAAAACCGTTGGCTAATGCACCCCTCCGTTACCTTGACTTCAGGGGCCTTTCACACCATTCTCCCGCCGATTTTGCGGAAGCGACGCATAAGCGTTGCCCGCTCCAGCGTTGATACGGGGCCGTAGCTCAGTTGGGAGAGCGCGACGTTCGCAACGTCGAGGTCGGCGGTTCGATCCCGCTCGGCTCCACCATCACGCAGATCGCAACTAAAAATACTGCGCTTTAAATTATCGTTTGAATTGCGTGACTCCACGCGAGAGAGCGTAGACGTCGGCCATGTATTTTCTTCGGACTAAGAACCGCGTAACTCTAGGAGATAGGAGTCGCGCAAATATTTCTTCTTTCGATTTTGTCACACGCGCACTCTGTATTCACCTTTTCCTCTAAAGCTACTGTTCCATATCGAATAGTAGAGGATTTTACTTTTCCATAGCCGCTGCGCGCCTTACAAAAGAGAGTACAAATCCAGAGGAACAGTTTGTCAGGAGATAAATCGCGCCGTGACCGTGCAAGATCTCATATCCGTCATCATTCCGATGTATGATGAAGCTGAGAATGTAGAGTCCTTGGTTGCGTCATTAACCGAGGCGCTGAACGGCCTAGATCGTCCTTACGAAATTATCTTTATCGATGATGGATCAACCGATGGCACCGGAGAGAAATTGTCCCTCGCGGCCCAAGCAGAGTCTCGCATTCGCACTATTACGTTTAAACGTAACGTTGGCCAAACAGCAGCAATGATGGCAGGCATCGATCATGCGCGCGGTAACGTGATCGTGCCCATGGACGGTGATTTACAAAATGATCCTGCAGACATCGGCAAGCTTCTAAATAAACTGGACGAGGGTTATGGCGTCGTTTCTGGATGGCGGCGAAGTCGTCAAGACGACTACCTCACCCGCACACTTCCGAGCCGCATCGCCAATGCCCTGATTAGTTGGGTTTCAGGTGTGCCTCTAAAAGATTATGGATGCACATTGAAGGCGTACCGCCGAGATGTTTTAGAAGGCTTTCGGCTTTACGGGGAGATGCATCGCTTTGTTCCAATATATGCGAAGTGGCAAGGCGCCCGCGTAACTGAGCTGCCGGTTACACATCATCCTCGCCGGGCTGGAAAATCAAAATACGGGCTTAGCCGAGCGTTTAAGGTGTTGCTCGACCTTATGGTCGTGAAATTTCTCACCCAATATGAAACGAAACCCATCTACATCTTTGGGATGGTCGGCCTTGGGTTCTTCGCTATATCGCTTGCCGCGGGATTTTGGGCTTTATACTTGAAGCTTATTGATGGGACATCCTTCGTTGAAACGCCATTACCGCTGCTGTTTACCCTAGGCTTTATCTCTGGCGTCATGTGCATGTTGATGGGGCTGCTTGCCGAAGTTCTCGTTCGCATTTACTACGAATCTCAGGACAAGCGCCCGTACACCGTGAAGGAATTGCAAAATTTTGACGACGCGAGCGATGCGCGCAACGTGTCGTGATTTATAACCATGTGCGGTATCGCAGGCTTCATAGGCGCTGGTTCATCGACTGACATCAAAGCTATGACAGATGCACTGGTCCATCGCGGACCGGACGGTGAAGGTCATTTTGCAGACCAGCATCTCCCGGTTTTTTTAGGTAGCCGGCGGCTCGCTGTCGTTGATGTTCCAGGTGGAGCCCAGCCGATGTGGGATGCCAACGGCGATGTATGCGTTGTTTTCAATGGTGAAATTTATAACCACAGAGCTCTGCGCCAGCAGCTGGAAGCTCTTGGTTGTCGATTCCAGACGGACCATTCCGACACAGAGGTTTTGATTCACGGTTACAAAACCTGGGGCACGGATTTGTGGCCAAAGCTGAACGGCATGTTCACCGTTGCTATTTACGAGCGCCACAAAAAAGAACTGACCCTCGCCCGAGACAGATTTGGGGAGAAACCACTTTTTTACGGGGCGACAAATACTGCTTTCGTTTTTGCCTCCGAACTTCCCGCTCTCCTGCGCCATCCTTCAATCCGTGGTGCTTCAACATCAAAAATGGGTTTGATGAAATTTTTTGCGCATGGGTTTTTCCCTGGAGAGCACACCCCTTATGAGAACATTGCAAAAGTGCGAGCCGGACACACCGTTACCATTGACGCGACAACCGGTTCTTATTCAACGCGCCCATACTGGCGATTTGAAATCAATCCTGAAACATCGCCGGAAAAACCCGTCGAGGAGTTGACGGAAGAACTGGAAACGCTTTTAAACCGCGCCGTTTCATTGCGTTTGGATGCAGATGTTCCTCTCGGAATTTTTCTCTCAGGCGGCGTAGACTCGAGCGCGATCTTGAGCTTTGCAGCGGACTCAAGACCTGCAGATCAATTGAAGACGTTTTCCATGGGCTTCCGGGAAACTAGCTTTGATGAATCTGCCTTCGCGGAGGAAGTCGCCCTTCACATCGGTAGCACTCATCACTTGGAAATATGCGATCTGGACGCCTTACAGGCAACGGTGCCCACCTTACTGTTTCAAATCGGCGAACCGTTGGGTGATAGTTCGATCTTGCCTACATCCTTACTAGCCGCATTTGCGCGTAAACACGTAACCGTCGCGCTCTCAGGAGATGGCGGCGATGAGTTATTTGCAGGCTACGACCCTTTCCGCGTTCTTGAGCGCGCGAAGATCTATCGCAAATTCATGCCGAAGCCCCTTCACTCGGCGGTCGCCGCGGTGGCCGCTCACCTACCTCAGTCAGACCGCAATATGAGCCTTGATTTTGTGATGAACCGGGGTCTCAAGGGACTCATGTATCCACCGGCACAATGGAACCCGCGTTGGCTCGCGCCGTTGCAGCCGGAGGAAATTTCCGATTTGTTTTCCGAAACCGTTTCCGCCGACGAACTTTATAGCGAAGCCATCGCCGCATGGGATGCCGTTCCTAGCCCGCATATTGTCGATCGTGTTTTGGACTTTTACACACGGTTTTATTTGACCGACGGTATTTTGGTGAAGTCGGACCGCGCCAGCATGATGGCTTCTTTAGAGGTTAGGGCCCCCTTTCTTGATAACGAACTTGTCGATTTTGCCCGGCGCTTGCCATGGCAATACAAACTTGAGGGCGATGCCATAGGTGGGTTCACGACGAAATGGATCCTGAAGCAAACCCTAAAAAATCGACTTCCTTCTGACATCATCCATAGACGGAAAAAGGGATTTGGGATTCCCTTATCGCGGTGGCTCAAGTCATGGAAAAAACCCTCTGAAGCGAGCGTTCCCTTTATAGACTCAAAGGAAATGAGTGACCGCTGGGCCGCGCATGTGGAGGGGCGACGCGATGACCGACTCGCATTATGGAGCTGGCTGTCACTTAGCCATAGCGTTAAAGAAAGTACGCCGACATGACCATTGATCCGGCTGCGCTCTCAACAGAATTTTGCACTATAACACCCGAGGCGTTCGCCAAGGTGCGCGATACGCAAGGTGCATATTTTTCATCCTTGATGAAAGTCGACCGGGATAAATTTGCAGCCGACACGCTTGATCCGCGAAAAGCGGAAAATATGGCACAGGTTCTTGAGGAATTTGTTCCTCTTCAAGGAAAAAAAGTTCTCGAAATAGGCACAGGGTGTGGCGTTAACCATATAGTTTGGCAAAAAAAGTTCGGCATTGACGCCTGGGGATTAGAGCCGGAAGGAGACGGTTTTGAATATTCTGCTGACGTTGCGAACAAGCTCATCCAGGAAAACGGACTTGATCCGGCGCGTATAAGGAACGCCCTCGGCGAAACAATTCCTTTTCCCGACCGCAGCTTCGATATTGTATACTCCTCGAATGTTCTTGAACACGTCCTCGATCCCACAAAGGTCTTGCGTGAAGCTGTCCGCGTACTGAAACCTGGCGGAACGTTACAGATTATTTGCCCGAATTATTTTTCGTACTTCGACGGACATCATGCCGCATTTCATCCACCAATTATCTCGAATGGTTTCTTTAAATGGTGGATTAAATGGGTATACCGCCGAAATCCCGAATTTGCTGCCACCATCCGAACAGAAATAAACCCGTTTTGGGTTCGGCGACATTTAAAGGCCATTGCGTATTCGACGCCATTAACCGTGCACTCGTTGGGTGAGGACAAATTCATTGAACGCATGAGCACAGCGGATGTCGATCGCTGGATGGCGTTGGATGTGCTCCGTCGTCTCGTTAAATTTATCCAACGGTGTGGTTTAAGCCGCGCGATCGCGCACTTGATAGTGGCGCTTCAGGGGTGGACCCCGTTAATCATTACCGTGACAAAAAAGCCTTAAGCATTTTCGTCTCGGCCACCAAGATCGGCGAGTAAACCAACAACAGCGCCGGCAAGATTCAATAATAAGAGCGCCAAGGATAAAGCGAATGCAGCGCTCGCGCTTTGTCCGAGGGCGGATAAGATCGCGACAAGCGACGCATCGCGAAGACCCACTCCCGCCACAGTTATAGGTACAAGCAGCACTAGAGAAATTAACCCGACAACCACAGCCCAAACCGCTGGAGATAGGTCGAGACCTATCGCCAATCCAAGCACGATAAAAACGGAAATTGATAGGCTCTGAAAGATCACACCCGCCAAAAGGGACAGAGCTAATATGCGTGGCCGTAAGACTCCTTCTCGCCACGCTCCAATGCCGGGGTTTAGCTTTCTTAGTATCTGGGGCATGGGCGCGGTTAAAACGATGAGAAAAGCGACAGTAACCAATGTAAGGGTGATGCTGACGAATATGATAAGGTCGGGTTCAAAGCTCTCCAGGCTAAAAACCAGTCCAATCGCTGTAAGGAACAACAAGGCAAATAAACCGATCACCTTGTCCAATGCGACTGCACCTATCGTTGCGCTGACATCCCCAGCTCGCGACGCCGCGCGCGTCAACCGAAACGCT
The DNA here is from genome assembly GCA_965228575.1 of Rhodospirillaceae bacterium. Lineage (GTDB taxonomy): Bacteria > Pseudomonadota > Alphaproteobacteria > Rhodospirillales > Rhodospirillaceae > UBA11612. The sequence goes on along the minus strand of CBDDHW010000001.1, from coordinate 272,837 downwards.
TTAACAGCGTCCCCGGCAAGCTGACCGGGTAGCGCCGTACCATATAGGACGGCAATCATGGTGAAACGTAGGGCCTGCGTGACAGAAAGGCCCGGAAGAAGAAGACGGAGCCTGAGGGCATTTACCCCGTGAGCAACAAAATAAAGACTGAACGCAACCAAGCCATCGAGCAGCGTTAGATCGCTCAGCGCTTCCAACGTCCCGTCGAGAGGAACGTGGAAAACCACGGCCACAAGCGCCGAAACACCAATCACCGCTTTTGCAGCAAAAAGTGTTGATCGTGAGAGACGTTTCAAGCGTTGTTCCTAACCCAGAGGTTTAAATACAGCGGAGACACAATGCTAATCTTGTATCGCCTACATAGAGTCTGATACGGCAAGGAAAGACCGTTTGTCATCACCCATAGCCATTACACAGGTATCGTCAGTTGACGCAATCACGCCGCATCCTCCTTATCAATTATGAGTATCCACCGATAGGTGGCGGAGGGGGGAATGCGACTCTTCATATCGCTCGCCAGTTGGTCGCAAAGGGTCACAAGCCTTTCGTTCTGACGGCCGCGTGGGGAGACCTGCCTCTGACGGAACATGTGGATGGCGTCGTGGTTCGCCGCGTTGCGGCACTTCGCCGACATGCGGATCGCTGTTCGATATTCGAAATGTTTGTATTTCTGATCTCGGCATCGTTGGCTGCACCAGGATGGGCGCGTCATTGGAAATGTGACGCCGTGCTAGTATTTTTTACGGTCCCCTGTGGACCTATAGGCTGGGTTTTGAAACGCGTTTTAAAACTGCCCTACTGTCTATCATTGCAAGGTGGGGATGTTCCTGGATTTGACCCAGGAGAACTCCGAATGCACCACATCTTGGCCGGACCGATTATTAGGTATTTATGGCGGGATGCCGCAGCGGTGGTGGCGAATTCAAACGGGTTGGCGGAACTTGCCGGTCAATTTGATTCAGACACCAATATTGAAGTGATCCCCGCGGGCGCTGACCTGGACGGTATAACACCAAAGTCAAATTACTCGTCCTCCGGCCACATTGAGCTTTTATTTGTAGGTCGTTTTGTCAAACAGAAAGGACTCGATGTACTACTCGGTGCCTTGGGCACGTTACACAGCGATTTGAACTGGCGATTGACATTGGTGGGGGATGGTCCAGAACTTAAATCATTAAAAATGCTCGCAAACGATCTTGGGATCGCAAGCAAGACTACGTTTAAGCCATGGACTGACAAAAAATCTTTGGCGGATATATACGGAGGCGCAGATATTTTCCTTCTGCCATCGCGCGATGAGGGTATGTCGAATGTGCTTTTGGAAGCCATGGCTGCAGGACTTCCTGTTATCGGAACCACAGTGCCAGGAACTACAGAGGTCATCCGTGATCAGATTGATGGCGTAATAGTTCCGCCAGAGAATATTGATACTCTGGCGGCCGCCGTCGCCGAACTAATACAAGACGAGCGTCGCCGAGAGATTTTGGGACGCGCTGCGAGAGCGCGTGTAGAGTCAACATATAGCTGGTCAAAATCTGCGGCTCAGTGGGCCGATGTGCTTGAACAATCCATACAAGGCGAATCTGCAAAGTGAGCAGTACGGCGCAAACACCCGACTATAATGCGATATGGTCCGGCGGCTGGGATGACATGCGCCTGTACGGCCCAATGTCGCGCCACACAAGACGCCTCGTGCGCAATCTTACAAAAGATTTGCATCCAACCTCCATTGTCGACGTTGGGTGTGGGGAAGGGTCGTTGCTGAAAACTCTGAGCGATATGCACACAAGCGCCGCGGTCGCCGGTGTAGAGATTGCGGAAAACGCATTGCGCCTCGCTAAAAAAACTCTTCCAAATGCCGACTTCAGGGTTTTCGATATTTCTAAAGAGTCTTGGGGACAAAAATTTGATTTGGTGGTTTGTGCGGACGTCGTTGAGCATATTGAAGACGACGTAGGTGCAATAAAAAATATGGCGGCAATGACGAACCCAGGCGGGTATGTTGTTGTTGCAACTCTGCAAGGCCGTATGCGCCAATTTGAAGCCGATATCGGCCATGTCCGCAATTACGCGCGCGGTGAACTTCAATCTAAAATAGCAGCTGAGGGGCTAGAAATAGATCGTGTCATAGAATGGGGATTCCCGCTTTACTCTCCAATTTACCGCAATCTATTGGAGGTGCTTGGAAATCGCGGCACCATGGGGCGATTTGGAATTGGGCGAAGGCTAATAAGCCACGCGCTGTACGTTCTATTTCTTTTAAATAGCAATCGACGCGGCGACTATATTTTTGTCCGTGCTCGCAAAGCGACGCACTAGTGTCTCAATCTTGAGCGACCCGGCTGAAAACTCCATGCAAGCACGAACGATTTTGTTGTTCTGATGTACACGGGGGCAAATGAGAATGAGTTGCTTAGCAGACAACAAGTCCAGTTCTGAATTCAATGTCTAAGGTGGGAATGGAGGAAACAAAAAATTGGTTTTCGTCGATCAATTTATCTCCAACATACACAACGCACAAACTTATCAAAATTAATCACGATCCGCGCTTGTAGTAGATGGGCTATTTAATGATATAGCTATGATACGCTATCAAATCCTCAAGACTTCATAGTTACGAAATGCGAAGGAGAACCCATGAAAGGCGACAAAGACGTCATCAAATTCTTAAATTCGGTTCTCAAGAACGAATTGACGGCAATTAACCAGTACTTCCTTCATTCTCGCATGCTGAGCGATTGGGGACTCACTCGACTGGGCGAGTATGAATACAAAGAGTCCGTCGATGAAATGAAGCATGCAGATAAGTTGACGCAACGCATTTTGTTTCTGGAGGGTCTCCCCAATTTCCAGGATTTGGGCAAGCTCATGATTGGGCAGGATGTAAAAGAAATATTGCAGTGCGACCTAACACTGGAAATGCAAGCGATGCCCGCCCTAAAAGACGCCATTGCTCATTGCGAAAAGATCGGTGATTACGTCTCCAGAGAACTCTTTGAAGAGATATTGGAGTCCGAGGAAGAACACGTCGATTGGCTTGAGACACAACTCGATCAAATTGAACGTATGGGTGTAGAGAACTACGTTCAGCTGCAAAGCTCTCCCGCGGAAGAGTAAATCAAAAGCGGTCGCTTCGCCTTATTCAGCAGGCTGAGGGACAAAAATATCTGGAACGTTCTCAACCACTGCGGCAGGAGTGGAGCGCGCCGAATCGATCACTGCCTCGGCCGCGCAATAACACTGACCGCAGCAAATTTCCGAATCCAGCATCTGATAGGCGTCGTCAACATCACGAGCGCCATTCTGCGCGGCATGGAAAATATCTTTGTCAGTCAATGCGTTACATATACACACATACATATGCGACGACCGCTCCCAAAAAATGCGAATCATTCTCATTAACTAAACATAGATTTAGTGTATTTGCGAATGATTTGCAATAGGAAGTTCTACGTATTTGGTGCTCGTCGCAATAGGGCCCCGTAGAACCCGTCTAGTCCCCCGAGTTCCGGCCACTGACACGGTAAGCAACGCAGCTCACCTCGGCGAGAAATGAACTGAATTTCTCCGCATACCGCTGCCGCGGGGATCTTTTCGAGAGTCAATGTTTCATCGCTCAAAAGAACTTCATCTACTACTTGATGGCGTTCTTCAGGCTGTAGAGAACACACGCTGTAAAGAATAACTCCCCCAGGCTTAACCATATGGGTTGCGGCTTCAAGTAATCGGCGTTGGATCACCGCAAGGCTGGCAATATCACTAGCCCTCTTAAGAAATGGCAGGTCCGGGTGTCGCCGAATTGTTCCGGTCGCCGAGCATGGAGCATCTAAGAGCACTGCATCAACCAAATGCGATGGGCGCCAATTCCCGGCGTCGGCCTCTATGACGTCTGCCTCAAATTTCAATCGCGAAAGATTTTGATGCACACGAGCAAGCCTATTGCCATCAATATCCAGGGCAATCACTTTACAACCCGCAGCCAGGAGCTGAGCAGTCTTACCTCCCGGCGCGGCGCACAAATCTATGACTGACTTTCCCCTAGTCTCGCCTAGTGCATGCAATAAAACGCGAGCGGGAAGGGCGGCTGCGGCATCCTGCACCCACCATTCCCCTTCGGCAAATCCATCGAAATCTTGGACGCGACCACCGTTTTTACAACGTACACTCCCCGTCGGAAGAACTTGCCCTCCAAGCCGGCTCGCCCACTCGCCGGCGCGGGATGAATCTTTCACGCTAATGTCTAACGGGGGTTCTATGAGGTGAGCTTCGGCTGATCCTCGCGTTACCGGCTCACCGTACGCCTTTGTCCACGACTCCCACAACCAGTCGGGCATGGTCAACCGCGCGGCGTCTTGGTCCGTCGTGATTTCCTTACCTTTATCAGAAACACGTCTTAGAACGGCATTCACCAGCCCACCGAGGCGTTGATGATACCGTTTGGCCATTGTTACAGCAGTCGCGACGGCAGCATGTGGGGGTGTATCGAGGAATAAGATTTGTACACACCCCAATCTGAGAATATCAAGAATTTCGTGGGAAGGTGTTTTATTTAGGAAAACATTCAATATTGCGTCTATTTGACCTAAGCGGCGCAAAGTCGTCGCCAAAAGGAGGCGTACGAAAGCGCGATCTCGCGAGTCCAAAGCCTTTACCGCATCGTCAAACCGATCATCTGCCCGAGCATGGTCCCGCAATACGCTATTCAGCAGCTCGCAAGCGGCAACACGAGCTGCGATGTCACTATCGAGCGCGGCAGTTAGTTTTTTCTTGTTAGTGTTCTGATTCTTAGTTTTCATAATGCCAATTGCGGACAGGTGCCCAGCAATGTCAATCGTCTCTCATATGAAATACGGCTTTGAAACAAATCCACTCTTTCAATAGGCGCCACATCAAGGTCCAATGATGAGTTCCGATCTACATGAAAAAATAAAATCTATCCCGTTCTGGTACCATCGCATTGTGTTGCCAGGCGGTATCACGACCCCGGGATGGGCTCCACTTTCGCCCAAGATGTACAAAATTCCAGAAGATTTGTCGGGCTTACGCGTCTTAGATGTTGGTGCCTGGGATGGATACTGGTCGTTTGAAGCGCTTGCCCGCGGCGCCAAGAAAGTCCTCGCGATCGACGATTTCTCAGATCGATTGGATGAACAACACAACGTTGCGAGAACAAAATGGGATAGCTTTGACCTGTGCCGAGCGGCTCTCGGCTATTCGGAAGATCGCTGCCAAAGAATGGAGATGAATCTCTATGATTTATCACCGGATACTATCGGACAATTTGACATAATTTTCTTCTTCGGCACGCTTTATCATCTCCGCCACCCCTTACTCGCGCTGGACAAGCTGTCATCCGTTTGCGAAGGCCAAATCTTTTTAGAAAGCGCAATATGCGATGATTATAGCCCTTATCGCGGCTTAGGTCAGGGATATGACAAGCATCAAATGGTCATGGAGTTTTATCCCGATAAACAACTCGGCGATAACTCCACGAATTGGTGGGCACCGACCTTAGACTGCTTGGGTCACATGGTTCGAACAGCGGGCTTCGTTGATGTTCAATGCTGGAAACTTACCGAGTCGCCAACGGACATTCCCCTTTGTCGCGGGTTCGCCAAGGGTACAAAGGCGTAACACATTGGAGATCTGTTAGCCCCAGGGGCCAGGCGTACGTTGGCGCGCGGCTGGAGAACCCATTGCGTTGAGTTTCTCAATTCGGTTTTCCGTAGAAGGGTGTGTAGAAAATAAGTTGTCGGCCCGATGACCGTTCAAAGGGTTTACAATAAACATGTGAGCTGTCGCAGGATTGGTCTCCGCCGATTGGTTCTCAACCGCACGAGCGCCGCGCTCTAGTTTCGCCAACGCCGAGGCGAGGGCTTGCGGATTCCCCGATATTTCTGCACCGCCTGCATCTGCACCGTATTCACGGGTCCGGGAAATCGCCATTTGCACCAATGAAGCAGCTAAGGGCGCAAAGATCATAATGGCGATGACCCCCAGAATACCCCCTGCACCACGCCGACCACCAAAAAAAAGCGCGAAGTTCGCAAGCATGCCGATCGCACCGGCAATAGTCGCGGTAATGGTCATGACTAACGTATCGCGATTTTTGATATGCGCAAGTTCGTGAGCCATAACGCCTGCGATTTCATCTGGCGTTAACATATTGAGAAGGCCGGTTGTCGCCGCTACAGCGGCGTGATCGGGATTTCGACCGGTGGCGAAGGCGTTGGGCTGTGAGTTGTCAATTATGTACACCTTGGGCATTGGAAGCTGCGCCCGATGAGCGAGAGTGGTTACAATTTGATATAGTTGAGGAGCCGACGTCTGATTTACCTCCCGCGCGCGATACATGCGCAGAACAATTTTGTCTGAATTCCAGTAAGCGAAAATGTTCATCGCAAGAGCTAAGAAGAAAGCTACTGTCATCCCGCCGGGGCCGCCGATGAGATATCCCACAGCAAGAAAGAGACCTGTCATGGCGGCCAGCAATAGACCTGCACGTATCGAATTCATAAACGTTGCTCCTTCGCGACGAGAGATATCCGCTCCACCATGAGATATGTCGGCCACCTTTCAATACAAGAGCTGTATTGAGTCCTCATTATTTTGTAATCTTGGCAAATGTCATCCCAAACCATAAAGCCTTCAAAGACTCTTCCGCTTCCCTTGAGCCCGGGCGCCGCTGCTCTGAGCACAGAGCCATTCAAAGTAAAAACAAGGCCGGAACCGGCTAAACTTGAAAGCGAAATCGGTGGACCGGAGGGGGCCGAGCCCACGCGATTTGGCGACTGGGAACGCAAGGGCCGATGCTCAGATTTTTGAGGAGCACCAATACGACTCGCCCCGAGTCTTCAATATATTGTTAAGAGCCTATTGCTAACTCTTTGATTCTGGCCTCGTTCCTTTAGAGGCCTTACATTGAGCGACAAATTGGGCACTTCACATGGTCGAATGTGGAAACGCCCACAGACGTTCCGTATTGAAGGGGTACATGGCGAGTCATGCCATTTAAGACCATAAAAAATGTTCTGCGGAAGCGTTCTGGCGATGCTGTATATGCCAAAAGTCAGCCTGGTAGTCGTACTCATGACATTGACGATTCTTTATACGGAGTCGACCCATTAAAGATCATGGTCAGCCCGTTGGCCGGAGATACGCAGGGTCTTGCCGCGCGCCACATTCATGACCGGCTTGCGGGTCGCTTAGGCGTATCAATATCAATCGCTGATCGGCCTTTAACGGTTCCCGGCGCTGATTACAGCCAACCTTTATTTGTATCCATGGCAGTCGACTTGGGTCGCAGGTGGCTTGAACGCGAAGGCGCAGATCTATTGATATGGGGGGAGAGCATTCTCAAGCCTCACGGACACTCATCAGGCGATGCCGGTGCATCATGGCGGCTAAGGTTTTTGGGTGGCTCCACTCCTATTCACCCGCAGAGTGCGTCCATATCAGCGCTGGAACGATTGGAGGTTCCCGCTCTATTCGACGACGCGAGCGGCGATCTTGTCTTTGGTACCGCTCTGGCCGCAGTAAACGTTGAGTCTGCGGATGGCGTTCGCGCGCGCGCCGCAATGTTCCGGCCCGTGTTGAAAGCAGCAACACACTTTGCTGAAGGAGATATGGTGGGAACGGTCGCGGAAGGCGCAACTGCGCAGGCCGCTTACGCGGCACTATTATTGCTTGAGGGAGCTCGTACCGGCGATGTCAAATTACTCGAACGCGCTGTTTCAGTTTACCAAGGTGCGCTAATTCTTGGGGAAGACGCTTTCCCCGAGCATGAACGCGCTATGGTGGGCAGTCATATAGCTGATGCTTTATCTTTGATTGGCGATTTCACCAAAAAGCCAAAGCTTGCTGATAAAACCGTGGAATATTATCGCGCAGCTCTCGGAATGGTGCGTAAGGAAGTATTTGCTGATGAATTTGCAGCCTTGAAAGTTCGTTTAGGCCTAGCGTTACATAGCCAGGCATTGAGCACAAATGAGACTAGCCACCTTAAAGAAGCGGCTGATGCATTTTCAGACGCCACAGCAATTTGGACGATAACCGAGGCGCCTGAGCGCTGGGCTGATATACAGAATTCTCTGGGCGGACTACTGATAACGATGGGCAAACTGACACAACAGCCTTCTCTCTTCGATAAGGCCGTCAGCGTGTTCTTGAAGATCGCACGAGTTCGCAGTCGCGCAAAAGCTCCACTGGCATGGGCAACAACTCTTACGAATATTGGGGCCGCCCTCAAAGAGAAGGGAGTTGCAGCGAGTAACGTCGAATACTTAAAACAAGCTGCACAAGCGTTTGACGAAGCGCGCAACGTGTTCGTTGAACTAAATTTGGATAGCAATGCGGAAATTGCCGCAAACCAACACCAATTGGTATTAAAGCTTCTCGAAAAGCACGTTTAAGTCCCGACTCGTAAGCGCCCACACCTTTGCTGAGGACGGCGAGTTCATCCTTTTTCTTTGGCAACGCTCCCCATAGAGCCTCGGACCTAATTCAATTTGCGACGCGGTTCTTAACAAGATCTTCAACGACGCTGGGATCTGCCAAGGTCGACGTATCACCCAGGTTTTGAACTTCGTTCTCAGCAATCTTGCGCAGTATGCGGCGCATAATTTTACCTGACCGTGTTTTTGGCAGGCCGGGCGCCCATTGCAACACATCTGGCTTAGCAATTGGCCCTATATCTTTACCAACCCACGAGACGAGGTCATTGCGCAGGTCCTCAGTAGGCTCGATACCTTTAATCAAGGTTACGTAGGCATAGATCCCCTGACCCTTAATATCATGCGGATAGCCAACCACTGCGGCCTCGGCCACTGACTCGTGTGCAACCAGTGAACTCTCAACTTCTGCCGTTCCCATGCGATGGCCAGAAACATTGATTACGTCGTCTACACGGCCAGTGATCCAATAGTATCCGTCTTCATCTCTGCGGCACCCGTCGCCGGTAAAATACTTCCCGGGATAAGTTTTAAAATACGTGTCGACGAAGCGTTGGTGATCACCATAGACCGTGCGCATCTGGCCAGGCCAAGATGTCTTGATGCAGAGATTCCCCGTGCACGCTCCGTCTAACTCGTTACCATCGGCATCCACAATGCACGGCTCGATACCAAAAAAAGGTAGTGTCGCGGATCCGGGTTTGAGTTTCGTCGCACCTGGAATTGGAGAGATCAAAATACCACCGGTTTCTGTTTGCCACCATGTATCGACAATTGGGCAGCGTCCATCTCCAACGACGCGGTGGTACCACAGCCAAGCTTCAGGATTAATTGGCTCTCCCACCGTACCCAACAACCGCAATGTTGCTCGCGACGTGCGTTTTACTGGGTCTTCGCCGTCACGCATAAGGGCACGTAACGCGGTCGGCGCAGTATAAAAAACATTAACGCCGTGCTTGTCCACCACCTGCCAAAAACGCGAGGAGTCTGGATAATTCGGAACACCTTCAAACATGAGGGTGGTCGCACCGTTCGCGAGAGGGCCATAAACAATATAACTGTGACCGGTGACCCAACCAACATCAGCCGTACACCAGTATATGTCTCCATCTCTATGATCGAATATGTACTCATGGGTCATGGACGCATATACCATGTACCCACCCGTTGTATGAAGAACCCCTTTCGGCTTCCCAGTTGAGCCCGATGTATAAAGAATGAACAGGGGATCCTCTGAGTTCATCTCAACTGGATCGCAAAACACATTCGCCCGCTCAGTCAGCACGTGGTACCAAACATCGCGCGGGGTTGTCATAGGCACCTTGGCCTCTGTGTTCTTGACAACGATAACGTGACGCACAGAGGGCGCGCTCTCTAATGCCGCATCTACATTTGTCTTGAGTGGTATGGTTTTTCCACCGCGCCGGCCCTCGTCAGCGGTGATAACCAACTTAGCTTCACAGTCGTTGATTCGGTCCGCTAGAGATTGAGGGGCAAAGCCGCCAAAAACTACAGAATGCACTGCTCCAATTCGCGCACACGCGAGCATCGCCACCGCCGCCTCGATAATCATAGGCATGTAAATACAAACGCGGTCGCCCTTTGCTACTCCAAGCGACTTTAGGACATTGGCTAACCTGCACGTCTCTTCATGTAACTCAGCATAAGAAATGTGTTTTGAATTCTTTGGATCGTCGCCTTCCCAAATGATTGCAGTTTGAGCGCCGCGTTGCTGCAAATGCCGATCGAGGCAATTCATGCTCGCGTTCAAGGTGCCATCTTGATACCACTTGATATGTAAATCGTTCGCGTCATACGAGACATCACACACATGAGTGTACGGTGTAATCCAGTCCAAACGTTTGCCATTTGTGCGCCAGAATGTCAGGCGATCAGTTGAGGCATCATTTCGCATTTCGCGACATTTGCGGTCATCTAGCAACGCGTTGGACGCAAACGCTTCCGGAACATCTATTATTTGATTCTCTGACATTTCACGTTTCCTCGATACTCGATCGCTAGATACACACTGTTCTTTTCAAAGAGCGACCCCGCAGGAAATTACACGAACTAAATCAAGAGATTTGGCCGAATACTTTGCGCGTAGGTACAATGACGACGCGCTCGAATAATCCCGCTTTATTATAGGGATCTTCCGCAAAAATCGCTCGCGCTGTCTTGAGATCACTGACCTCCGCGATAATTAGAGATCCTATAGATGCTTCCCCATTGTCGTCCAACATAGGGCCAGCAAACTTTAGCTCTATGTCGGGCCGCTGAATCCATTCCAGGTGCTCATCCCTTGTCTTCATGCGCAAGTCAACATGATCGGGTTTGTCAAAGCACATTATACCAACCAACATAAATGTTCTCCTTTACGTGCTATCGGCGCCTGCGCGGCGTCACCTTTGGGGAATTTTTTCTTCTCGTTTTCGCTGAGGAGCGAACAGAGATGCCGCGCGCAGATCGACGAGAAGCGGATTTTGACTGGATTTTAGATTTCGAGCTTTCAGATGCTACCGTCTTCGGTTTGGACTTAACTTTAATTCTTTTCTTGGATTTTGCTCGCTTCTTCTTTTTAACAGCGCCACTTCGGCCGTAATCATCAGCAATACGCACAATGTCGTCCTCGCCAACATATTCACCGGATTGAACTTCAATCATGTGTAAATCGACCTGCCCGGGATTTGCGAGGCGGTGAATTGTTCCCGCTGAAATAAAAGTGGATTCGTTCTCTCTCAGAACAAAGTCATCGCCTCCGTTTGTCACAACAGCGGTGCCGGTAACAACGACCCAATGCTCGCTGCGATGCCAATGTTTTTGTAGGGACAGTTGTGCTCCAGGTTTCACGCAAATGCGCTTAACCTTAAATCTGGGCCCTTCATCTATAGTTTCAAACCAACCCCACGGCCGATAAGTCCGGGCTTGAGCAGTTGCTTCTGTTCGATTTTTTGTCTTGAGTTTTTCAACAATCTTTTTGACATCTTGATCGCGCGCTTTGTCTGCAACCAATACAGCGTCGGGTGTTACCACTACGACGGTATTCTTTAAGCCAACGACTGCGGTCAATTGCTTTTCGCTGCGAACGTAAGTGTCGACTGCGTCTACGGCAACGACATCACCTATGAAAGTATTGCCGGAGTCGTCTGTCTCAATTTCCGCATGCAAGGCTCCCCACGACCCGACATCCGACCAGCCCATATCAACTGGGACGACGGCAGCGCGGTCCGTGCGTTCCATAATTCCATAGTCTATTGATTGAGCCGGAACCTTACGGAACATCTCTTCATCAAGGCGAAAGAAAAATAAATCGTTTGCACCCTTTTTTAGTGCTGACCGGCAGCCGGGGACAATTTCAGGTTCATTCCGATCCAATTCGGAAAGATAGAGGCCAACGGGGCACATAAAGATGCCGCCATTCCAATAATATCTTCCGCCTTGTAAAAATTTTTCGGCAGTCGACGCGTTGGGTTTCTCAACAAATCGATCAACAGAAAATAAATCACTTGCTTCTGGAAGCGCACGGCCTCGCTTGATATACCCATACGCAGTTGATGGGGTCGTAGGCCGAATGCCGAATGTCACCATATAATTTTGGGAAGCAGCTGGAACTGCAGACGCCGAGGCAATACGAAATGCTTCTGGTTTACGTACCAAATGGTCAGACGGCATAATAAACATGAGCGCATCAGGTTCATTTTCCAGTAATAACCCTGCCACGCATGCTGCAGGTGCAGTATTTCGGCCCTCCGGCTCTATAATTATTGCTTTAGGTTCGACGTTCACCGCACGCAGCTGTTCGGCGACAATAAACCTATGCGATTCATTGCATACTATGATTGGCGCTTGAACGGAGAACTTCGAGCCGCGCGGCATTGCGCTTAACCGTAAAGCGGTCTCTTGCAGCAGACTTCGGTCCGAGATCAACGGCTGAAGTTGTTTCGGCAACTCTTCGCGTGAAAGTGGCCACAGCCGCGAACCACTACCACCCGAGAGAATTACCGGATAAAGGCGTACACCCTTATTCACGATTGAACCTTTTTAAGACATCGATAAATCGCTCAGATTTGTTTTCGTTGAGAGCTGGCATCATATCCTGAAACACGAATTAGTCCGCCTCATCTCTAATTGGCCGGTCGAGCAAGTCTTGCAGCATATCATCAATGCTTACGCCATGGTTAAGCACTTGATCGATAGCCCAACAAATCGGCATGTCGACGCGCAGCTTTTCCGCGAGCGACATCACTGCTTCCGCCGTGGCTACGCCCTCGGTGACCGCGCGGCGCGATCCCAAAATCTCATCAAGTGTTTTGCCCTCACCAAGCGCAACTCCCAAAGAGTAATTTCGTGATTGTGCCGACGTTGCTGTGAGCACAAGGTCTCCAAGGCCTGATAGCCCCATCAACGTTTCAGCGCGACCTCCACGTGCCGTGGTCAGGCGCACTATTTCAGCCAACCCCCTCGCAAGTAGCGCTGCTCTGGCATTAGCTCCTAAACCTCTGCCGTCCGCCATTCCACACCCAATGGCGAGAACGTTTTTTACCGCTCCACCGACTTCCGCGCCGACAATATCGTCAGAAAGATATGGTCGAAACGTCGTTGACCCTAAAGCTTCCGCGACCCGCCGACCTAACTCCTGATCGGAAGCTGCAAGCGTGATCGCTGTTGGAAGTGTCGATGCCACTTCTCGGGCGAAGGTAGGGCCCGACAAGACCATTATTTCAGCCTGCGGAAGCGTATCCGCGACGACCTCTGTCATCAGAGCCGAGCTTCCCCGCTCAATACCTTTTGAGCAAATGACGACAGGTGTCTTTGCATCGATATATCGGGAGAGGTCCTTGCAGCTGGCACGCAAAAATTGAGCGGGAACCACCAGCAATACCGCATCGGCCGCAGCGGCTTGGCCGATATCTCCTGTCGCAGTAATTGCCGGGTCCAATTTGATATCCGGCAAATACGCGCTGTTACAATTTTCTCTATTTATTTCAGTCGTGACTTCGGGTTCTAAAGCCCAAATCGTGACGTCGCGACCAGCGCGCCGGGCCACCGTTGCCAGCGCAGTCCCCCAGGCTCCCGCGCCTATCACACCGATGCGTTGTATCCCTGCCATAACCTAACATTGAAAAAATTAAGCCCTCTTGTCTATGCCCAGACCCTCCTAGAATGTCCATATCAAGGACATTGCAAACAAGAATGAGATAGGCCAAGACGTTAATTATGACGGTACTTATCACCGGGGCGGCAGGCTTTATTGGATATCACGTGGCGATCCGACTCTTGGGCCGCGGCCAACAAGTCATCGGACTGGACAATTTTAACTCGTATTATGACGTGCAATTGAAAGAGGCTCGTTGGGTCCAGCTCGAAAACTATGACGGATTTGAGGGGAAGCGCATCGACCTTGCTGACCGCCGATCAGTTTTTAAGTTATGTGATGAAACTGAGCCAACTCATATTATCCACCTTGCCGCCCAGGCGGGTGTACGGTACGGGCTTGAGAACCCCGAAGCGTACACAAACTCGAACCTCGTAGGCTTTATGAATGTTATTGAAGCCGCGCGCGCACTGAAAGTTGCCCACTTCATATTTGCATCTACGAGTTCGGTATACGGGGCAAATACAAAAATGCCCTTTGCCGAACATCATCCATCTAGTCACCAACTAAGCTTGTACGCCGCAACTAAACGCGCCAATGAAGCGCTCGCCCACTCCTACGCACACTTGTTCAATATCCCGACAACGGGCCTTCGCTTCTTTACGGTATACGGACCGTGGGGGCGCCCAGATATGGCTCCACAAAAATTTACCGCCAAGATTTTCGCAAATGACTCTATTGATGTTTATAACGATGGAAAAATGAAACGCGATTTTACATTTGTCGATGACATCGTTGAAGGCATTGTTGGTGTGGCTGATCATATCCCGCCCCGTGACAACACTTGGAGCTCAGAAAACCCCGCACCGGACTCAAGCGGCGTTGCACCATTTCGCATTTTTAATATTGGACGAGGCGAGCCCATAGACTTGATGGATTTCATTTCGGCGTTGGAGGGCCAAATTGGAAAAAAAGCGAAACTAAATTTTCTTCCGATGCAGCCAGGCGACGTGGAAAAAACGTGGTGCGATGTGAGTGCGCTTCGTCAAGCTATCGGATATGAACCAAAGACTTCTCTAATAGATGGTCTTGGAAAAACCGTTGCTTGGTTTAAAGACTATTACAACATCTAAGCCTTAATTCCTGCGCCGTGGACGGGCAGGGCATCCGAATCAAGCGGCCAGCGCGGCCGCGGTTTAAAACTAAGATTATCGACAAAACCCAATTTTAGTCGCTCTACTCCTGCCCATCCAATCATTGCTGCATTATCGGTGCACAACGAAATTGGGGGCGCCTCAAAAGACAACCCTTCGCGAGCGCAACAGTCTTTCAACATATTTCGTAGAGTTGTATTTGCAGCAACGCCACCAGACACAACCAAAGACTTTCCATTCGGATACCTTTTCCGAAAAAGCTCGATAGCGCGCGCCGTGCGATCAACCAAGGACTCGACAAGAGCTTCTTGGAATGACGCGGCGAGGTTAGCGGCAGCTGCCTCATCAAACTCGGCTGATCGAATGGTCTCTGCTGTCTGACGTACGGCTGTCTTTAACCCTGAGAAGGAGAAGTCACATCCAGGCCGACCTTTCATCGGACGTGGAAAAACGTAACGATTGGCGTCTCCTTTGCGGGCCGCTCGTTCAATCGCCGGACCTCCCGGATATCCCAAACCCAACATCTTAGCGACTTTGTCAAAAGCTTCACCAGCGGCGTCATCCACAGTTGTTCCAAGCCGCTCGTAGTCGCCAACGTTCTTTACGGCCAATAACTGGCAATGCCCTCCGGAGACCAACAGCAGGAGGTAGGGGAATGAAACATTATTTGTAAACCGAGCGGTGAGAGCGTGCCCTTCAAGATGGTTGATCGCAAGAAATGGCTTCTTGTGTACGGCAGCAATTGCTTTCGCGGTCATCACGCCAACCAAGATTCCTCCAATCAAACCAGGTCCTGCTGTTGCCGCAACACCTGAAAGATCTCCGTATTTTATGCCGGACTCTTGCATAACTTGGGCGACGAGTCGGTCGATATGAGCCAGATGCGAGCGCGCGGCTATTTCAGGCACAACCCCTCCGTAGGGTGTATGCTGTTCGATCTGGCTAAGAACAACGTGAGACAAGATTTCGCCCGAGCCCGTCACAACTGCAGCGGCTGTCTCATCACAACTGGTTTCTATCCCTAAAACTATCATCCGCGTTTTGCCGTGATTCGTATAAAGGAAAAAGGCTGGAAAACGGCTTTTCACCTATTCACGCAGGCTCTACAACACTTACCTAGAGGTTACCAGGGAAGCCAATGCGGGTCCTTATTCCACAAGCCACCCAAAATGCAGCCGTTATAGCTAGTGCGCTGCAAAAACGAGGGCACCACGGCCTAACTATTCCGGTGGTTACCGTCGAACGCACCGAAAAGCCATTGATAAAACTCGAAGGCGCCCAAGGTTTTATTGTTACAAGTCCTGATGGCGCACGCGCATTAGCCGATACGATTGGCGTACGCACATTCCCGGTTTTCGCCGACAGCCTAACAACAGGCTCAGAACTCGAGCGTTTGGGTTTCAAGTCCGTGAAATCTGCGAAGGACGATTCATCTGATCTCGCGAAACTCATAGAGAAAAACGCAAATCCCAATCATGGTGCATTCATATATGCGTGCAGTACCGCAGCGCCGGTCCAGTTATCTGCCCTATTGAGCAACATGGGGTTTGCGGTTCGTTCGGTGCCGCTGTACAGCGTTAAGCGTGTAGATCAAATACCGCCAGAACTCACCAAAATTTTAACGACTGGCGTCGATGCGGCGTTGTTTTTGTCAGCGCATGAAGCACGCGCGTTTGTAGCGCTAATTCAATTAAACCAGCTGAACGATGAAGCGAAAAAGTTAAAAGTTGTTGCGGCCAACCCAGTGGTTGCGGCGCCTCTCCGCGCCCTCAAGTTCAAGGCCGTTGTGGTTCCAGACTCCGGAGATCTTGAGTCAGTTTTTGCCTCTCTGGATAAGAAACTCATAGATAAAGTCGAAGAGGAAAGACTTCAACGTGAACAGGAGGCTCAAGAAGCCGCTGCCCGCGAGCGAGTTAAGAAGGAACGTCAGGCGAAGGAAGCCGCGGAAAAAGAACGTTTGGAGCGCGAAGAAGCGACGGCGCGGGAAATCGAAGGAGCTCGACTTGCAGCAGAACGTGCAGAATATGAACGCCTTAAACAAGAAGAAGCAGAAAATAGGCGCTTAGAGAAGGCCGAACAAAAGCGTATCGCGAAGGAGAAAGCCGAACAGGAGAAACGCGCACGCCAAGAAGCCAAGGCGGAGCGCTTAGCCCTCGCGAAAGCTGAAAAGGTTCGCCGCGCCGAAGAGAAAGAAGAACGCAAACGGGTTGCCAAAGAAACCGCTGCGCGCGAAAAAATTGAGCACGAGAGGGAAATAGAAAAACGTAAAGCGGAAGACGCAGCGAGTCGAAAAAAGGAACAGGCAAAAACTCTCGAGCGGGCGCGAATAGAAAAAGAGATGCGAAAGCAGCAAGAAGTAGAACAAGAGCGTAAAAAGAAGGAAGAAGAGGCCCGAAAAAAACAAGAGCTAGGGACTCAAAGACAGCGCGAAGCGGAAGACGCGAAGCAAAAACGCTTGCAAATAGAGGCCGCTGAGCGATTCCGCCAGGAAGAATTGCAAAAAAAGCAAGAGGAAGCAAAAAGGGAGGAACAGGAACGCTTCGAAACTGAGAAAAAATTGCGCGACCAACAAAAGCTAGATGCAGAACAAAAACATCGAAAAGAAAAGGCCGCAATTAACGAAACGCAGCGTAAGACTATTTTGCAGGACGGCTTGGAACATGACCAATCTGGCTCTGAGATTTCAAAACCAGGGAAAAATACTGAAATTGAAGATGTGGGCGTTGTTTCCTCGACCGGCAAAGAATCTTTTGCCGCCAATACAGCTTCTGTCGCTGAACCGAAGGCAGAGTCTTCAGTCGAGGACCAAAAACCAACCGCCAGAGCGCAATCGACTCGTGGCGGGATAACGACCAAAATCAAGTCATGGTTCGGGGGCACACGATCACCCGAGCGTTCAACTCCAATGTTCTCTCGATTTCAGGGGGAGCGCGAATCCCAGGTCGGGCCGGATTCAAACATTAAAGATTCTAACGCGCCAAACACGCCATCAGGCCACCGTCATAAGACTACAACAACACAGCAATCTCCAATACAAACTATGGATCAGAGCGAACGGCAATCGCCGAAGGAAACACAAAACGTGCCACAGGATAAATCTCAAGACTTGCATGAAAGTGCCGGCGAAAAAGATTCTGGTACTTCAGAAAGCCCTTCACCCACGCCTGTACCAAAATCAAAGCGCAGCGGCGGACGAGCGGAACGCCTTCGAGCCGAGGATGCTGCAGATCAACAGGCCCAGCGGCAACTGTATAAAAATTTTGATCTCGCGGACTCTTCTGCGGAGAAGCAGACAAGTGACGCAGAACACCGACCGTCGGCTCAATCAGAAAATAGTGGTGGAGCTGCCCGCATAGTGACTCTCTTCATTGTACTTGTTGTCGTCGCAACCGGAATTTTTGCAACCGCCTCTTGGTGGGTTCCACAAGCTAACCAATTGTTGCGATCGGCTGGCCCACCTGAGGCGAGTACTGTCTCGGAACCATCAGAACCTGCACCTTCTCCCACAACAGAAGCCTCCTCAACACAGACGTCTTCAGCGTCTCGTGAACCAAACGCAACAGATGCAGTCGGTGCTGATCAACTCGCTTCATTGAGAAAAGAGTTTGCTGATCGCTTGGATTCAATCGAGCAACGAGAAGGCATAGATGATTCCTCGGTTACATCTTTAAGTGACACAATTTCCAGCCAAGCACGCCAACTAGCGGCCGTAAGCGCTCGCCTCGCAACACTCGAGGCGGCAATCGGAAATGCCGCTCGTCTTGAGGATCTGAACGATCGTATAACTATTTTGGAAGGAAAGAGCGCTGATGCGGCAAGCGTTTTAACCTTGTCGGAAAGAGTCGCAAATTTGGAAGACGTCTCACGCCGAGCGGTTGCTGAGCAAACGGCCGAAGTCGCATTGCTCATGGCGACAACCCAGCTTCGCGAGGCCCTTGCGGCCGGTCGGCCATTCTCGTCAGAATTAGAGGCGACAAAGGCATTATCGGAGCGCGTTTTAGATTTAGCCTTTAACGATGCTGAGTTTATATCTTATGCCACACGTGGCATTCCATCGTTGTCCGACTTGCAAGACCAGTTTGAAGTAACCGCCGCACAAACAGTGCGAGCAGCCGCGATTCCCGAGGGCGCCAGCGGATGGATACGTCAATCTCTCGATCGTATAATGTCCGTAATCACCATTCGCCGAGCGAGTGGTGGCGTAGCTGGAAGCAGTGCATCCGCTATTCTTGCAAGAGCGGAAAGTCGCCTTGACGCGGGGGATCTCTCTGGCGTTATCGCAGAGCTGGAAGCGCTTTCAGGTGCCGCAGCAGAGGCTGCAGGTCCGTGGCTTTCGTATGCCCGCGCCCGTGATGCTGCTGATCAAGAGATTGCTACGACTACAAACAAAGTATTGGCACTAATGGCGCTCGGAGAGAGAACCGTGACGCCAGCGACAACGACTGCCGAAAGCGAATAAGGCTATGATTCGTCTAATCATATTTGTGTTTGGACTTGCAGTGATCGTCATGGGTGCGGTTTGGATGGCCAATGAACCTGGGTCGGTAAATCTTGTCTGGCGAGGATGGCGTATCGATACAACTGTCGGCGTATTGGTGGCTGCTGTGGTGTTTGCCGTATTGGCGATACTCCTGGTTTTGCGAATCATTTCCGCATTTAGCGGAACCGTTCGCGCGTTTGCTGCTGCGCAAAAAGAACGAAGGATGAAACGTGGACTTGTTGCACTTGGTGACGGTTTTGCAGCCGTTCAGGCAGGCCAAGGCTCACTCGCCCAACGCCTGGCAAAAGATGCGTCAAAGCTTTTAGATAACAATCCCGCCGTGCTCGTTTTACGAAAGGAAGCTGCAAATCTCGGTGGTGATTCACGGGAAGCGCAAGCCACCGCGATGGCTCTGCTAAACCGCCCGCAAACCGAGCTAACCGGGCTACGCACACTCGCGAACAAAGCCTTAAGCGAGGGAGACGTGGTTGGTGCATTGCGCCACGCACAAAAAGCTTTGGCACGCAAAGACGCGCCACCCTGGGCCCTTAATATGGTTCTCGATGTACAGATATCAGCGGGACGTTGGATGGATGCACTCTCAGTATTGGAGACGAAGCTCGGAAAATCAGTTTTTGAGCCGGATGCATTCAAACGTTTGAAATCCAAATTATTGGTACGAGAAGCCCAGCGCGCACTCAAAAACGGAGATGGCGCGGGGGCGGCGGCAACGGCGAAAAAGGCGATGGATCTGCTTGAGCGGAGCGACGAGGCGGTATCCGCATATGCCAGAGCCATGGCTGCCCAAGGCAAAGGACGTAAAGCCTTCAACGTTGTGGAAAAAGCATGGCAATCAAAGCCTAGCGGTGAATTGTTGTCAGCTTACAAGGTGCTCGTGCCTGGAGAATCAACGTTGGACTGGGCAAAACGAGTTGAAAATTTAGCGAAGCTTGCACCGGACCATGCGGAATCTCGGCTTGGTGTCGCCGAAGCGTCGTTGAACGCGGAACTCTGGGGACAGGCGAGAAACAGGCTGTCGACATTAACAAGCGACGATGTTGACTCAGGCATCCGTGCGCGGGCTGCACGGTTGATGGCGAATATTGAAAAACGGGAGAGGGAGGATTCTGAGGCGGCGAACAAGTGGCTAGCTCTAGCATTGTCTATACGCCCGACCGATCAACCTCGGGATAAAAAGCCGGAGTCTACTCAAGACTTACTTTATGGCAGCTAATCATTAGTTTTTGACATCATCGGCGTTGGCGAATTTTTATCGCTTAGCACTGGATAGCGCGCACGCGCGTCAAACAGTTGATAGTGCCACCATTCATTTCGAAAAAATCCCAACCTGCCGAGGTCATAAGACCCAATAGCAGCGCTCGATTATGTTGGGCTTCACTGGGTATTTCTAAACTGCCGTGGTGAGATAAGGGGGTGAACGCATCAAAAGGTGTTCCCATATTCAATTCAATACCATCAGAGTCTATGAGGGTTAAATCAATTGCCACACCCATGGAATGCGGCGAACCCCGCTGCGGATCCGCAAGAAAGTCCGGGTCGGGCGTGTGGCGCCACAACACCCATTGCGCCTCTGACGGTCGAAAAGCATCGAAGACCTTAAATCTCAAACCCAACTGGCGAGCTAGAACAATTGCACGCGACAAATGATCCGCCGCATCCGCGTGCAAAAAGCAACCGGGATTTGCATAAATGGGTTTTCCAGTGAAGTTGTCCGCCGTAGCGTAGGCAATATCCCGCTCAACGTCGTAAGCAGGAGGTTCAATCGCAACTAAGGCCATTACGGCAAGCCTCGCGGTACGTTTAAAACGAGTGCAACAGCACGTCTATGGAATCTCACAACGATAACGAATACCTTTTGCTTCGATCAATGCAATTAACGAATTTTCCGTAATGCTTATTTTGGCTTTTGACACAACGGTTGCGTCTTGTTCCGTCGCGCTATGGCGTGACGGTAAGTCCTTGAGAACCGAATATAGGCCGATGAAAAATGGACAAGCCGAAGCACTCATACCGTTGATCGAAGGCATAATGAACGCTTGTGATACAAGCTATAGCGATCTTGACCGCATCGCAGTAACACTGGGTCCGGGATCGTTCACGGGGGTGCGCGTCGGTATAGCAACGGCTCGGGCAATCGGGCTTGCTGCCGAGAAACCTCTCGTTGGAATAGCAACGACTGAGGTTTACGCCGCCGCCGCACCAGAAGAAAACAAAAACATTTTAACCGCAATCGACACCAAACGCGGCGATCTATATGTCCAAATTTTTGACACGAGCCTTAAATCCCTTTCAAACATTGAAGTAACAACGATCGGGGAGTTGCCTAAATTAATTGGTCCGGACCCTGTGACGGTGGTCGGCGATGCCGCTCTCGCAGTGACAGATGTTTTAGGGGAGTCAGCGACGCTATCCGATGCTCCTCCTTTCCCGGACGTTGCCCTGCTTGCAAAACTATCTTCGACGCGTACGCCGGAACCTCGAGATATAGCACCAATTTATGCACGAGCGCCGGAGATAGGACGCCCCCGGTAGGAGGTCGATTACATCAATGACAGGCACTCACATCACTCGAGTGGGACCTGAGTACGGCAACGTGTTGAGCGCCCTTCACAGTGAGAGCTTTTCGAAACCGTGGACAAGCTCGACATTCACGACCCTTTTGGGACAGCCCGGCGTATTCGCCTGGGTGCATCAAAAGACCGAACCACTAGGCTTTGTACTCGCTCGAACGGTGGCAAATGAGGGAGAGATATTAACCTTCGCAACGCTGCCCAAGAATCGCCGACAAGGCATTGGAAAATGCTTACTTAATAAAGCGCTCACTGAGTTGCGTAGCGTCGGAACTGAATGTGTATTTCTTGAAGTCAGCGCCACAAATAAGCCGGCAATAGTACTGTACCGAGAATTTGGCTTCACTCAAATTGGGATCCGCACCGGATACTATGGGGACCTTAGGAACAACAGCGCGGATGGTCGAGCTGACGCAATAACTATGAAGCTAGAGCTACAGGATTCTCCAATATTAGATCCGGCGAATAACTAACACATGGGGCAGACGTGGATCGTCTGGCGGATTGCCCGGCGACTCAGGTTCAAGGGAAACGACTTCATATCCGTGTGCTTCGACGGATCGCGGAACATTGTCTAGTGGTTGAGCACCTTTAAGGCGAACTGTCGCGAGCGCGCCTTGCGGCATTTTTTCTAGTAAGAGTTTAGTTTTGACGAATGTAAGCGGACAAACGTCTGTGGTAATATCGATAAAGTACTCGTCACTATTCATGGATAAAATCTAGTAAATATTCACAATAGAACAACATTGATTCGACAAGATGGCCCACTTATACATCAATTAGTTTACAAAATTTTGAGAAAACGATGTCCGACGATAACCAAAAGGCAGACCTATTGGAGCTGACGAGCGAAATTGTCGCAGCTCACGTGGCCAATAATCCTGTCCCGGTCGATGACCTTCCAAAACTGATTCACGACGTACATCGCGCCCTCATGAGCATACACGGCGACCAAAACACTGACAAACCGGTCCCCGCTGTACCAATAAAAAAATCGGTAACATCGGACTACATTATTTGTCTGGAAGACGGCAAAAAACTAAAAATGCTGAAGCGGCATCTCAAGACAGCGTATGGAATGACTCCGGAGCAATATCGTGAGAAATGGGGTTTGGCGGCCGATTACCCAATGGTCGCACCAACTTACGCACGCCACAGATCCAGTTTGGCAAAAAAGATTGGTTTAGGAACGACTGGGAGGCCTAGCAAACAGTAACTTCTTTCCTGTGTTAGACTTTTAAGTATATGACCGCGTACCTATGATATGCCTATGGGAAATAGTTTACCGATGCGCACTGATGTGGCCTGGAAAAAATGACACAAGAAGTTTCCCCTATTGAGCGACTTTGCGTCGAAAAGGGCATGAAGATGACTGAGCAGCGCCGTGTCATCGCGCGTGTGCTCTCCGATGCCACAGACCATCCCGATGTCGAAGAAGTTCATCGCCGCTCTCTCGCAGAGGATGCCCGGATTTCAATAGCGACTGTTTACCGGACCATGCGTCTTTTTGAGGAGGCTGATATCGTCAAGCGCCACGAATTCGGCGACGGACGTTCACGTTATGAGGAAACACCTACGACTCATCATGATCACCTTATTGATATGCGCTCGGGTAAGGTTATTGAATTTCGCAATGACGATATTGAGCGATTGCAAAGTGAAGTTGCTGCTGCCCATGGATACAAACTCGTAGGCCACAAACTTGAGTTATATGTCGTTCCGATTGATGCCGAGGACGAAACAGAAACATAACACGACATGTTGTGTCTGTTTGTTTACGATACATCCTTTGAGAAATGGTCCCCAGTTTGCGAGACAAGTACTAATGCGGAGAGCGCATGACGGCCCTTTATCCCCATCTTGAAATCTCGAAACCCAGACCAGCACCAACGACTAACCTCGACTCTTCATCTGAAGCATCGCGCGCACGCGCATTCGAGCCGATTATTGCGGGAGATCAAATTATTCGCTTGGCTACTAGCAGTTCAGAGGTCGATGCTGCACAAGCTCTAAGATATAGAGTATTTTATGATGAGATGGGCGCATGCCCGTTGCCAGAAATGGAAACTATACAACGCGACTTTGATCGCTTTGACGCGACGTGCGATCACCTTGTCGTTTTAGACCGTAGTCGGGACCGAGAAGAACGAGTTGTCGGCACATACCGTTTTATGCGCCGGGAACATGCCAAAGAAGTCGGCTCATTTTATACCGCCGCTGAATATGATATCGGGGCGTTGCTGGCGTTTCCAGGTGCTTTGATGGAGCTTGGCCGCAGCTGCGTCGATGCGAACTACAGAGACCGCGCTACAATGCAACTTCTGTGGCGAGGGATCGCCGAGTACTCAAACGTCCACGACATTAAATTGATGTTTGGTTGTGCGAGTCTCCCTGGCACTAATCCCGATCAACTTTCGACTCAGCTGTCATACCTTTATCATTATCATCTGGCGCCAGAAGCAATTCGCACTCATGCACTGCCAGAACGCTATACAAACATGTGCATGCGACCAAAAAATGAGATCAACCCTCGGCGTGCGCTCGCTAGCCTCCCCCCGCTGCTGAAGGGATATTTGCGCGTTGGCGGTTTTGTGGGAGATGGCGCGGTTATTGACCATCAATTTAATACGACTGATGTCTGCATTATCGTAAAGACCGATTTAATCGCTAAGCGCTACACACGTCATTACGATCTCGGTGAACGTCAAGAGGTTTCGCCATTCAAAACAGCCTCGTAGCACCTTCACCTACACTACCTACTACCTGGACTGGCTCGATTGTTGGGAGCCTTCGGCTAATAGCCGCGGCGGGTATGATGGTATTTTCAACCGGCGCCACAAGAACACTCACTGCCTTTGGAAATGACGGCGGACGCTATCGACTTTGGCACTACAAGGTCATGGCGCGAATTCTCGGATTGAGAATCGTAACTCAGGGCTTGCAGAGTCCGGGACGACCACAACTCGTGGTATGCAATCATATTTCCTACCTGGATATCATCGCACTTGGCTCTGCAGTCGAAGGTGCTTTTGTTGCCAAAGCTGATATCGCAAAGTGGCCAATTTTCGGATTTATGGCTAAAGCGGGGCGATCCATTTTTGTAGATCGCCGGCGCGCCGCTACTGGCATAGCGCGCGATCAAATCCAGGAGCGCCTTGAGAGCGGAGAAGCGCTGATCATGTTCCCGGAAGCAACGTCTGGCGACGGCACTCGCATGCTCCCGTTCAAAAGCGCACTCTTTACAGTAGCAGAACGGCACATAACAGGGCGGAACGGTCGCATGGAACCTGTAATCGTTCAGCCGGTATCGATGGCCTACACTCGGCTAAATGGTCTACCTATTGGATTGGGTTGGCGTTCTTTTTTTGCGTGGTTTGGCGATATGGAACTTATGCCTCATCTTTGGCATATCGCTAAATTGGGGGTAATCACCGTAGAAATTACGTTTCATAAGCCGGTGTCCCGCGCAGATTTTCCTCACCGCAAAGCATTGGCCTCACATTGTGAAAAGGTCTGCAGTGATGGAATGGCTTTACTACTTGCCGGGCGCTCCCACCATACACCCTGAGACGACCCAAAAGGGTCGCCTTTCTTTGCATTTATGGAAACAAATCGCTAATACCAGCCGAGCGAAATAATAGACCGACCTTAAAAAATTCCTCGCGAAGCATATGAATCACGACGAAAAAACCATCGACCCAACTACGCGAAAAAAACTGTTCATCAAAACTTATGGATGTCAGATGAACGTTTACGATTCAAAACGCATGGCTGATGTTCTTTTTCCATTTGGTTATAGATTCACTGAGACCATTGACGACGCAGATATGGTCATTCTGAACACGTGCCATATCCGTGAGAAAGCTGCTGAGAAAGTTTTTTCGGACTTAGGGCGTATTCGACCCCTAAAGGTTCAAAAAGAATCTAATGGCGGCAAAATGATTCTCGCTGTTGCTGGCTGCGTGGCGCAAGCGGAAGGCGCCGAGATATTATCGCGAGCGCCATTCGTTGATATTGTGTTGGGGCCTCAGACCTACCATCGTTTACCAGAAATGGTCGCCCGGACCGTTCGCAAGGCATGTGACGAAGATGCTGTACTCGATACTGAGTTTCCGCCGGAGCCAAAATTTGACTCTTTACCTCAGCCCGTCGCCGAAGGCCCAACCGCTTTCCTTTCGGTTCAAGAAGGCTGCGATAAGTTTTGTACTTTTTGCGTCGTCCCTTACACGCGAGGCGCAGAGTATTCACGTCCTGCGGCCGGTATTCTCGATGAAGCCCGCGCCCTTGTGAAAAGCGGCGCTGTTGAAATCACGCTACTCGGACAAAACGTCAACGCATATCATGGAGATGCGCCAATTGAAGGTTCTCACTTTGGCTCAAGTCGAACATGGGGTCTCGGACGCCTTATTCTCGCGTTAGCAGAAATAGATGGGCTTGCACGCATTCGTTATACAACATCCCATCCTCGCGATATGGACGATGAATTGATTTTAGCGCATAGAGATGTCCCACAGCTCATGCCATTTTTGCACCTCCCGGTACAAACTGGGTCGGATAAAATTTTACAAGCAATGAACCGTGGCCATACGCGCGAAGAATATCTTCGCGTCGTTGATCAACTAAGGAATGCTCGCCCCGACATTGCTCTGTCATCAGATTTTATTGTTGGCGCGCCAGGTGAAACTGAAGGTGATTTTGCGGATACTTTGGATTTAGTTGGTACGGTAAAATTCGCACAGTCGTTTTCTTTTAAATACAGCGCGCGCCCGGGCACTCCAGCGGCCGCAATGACAAACCAGGTGCCAGAAGAAATTAAAGCGGAACGGCTATTGACCCTACAGACGTTGCTCGATCATCAGCTCAGAGCTTTCAATGCTAATTGTGTTGGGCAAACCATGAATGTGTTGCTAACAGGGCCCGCTCGTCATTCAGGACAATTGGTAGGCCGAAGTCCATATCTACAACCCGTTCATATTATAGCAGACCGTAAACACATTGGATCTATAGCGCCGCTAACGATCACCTCAGCAGAATCTTTCAGTTTGGATGCTGTGTGGGCCGATACACGAGAGGAAATAGCAGCGCATGCCTGATGTAGCCTTGGTTAAACCCACAGAAGAACAGCGCGTTTCTTTGGAGTGCATATTCTCAGACAACGCATTGGTTCAACAATTAGTTGGTCCCCACAATTCAAACTTAGCGCGTCTTGAGAAACGCTTCAGCGTTGGACTGCACCTGAGTAGCAATACAATCGTCGTTGAGGGACCTAGAGACAAAGCCTCTTTAGCGAAAAATGTTATAGTGCGTCTGTATGAAAGACTCTTTCAGGGACACCCCATCGAGAGCGGGGATATAGACGGAGCGGCACGCATGGTTAATTCCGGGTCCGACGCACTGGAGAGTAACTATACGATTCGCACGCGCAAGCGACATATATCGCCGCGCTCAAAAGGCCAAGCTAATTACCTACAGGTTTTAAACTCCCATGAGCTCGTATTCGCGCTTGGACCCGCAGGAACCGGAAAGACATATTTAGCAGTAGCGCGCGCGGTGGAAATGAAACTTACTGGTCAGATTGACCGAATTATCCTCTCCCGTCCGGCCGTTGAAGCAGGTGAACGTCTTGGTTTCCTTCCTGGCGATATGCGTGAAAAAGTAGATCCCTACCTTCGACCCTTGTATGACGCTCTATACGAAATGCTGCCCGGTGATCAGGTCGAGAAGCTTTTACTTGCCGGTGACATAGAAGTTGCGCCGCTCGCGTTCATGCGCGGACGTACTTTGAGCAACGCATTTATCATTCTCGATGAAGCTCAAAATACAACACCTGTGCAAATGAAGATGGCGCTTACGCGTATGGGTGAAAATTCTCACATGGTGGTAACCGGAGATCTAACACAGATTGACCTTCCTGCCGGAGTAAAGTCTGGCTTGGCCGATGCTCTGGAAATTTTGAAAAACACCGACGGCGTGTCAACTATCACTTTCAATCGAGATGATGTTGTTCGACATGATCTTGTTACGCGAATTGTATCGGCCTACGACGCACGTGACGCCGCCCGGAAGGCATCCAAAACATCATAATGAAACGCGCATCGCGACGATCGCCAGGAAATCTAACTATTCATGTTACGTTCGGGTCTCGCGCTTGGATTCGTAAGCTTCGAACGACCTCAGCATGTGTAAAGCGCGCGGCAGTCGCGGCAATGGAAAATTCAAATATCAAAGCGCGCTTTAAACTCAGGGGCAACGAATCCATCGAAGTGGGCATTACGCTGGGAACAAATCATTCGTTGCAGCGATTGAATCGCAAATTTCGCGCCATAGATAAACCAACAAATGTGTTGTCTTTTCCGTGCTTTTCCCCAGGTGACACTCCAATACCGAATGCTCCGGTATTACTCGGCGATATTGCTCTCGCGTACGGAGTAGTAGAAAAGGAAGCACGCTTTTTGGGCAAGCCATTTCAAGCTCATCTTTCCCACATGGTGGTGCATGGCGTTTTACATCTTTTAGGTTATGATCACGTGACTAATACTGACGCGAAGAAAATGGAATCATTGGAAATAAGAATTCTCGCGCAGCTCGGGTTGGCGAACCCATATGCGGAAATTGAGGTGAGCAAACAAGTCGCCAAACAAACGCGCCTTTTGCCCGAAGGCAGGGCTTCTCATACACGAGCAAAAAAATGAGTGATACCCAGCAACCGCAGCCTTCCCAAGAGGGCGTAGGTGACCATCGTCCGAAGTTTCTTAGAAAGTTGAAGCGGATGTTCGCTCCTGAAGGGAGCGAGGGTGAAACGGTCCGCGAGGTTATAGAAGAACTTATTGAAGAGCGATTCGAAGAAAACCCCGACGAAGAAGCAACGATCGATCCAAACGAACGGCTTCTTCTTGCAAATGTTTTAAAGCTACGGGATGTCACCGCGGCTGACATAATGGTACCGCGAGCCGATATCGTAGCTGTAGACGTTGATACGCCACTTTCCGAAGTCTTGTTGCTCCTGGTCAAAGAAGGCCATTCCCGCTTTCCTGTATACCGCGAAACGCTCGATGACGTCGCGGGTTTCGTACATATCAAGGATCTCGCCATACTTGCTACCAGCAAGCTCCCAGGCGCATCGGCTCCCGAAAACGACGTGACCCCACAGGAAGAGTCGCCAAAACACCTGATGGAAACCATCCGTCCAGCGCTCTTCGTATCTCCTGCAGTTCGCGTAATGGACTTACTTTTGGAGATGCGACTAAAGCGGACTCACATGGCGATGGTTGTGGATGAATATGGTGGTATTGATGGTCTCCTTACGATTGAAGATGTGGTGGAACAGATTGTTGGCGAAATCGAGGACGAGCATGACGAAGACGAAACCCCGGAGATGGTCCAGCGTAATGATGGCACTGTACTTGCTAACGCGCGGGTGACATTGATCGATTTTAGCAGCAAACATGGCGTTATTTTTACAGAGGAAGAGCAGCAAGAGGCTGACACCTTAGGCGGCCTTGTCGCGCGATTAGCCGGACGCGTTCCAGGTCGCGGTGAGTTGGTCAGGCACCCTTCTGGACTCGAATTTGAAGTCTTGGATGGAGACCCACGACACGTACGGCGACTTCGTATTCGAGGACTCCCGCAACAACCTACGCCTGAGTAAATTCACCATGAAGATGTGGCAAATATGATCGCCGCTAGCGCGAAATGGCTTGGTGACCTCACTGGTTGGCGGCGACAGGCTGTTGCTTTTGTGGCGGGGGCCATTGCCATTGTCGCGTTTCCCCCGCTTTCCATCGTGCCGGCGCTTTGGCTTTGCTTTCCTGCCCTTCTTTGGTTGCTTGATGGATGTGCCACGCGACGAGAAGCGGCTACAACTGGATGGGCATTTGGATTCGGCCATTTCACAACAAGTTTCTATTGGATTACCAACGCTTTCTTCGTGGACAGCGAAACCTTTGGGGTTTTTGCATTCCCGTCTGTCGCGATTCTTTGTGCCGGGTTTGGTCTATATATCGCACTTGTTTGCGCGGTAACGCACACTATTGCGCCGCCACGATCCGACGATTTACCAGATGATCGATTGTTGGTTGGCACCCTGCGAGTCACGCTATTCGGCTCAGCGTGGGTAATAGGGGAATGGATCCGCGGCTGGTTTTTAACAGGTTTTCCTTGGAACCCAATTGCAACCGTGTGGTCTGAAGATACAACGCCGCTTGGACTACCAATTCTCCAATCTACATCGATCATTGGTACGTATGGACTCAGCCTACTAACGGTTATTGTCTTTGTCGCCCCCGCAATACTCGCTTATCGTCCGTTACTGAGTCGCGCATGGGTGGTCACCTTAGCGCCCATTTCTATTCTCGCAATTTTCGCGATCGGCGGTGCCTTGCGCTTAGCGATTGCTGAAACTCATTACTTGCCTGGAACGAAACTCAGACTCGTGCAGGCGGCGATTTCTCAAGAAGACAAAAGTCGGCCAAGTTTATGGGAGGCTCATCTTCGCGACCACATCAATTTGAGTATCGAGGATCGCCCCTCCGATATTACCCATGTCATATGGGGTGAGGCGGCGGTGAACTTTTTTCTAAATGTCGACGAACAAAACCGTAATTTTGCGGCAAGTGCCGCCCCGAAGGGAGGAATGCTTATAACCGGTGCCGACCGGGGAACTCGCAATGAGTCAGGGCAGCTTGAGGTATATAACTCTCTTTACGCCATCACAGATCGGGGGGGTATCTCCGCCCACTATGACAAAGCTCATCTGGTTCCCTTTGGCGAATACTTACCTCTTCGATGGCTTATTCCGTTCGAGAAATTGACCGGCGGAATGGGCGATTTTATGGCCGGTCCAGGTGCAACCACATTGGACCTCCGTGGACTACCACCGTTTAGCCCGCAAATTTGCTATGAGGTCATATTTCCGGGAGCGGTGGTCGCGAAATCAGATGCGAATCAACGCCCAGAATGGATACTCAATCTAACCAATGACGCATGGTTCGGTTTGAGTATGGGGCCTTATCAACACTTGGCCGCCGCGAGGTTGCGAGCCGTTGAGGAGGGCCTCCCGCTTGTTCGGGTGGCCAATACTGGCATTACGGCGGTCATAGACGGATATGGACAAACACTCGCCAAGATAGGTTTGGGTGAGCGCGGCGTACTGGACGTTAGACTCCCGCGACCCGCCTCCTCGTTCACTCCTTTTGGCATATTAGGCAATGTAATTCCTCTCGCGCTTGTCATTGTAGTGGGTGGCTACGCGATCCGACGTTGGCGGCTATATGTGTCTGAAAACATGGATAATCCTTTCCGTGGAGGACGTTATCACCTGTAACCCCAATGGCTGTTGAATTGATTCTGACCAGTATTTGTGTAAAACAGTAGTAGTAGTGCATAGCACGCCGTACAACGAACGGTAGATAAACCTTAGGTTTAAGAAATTTCTGTTTTATACTTTACGGCAGACCTCGAAAATTTGGATTTGCTATGGGTTTACCTGACGAAAAAACACCTTTTGGCCAGAACGGATCGCGGTCCTCGAGAGGCCGAATGCCATCTGGAAAGCCCAACCCAGTGGACGTCCACGTTGGTGGACGTGTGCGACTACGACGAACCCTGTTGGGTATGAGCCAGGAGAAGTTAGGCGAAGCAATAGGGCTTACGTTCCAGCAGGTTCAAAAATATGAACGCGGCGCAAATCGCATCGGTGCGAGTCGCTTGTGGGACCTAAGTCGGGTACTTGACTGCCCGATTTCATTCTTCTTTGAAGAAATGGCTGAAGATACCGCTAGCTCAAGCCCAAGAAACCTAAATATTGAATCTCCCGACGTTGAACCGCCAGAGAACGACCCGATGGCCAAGCGAGAGACCTTGGAACTTGTCCGCGCATATTATCGCATCAAGGACTATCATGTTCGCCGGCGTATCTATGAATTGGCGAAGTCGCTAGCGACAAATCAAGAGTCCGTTTAAGGTTAAAAAAGTGAGATTTTAAAAGACGCCGCCGTTATTTTCCCGGCGGCGTTTTTTTATATTTACCTTGCGGCTTGAAAAAGAGACTCCGTTCAGCTACCTCCGGTCGAGCCCGGACCTTCCAGACTCCGTCAATTCAGCCCCATTCAGGAGAATCCCGTGCCAAAAACCGATTATGTATTTACGAGCGAGTCCGTCTCGGAAGGCCATCCGGATAAAGTTAGTGACCGCGTTTCCGACTCAATTGTGGATTTGTTCCTTACAGAAGATCCCGAGGCTCGTGTGGCCGTTGAGACGCTGTGCACCACCAATCGGGTGGTGTTAGCTGGTGAGGTTCGCGGACCAAAGTCCATCACCAAAGAAAACATGATTGAAACTGCTAGAGGAGCGATCCGGGACATCGGATACGAGCAGGATGGTTTCCATTGGCAAACCGCGGATATGGAGTGCCACGTACATGCTCAATCGGCTGATATAGCGATTGGCGTTGATTCCGCCGGAAACAAAGATGAAGGCGCCGGAGATCAAGGGATTATGTTCGGATATGCCGTCGACGAAACGCCGGAACTTATGCCCGCACCTATTTTTTACTCTCACGCAATATTAAAATCTCTGGCCACCGCGCGACATAACAAAGATGTTGATTTTTTGGGCCCGGACGCCAAAAGCCAGGTCACATTGCAATATGTTGGGGGCGCTCCTGTTAAAGCGACCTCAATTGTGGTTTCTACTCAACACACAGAGTCTGCCAACCAAGACGAGATTCGAGAGTACGTTCGAAATCATGTACAAGACGCTCTCCCCGATGGGTGGATGTGCCCGGACAAGGATCTCTATGTTAATCCTACAGGCCGATTTGTGATTGGCGGACCGGACGGTGATGCAGGACTTACGGGCCGCAAAATTATCGTCGATACATATGGCGGCGCTGCCCCACATGGTGGCGGTGCGTTTTCAGGAAAAGACCCAACGAAAGTAGACCGCTCTGCCGCATACGCAGCGCGCTACCTTGCTAAGAACGTTGTAGCGGCGGGTCTTGCGCGCAAATGCCTTATCCAGCTGTCATACGCAATCGGGGTTTCCAAGCCACTATCGGTATACGTCGATACCCAGGAGACCAGCGATATCGACGAAGATAAGCTTTCAAATGTTTTGCAAGATTTAATGAATCTGAGTCCTCGAGGCATTCGCGAACATCTGCGATTGAATCAGCCTATTTACACCCGGACTTCTGCTTATGGTCACTTTGGCCGCGCAGCGGAGGACGATGGAGGATTTAGCTGGGAACGCTTGGATCTTGTTGACCAGCTTAAGAACGCTTTCGGAGCTTAGGTAAAGACTGATTCCTTTCGATGGATCCGAAACCCGCTATCCGATATTACGGCCGGCGTAAAGGAAAGCGCCTCAAGGCAGGGCGCCAAACCGTCTTTGAAACTTTACTGCCGCAAATCCAAATCACGTTGCCGGAAGACTCTCGCGCGGTAGATCCGAGGACATTCTTTACGGTTAAACCTCAATCTGTCTCTCTTGAAGTAGGATTTGGAGGGGGAGAACACCTTGCTAGTCTGGCAGCCTCCGCCCCCGATAAGGGGTTCATCGGCTGTGAAGTTTTCCTAAATGGCGTGGCATCAATGGTTCGGCACGTTTCAGAACTGGGCTTATCCAACGTCCGGATCTTCGACAATGACGCACATCATCTGTTACCTCGCCTAACGGACGCCAGCTTAGACCGAATTTTTCTAATGTTCCCAGATCCTTGGCCGAAATCTCGTCATGCCAAGCGGCGCTTTATCAATCGTAAAATGCTCGACGAATTGGCTCGATTACTGGTTGATGGCGGAGAGTTTCGAGTCGCAACTGATCATCCAGTCTATATGAGATGGACGTTGCTTCACGGCACAGAAAATACGCAATTTGAATGGGCTCCCGCGGGGTCGAAATGCTGGCGCGAGCGCCCGCCCGACTCGCCGCGGACACGGTATGAGGAAAAGGCCCGAAAAGAAGGTCGATCACCAATCTTTTTATCTTTTAAGAGGCGGCCGCGCTGTGCATGAAAATGCTCGAAACCTCTTGTCCAGTGCCAAAAATCAATTTATATGACTTGCCATCTTCTACATGTCGGACGACTTGAGGAGTGGGCCAACCGCCCACTTTTTTTATTGCCTAAATCTCAGGGAGTCCGGACGAGGGTGATTTGGAGCGATTACATTGGCTAGAAGAGCGCATTGCGCCAACCTTGGAAGCCATGGGTTTCGAGGTTGTGCGTGTCGCTCTCACCGGGTCCGCCGGTCGTAAGACATTACAGGTTATGGCAGATCGGAGTGACGGGAGTCTGATTACCGTTGGCGACTGTGAAAATATTAGTCACACGCTTTCGGCTATCTTTGACGTAGAAGAGCCCGTCCCTGGGGGATATGACCTAGAAGTGAGTTCCGCCGGCATTGATCGACCACTTACAAGACCAAAGGATTTCGTCAAGTACTCGGGATTTGAAGCCAAAGTTGAAACCAGAAAACCTGTCGCCGGACAAAGAAAATTTCGCGGACGACTTTCTGGGGTGACAAGTGAAAACAAGGTCTTGATTTGTTCGAATGATGAAGAAGTACCCATTGCGATGGACGACATAAAAATTGCCAAGCTCATATTAACAGATGAACTGCTCGCCGCGAGTATGGAAGAGCAACAAGAAAACAGCCAAGACGTTTAATTATCTTAGAGGTCCGGGAACCACCCCGGGAAAAACAATGGCACAAAGCATTGGAATGGCACGGCCCGAATTGATTCAAGTGGCCGATACGGTTGCCCGCGACAAAGGCATTGATCGTGAGGAAGTTTTTCAAGCCATGGAACAGGCTATTCAGAAAGCGGGACGGTCGAAGTACGGACATGAAAACGATATCCGTGCGAGTATAGATCGGAAGAACGGCGAAATTCGGCTCGCTCGCTTTATGACTGTCGTCGATGAAGTGGAAGATGAGAATACTCAAATACCGCTGGCCAAAGCGAAGCGAAAAGATTCGTCCGCGGAAGTCGGCAGTGAAATTATTGACCCTTTGCCACCGATTGATTTTGGCCGCATCGCTGCACAAACCGCCAAACAAGTAATTGTCCAAAAAGTTCGCGATGCTGAGCGTGCACGACAATTTGAAGAATATAAAAATCGTATCGGAGAAGTCGTTAACGGTCTTGTCAAACGCGTTGAGTTTGGAAACGTCATTGTTGATTTGGGTCGAGCGGAAGCCTTATTGCGCAGAGATGAGCTCATTCCACGGGAGCATTTTAAGAATGGGGACAGAGTCCGCGCCTACATCGTCGATGTTCGCGAAGAACCTCGTGGACCACAGATCTTCTTGTCACGCACATGCACCGACTTTATGGCCTCGTTATTCGCCCAGGAAGTACCTGAAATATACGACGGAATTATCGAAATTAAATCGGTGGCCCGCGATCCTGGAAGCCGGGCGAAAATAGCTGTCATATCCAGCGACAATTCCATCGATCCCGTTGGAGCTTGCGTGGGCATGCGTGGCAGCCGGGTTCAAGCGGTCGTTGCCGAGTTGCAAGGCGAAAAGATTGACATTATCCAATGGAACCAAGATCCAGCGACTTTTGTAGTAAATGCATTGGCTCCGGCCGAGGTGACGAAAGTTGTTCTCGATGAGGACTCCGGCCGTATCGAAGTTGTTGTGCCTGATGACCAACTATCGCTTGCCATTGGCCGACGCGGTCAAAACGTACGGCTTGCGTCTCAGTTAACCAGCTGGACCATTGATATTCTTACGGAAGGGGAAGAATCCGAACGACGGCAGGAAGAGTTCCGTACCCGATCCCAGATGTTTATCGACTCATTGGATGTTGATGACGTAATCGCTCATTTGCTGGTTACGGAAGGATTTACGTCTATTGATGAAATCGCATTTGTGCCGTCAGAAGAGCTTACCGACATTGAAGGATTTGATGAAGATGTTGCCGGAGAACTTAAAGCTCGAGCGACAAGCTTTATCGAGGAAGAAAACAAAAAAATCATGGCCCGCATTGAAGAGCTTGGCGTCGCGGATGACCTCGTGAATTGCGATATAGAGGGCATGGACGTTAAGAAAATCATTTCCTTGGCCGAGCAAGGTGTAAAAACTCTGGATGACCTTGCAGATCTCGCAGGCGATGAGTTGGTCGAGATGCTTGGCGAGGGCGTAATTAAAGAGGACGCCGCAAACAGCATAATTATGGCTGCGCGGGCTCATTGGTTCCCAGAGGAAGACTCGTCAAATGCAGATGACGCTGAGGCACCGGATGACGCCCCCCTTGACGACTCTAGTCAACCTGCGCCGTAGATTTGTGACGTGAATACGATTGCGACTGAGATATCTGAGATGAACTAAGGGACCAACAATGCTGGCGGTGAGACGCTTCGACATACCCGAGCACACCGAGAATGCGGAAGTTCTACCGCATAGGCGTTGCGTCGTCAGTGGAGAGTCACTGCCTGTCAGAAAATTGATTCGTTTCGTTTCTGATCCCGACGGAACAATTATTCCCGACGTTGGTGGGACTTTGCCTGGCCGGGGTTTGTGGTTAACTGCCGACCGCGCTATGATAGAGGAAGCAACGTCGAGGCGACTATTTTCAAAGGCTGCTAAGGGAAATGTATCTGTCAGCCTGGATTTAGCTGATCGGACTGAAGAACTTCTAAAGCGCCGTTGTCTTAATCATCTTGGTTTAGCCCGTCGGGCGGGGTTGGTTGCGGCTGGAGCCCAAAAAGTAAAAGCTCAAGTTGCGTCCGGTCAAACAGTGGCTCTATTTGAGGCCTCAGATGGCTCGCCTCAAGAGCGCCTCAAGATCGCCTCTTTGGCGCATGGCGCGCCGGTCGTGGATGCGTTCACAGGCGCGGAGCTAGGAAATGCGCTTGGGCGTAATGTGGTTGTACATGTTGCGCTTCGATCAGGGTCTTTGACCGCGACACTATTAGAAGACTCTGCGCGTTATATTGGGTTGCGTCGTAACGTTTAAGATCAAAGGTTTTAGGTACGGTTGAAAATATGCCGAGCGAAACAAAAACAAAAAAGCCTCTCTCTTTGGGTAGGGGCAAACTGGAATTAAAGAAGACTGTTGAAACCGGGCAGGTTCGACAAAGCTTTTCGCATGGTCGCTCAAAGGTCGTACAGGTTGAGCGTAAGCGTAAACGTCAATTCGAGATGGGTGCTGACGGCAAGGTCCAGGAAGTCAAAGCACCTTCCCCATCGGTAAAAGCCAAGGCGGAAGAAGCTCTTGCAAAAGAAACTGAGCAGCAACAGGGAACGCTAACCGAAGGCGAAAAAGCTCACAGATTAAAAGCGCTGCAAGACGCAATAAAAGCAGACGAGGAGACTCGTCGGCAACTCGAAGAAGACACCAAGCGACAAGCCGAAGAAGAAGCCGCGCGCGAGGCGGAGGAAGCTCATAAATCGCAAGAAGAGTCACCGGCCGAATCAGAGACGGAAGTCTCTATCCCGGAGCCGCCGCCCGAGCCTGTTCCTTTACAGGTGGCAGACGCGCCAGTCGATACATCTCGTGCGCGACGTTCGGTGTCTGACGACGATGACGACGATGAAGCGAAGCCTCGGAAATCAAAGACTGGACATAAAGCGCCAACTGTTAAACGAACAGAACCGCGGCGCCGGGCAGGCAAGCTTACGATCTCGGCAGCCTTAGAAGGCGAAGATGGTATCGAGCGCGGTCGCTCTGTTGCGTCAATGCGCCGAGCCGTCGAAAAAGAGCGACGAAAGGCGCAGCAGAAGCAACCTATGAACACCGAGAAGGTTGTTCGTGAGGTTGTTTTGCCGGAAACCATTACAGTTCAAGAACTTTCGAACCGCATGGCAGAGCGGTCCGCAAACGTTATCAAAGCGCTTATGAAATTGGGCGTCATGGCAACCATTAACGAGGTAGTCGATGCTGATACCGCAGAGCTGGTTGCTCAAGAGTTTGGACATCGTGTCAAACGCATAACGGAATCTGCTGTAGAAGAAAATCTGATAACCGAGGAGGATGATGAAGCCTCGTTGAAATCTCGTCCTCCCGTCGTGACGGTCATGGGTCACGTCGATCATGGAAAAACTTCGCTATTAGATGCAATGCGATCATCTAGTGTCGTGTCCGGTGAGGCCGGTGGAATTACGCAGCAT
Organism: Rhodospirillaceae bacterium; assembly: GCA_965228575.1. Classification (GTDB taxonomy): domain Bacteria; phylum Pseudomonadota; class Alphaproteobacteria; order Rhodospirillales; family Rhodospirillaceae; genus UBA11612. The sequence continues at coordinate 234,946 of CBDDHW010000001.1, read as the reverse complement.
ATTGGCGCTTATCAGGTTCGCAACTCGAGCGGCCAAAAAATTACCTTCATTGATACCCCGGGCCACGAAGCATTTACTGCCATGCGCGCACGTGGTGCGAAAGTTACAGACATTGTGATCCTGGTCGTTGCTGCGGACGACAGCATTATGCCGCAGACAATTGAAGCCATTAAGCACGCCAAGGCCGGCAACGTGCCCATGATTGTGGCGGTAAACAAAATCGACAAAGAGGGGGCTGACTCAAATCGCGTGAAAACCGATTTGCTCAGTCATGAAGTTGTTGTGGAAGATATGGGCGGCGATACGTTGTGCATCGAAGTGTCAGCGCTGCAAAAAACCAACCTTGATAAACTGGAAGAGGCTATTTTACTTCAAGCTGAACTCCTTGACTTAAAAGCGAATCCTGATCGCGCAGCCGAGGGCGCTATTATTGAAGCCAAAATGGAAAAAGGCGTGGGATCCGTTGGCACAGTGCTTGTCCAACGAGGAACTTTGCACGTTGGTGATATTTTCGTAGCTGGCGCTGAGTGGGGCCGGGTACGAGCGCTCGTAAATGAACATGGAAAACAAGTAAAGTCTGCAATGCCGTCTGCTCCCGTCGAAGTTATTGGATTTGGCGGAACTCCGGCGGCGGGGGACGAATTCACAGTTATCGGCGACGAGGTAAAAGCGCGCGAGATCTCAGAATATAGAAAACGCAAAATTCGTGAAAAAGAACAGGTCGCCGGTGTTGGCGGCTCAACTATGGAGCAGATGTTTGCGAAGATTAAAGCGGGAGAAGCAAAGGAACTTGCTGTCGTCATTAAAGCAGACGTTCAGGGCTCGGTAGAGGCATTAACCGGAACACTTCAGAAACTTGGTTCCGACGAAATTAAAGTCAATGTTATTCATGGCGCCGTCGGTCCAGTGAATGAATCCGATGTTACACTTGCGCGTGCGTCAGGGGCTGTAATCATAGGCTTTAATGTACGCGCTAATGCTCAAGCTCGCGAACTTTCCAAGCGAGATAATATAGACATTAGGTACTACTCGATCATTTACGACGTTGCGGATGACCTGACCGGGTTGCTCACAGGCATGCTGGCGCCGAAGTTCAAAGAGAACTTTATCGGGTATGCAGAAATTCGAGAGGTCTTCAATGTCTCCAAAGTGGGTAAAGTCGCTGGCTGTATGGTCACCCAAGGGGTCATTAAACGTGGCTGCAAAGTTAGATTGCTCCGCGATGACGTTGTGATTCACGAAGGAGATCTCTCTCAGCTCAAACGCTTTAAGGATGATGCTAAAGAGGTGCGAGAGGGCTATGAATGCGGTATGGCCTTAGCAAATTATCAAGATATCCAACCCAAAGACGTCATCGAGTGCTTTGAACTGGAGCAAATGGCCGCCACTCTCTAGAGTCAATTGGCGTGGTTCAAGACCACTGGCCACGGAACGACACAATGGGAAAACAAAGGTCATCTCCCCCAGGCCAACGTCAGTTGCGTGTTGGAGAAGAGCTCCGACACACGCTTGCTTCAATATTTGATCGTGATGTGCTGCGTGATCCGGATCTAGCGGGCGTGCGCTTAACAGTCACGGAAGTTAGACCAAGCCCTGACTTAAAGCATGCCCGCGTTTATGTCATTCCCTTAGGTGGAGGCGATTCTGCAGGCATCTTAAGTGCACTTCAGAGAGTGAAGCCTTTCTTGCGCCGTGAACTCGCTCGCCGGATAAAATTGAGATTTATTCCAGACCTTGTTTTCTCTGCCGATACAACTTTCGATGACGCAGATCATATTTCACGCCTTCTCCACCGACCCGAGGTTGCCCGTGATTTAAAAAATGACAAGGCGCCAAAATCAGAGGATTCGAGTGACTCGTAAACGTCGGGGAGACATCGTCAACGGATGGATCGCTGTCGATAAACCACCTGGTGTCACAGCGGCAAAGGTTGTGGCTCGTGTGAAATCAGCCGTAAACGCGGCGAAAGCTGGACATGGCGGGACACTAGACCCGCTCGCAACGGGCGTTTTGCCCATCGCTCTAGGCTCAGCGACCAAAACCGTTAATTTTGCGATGGATAGTCGCAAGGCATACGAATTTGACGTTCGATGGGGAGAACGGACGGATACCGACGACAGTGAAGGCGTGACTTTGGAGACCTCAGACTCAAGGCCATCTGAAATCGATATTGTTAGCGCCTTGAGTAGCTTTGTTGGCGAAATAGACCAGATTCCTCCCGATTACTCTGCTGTTAAAGTCAGCGGACAGAGGGCTTATGACCTGGCCCGTAAAAATGTGCCTCTGAATCTGACGCCAAGACGGGTAATCGTTCACGCGCTAAATTTAGTCGAAATAGTCAATACAGAGTGCGCGCGCTTTCGCGTTCGATGCGGCAAAGGGACATATGTAAGGGCGTTGGTGCGCGATCTAGCTCAGACTCTCGGAACATTCGGTCATATTAGCCGACTGAGGCGCACTCAATGTGGCCCTTTTTCCGAAAAAAGCTCGATTTCACTGGAAAAACTGGAGGCGCTAGGGCATAAAGCCGCCGCTTCCGAATGTCTTCTTCCTGTAGGAACCGTGCTGGACGACATCCCGGCTCTGGCTCTGACAAGTGAAGAAGCGCGCCGCATAACCCACGGACAATCGATTTCTTTGTGGCCGGTGGTTAAACGCAACGCTAACCCTGGACTTGAACAAGGTATGACTGTCCAAGCCGTCTGCGGGGAAACGTTGATCGCGGTAGCTGAGGTCGGGAACGGCATGGTCCGTCCCGTCCGCGTTCTAAACACCTAAGTTTAAGGAGTACCCGATGTCGATTACTCAAGAGCGCAAGCAGGCGCTTATCAAAGAATTTGCCATAAAAGACGGCGATACAGGTTCCGCTGAAGTTCAAATTGCGATCACAACCGAGCGCATTAAAAATCTCACTGAACACTTCAAAGAACACGCAAAAGACAATCACTCAAGACGAGGCCTCTTGATGTTGGTGGCTCAGCGTCGTCGAATGCTTGACTACTTAAAAAGCCGTTCACAGGACCGCTACGAGAAACTCATTTCACGTCTTGGTATCCGACGCTGACTTTTGGTCCTCCAGAGTAGAGACAATGCAGCGATTACAAAGTTTCGCGCCATTTGTGCGAAACCTAATTTCGCTGTCGTCATGCGGCGGCGCTACGCTGGAGTTTTTTTTGCTGCTGCAGTAATGCGCGTCGGGGTGAAACCGTTTTCGCGTTTGTCGGTATGCCGCCTGAGTGGCATATCAAAATGGTGCGTGGGCATAAAAAACGCCCGCGCGGGGCTGAATTCGCTGCTCTCTAAACAACCATTTCAGGTTGCGAACAGCGACGAAATGCACAATCCGGTGCCAGTCCGTGAGGGATAAGGAAAAAAATATGTCTATGTTTAATGTACATCGCAAAGAACTCGATTGGGGCGGGCGCAAACTGGTTATTGAGACCGGTAAAATCGCACGCCAAGCCGACGGGGCTGTAATGATCTCTTATGGTGAAACGTCCGTCTTATGTACCGCCGTCGGAACCCGCACCCCAAAGCCTGGGGTCGATTTCTTTCCGCTAACAGTAAATTATCAAGAGAAAACGTCGGCCGCTGGGAAAATTCCTGGTGGCTTTTTTAAGCGTGAAGGCCGTCCGACGGAAAAAGAAACACTCACGTCGAGACTCATAGATCGGCCAATCCGACCGTTATTTCACTCCAGTTATCGCAATGAAACTCAAGTCGTGTGCACGGTCTTGTCTCATGATTTGAAAAATGATCCAGACGTTGTCGCCATGATCGGTGCATCCGCGGCGCTTACGATCTCAGGCATACCGTTTCTCGGGCCGATCGCTGGCGCGCGTGTAGGATACGTCGATGGACAATATGTACTCAATCCGAGCATGGACGAGGTCCCAAACTCTGAACTCGATCTAGTTCTAGCGGGAACGCGTGATGGCGTCTTGATGGTTGAATCCGAAGCCAAGGAGCTGTCGGAAGACGTAATGCTTGGTGCGGTGAACTTCGGTCATGAGCAAATGCAACCGGTTATCCAAGCCATCATTCAGCTCGCTGAACTTTGCGCCAAGGATCCCTATGAGCTCACTCCCGAACCAGAAGCGGTTGCTGCGGTTAAATCTAAATTCGAAGCCTTCGCAGACGAACTCGCTGAAGCATATAAAAATCCTGTGAAACAGGACCGCTACGCCGCTGTCGGGGCCGTCAAGGAAAAAGCCATCGAGAGTCTTGGGGACAACGAAGAAGAGATCGCAGTTGCGAGTGGCGTTTTTAAGAACATGGAGTCTGACGTTGTCCGCGGTAACATTCTTAAAACGGGTGTGCGTATAGATGGTCGTGACACAAAAACTGTGCGGCCAATAGAAGTTGAAGTTGGCGTTCTTCCGCGCACTCATGGTTCGGCTCTGTTTACGCGCGGGGAAACCCAAGCGCTTGTAACGACCACGCTCGGTACGGGCCAAGATGAACAGATCATCGATGCGCTCGAAGGTGAGTACAGACAAAATTTCATGCTCCACTATAATTTTCCGCCATATTCTGTAGGCGAAACAGGCCGGATGGGTGGGGCCGGTCGGCGCGAAATTGGCCATGGAAAACTGGCATGGCGCGCCGTTAAACCCCTGCTACCAAGCCGTGAAGATTTTCCCTATACAATGCGTGTTGTCTCCGAGATCACTGAGTCAAACGGCTCTTCATCTATGGCGACTGTTTGCGGAACGTCCTTGTCCCTTATGGATGCCGGCGTACCTTTACCAAGATCAATTGCCGGCATTGCCATGGGGTTGATCAAGGAAGGTGATGAATTCGCTGTTCTGTCCGATATTTTGGGGGACGAAGACCATCTTGGTGATATGGATTTTAAGGTCGCGGGCACTGAAAGTGGTGTGACCTCGCTTCAAATGGACATCAAGATCACGTCAATTACCAAGGAAATTATGGAAATTGCACTTCTCCAAGCCAAAGATGGGCGACTGCATATTCTTGGAGAAATGTCGAAGGCGATGGCCGGGGCGCGCGACACAGTTGCCGATCACGCACCGCGTATTACAACACTGTCCATCCCGAAAGATAAAATTCGCGACATTATTGGTACAGGTGGAAAAGTTATTCGCGAATTACAAGAAACTACTGGCACCAAGATCGATATTGAAGACGATGGAACGGTACGTGTAGCGTCGGCCGATCAAGAAATGATGGAAGAAGCCGTAAAGCGTATTCGCGATATTGTCGCGGAACCTGAGGTCGGTGTGATCTACTCGGGCAAGGTTGTTAAAATCATGGACTTCGGCGCATTCGTCAATTTCATGGGTAAACGCGACGGCCTGGTGCACATTTCAGAGCTCGCACCACAACGCGTGGAAAAAGTCAGCGACATTGTTCAAGAAGGTGAGACCGTAAAAGTCAAATGTCTGGCAATCGATGACCGCGGCAAAGTTAAACTGAGCATGAAGCGCGTTGACCAAGCAACCGGTGACGATCTGGAAAAATCTGAAGCTTAGCTCTTACACGCTACCCAAATTTAGGTCCCAATGAATATACCGCGTATTATTGGGCACCGTGGTTCGCCTCGAGCGGCGCCAGAGAACACTCTGGCGTCGTTCAGGCAAGCCGCGCTCGAAGGCGCCCGGTGGATAGAGTTCGACGCCGCTCTGACGATTGATAACCGGGTTGTCATATTTCACGACGATACGTTAGAGCGCACATCAGACGGTGTAGGGCGGGTCGCGGAAATGCCACTCGATGCGATTGGCGCATTGGACGCAGGAAGTTGGTTCGACGAGGTGTACAAAGGCGAACCAATACCAACACTCGAAGAAACTTTAGAGACTTTGGCCACTCTTAGACTCGGCTTTAACATGGAGCTTAAAGTTGATCCTGGCCGGGAAGTGGATCTGGCAACAATCGCCTTACCGGTCGCGAAAGATTGCTGGCCGAAGTCAGCTTCAACACCTCTTATTTCTAGTTTCTCAATGCAAGCTGTCGCCGCCGCCAAAGAGATTCTTGCCGACTGGCCTCGCGGGTTGATTTTTGATCAACGACCCGCAGACTGGGAAAAACTAGGACAAACAATGGAGCTCACCGCGTTTAACGCTAATCATGAGTATCTAACTCAAGAGGCTGTGGCTGAAATGAATGAGGCCGGATACACAGTACTCGGTTACACAGTGAACGAACTAGAGAGGGCACATGAGCTCTTTTCTTGGGGAGTGAGCGCTATTTTCACAGATATGCCAGGGAAATTATTGAAAGCGTTCCCCACCTGATGGTGTTTCTCGGTGGCATGACCCGCAATATACTGAAATTAGAGGAGTTTCCTTGGTTTGCTGGCTTCAAAGCCCTATATTGCTGACGCGAATCGGCTGTCAGTAGATAGGCGTGACGGCAGCAGAGGGGGGTACCCGCCTCGGGGTCACATTCACTAACTCTCAAGATGGAGCATTATGCGTGAAGGCGCTCAACGCCATACGTATCGCCGGTCAAGAGGTTCTACCCATTATTGAGGGTGGCAAGGGAGTTGCCATCACAAACGGTGAGAGCTCTGGCGCATGGGCGGCTGCCGGAGGCATTGGGACGTTCTCCGGTGTGAATGCTGATTCTTACGATAGTGACGGACAACCTATACCGCAGATCTATAGTGGCAAGACGCGTAGAGACCGCCACGAAGAACTCGTGCGCTATGCAATTGATGGCGGTATTGAGCAGGCACGCATCGCCCATGAAACGCGCGGCAATCAGGGGCGCTTACATATCAATATTCTATGGGAAATGGGTGGCGCTGAGCGTGTGCTCACTGGTGTTCTTGATAAATGTCGCGATCTTGTTCATGGCGTAACCTGCGGCGCAGGAATGCCCTATCGGCTCGCAGAAATCGCAGCAAGTTACCGCATTCATTATTATCCTATTATTTCTTCAGCCCGTGCGTTTCGCGCGCTTTGGAAGCGCGCGTATTTTAAGTTTGCTGAATTTCTTGGCGGGGTTGTGTACGAGGACCCGTGGCTTGCTGGCGGTCACAATGGGCTTTCAAATTCTGAGAACCCGCGCAAACCAGAAGATCCTTACCCGCGTATCGTTGCTCTGCGCAAAGTCATGAATGAAGCTGGGCTTCACGACACCCCGATCATAATGGCAGGTGGCGTTTGGTGGCTCCACGAGTGGGATCATTGGCTTGATAATCCCGAGGTTGGCCCAGTCGCTTTCCAATTTGGTACGCGGCCACTTTTGACAAAAGAAAGCCCCATTTCAGACGAGTGGAAGAAACGCCTCGTGACTCTAAATCCCGGCGACGTAACCTTACACAAATATAGTCCAACTGGTTTTTACTCATCTGCAGTTCACAATGAATTTTTGGCCGACTTGGAAGCTCGAAGCGAACGCCAGATTCCGTTTACAGTTGAAGTGGTTGGCGCTCATGACACCGCACTAAGTATCAATGCTCGAAAGCGAGACGTCTACGTAACTTCCGAAGACAAAGAACGCGCTGAAAGCTGGATTGCCCAGGGATTCACTGAAGCCTTAAAAACACCAGACTCGACATTGGTTTTTGTAACGCCGTCTAATGCAGAACAAATTCGAGCGGACCAAATAGCGTGTATGGGTTGTCTGTCTGCATGTTCGTTCTCAAATTGGTCACAGGGCGAAAGCGGTTCGACGGGCCGCAAAGCCGATCCGCGCAGCTTTTGCATCCAAAAAACTCTCCAGAACATCGCGCACAGCGGAGATATTGATAAGGAGTTGATGTTTGCAGGCCACAATGCCTATCGATTTAGTCAAGACCCCTGGTACAAGAATGGCTTTGTCCCAACGGTCAAGCAACTCGTCGACCGCATCATGACCGGTTGGTGACCCTACTCTTTTCTAACGCTTCGAATTTTGGCGTACTCATCTTCGAGAATGCCGTACACCACCGAGCTCCACCATTTTCCGCGGCCAAAATGAACATCGCGAAGCAGTCCCTCGCGCGCCATACCCAATTTTTGCATAACCCGAATTGACGCTTTGTTATCTGGACTACAAAGACCAACGACACGATGCAACCGGAAAGAAGCAAACGCGGCATCGAGAATCGCGTGACCAATTTCGGTCCCGTATCCGTGTTTCCAAAATTTAGGAACCACTCCAAATCCAAGCTCTCCCTGCTTATCGTCGGGATTGGTAACCTTCAATACAGCTTCACCAACAATCTCGCCCGTGTCTCGACGTGCAGCTGCTAAAAAGTAAAGGAGGCGAGGTGAAGCTGACTGCTCGCGGACGACCCACTCAATGAGCGTATTGATTTGGTCTTCGGAAGGGGCTTCCGATCTCTGATATTGCCAATAGATAGGATCTTTAACATACCCATAAACGGCAGACGCATCCTCAACCATGTACTCACGAATCAACAATCGTCGCGTCGTAATAGGTAAAGCCAAATGTAAAGTTGGCCTATCAGAACCTGACTGTGACATGGTCAAAAATTAACATGGGCGGGGTTATCGCGTTAGATATTTGGATATAAATGAATCTATGTCTGCTTCAGAGAGTCCTTTTGATTCCAGTTCTCCCCGAATTGAGTTTAAATCAACATCAGGATAATTGTGAACACTCGCAGGTTGGTGGGCTTTGCCATCGACAATGCGAAAGTCGAACGGTCGGGAGTCGCTCTTAAAAACCTCATATTGCAGAACCTGATCGATTTCGTTTCCCGGTTTGAACGTTACGATCTTTGGCTGCAACGCATAAAGCTTTTCAGGCTCTACATCCTCGGCCGCTGCAATAATAAGTTCATCGCCAATCTGGCACGTGCGAGCAGCCGCGCCGTTGAGTACACAGCACCGAGATCCAGCCTCTCCGAAAATCACGTACGTCGACAAGCGTGCACCTGAGTTTTTATTCCAGACCTGAACAAACTCCGTGGGATAGAGCCCAGCCTGATCGCAGTGCTCGGGGTCCAAGGTAATTGATCCATGATAGTGGAGATCTGCGCCCGTAACTCTCAGCCCATGAAGCTTGGCTCGAATAACGTTAACCAAATCATCGTCCTCTGCGCCGTTGCATGTTTAGGGCCCATTGTGCACCGCAGCGCAAAGCCCGCGTCAACATACCCGATTTACAACCATCGTAAAGAACGGCCTTCGGATATCCATCGTGCTTGCGGCTTTTCTGCAGCCAATCTAATGTTCTGTCGTAAAACAGAACATTAGGCGAACAAATTGACGGCGATATTTTCAGCATCGCACCCCCCGCGCAAAAGCAGAATCTCGCGAAAGCGGGGCCATATAAAACCAGTATCTGCGGAGGTCACAGCGGCAGTAACCCGCGGCGTATGCCGCTGGCTTGAAGATTCTGGGTATGTGAGTCTTGTCGAGTTCAAGCTCGGGAATGGCCGACGCGCTGACATTGTTGGCGTAAATAATGCGGGCGCACTGATAATGGTGGAGGTGAAAAGTACTCCCGAGGACTTTCGCAGTGATACGAAATGGCTCGACTACGTACCTTATTGTGACGCTTTCTCATTTGCTGTGCCGCCTCACTTTCCCTGGCACATACTTCCTGAAAAATGTGGTGTTATTATTGCGGATGCTCATTCAGCAGCAGTTGCCAGGCTGGCGCCACATCACAAGTTACATGCAGCGCGGAGAAAAGCATTAACACTAAGGTTCGCTCTTGCGGCGGGCCAAAGATTATCAGGATTGGTTGATTCGAGATTGCGAGATTAAATCCGCGCTATCCGCAGAAAAGGCCCACAATTCGACTAGAGCTATCCAACTCGAGATTTACTCGCGTTGGACTTTGCTCAGGACTCAAGGAAACGCCTGGGGGAATAACGCGGTAAGGCGGGCTCAAGCGTTCTTCGCGAAGATACTGACCATCTACTGGAGGCTCTTTGCCGCGGCGAACGAACGTCATACCAAGAGCAGGAACGAGAACATGTCCGTTACAATTTACCAACATCTCTGGAACAACCGGTTGTCGAACAACAACCGGCGGTGTTCCATATAATTCTCCATCACGTGTGAGATCTGGAAATGTTTGTCCGCCTCCAGCGCATGCAGAAATAGCGAGCGCACAGGCTGCAATTGCGACATTGGTTTTTAACCGTCTCGTCATTTTTCCGTCCGCTGCGTTGTTGCCATCGCTGCGATGGTCGCCGTGGTCGAGTATGGGCCAATAATGTCGGCTAAAACAACACGTCCGCCGTATTCTTCAACGAAATCAGCTCCTACAACCTCAGACCGTTCATAGTCTGCGCCCTTTATCAATACATCGGGCCGCAGAGTCTGAATCAATGAAATTGGTGTGTCTTCATCGAAAATGACGACCAGGTCGACCCCCTCCAGTGACGCCATTATAGCTGCACGCGCCGCCTCGCTTTGCACTGGACGGCCGTCTCCCTTCAAACGTGAAACTGACGAATCGCTATTGAGGGCAACCACAAGGCGATCACAAGAATTCTTTGCTTGGCGCAATAAAGAAATATGCCCGGGGTGCAATAGGTCAAAGCAACCGTTAGTAAAGCCAATTTTAAGCTTGTTGTTTCGCCATTTTTCTACGCATGTTTCAGCGGTCATACGATCAACAACTTTTTGTTCCGCTTCGGCTAAACCGCCGTGCAGTATCGCCTTGGATATGTCTTGGGCAGAAGCCGTCGCCGTACCATGACGTGTGACGACTAAACCAGCTGCTAAGTTAGAAAGGTAAGCGGCGTCGAACGATTTGACGCCAAGCGCTAGTGCCAGTGCGAAGACTGAAACAACGGTATCACCAGCGCCTGTAACATCCGCGACCTCTCGCATGACCGCAGGAATATTGTAAACTTCATTTTCCCCGACAAAAATCATTCCATCGCCAGAGCGCGTAACTAAGACTGATTCAGCATGAATCTTTGACCTTAGAGCATTAGCCGCGAAGATGATGTCCTCTGCTTCTCTAGCGGGGAGCTCGGTTGCGTCTTCGAGTTCATCGCGATTTGGAGTGATAACGGTCGCGTTGGCGTACCGTGTATAATCAACACCTTTTGGATCCACGATCACGGGTTTTTTGGCCGCTTGCGCACTTTTTATGACAAATGCCGCCAGTTCCCCGCTCAACACCCCCTTGCCATAATCAGATAGGACGACAGCATCTGCGTGATCAATTTGTGACATAACGTCGCGCTTGAGGAAATTGAGCTCTTCTTCGCTTAGGGGCTCTACAGTCTCCCGGTCTGCACGCAGAAGGTTATATCCGTCTTCATTGAAGTAGCGAGTTTTAACGGTCGTTTGTCGACCAACTACAACGTTTAAATACGCCTCGACGTTCTTTAGTTCACCGAGGATAGCGCCAATTTCAGCACCTGCTTGATCATCGCCCACAATGGATACAAAAGCACATCTAGCTCCCAGGGCTGCAAGGTTTCTCGCTACGTTTCCAGCGCCTCCTAGGTCGCGGGTTTCGCGTTCAATACGAACAATAGGCACAGGAGCTTCCGGTGAAATTCGCCTAACGTCTCCATACCTGAACCGATCAAGCATGACATCGCCGACACACAAAATTCTCAACGAGTCAAACTTTGCGACTATTTCCGTCAACGTCGCGACACGATCGGCGACATGCTGAGAGTTACCGTTCACTACCCGATCGTCCCCACTTTATATGGACCGAAAATATTCAATTGTCCGCTTAAGTCCATCCTCGAGGTCGGTGGCGGGCTCCCACTTTAAAACCCCACGAGCCTGGCTGATGTCCGGACGTCGGCGAACCGGGTCATCCTGCGGTAGTGGCTTATGAATAATTTTCGAGGATGATTTTGCGAGACTGATTATTTTCTCGGCGAGTTCTAAGATTGTATTTTCAACTGGATTGCCAAGATTCAGTGGACCCGGCACTGTATCAGGTGCATCCATAAACCGTATAAGCGCCTCGACTAAGTCGTCCACATAGCAAAACGACCTGGTTTGGTTGCCTTCGCCGTAAACTGTAATGGGATCGCCTCTCAGTGCCTGGACAATGAAATTAGAGACGACTCTGCCATCATCCGGAAGCATTCGTGGCCCGTAAGTATTAAAAATACGCGCCACCCGAATTCGTAATTGATGCTGGCGGTAGTAGTCGAAAAAAAGTGTCTCGGCGCACCTCTTTCCCTCGTCGTAGCATGCGCGGGGCCCGATAGGATTTACGTTCCCCCAATACTCTTCGACCTGGGGATGAACAGCCGGATCGCCATACACCTCACTAGTCGAGGCTTGGAGAACTTTCGCGCGCGTTCTTTTGGCCAAACCGAGTACATTGATTGCGCCATGGACGCTCGTTTTTGTGGTTTGCACTGGATCAAATTGATAATGAACCGGAGAGGCTGGACACGCGAGGTTATAAATCTCGTCGGTTTCCACATAGAGCGGGAAAGTAACGTCGTGACGCAAAAGCTCGAATAGTGGATTCGAAATCAGAGACGCTACGTTTTGCCGCCGACCCGTAAAAAAGTTATCCACACAAAGGATTTCGTGACCTCTTTCGAGAAGCCGCTCACAAAGGTGAGACCCGATAAATCCGGCTCCGCCGGTTACGATTACGCGCTTCACACTACCCCCAACAACATCTTCGATTATCGCACCACACCCGGATTTTGCTCTCGCTATGGCTGAGAGTTGCTAATTCGGAAGCTTTCGGGTTGCCTCGAATCTGAAATTCGCCCGCACACCGTACTTTTCCGGACGGATACGGTATTTGTTAATCTTTTCCAAATGGTTACTGTAGAGGATGGTTTACGCCCTGATCTATGCTTTGGGTGGATTTTACGCCCTCCAAAGCGTTAAAACCGATGAAGGAAAAGTTCGACCCTGAACTTTACATGTCGAGTCTTTCGTACTCAGGAGTTCAGGATATTGGGTAAATGTATCTTATTGGCGGCACTGCCACCTATTGCAGTGTGCTCGCCGCTAACGTAACTGAAGGCATGCAGAACCAAGGCAGTACAGGGTATCAGGAGACACTCCTGGTCGATACGCTTGACCGGATGCGCCGAAATCCAGAAGGGCGCAAAGTTGTGCACCTGCACCTTTCTCAACTCATGGCGCAGAATCGTTCACCGGTTCGAATCAAGATCGTTACTCGGATGTTCAGGACATTGGAGAGCGGTCGGCAAGTGCAAATCTTCGATTTAACCAACGACGACCTGGCGATGATCGTCTCGAGTGGAGCGCAAAGAGACGTCAATAACATCATTCATCGTATCCGAAAGTTGTTTGAGGGCGATCCTGCGACTCTCGACAATCCTGACGGCACAGATCGGTTTGTAACTTGGTTTGACTTGGCGCTGGATTCATCTACGGCCATTCAACACGCTCAAAATCTGAGACAAGAAGCCCAATCCGGCGCCAGTCCTAACATGGTGATAGAAGCGCGAACCTTAACACCTGCACTACTTGATGCCGTGCAGAAAAAAGTCGCTCACGCAAATGTCGTGCCGTTTATTCGCGATCAAGTGGCGTTACGCGTCAATCCGACGACGAAAGAAGCGTCCATCGAGTTTTATGAATTCTTTTTGTCGGTTGGCGACCTTCAGCGTGTCACCGCGCCAGATCTAAACCTCCTCGCAGATCGGTGGCTGTTTCAAGATCTAAGCCGGACCATGGATATGCGCATGCTTGAAACCGTGGTTCGGGCGCCGCACGCTCGGAGCGCGCCTCGCGTCAGCCTTAATCTTAATTTAGAAACAATATTAACTCCTACATTCAGTTCATTTTTAGAAGAGATTGGGCAAGAGAAAAAAATAATCGTTGAAGTACAGGTCGTTGATGTTCTGACAAATTATGAAATGTTCATGGACGTTAGGAACGCTCTAAATAGCATGGGACACGCTGTACTGATCGATGGATTGAGCACAACAACGATTGAAATGTTAGATGTTCCTGGAATGAAGCCTGATTACGCAAAAATCAATTGGGCGCCAGAGCTGCTCGACCTTATGGACTCGCCCTCTAATAAAAGCGCAGCTTTCGTCGTCCAAGAAATAGGCGTGGACAAGGTCATATTGTCGAGATGCGATTCATCGTCCGCTTTGTCTTGGGGCATTCGTACCGGCATTACACTGTTCCAAGGTCATTTTCTTGACGCATTCAAAACCAAAACTCGGCGATCGAAACCCGCCGGCCGCGAACGGGCTTAGGATCACGCATGTCAAATCAGGCATCAGGTAGCGCAACCAATCCTCTTGGCGAGAGCCACGAAGCGCGTTTTCTAAGTGATCTGCAGTCACTTGATGAGGGCGGCCGAAATAAGGGTGTCATTCGCCTTCATTTATCCCGCCTTCAACCTGAGAACAGAGATCGGCAAAGTTTAAAGAATGCAGAGACTGCGTTCGACAACATGACTCGAACGAGATCTGCCTGGCTTTATCGCCTGCGAAACTCAGACCTGATGGTCATGTTCGAACAAGATGCAACTGACAGTGCTGAAAAAGCCGTGTCGAAACTTCTTAAACTCTGGGAACGAGACCCCCTGATGCAGAAGTTCAAATCTGATCCTCGTAAGAACCGCCTATCGAGTTGGTTCGACATGAACGAAGATCACGACAAACTAATGGCCTTCGCTCATAGGCAAGCGGCGACAAACGAAAAATCCGTACGCAGGACTTTGGCAGAACTGATTGCTGATAAAGAAGTCCAGCGCTCGAATACGGAACGTGGAACTCCACTAACGCCCTTGGAGCTCGGTCGAATTGAAGAGGCGCTAGAGCGAGTAGATCTGTCGAGTTTCACTCGACGCCAACCGGTATGTGCTTTTGTTGAAGGTGATAAGCCCGAGGTCGTATTTACAGAGGTCTTTGTGTCTATCGGCGATCTGCGCGAAACACTTATGCCGGATGTCGATTTGACGGTTAATCCATGGCTGTTTCAGCATCTAACGCAAACGTTAGACCGGCGCGTTATGGTGCAAATCTCGCGGCGTGAAGACCGTACGCTATTGCGCGAAGGATTTAGTATAAATGTGAACGTATCAACCTTGCTTACAGAGGAGTTCCTGTCGTTCGACGATGATTTTGCACCCTCAACGCAAGATGTCGTGCTTGAATTACGGGTCGAAGATCTTTTTTCTGATCCAGCATCCTTTTTATTCGCACGCGACTTTCTAACAGAGCGCGGGTACCGAATATGCATTGATGGTCTAAATCTTAAGACTTTTCCTTTCGCCGACACCAACCGGCTCGGTGTTTCTTATGCGAAACTAATGTGGTCGCAAGATCTAACAGGGTACGCGGGAACATCACTGGGACAAGAATTCAAGGATATGATTCGCGCGCGGCGAAAGGGCCGCACAATTTTAGCCCGATGCGATTCAGAAGCTGCCGTAAAAGTAGGCCAGCAACTTGGCATCACTTTATTTCAAGGCCGTTATATCGACAGTCTAACGCGCGCCCGATAATGCGTCGCTACAGCTAGGAAACGGAGGCGACAATGGCCCAATCGACATCAAGGCGCCAAATCATACAACACATAGCAGTTCTATCGATTTTGGCTGCCGTACTTCTTTCGACATCCGTCGAAGCCGACGACGTCACTGACGCTCGGCACATCGTCGAAGAGTCTGTAATCACCATCGAACGCGTTACTGAAGAAATGAAACCTTCGCCGGACATTGCGAATCTACTTCAACGCGCAAAAGGTGTGCTGGTGATTCCGAATTACTATAAAGCAGGCTTTATAATTGGGGGGGCATATGGTGATGGTGTGCTCCTGGCGCGGTTACCCGAAGGTGGCTTTGGTGATCCAGCTTTTTACCGCATGACAGCCGGCTCAATCGGACTGCAAGCAGGCATGCAGTCCGCCGCAACTGTCTTTATTATCCTAACTGAAAAGGGGCTTAGCGCGGTGCTTAATGATGAATTTAAGCTCGGCGCAAACGTCGGAATGACGTTCGGATCAATTGGTGTCGGCGCAGAGGCTGCAACAACGACCAATATCGGGAACGACATTGTAGCTTACTCAACGAACGCTGGGTTATTCGCAGGGGGCGGTTTTGAAGGTGCAGTTATTCGGCCTCGCCGAGATTGGAATGCTGCCGTTTATGGAGTAGGAAATGACGATCCGCGTGCAGTTATCCAGCGCGATCAACTTCGCTCCGCAACAACCCTAAAAGATGCCCTAAGCCGGAACGCCGCGGCCACTACGCCACAATAAATTCTTACCTTATTAATACACGGATCAAAACGCCAAGGCGTCGAACGATGTTGCAGCAGGACTGACAGTCACGGCTCCTGAACGGGTGACTTCCATTACCGCGAAACCGCGCTGAGACAACCCATTGGGCGTAAACCTGAAAATTCCATCAATACCGGCAAATCCACCGGCAGACGTGATCGCCGATGCAGAAAACGGTGTGGCAAGTCCGCTCTTTGCAAGCACCGCAGCGAGAGCTACAGCGTCGTAACCGTGATTGGCGATCGGCGGCGGAGTCTCTCCGTGTAAGTCAAGATATCGATCGCTAAATCGCCGCGTACTTTCAACTGGCGGCGCTGGAAATAAGCCGCCAACCATTACGGGTTCCCGGCCAAGCCCTGGCGCATTCCAAAGCATCGTTCCAAGCAACTGAACATTGTCAGGATCTACATCAAAGAACGGTAACAATGAGGCTGCTTGTGTTAATCGCACGCCGCGCTCAGGTAACAAAATAGCGTCAAACTCTACTTCACCAATCGTGTCGAGAAGCTCTAAACGTTCGAGTTCGAGCAAAGACTCTTCGTCTTCTAATCCCTCAAGCTCCGCTTTTTGTTTCTCCAATTCCGCTTGACGTTCATCAAAATTCGCCAACTCCCGAACAACCGTGCTCAAATCGGTACCCGATGGATCGTATATCGCGACACGAGAGAGCACACCGCCGACACGGGAAACATGATGCCTCATGGAATCAACAACCGCATTTCCATAAGCTGAGCTTGGCGCCAGAACCGCATAATTCTGATGCCCCTCTAGGCTGGCGTATTCGATGATGTGTCGGACCTGCTCGTCAACGAGAAACCCCATGACGAATACACGGCTGCTTGCAACGGTTGGATCTGTCGAAAACGCGATGATATTTATTCCTGCAGCCGCCGCATCCGGAGCCGCCGCCGAGACTTCCGCAGAAAAAAGTGGCCCGAGAAGCAACTGAGCCCCTTGTGAAATCGCCAGTGAAGCCGCCGCCTGCGCCCCCTCAGGAACACCTCGCGTATCGTAAACCTGAAGCACTAGTTCTTCGCCCCCCACATCAAACAATGCCATTTCAGCGGCGTTTAATAATGCTTCACCAATAGGTGCTGAGGGGCCTGAGAGCGGAACCAACAATCCCACCCTCACCAACCCGAGCGGATCTGTTACAGATGAGGTTGAGTCCTCACCTGCCATAAAGCCACCTTCTCCAAGCCCTGGAATGAGCTGGTAGGGTGATAAAGTAGGTTCGCTTGCCGATTCTCCTGGAGAGGGCACAACAGGTGCGGGAACATCAGAGATAGCGCGTTGGACGGCAGATGGCAGCGGCGCCGCATCTTGTCCTGCGCATGCAGCCAACACGAAGCCACTAAGTGCAAAAATCACTAATCGCGCATTGATGTGATTAAAAATACTCTGGAATATAAACACCCATGGCCTCCAAAAAACTTCACCGCGCAGATAAAAGTGACGAAGCGGGACAGAAAACACAATCTAACCCCGCGACACTCGCAAGTAAATCCGGCGATGAGATGGCGGGAATTGGTTCGGGTGGTCTTTATGTGGTCTCGACACCTATAGGCAATTTGGGGGATATAAGTTCTCGCGCCTTGGAAACCCTTCGTTCGGTAAATCTGATTGCCTGCGAAGATACACGCGTTACCGGTAAATTGTTGCGCCGCTTTGGCATCTCAACGCCCATGGTTCCCTACCATGATCACAACGCGTCCCAGATGCGTCCGGATATTCTCGCGCGGTTAAGCAAAGGTGAATCTATTGCCTTGGTCAGTGACGCTGGCACACCCCTACTTTCGGATCCGGGATACAAGCTTGTTCAAGAAGTCGCCGAGAACAAACTCCCCGTGTTCGCAATACCGGGACCTTCTGCATTGCTCGCGGCTCTAGCCGTCGCCGCCATGCCAACTGATCGTGTCCTCTTCGCGGGTTTTTTACCTTCCAAGCCTGGCAAACGCCGCGAGGAGATCGAAGAGTTTAAAAATGTGCGTGCGACCTTAGTCTTTTATGAATCTGCTCAGCGGCTAGTCTCCTCGCTTGAAGATTTGCAAGCCATTCTCGGCGCGCGCGACGCGACGGTATGCCGTGAGCTCACGAAGCTACATGAAGAAACACGCAGAGGCACATTGAGTGAACTGACATCGCATTATGCGAACTCAGGAGCACCAAAAGGGGAAATTGTTATCGTTGTCGGCCCACCGGTAGGCACCGAGCAAAAAATTACCGAAAGTGATATCGATCAAGAACTAAGACGCGCACTTACTAATCTAAGTTTGCGTGATGCAGTTGATGCGGTTGCAGGCGCACTGAATGCGCCGCGCCGCCTCATCTATTCGCGCGCACTCGATATGAAGAAACAAGAGAATGAAAAATAGAACCCGCACCGCAGCACGACGGCGGGGTGCACTTGCTGAAGTGCTTTGCGCATTATTTTTACGCCTGCAAGGGTGGAAAATCCTTGAACGCAGGCATTCAGGAGTCCGCGGTACAGGTATCGGCGAGGTAGATATCATAGCCAAGCGGAGGCAGACCCTGGCTTTCATAGAAGTTAAATCCCGCAGCAACGAGGCAACAGCATTGAACGCGCTTACAGGCGGACAGCAACACCGTATTGTGCGAGCGGCAGAAGCATATCTTCAACGTCACTCAGATCTATCGACACTAGAGATTCGCTTCGATTTGATGGTGCTCGGGTCCGGATTTTGGCCGAAACATATCGTGGACGCGTGGCGGCCTTAGATGCGGATCTACCGACCTATCCAGATTGGAATATGAGCAAGAATGGCGTACACACGGCAAACATGCCTGCAAACCAAGACACAAAAAGCCCAAGCGTAAGAGTTTCTAGCAAGCAGCTTGCTGAGCTTGAACGCGTTATGAATCAAGCCGACGAGGCGATCGATATTGCCGAAGCCGCGCTCGTCCTAGCATCAATTGACCATCCGGCATCAGATTTACAAGTCTATCGCGACCACTTGAAAGCTATAGCTGACGCCGTTCACGAAAAGATTGTTTCTGCGAATATTGATGTAGATAACCCCTCGCTCGATGAAATGGCGAATGCCTTGAGCATCGTATTTGGCGAAACGTTCCACTACTCTGGAGATGAAGAAACGTACGACGATCTCGACAACGCCAATCTCATGCGAGTGATTGACCGCCGCAAAGGACTCCCGGTTTCAATAGGCATTCTCTATCTAGCCACTGCGCGCGCACAAAGTTGGCGAGCCGCAGGACTTAATTTTCCAGGACATTTTCTTATTCGTTTAGAGAGCCGTGACGGCCGACGTATCATCCTCGATCCATTTTATGGCGGCCGGGTCATGGAAGCCCCTCAATTACGTGAGCTCTTGAAAGTGATGTCGGGGACCTCCGTCGAGCTAGAAGCTGGCCATTATATGCCCGTGAAAAACCGAGATGTACTCATACGCCTGCAAAATAATGTTAAAACACGCCGGCTTGAGTTGGGACAATCAGAAGGTGCTCTCGACGCCTTACGGTGCATGCAGATATTGGATTCCGGCAATCCAACTCTATGGCGAGAGTCCGGCGTTATTCACATGCGACTAGGGCAGTTGAAAGAGGCAATAGAAGCATTCGAAATGTTCGTAACCAGAGCGCCAGATGGTCCAGACCGAACAAAAATTGATCAGGTGGTTCGCGAACTTCGCGAGCGCCTTCATTAACCACCTGATACGATTAAAACGGCTGGCGGTTGAGATTTTCGAAGTGAGGCATCTATGACCTTGAAAGTGGCGATACAGATGGACCCGATGGAGGCCATCGATATCAACGGAGACTCAACCTTCGTGCTTGCGCTAGAAGCGCAAAAGCGTGGCTACGTGCTTTACCACTATCTGCCAAAGCACCTCACATTCTGCGATGGCGAAGTAAGAGCGCGCGCGCAGCGACTCACTGTGGAACGAAAAAAAGAAAAATATTTTGATCTAGGACCTGAAGAGTCTTTGGATTTGCGAAAGGTGAACGTGGTGTTGATGCGCCAGGACCCTCCCTTCGATATGGCTTACATAACTGCAACTCATATTCTCGAACACATTCACCCGCAAACCTTAGTGGTCAACGATCCAGCACATGTGCGCAACGCACCTGAAAAATTGTTCGTGACTCACTTCGAAGGTTTGATGCCCCCTACCCTCATCACGGCTGATATCGAAGAGGTCAAGGCCTTTCGCCGAGAGCACAAAGACATCATTGTGAAACCCATTTATGGCAACGGCGGCGCCGGCGTATTTCACATCCCACCTAACGATGAAAACCTTGGTGCGTTGATGGAGTTGTTCACAACAACGTGGCGCGAACCGGTCATGGTTCAGCGATACGAATCTGACGTCCGCAGGGGCGATAAAAGAATTATTCTTGTTGAAGGAAAGCCGGTGGGTGCGATCAACCGTGTTCCGGCTGACGGCGAAGCACGTTCTAATATGCACGTCGGCGGGCGTCCGGAAAAAACCGAGCTAACGGCACGAGAACGAGAAATATGTGAAATCATCGGACCAACGCTCGCGAAGAACGGGATTATTTTCTCAGGGATAGATGTGATCGGAAATTACCTCACCGAGATCAATGTCACATCTCCCACCGGCCTTCAGGAAGTAAACCGGTTCGACGACGTCGTATTGGAAAGTCAAATTTGGGATGCCATAGAGGCAAGGCTGCGGTAAGACCTCAAGTCCTGTGTGGAACCAATCAGACAGAAAGCAAACCAATGGATAACGCCACCGATCTAGAAACGACTATGAGCTATGCGGTTGAAACCGGCATGAGCGTTGTGACCACCTACGGATTTAAGGTTATTGGCGCCTTCATTATTCTTATTGTTGGCTGGACTGTTGCCGGATTGGTGAAGCGCGCGGTGACCAGAGCGGGAAACCGATCTGAACGGCTCGACAAAACCCTTGTTACCTTTTTCGCGTCCATCGCTAGATATGCGGTTCTTACTTTCACCGTCATTGCGGTACTCGGAAGTTTTGGCGTTGAGACGACCAGCTTTGTCGCTGTCCTCGGCGCATTAGGCCTCGCGCTTGGCCTCGCGCTGCAAGGCACCTTGGGTCACGTTGCATCCGGCATCATGCTGGTGATTTTCCGACCCTTTCGTATTGGTGACTTTATTGAGGCGGGCGGAATAACCGGAACGGTGGACGCGATCACGTTGTTTACCACCGAGGTCAACACGCCCGACAACGTCCGAGTCATTATTCCTAACGGGGCGGTCTGGGGCGGCGTTGTAAAGAACTTTGCGATCAACCCAACCCGCCGTCTCGATTTTGTTATCGGCATTGCCTACGAAGACAACATCGACAAAGCGCTCGCGATTCTTCGAAAAATGGTCGACACGGAAACACGGATTTTAAAAGATCCCGAACCCATGCTCGCGGTGCGCACACTCGCCGATAGCTCGGTTAATTTAATCGCGCGTGTGTGGACTGCGCGCGCAGACTTTTTTGACGTCAATCTTTCCCTCAACAAAGCGGTAAAGGAAGCCTTCGACGCAGAGGGAATTTCTATTCCCTACCCACAGCGGGTGGTTCATCACATTAGTTCAATTGACTCGGCCGACCCTGACTAAATTCTCTCTAAACCTCACCACAATAAAGCCTTACGTTCGAACTAAGAGTCTCGTTAAACTAGTGGAGTTTCCTAAACTCTTGTTCGCATGAGGTTTCTTTGGTCGCTCACATCAACACTGTGGCGTTTTCGGGAATCGATGTACTGCCGATCGAAGTGCAGGTTGCCGTGGCTAATGGACTGCCTGCATTCACCATTGTAGGACTTCCTGACAAAGCGGTCGCCGAATCGCGCGAACGCATCCGCGCTGCCATAAGCGCGATTGGCCTTTCGCTCCCGCCCAAGCGCATCACAGTCAATCTCGCGCCCGCGGACGTCCAAAAGGAGGGAAGCCACTTCGATCTACCCATCGCACTCGGATTACTTACGGCTATGGGGGTAATCGCGATTGAGGATATGGCCCAATATATAGCTTTGGGCGAGCTTGGCCTCGACGGGTCCATTGCGGCCGTTGCTGGAGTATTGCCCGCAGCTATCGCCGCAAACGCGCAAGAGCGGGGTCTGATCTGTCCCGGCAAACAAGGCGGTGAAGCCGCTTGGGCTGGGGGTGCAGATATCCTTGCGCCCAGCTCTCTCCTTGCGCTGATCAATCACTTCAAGGGCACGAGCATTCTTCCAGTTCCTAAACCAACCGAGCCTAAATCCGATGCTGTTTTCCTGGATCTTAAGGACATTAAGGGCCAAGAGACCGCGAAACGCGCCCTAGAGATTGCTGCCGCTGGTGGACATAACCTTCTGATGACCGGCCCGCCGGGGTCGGGAAAATCTATGCTCGCCGCCCGGTTGCCCGGACTTTTGCCGCCGTTAACGGCTGCTGAAGCTCTCGGTATTAGGTAGCAAACGCACCTAGCTACATTTTGGGCTAGAAAATATCCCCCTATGCTATGTGTTGTGGTGCTAACCCATTGAAAAAGAATCATTCTAACACATTGATTCTTAATAATTTTTACCCATATAATAGACATTGCGGATGACGGAGACAAAATATGCCCTCGGCATTAGATGTGGCGCAGTACATCTTGGACCAACGCGGCCCAATGACCGCCATGAAACTTCAGAAATTGGTTTATTACTCTCAGGCATGGTCAATCGTTTGGGATGATGACCAGCTATTTCCGGAAGCCATAGAAGCGTGGCGGAACGGTCCCGTGGTGCGTGAATTGTTTTACCAGCATCAGGGACAATTTCGCGTTTCGGCAATTCCTGACGGCCAATCTGGGGCATTGAACGGCACGCATAGAGAAACTGTGGATGCCGTCCTATCGTTCTATGGCGATAAAAGCGCTCAATGGCTTAGTGATTTGACCCATATGGAAGACCCTTGGAAAAACGCTTGGGCCAACGGAGCCAACGCTACGATCAGCCTCGAGGATATTGCCGAATACTATAGCAGTTTAGAGCCCGAGAGTGGGCCCCAGGCGTGAAGCACGACTAAAACGTCAAGCCGCAGCTCTTCTTAAAAACCAAGAGAAGTCCGCTCGGCTTCGAGAGTCCATTACCCCCCAAAATAAAGAAGTGAGAACAGGCGGGGACCCCGACTCAATATTTCAGCAATTGATGACGTGGACAGGTCAGAAATCTGATTGCGAAGGCGATTGGTCGTGGGGTCCACGCGGATGGTCTGTAGAAGATTGGGACCAGCAAATTCATCCTAAGTTGACGAATTGGCAGACTATGCGCTGGCATGAGATAGAAGGAGCAACTACTGACAATGGTCATCGAATGCACCATGATATGGATTGCGGTGACTTGTGCAACGAAGCTTTAGAACGCCTATTCGAATTAAAAATGTATACAGATACAATTTATCGGTTTCGGATGGGCAATCGTCGTCGCTTATGGGGGTTTCGTATTCTCTCAGAATTTCAGATTCTTTGGTACGACCCCACACACAACATCTATCCTACAGACCCAGATTAATTGCCCATTTCCCACAGCATGAACTGTCCTGGACCTTGAGCGCACTTTGCGCGGCCTTTATCTCTGAGGCCGCGCAAAGCAACGCCGCATCTTTTTGCCATTAGGCGCACCAGCTTCTTGTCGTCCTGATCCAACGCCCGCTCGCTCATAATCTGCACCGCTATATCCCGCGTGGTCAGCGGTTCCGAGGCTTGACGCAACACGTTCAGTATCAAACGCGTCATTTGCCCTCTGTGGCTCCAATCCTCGGGCGGCCTGAACGTCTTGGGTTTGATCGCCTGTATTTGAATATCTGGGTCAAAGATTTTCAGCGTGGCGTCTATGTGTTCAAGATCACGAATGAGCGCGCGTAACTTGTCCTGAGTTGCGTCTATTTCTCCTGCGATTTCCGCCCTGCGTTTTACGAGTCCAGTTAATACGTAGTCGGTCATGCTGCGCTCCTTTGCCAGTAACCTTTCCACTTTTTAGATACGGGGTGATTGAGTGCCGCACTTGTGACGGCCAAGAATTGCTCACCGTTGGCAATGCGGCGGTGATCTTCACGCCACGCCATTTCCAGCGCATAAGCTCTGAGATACACGCCACTTACGTGATGGTGCGTTCCGATTTCAGCGCGGCGAAGGCGGGAGAAGTAGCTTTCCGCTTGATTGGTGCAAGCGTCTTTGTCTTTAAACGCGACAGAGTGATTGATGCGCTTAACGTCAAAGCGAGCGTGTAGTGAATCCCAAACTGGCGCTTCGTCAGCATGCACTGTGCTGCCGCTTTTTACACGAACCTGTACAGTATTGATTGAAGCGGCTTCTGACTCAAACACGAATGGGAGAGTGCGGCCTTTGCGCTCGCGCATAACAACTACTGCTTTGCGCTTACCCGTTTGGTGTTCCTTCAAGCGACGATCAACGCGGTGGTGTTCGTAGTTTGCAGGCTTGGCATATCCGCCGAAGTATGCGCCGTCGATTTCAACTGTACCGCCAACTTGTTCGTCTTTGATGGCCGCACCCATTGACTCGCGCAGCTTGTGGCAAAGCACGTAAGCGGTCTTGTACTGGCAATCTAAGTCACGGCTTACCTGGAGAGCAGAAACGCCCTTAGCGCCGTTTATGAAGATAGCGATAGCGCCAAGCAGATCCCGTAAGGACATTTTGCGAGAGGCAAAGATGGTCCCGGTTGTAACGCTGTACTGAGAACCACACCCCTTACATTTGAAGATGCGGCGGGACTTGTACTCGTACGCCTCAACACACCCGCACTTTGGGCAAACTGGCTCACCCTCGGTATCGGCCCAACGTACTTCCTTGAAGACGCTATAAGCCTCTTCGTCAGATAGGCGCATCACCCTTGCGAGGGAGAGTGTGCGAGCCTTGGTAGAGAGTAAAAAGTGTTGAGACATCATCATATCCGGTGTCAATACATCGAATATAATGACTATATATCATCGTTGTCAAGGGATTTATCATCGTTTATGATGATGTTCTACACTAAATATGGTGGTTTCTGATGCCAGAACACAAGGACTATCAAGCACTTACGAAAAATATCCTGAAGGCAGAGCTAAAACGCCACGGGGTTGGCTACCGCGAATTGGCCGAAAGATTGAAGAAGATAGGTGTAAACGAGACAGAGAGAAACATCGCCAATAAGATCAGCCGTGGTGGATTCACAGCGGTTTTCTTTGTCGAATGTCTGTCCGTAGCTGGGTGCACAACCGTTCAGATCAATCAGGATTGATCTGGGAAAATGAGATGCCTTCTATCTGCAAAGGTCAGATGCCGAGTTCTTATGTCAAACCTAATCCTTTTGGGACCGATAACTGTAAAGGGAACAGTATTTGATCCCACTTCGGCACCGAACTGAATTTTGAAATCAAATAATGAAATCGGGAAAAAGTTGTTTTTCTGATCCATCAAACCTTTGAGAAACGTGGTCTCTTCTTTTGTCATCCTCAAATTCATTACGATTTCAAAACACTCACCGCTTTTAAATCTCCGCTCATGCATGTAATCCCTCAATTCTAGAGGATTTGACAATCGCGACTCAGCAGAACCGTATTCGGGCTTACTTCCCACAACCCCATCTAACTTTGTAATCTTTATTGGAAACCCAGTTAAGTTAATGGCCTCAAAACAAAAGCTAACCACATCTTGTAGGCCGCCCTCGTGCCAATCGTAGTAGAAAACATCTACTAGGTAGATTTTGGAGGCCAATGCTGCTGGGGAGACAGATTTATCCCGCCGAAATGCCCAAAACTCACCAAACCAGAGGGTTAACGACACGGCTGGAATGGCCCCACTTAAGAACCAAAACAACCGATAGTCCATTAATTGAACTATATCAGGCATATGAAATGCCTGGACAAACTTCAGTAAAAGCGAATCCGCCCCATAGCCCTCTGCGAGCTTTTCCACGTTTAATTGGATAATCGGGAAAAGCACAAGGAGACTGAGGCCAGAGAATGCCCAGGCAAGAATCTTTCGTAGGCCCATTCCGCAACCATAGCAGGGTAGACACCAACGAGTCTCTTAGGTGCATTTGCTACCTAATGCCGGAAATTTCACTAGCCCATCGGGGCGTATTGTTTCTTGATGAGCTTCCAGAGTTTTCTCGCCAAGCCCTGGAGGCCTTACGCCAACCGCTGGAGATAGGACGCGTCGCCATCGCCCGTGCAAATACGCACGCAAATTATCCCGCCCGCTTTCAACTTGTCGCTGCCATGAATCCGTGTCGCTGCGGTTACCTCGATAACCCTCAACTTGCGTGCAACAAAGCTCCAAAGTGTGCGGCAGAATATCAAAACAAGATTTCGGGACCGGTATTTGACCGCATCGACTTGCACGTAGACGTCCCTGCCGTTGATCCCTTGGATATGTCGGCGCCACCTCCAAAAGAGGAGTCAGCAACTGTTGCAAAGCGTGTCGCAGACGCGCGAGCTATTCAAACCGCGCGCTACGAAAACCAGCCCCCAACGTGCAACGCTGAGATCGACGGCGAGCTCTTGGAAACTGTTGCAGCGCCCGACGACGAGGGCCGCAAACTCCTTACCCAAGCTGCGGAAAAAATGCACCTGTCTGCGCGGGGGTATCACCGCATTTTAAGGGTCGCGCGAACCATCGCTGATTTAGATCATAGCGAAACCGTCCAGCGCACTCACATTGCGGAAGCTTTATCTTTCCGGCGCATTGTGCCCGGGCGGACATTGACGAGTGGACAAAAACGGAAATGAATAAATTCACCGTGCAAGAAGCCCTGGAACGCCTTGCCGATACAGACGCGCTGTCCACCGTTCTGATTGAGCATCCCGCGTACGATGTGCGCATCTATAAACCTGAGAAAGTGGATAATCAGAAACCGCATACGCGCGATGAGGTATATGTGATTGCCAGCGGCACCGGAGACTTTGTTTTGGGCAATGAAACGCAATCATTCAAAACAGGTGATTTGATTTTTGTGCCGGCGAATGCCGAACACCGCTTTATCAATTTTTCTGATGACTTCTCTGCGTGGGTCGTTTTTTTTGGACCCGCACCGACCTAGCCCCTCACCAACATCGGTCCAAGTTTACGTCCGCCCAGCACGTGAAAATGAAGATGCGGCACTTCTTGGTGTGAGTTCGGCCCGATGTTCACTAGCAACCGGTAACCGTCGTCCTTCACGCCCTTGTCGCCGGCCACTTTCACCGCCGCACGCACTAAATTCGCGATTTCCGCATCGGATGCTTTTTCGGCAAAGTCATTTAAGGAAACATATTTGCCTTTGGGAATAACGAGCGCATGTACTGGTGCTTGAGGGTTTATATCGTCAAAGGCAAGGCAACTGTCGTCTTCATGCACGGTATTATTTGGAATCTCACCGCGCAGAATTTTGGCGAAGATATTGTTGTCGTCGTAGGAAGTCATGTTTGTCCTCCGGTGTCTTTATCCTTGTCCTTATCTCGTATGCCCGGAGTGCCGAACCGCTCATCGAGCACAGCGAAGACCTCTTCCGGTGTGATCTCTTTGGCCGCCCACAGCAAGAGCAGCATGTAGAGAAGGTCCGCACTTTCTTCGAGCAGTCTATCCTTGTCCTCGGCGACCGCGGCTAGTGCCGTTTCCACCCCTTCTTCGCCAACTTTCTGGGCAATCTTGGTGATGCCTCTGGCGTACATCTTGGCGGTGTAGGACTGCGCCGGATCCGCACCCTTACGGCTGATCAACACGTCGTACAGCTCGCGCAATATTGTTCCGTCCTTACTCATCTGAAACTCTCATCGTTTGTTTCTCATATTGTTTGACGTACGGGTATGTTCGCAGCTTGCATAAAATTTTTAGCTTCACGTATCGTGTGTTGGCCAAAATGAAAAATAGAGGCCGCCAGCACGGCCGTCGCATGTCCATCGCGAACGCCCGCAGCTAAATGCTCTAGCGTTCCAACCCCGCCCGAGGCAATCACCGGAACATTCACTGCATCGGCAACAGCGCGCGTGAGGGAAATGTCATACCCTGCCTTGGTTCCGTCTCTATCCATCGACGTCAGCAGAATCTCCCCTGCGCCGTAGTCCGCCATACGCTGAGACCACGCGACTGCATCGATCCCTGTTTCGTGGCGGCCGCCATGGGTAAAAATTTCAAAATGATTCTCGCTGGTTTGCTTGGCATCAACGGCAACAACAATGCATTGGCTGCCAAATTTCTCGGCCGCTATTTTCACGAACTCAGGCGTTTTAACGGCAGCCGTATTGATTGACACTTTATCCGCACCAGCGAGCAATAATTTTCGTATGTCCTCAACCGTACGCACTCCACCTCCCACGGTCAGTGGCATAAAGCACTGCTCGGCCGTTCGGGACACAACATCGTAGAGCGTATCGCGGTTTTCGTGACTCGCCGTGATATCGAGAAAACACAGCTCGTCCGCGCCCTCGGCGTCATACAAGCGCGCTTGTTCCACGGGGTCGCCCGCATCCCTCAATCCGACAAAATTCACGCCTTTAACAACGCGGCCATCTTTGACATCAAGGCAGGGGATAATTCTGATTTTTAACACGGTAGTGCCCAATGCATGTTACGCAGAAATTTGCGCACGCTGGTGTAGGGGATGGAGCGAAATATGACGAAGATAATGTTGTTTATCAAATCAGGCTTTCATCAGCTCAATAGCTTCGGAGACGTTGATACGGCCATCGTAGATCGCGCGACCGGAAATGACTCCGGAGAGGCCGGAAGCTGACTCACTTTTAATGTCTTTCAAATCGTCAAGCGATGATACGCCACCAGAGACTATGACGGGGATCGGAACACTACGCGCGAGTTCTGCCGACGCGGTAACATTTGGGCCTTTTAACACGCCGTCGCGCTCAATGTCCGTGTGAATAAGCGTCGACACTCCGCTATCCAGAAACCGTTGAGCCAGTTCCGCGGAGGTGAGCTCGGATACATCGGCCCACCCTTCAGTGGCAACACGTCCGCCTTTTGCATCGATTCCAACCGCAATGCGCCCGGGATAAGCCCGGCATGCCTTTCGCACTAAATCCGGGTTCTTAACAGCCGATGTCCCCAGGACAACCCTCTCAACGCCAGCGCTAAACCACGCCTCAATAGTTTCCATAGATCGGATTCCGCCGCCCAATTGCACCGGAATTCCTGCGGAGATGATGTCTTTGACGGCCGCTTCGTTTACCGGAGCGCCTGCGAACGCACCGTTCAAGTCTACTACATGAATCCATTCCGCTCCTGCCGAGGCAAATTGGTTCGCTTGATCGGCAGGAGACGTATTGAACACTGTGGCTTTGCTCATATCGCCCTTAATCAAACGCACACACGCGCCGTCTTTAAGATCAATGGCTGGGAAAAAAATCATTTTCCGCTTTACTTTCCGTCTGGAGTCCAAGCCAGGAAATTCGCGATAAACTTCAGTCCGAAGCTTTGGCTTTTTTCCGGGTGGAATTGTGTACCAATCATGTTGTCGCGCCCAACAATAGCTGTCACCGCTTGTCCATAGGTCACAGTGGCAAGAACATCTTTGGGGTTTTTGCACGCCATATGAAAACTATGGACAAAGTAAGCATGGGCCCCTGAATTAAAGCCGTCGAGAACAGGGTGCGAGCCCGTGAACACCAATTCATTCCACCCCATGTGCGGAACGCGGTAACCAGTCCCGGCGGGACTTTCCGCGCCACCTGGTGACAGCGCAACAACCTCGGCATCTAGCCAACCCAAACCCTCTGTTGCGCCATGCTCAAATCCGCGCGCCGCCATGAGCTGCATACCTACGCAAATACCGAGAAACGGTTTTTTTCGTTTGTGAACGGCTTCTTCAATAGTGCTTGTCATGCCGGCAAGCGCATCCAAGCCGCGCCGACAGTCGGCAAAGGCGCCGACGCCAGGTAGAACGATGCGGTCAGCATTTTGCACGACGTTTGGATCAGACGTGACAACGATGTCCGCAGCGGACCCAGACTCGAGGGCTGCTCGTTCAAAAGCCTTGGCTGCGGACCGTAGATTGCCCGACCCATAATCAATTATGGCGACAGTCATTTCTTGTGAAACTAAAGGCTTCCGCCCAAGGTCCCTTTCGTCGATGGGATCGCGTCAGCCCTACGGGAATCGATTTCCACAGCTTGGCGCAAAGCGCGGGCAAGGCCCTTGTAGCAGGACTCGACAATATGATGGTTGTTTTCACCATACTTATTCCAGACATGAAGTGTCGCGCCTGCGGCTTGCGCAAACGCCTGAAACCATTCCTTAAACAGCTCTGTATCCATTTCGCCCAACTTTGGCTTGCTAAAATCGACCTTCCAAATCAGATACGGTCGATTGGACAGATCTAACGCCACTTCGGAAAGAGTTTCATCCATTGGAACGGTCGCCGACCCGTACCTTGCAATCCCTTTACGGTCACCAAGCGCTTTCGCGACGGCTTCCCCAATACAAATCGCCGTATCTTCAGTTGTGTGGTGGAAATCAATATGAAGGTCGCCCTTGGCCTCGACGGAAAGATCCATAAGGCTGTGCCGCGAAAGCTGTTCAAGCATGTGGTCAAGAAATCCGATGCCTGTGGCAATCGAATATTGCCCGCTTCCATCCAAATTAACGGAAGCGCTGATTTGTGTTTCCTTGGTGTTTCTCTCGACACTGGCCTGGCGCATGAATTCCGCTCCATCACTTATGGCGAGCAAATAACTATATATATCAACACTCTAACGGCGCCATTCCGTTTGTGTTTGGGCTTTAGGTGACCTTCTAGCAGGTCGTCAAAAATGAAACCACTAGGGATTGATTTAATGGTGACAAAAACACCCACGCAGTGCTTGCGCTGCCGAAGTTTTCAATCCATTTTAGAACCCAAGCGCGAAAAAATAATTCTCTACATATGCGCTACCGTCTGTAGGACAAAAAAGCAGATAACGTCAGCACAAACAACGAGTTAGAGTGGGCAAATGGAGTCGACAGTCATCGCAATGAAATCCCGTGGCAGAGGCCGGCAACCCGGCACAAGAGGCGGAGGTCCAGATCCCATCGACATTCATGTGGGTAAGCGGATTAAGTTACGCCGGACCTTGCTGCATATTAGTCAAGAGCAGCTGGCAGGCGACATTGGCGTTACTTTCCAGCAGGTTCAAAAATACGAAAGTGGCCATAACAGGGTCAGTGCGAGCCGCTTGTTTGATATTTCGCGGGTTTTGGACTGCCCGATCTCTTATTTTTTTGAAGATATTGGACCGGACACAACCGGCGAACGCGCGACACCTGCGTCACGTGGGAGTGAAGGTGCAGCTGAAGATGCGGCGACATTTGATAGCGATCCGATGCAACGCACAGAAACTTTGGAGCTCGTGCGAGCCTATTGGCGTCTGAGTAATGCAGACCTTCGTCAAAATGTGCTTGAGCTTTTGACGAATATTTCGAAGCGCGAGTAGCAACAAAGCTGTACGCGCTCGCGTTTTTTTAAAAGCGAGCCTGCAACTGAAACTCGTCAAGACACTCGAGCTAGATATCAAGCCGATACCCGCCGGGTTCTGTCACTAGGATGCGAGCCTCTGCAGGATCGGCTTCGATTTTTTGGCGGAGCCGATAGACATGGGTTTCCAGAGTGTGGGTTGTAACTGTTGCGTTATATCCCCAAACCTCCCCAAGCAACTTTTCTCTAGGAACCGTTTTCCGTCCAACGCGGTACAAGTACTTCAGGATTGCCGTTTCTTTTTCGGTTAGGCGTATTTTCTGCCCGTTCTCATTTATCAGCACTTTCGCGGACGGATGAAATTTATACGGGCCTATTACAAATATCGCGTCGTCGGACTTGTCGTGTTGGCGAAGATGTGCCCGCACTCGCGCGAGTAGCACGGCCATACGAAAAGGTTTTGTGATGTAATCGTTTGCGCCGGCGTCAAGTCCGGTAATGGTATCGTCATCTGAGTCGGCTGCTGTAAGGATGATTATTGGTGAGCGCACTCCATGCTCTCGCATCTGCCGGCACACGTTTCGGCCATCGACATCCGGGAGCCCTACGTCCAACAAAATAATGTCGAAAACTTTGGATTTCGTTTTTTCTAACCCGGTCTCTCCGTTTTCAGCCTCTTCGATCGAAGCAAAATCGCCCTCGGCTTGAAGTTGATCTCTCAGTGTTTCTCTGAGGAGTGTATCATCGTCAACGATGAGCGCAGTTCGAGTAGAAGACACTTCAACTTCCGATCTTTAGCGGGTCAACGATTATCGTATGTCGTGTTGGTTAAACGTTCGGCGTATGACACCACGTATAGTCCGTCTATATTGTCGGTTTGAGTATCTACCACTGAAAAAGAAATGAAAGCCCTGACAATCTTGTTAGGAGACTTTGAAATGAGTGACACGACCGTTGGCGTACCTAAAATTGTTACAGTGATCCCGGACTCCGCGGACACATTTCGTGGCCAGGTAAAATTTGGGGGAAAAACTGTTGCATGCTGCCTTGGCCGCGCGGGCGTCCGTCAAGACAAGGTCGAAGGAGACGGGGCGACTCCTGTGGGCCGGTTCCCGTTGAAGCGTGTATTGTATCGGGCCGATCGCATCGGAGAACCGCTCACAACCTTGCCTACAACCAAAATTAAAGTCGATGACGGTTGGTGTGATGATCCTACGGATCGCTCGTATAATCGACCAGTCAAACTACCCTACCCAGCTCGAGCCGAGAGGCTGTGGAGAGATGACCGGCGCTACGACATTGTTGTTGTGATTGGACACAATGACGACCCGGTTGTCGAAAGCAAGGGAAGCGCCGTTTTCATCCACCTCATGGACGAGAATGAAGGACCCACAGCGGGATGCATTGCTCTTGAATCAGGCGACATGACGGATTTTCTCGGATGTGTGGGCCCTGAAACATCTATCGAAATTTTGGAGCCAACCCTTAAGGCATCGTAGCTTTTCGCGGACCGAAGATCGCGCTCCCTACCCGAACATATGTGGCGCCGAACATGACAGCGACTTCAAAGTCACTACTCATTCCCATGCTCAAGTGATTCAAATTGTTGCGGCGCGCGATCTCTCGTAAAAATGCGAAGTGAGGGGACGGCTCATCCTCCGCGGGGGGAATGCACATAAGCCCCGCTATCGGTAGAGCCCATTTTTGGCGGCACTCGGCGATAAATGCATCTGCATCACTTGGGTCAACACCCGCCTTCTGAGCTTCTTGGCCGGTATTTACTTGAACAAGACAGGGAATACGACGGTTCTGAAGTTCCATTTCGCGTGAGAGTTTTTCGGCCAGGCGTGGCCTGTCGAGCGTGTGAATCATGTCAAAAAGCGCAACGGCTTCTTTAACTTTATTTGTTTGTAGTGGGCCGATCATATGCAGCACCACATCCTTTGTGTTTCGGCGCAAAACGGGCCATTTGTTCGCAGCTTCTTGCACGCGGTTCTCACCGAAATGTTTGTGGCCAAATTCTAGCAACGGAACAATGTCGTGCCGTTCAAACGTTTTGGAGACCGCTATGATATTTGTGGGCGAGCTTTCTCGTCCGGCTGAGCGGGCGCTTTTTTGAATGCGAGACGAGATATCTTGAAGAGCTTCGACTGCGGACACGCTAGACCAAACTGTTTATGGTGGCGACAATGAACCGGACGCTATCAAACGTGCGCGCCAAGCTCAAACCTCGCGGTGTTGGGTTTCCGAAACGCATTGAGCTCCCATATTTTTTTTTGATGACCGACGAGGTGCGGACGCCAAACCCTAAAGATTTGGTGAGAAAAATGCCCCGCGGAACGGGCGTCATTTTTCGTCACTATGACATCCAAGAGCGCGGCGATACCGCTAAAAATCTGCGGGCAATATGCCGTCAATTGGGGATTGGGTTTTTTGTCGGAAGTGATTGGCGTCTTGCCGCCAAAGTGAATGCGCACGGACTTCACATGCCAGCGTATATGGCTGCAGCCGGTCTAGAAACGGGTGCCCGATTGTGGCTGCGCACCCGTAAAAAAATCCTCACGGTTGCCGCACACAGCGCTCCCGAATTACGGCGCGCCAAAGCAATCAATGCAAACGCGGCTTTCCTCTCGCCAATTTTTCAAACGAAAAGTCATCTGAGCCGGCGCCCTCTGGGCTCTGTGCGATTTACTGCGCTGGCTCGTGCGGCGAAAATTCCCGTCATCGCCTTAGGGGGAATTACAGAAAAAAATATCCCGACAGTCTACCTAGCAGGGTGTGCGGGCGTTTCTGGAATCAGCATTCTTTCTGAAGAATAACGAGGTTTAGAAGCGGAGCTGAACGCCTACTCGAGCACCAGTTCCCTGCGGTGCGGACGTCGTCGGAACGAAAGAAAGCGCTGCAAAACCACTATCGCGTATGTCGTAAAAGGCGTTT
This sequence comes from Rhodospirillaceae bacterium, assembly GCA_965228575.1. Taxonomy (GTDB): domain Bacteria; phylum Pseudomonadota; class Alphaproteobacteria; order Rhodospirillales; family Rhodospirillaceae; genus UBA11612. The sequence goes on along the minus strand of CBDDHW010000001.1, from coordinate 200,480 downwards.
GCGTTTAATCGTAGCCGAGGTGAGATTTGATAATCTCCGCCGAGCGTCCATTGTTTACTGTCAAGTTGGCGTTCAACCGCTCCGAGTTCGCCAACAGATTGTGAGGCCGTATACGTCAAGCGCAGATCAAGGTTTCCGGTTTCATAACCGAACCCAGCTTCCCAACCTTGAACGTCCTGCACGTATCCGACAGCCGTCATATCATTTATTCCGCCGCGGAGGTAAAAACCTGCGTAACCAACCAGCGCACCAAAATTCCATGCCGTGTCCGGCGCTAATGCCAAAGTTGACGGACGGTCAGCGTAACCCCCATAGAGACCGATCCGGCCCCCATAAAGATCTGCAGTGTACTTTCCAGCAATGTCGAAAGCATCGGCGAGCACGAGCCCACCGGTTACCCCATTTAGCATATTTGCGGATGATGGCTCTCCGGGCAGTGCGCCAAAGGCGACTGACCGCGTCGACGGCGTGAGATAGCCGACGGTTGGAGTTTCAAACGCCAAGATTGTGAGGGTCGAGTTGATCAATTGATCTGACGAAGAGGCAGCTAACACGTCGTCATCCGCCTCACGAACTTCTGCGGACAAAGCCGGATATGCGACAAAAACCAAGCATGAAACAGCAATGGTTTTGGCAATAGCGGTTATGAATGTCGGCACACGCATCGGCAGTGTACTTCTTCCAAAATTAGCGCCTGTCTAAAGGTCGCACCGCGCGGGTGGTAGGTCAATAAATCGCTTCAAAACAGTAATTTTAAACCTCGCGTTGTGACAAATTACCCACACAAAACGCAGAAGCGCGCTGCGGAGTGTTGCAAAAAAGTATGCTTGGCGTTTGTTATGAAGGTCTTGCCGCAACGCTTAGGCCAGACTGAAGCTGCCTCTGCGACTCGAACGCAAAATATAATGGGCTAAAAGCCGACCTTAACGCCGCCTAAAACGCCGCCGCCATCCCAAGAGGTTCCCGTGTCGTCTTCTTGTTGTGCGTAAAAACCGGCGAGCCCCACGCTAATTCCTGGACCAAGCTTATACGCCGTTTGCACGGTTGTTCTCTCGGCATTCTCCTGGATTGTGGAGCCCACAAAGGGGCGACGTTTTGAAGTACGAAAATCCGCGGAGATTTGCCACGGGCCAATCCCGTACAACGCGCCCACAGTCCATGCGATTTCACGAGGACTGCCATCGGGCAATGCATTCATGTAAGCGCCTGCAAATTCCCAGCCACCATATGTGAGGCCAGCCGCAATATTCCACGCTTCCACACCATCGTTACCGAAATTGCTCGAGCTGGAATGAAAATATCCCGCCGCAAAGCGATAACTACCGCCGGGATAATACCCCTGATACCCAGCTGTAACATCAAATGCATTGTGCGGAAGAATGCTGTTGTTCACTGGCCCGTCACCGGGTGTAGGCGTTGGGTGATAGGCCAAACCAACGCTAAATCCGTAAAGTTCAGGAGATTGATACGAGACGCCGAGCGAGTTACCGGTAAAACGCCGGAATGTAAAAGCGTCTTTGAGCGTAACCCCCGTGCGCGGCACAAGGGCATCACCAACAACTTCGTCGTAAACAGTCAAGAATGCTTGGGGAACCGGGTCGCCAATCGTTGATGTGTTTGCCCCCGCTTTCTCACCTAACCGCAAGCGGCCCAAAGAGCTGCGCACTTCCAAAAAAACTTCATCCCCATTTGGCCGGGAGTCTGCTTCGGCAAAAATGCGCGCATACGCCCGAATGACGATTCCATTGTCTAAAATTGTCCGCCCTTCGAATGTCAAACGCGTATCGCTAAACATTCCGGAAGCGTTGTAGTTCTCTCCCGTAGCTTGACTTTGATCGGCGACAAAAAAGTATTGGTGAATGTGTCCACCAAGTGAAAGCGTGATTGCTTCCGCTGCTTGAACCGAAGACGGCGCAGCTAGTGTTAGGGCGGTCCCGAGAACGGCGGTCCCGAGAACGAAAGACGCCCGAACGCTTTTCTTGATGTAACCCACGCTAATACCCCCGTCGCGCTTGTGTTGGGTGCAGGGACTTTATCAGCTTCCGTCGGAATTGAGAAATATCACAATCCCGAGGGTGATCGCGATACAGAGGCGCACGGGGCGAGCATTGTACCTCGCCCCGTTGCACGCATTAAAACGTCGCCTGAAGGCGAAGCTGGAAGATATTGGGATCGTCACTCCGTGGTCCAACCGCGTCGGCATTTACCCGAACATAATTGAACATCATTCGAACATTTCGATTGATGTACCAGTTCGCGCCGAGCGTGATGTTTTCCATTTTTCCGCCGGTCACAACAGCAGTGTCGTTCAAATCCAGCGTGCTATACCGAGCGGCCAACTCAAGGGCGCCCATTTTACCGTTCGGGGAGACGCTGCTGAACGCTCCTCCGCTATAACGGCGGGACTCTCCGGTCAGAAACCAGCTACCCATGACATAAAAGCCATTGAAATCCGCGGACGAGAGTCCGTTCCGGCGCTTGACGCTTGACCCCATGTACTCGCCTTGAAGTGAAAATGGACCAAGCACGCCGGCAAGTTCGACCCCATATTTAAGCTGAGCGCGGACATCGCTAATCGCACCGGTGTCGACAAGCCTCGCTCCATCTACCCGCGATTCCGGCCGCTGGCGAATGCGAAGCGTGCCAGCATCGTCCACCCACTCATAAGCTGCGGCACCTCCAATATGGAAAACCCGGCCCTTGTCGTTGATCGGCGAAAACGTCACTCGTCCGCCGATCGCCAAGGGATCATCACCGGTTGTAGATTCACCGACGTTGCGTCCATATGCCGCCGTGCTCACGGTGAACATGGGCCGGCGCCAATCAGCCCCAACCCCAATTTGCCGACTTGTTGCAAAGACCGAGTTGAGCGAACGCTCCATGAACGTGATGTTGTTCGAGCTGGTCAGCTCTTCCAATCCGAAGGGCATTTTGAACTGTCCAGCGGTAATTCTAATGCCATCGAACCCGGTATACCGGACATAAACGTCCGCAAAATTGACGGTGTTTTCCGCAAAATCGTATTGGGTTTTGATGTGCCAATCTTTGTATAGGGTGACGTCAGCGGATAACCTGGTCCGGCGAAAACGAAAGCCGTTTTTCATCGCCGCACCGTCTTCATCATAGAGTGCAGCGTCCAGGTGAATCCGCCCGCCTAACGAAAACTTGAAATTTCCATCCGCGCTTTCAATTGACGGACCACCTCTGAGAGAAAATTTGACATCCTGGGCAACAGCGGACGTTCCCGGCATAAAGCCAAGGCAAATTACGGCCCCAAGAGCCGCAACGCTGAGCGTTCTTTTCATCGCTTAATCCTTAAAACCATTGTTTTTTATATATTTTTCCGCGTTGAACCGTTCAGAATTCAGCGTGGACTCGTAAGAGGTTTCTGCGCCCTCTAATCGATGGCGCGAACTTACGGAAACACTACGACTGGTTTTGTGACGGTTTTTTTATGGTTTTGTTACGGTGCAAACACCTATGACAACGTCTCAATTTAAGCAAAGTTGAAAAAACAAGCTCAAATAGAGGTTTACAAGCTCGTCACCGCCTCTTCGCAACAGCAATGAGGTTGGTTATAAACGGCCTCACAAATTCCAAATCCTCGCTGGCCCACTGGCCACGAAGTCAAATAGGCGCGTTAAGGAGCAATAGGTATGGGCAGTAGCCAAAGAAGAGTGGGCTCAAAAGCATGTATGGCCATGGCCCTTGCTCTGATGATCTCAGGGTGTGGCACAGACGCTAACTACCAGCCTGCTCCCGACCGGGAAGCTGCGGAAAGTGAAGACACGATATTCAGTGAGGGCGGATTGGGTTTGGAGCTCTTTGGCGACGAAGAGCGTGATGGGACACGAGGGGCCGTGGCGGTGAACGCCTTTTTGTGGCGCGCCTCGCTGGACACGATCGCGTTTATGCCGCTCGCCTCGGTTGATCCTTTTGGCGGCGTTATCATTACCGACTGGTATGGGCCGCCGGAAACACCCGACGAGCGGTTCAAAGTTAACGTTTATATCCTCGGGCGCACCTTGCGCGCGGATGGCCTGCGCGTGTCTGTGTTCCGGCAAACCCGCGATACGGCCGGCGGATGGACAGACGCCGCAGTGGGTGTGGACGTTCCAACTGAATTTGAGAATGCGATTCTTAGCCGTGCTCGCAACTTACGACTTCGTGCGGTGGCGGAAATCGAATAACCCTTCATCTCGGTGCGTACGCGCTGAATCCCCTGAGTAAAGTTCTTAAAGTGTCGGGCTAGGCTATAGTGCCGTTCCGTCCCTTGCCCCACGAGATTGACGATGACAACACGAGACGAGCGATACAACTTTCGTGAGACCGAAGCGAAATGGCAGCGCATTTGGGCGGACCGAAAATGCTTTGAGACCGATGACGACCCCTCAAAGCCGACCTACTACGTGCTCGAGATGTTTCCCTATCCGTCAGGTCGTTTGCACGTAGGACATGTGCGCAACTACGCCCTTGGCGATGTCATCGCGCGATACAAAAAAGCAAAAGGATTTAATGTGATGCACCCCATGGGATGGGATGCATTTGGATTGCCTGCGGAAAACGCCGCGCTCGAACGAGGCGTACATCCTGATGCTTGGACGCACCAAAACATTGATGTCATGCGTGAGCAATTCAAGCCCTTGGGTTTGTCGCTCGACTGGAGCCGGGAGATCGCTAGCTGCGATCCCAGTTACTACAAGCATGAACAAAAAATGTTCCTCGACCTGGTCAAGACTGGCCTTGCTTACCGCAAAGAGTCTTGGGTGAACTGGGATCCGGTCGAACACACCGTACTCGCAAACGAGCAAGTGATTGATGGAAAAGGTTGGCGATCAGGCGCCGTTGTTGAACAGCGCAAATTGAACCAATGGTTCTTGAAGATTACGCATTATGCCGATGATTTGTTGTCCGCGATCGACTCTCTTGATCGCTGGCCGGACAAGGTGCGGCTTATGCAACGTAACTGGATCGGCCGGTCTGAGGGCGCGCGAATTTTGTGGCCGCTCGTCAATGCAGACAAATCAGATCGCGATGACTCTCTGGAAGTTTTTACAACGCGTCCGGATACACTGTTCGGTGCGTCGTTTTGCGCGATTTCAGCCCAGCATCCGTTGGCTGCGCAATTGGCAGAAACGGACAGTGCCCTGGCTGAATTTATCGCTGAATGCGCTCGTAGCGGAACATCAACGGCCGCCATCGAAACGGCAGAGAAAAATGGCTACGACACCGGCTTGAAGGCACGCCATCCTTTCAACCCGGATTGGCTCGTTCCTGTGTATGTCGCGAACTTTGTTCTTATGGATTATGGGACCGGTGCAATTTTCGGGTGCCCAGCGCATGACCAGAGAGATATCGACTTTGCTCGAAAGTACAACCTTGATGTGCGCTGTGTTGTAGCGCCGGAGAATGAAAACCCAGACGAGTTTGCGAAAACTCTGGAAGCCGGAAATGAAGCGTTTGTCGATGACGGGGTTGCTATCAACTCAGAATTTCTGAACGGCCTGCGGGTAGAAGACGCCAAGCGCGCCGCTATTGAAAAAATAGAAGAGCTCGGACGAGGCAAGGGCATTGTCCAATTCCGCTTAAGGGACTGGGGTGTTTCAAGACAACGGTATTGGGGGTGTCCAATTCCCATTATTCATTGCGACACCTGCGGCCCGGTTCCCGTTCCCGACGAAGACCTCCCCGTCACCTTACCCGAAGATGTCACCTTCGATCAGCCGGGCAATCCGTTGTTGCGTCACCCAACATGGAGAAACGTAAAATGCCCCGAATGTGGAAAGGATGCGCTGCGCGAAACGGATACTTTCGATACCTTCTTTGAGTCGTCGTGGTACTTCGCCCGGTTTTGTTCTCCGCATCTAGACGACAAGCCCTTTGACAAAGACGAGGTCATGAAATGGCTGCCGGTCGATCAGTATATCGGCGGCGTGGAGCACGCGATTTTGCACCTTCTGTACTCGCGGTTTTTTATGCGAGCGATTTCGGACTGCGGGTACTTGGATCTGAAAGAGCCCTTCGACGGAATGTTTACGCAAGGCATGGTTTGCCATGAGACCTTCCAAACAAAGGATGGTGAATGGGTTGAGCCGGTTGATGTCCGTAAGGATGGAGACAACCTGTTTCGCGCCGCCGACAATGCTCCTGTCGTGGCTGGGCGCTCCGAGAAAATGTCTAAGTCGAAAAAGAATACCGTCGACCCTCAGCGCATTATCGAGACTTATGGTGCGGATGCAGCGCGTTTATTCGTGTTATCTGACTCTCCTCCAGACCGTGATCTTGAATGGACAGAGGGCGGCATCGAGGGTGCTTGGCGATATTTGAACCGTCTTTGGCGTTTGGCTGCTGATGCAAAGGCGATCGCAGACGCCCCTTTACCCAAAGATATGGACGAGGAAATTTTGTCGGCCGTTAGGCAAACCCACCGCGCGATCGCAACTGTTGGCGACGATATTGAAAAATTCAGATTCAATTCAGCCGTTGCGCGAATTCGCGAGCTCACCAACACAATCGCCAATATCGATCGCAGCCTAAAGGGCGCTGACAGTGCATTCCGATTTGGCGTTTCGACAATAGCGCGGCTGATTAATCCACTTATGCCGCATGCTGCCGAGGAAATATGGGAAAGTTTGGGCGAGACGTCCATTCTCGCGGAAACGCCCTGGCCAGATTTTGAGTCGGCTATGCTCACCGAAGAGACCGTAACCCTCGCGGTGCAAGTGAACGGAAAATTGCGCGGAACAATTACCGTTGCCACGGATATCGATGAGGCGTCCTGCGAGGCCGCCGCACTTGCTATTCCGGCAGTGCAAAAACAGCTTGCTGGGAACGCGCCGCGCAAAGTTATTGTTGTTCCAAAAAAGATCGTGAATATCGTTGCCGCTTAGACCGTGATATCTATTTGACCGTGATGATGATCTTTCGAAATTTTGACTATGTCGTATCGCCTTCAAGAGCTTGGGCAGCGCTTATTTTGTGCGGTGTTCTGGTGCTCGGTGGGTGTGGATTTCGTCCTCTATACGGTACGCATGGCGCCGCATCTTCACCTCAAGTCACGCAAGCTCTAGCCACTGTTTCCGTATTACCGGTCCCCAACCGACAGGGAATGAAACTTAGCCAAGTCTTAAATGAGCAGCTGCGTCCGCGAGGGGTTACGACAGGAGATGTGTACGACCTAGAAGTCGGTCTATCGGAGCGCATTGATGAACTTGGGATACGTAAGGATGCAACGAGTTCGCGCGCAAACTTCGTTTTAACTGCAGAGTTTTATTTGCGCGAAAACGGGCGACGCATTTTCGGTGATCAAGTTCAGTCAATCGTCAGCTACAATATTCTAGACGATCAATACGCGACGGTATCTTCACAGGCCAATGCCGAAGATCGTGCAATTCAACAAATCGGTGAACAAATGAAAACGCGCTTAGCGATTTATTTTCATAATCGCCTTAATCCATAAACGTCCTCGTGATCGCAGTACGCGCTCCATGAAAATTCCAGCAAGCCGCGCCGATTCTTTTGCAAATAACCCTGATGCGAACGTCCGAGCCGTATTGATTTACGGACCCGATACAGGGTTGGTGCGCGAGCGCCTAAATACTTTAACCCAGGTAGTTGCCGGCTCTGTTGATGATCCTTTTCGGGTGAGTGAATTTGAAAGCGATCAGTTGCGTGACGATCCCGCAAAGCTGGGCGATGAGGCAGCCGCTCTGGTTATGACGGGAGGACGCCGAGTTGTTCGCATTCGAAGCGCCACAGATTCAATAGCTCAAATACTATCGAAATTCCTTGATGACCCAATCGGAGATGCGCTCGTTTTAGTCGAAGGTAGTGATTTAGGACCCCGTTCAAAACTGCGGTCTACATTTGAGAAGGCGGAAGACGGTGCGGCTCTTCCTTGTTACGCGGACGAATCTCAGTCGATAGAAAATGTAATTCGTACAAGTTTAAAAGCGGAAGGTTTAAGTATTTCATCTGATGCTTTGCGATGGCTCGTGGACCATTTAGGTGGAGACCGCGCACAGACACGCCGCGAGATAGAAAAACTTATTGTCTATGCGGGAAACCCCGGCGCATCGTCTCGCGCCTCCATAGACGAAGACGACGTCGTTGCGTGTTGTGGTGATAACGCAGCACTCGGCGTGGACGATCTCACTTACGCAGTTGGCGACGGCGATCAGCAAACCGCCCAGAGGATATACGCAAAGCTCGCTGCCGAAGCCGTATCGCCAATAGCGACGTTGTCATCCATTTCACGCCACTTTATGCGCTTGCATGAAACTCGCGGGCGAATTTCGGATGGTAAGAGCCTGGAGCAAGCAGCCGCAAGTTTGCGTCCGCCGGTTTTTTTTAAACACAAAAGGCGGTTTCAAGCTCAAGCAAGTAAATGGTCCGATGCACTTATCGCACGCAGTCTGCAAATTCTCATGGAGGCTGAGCTTGCGGCAAAATCCACCGACCTTCCCGCGGCAGCGATTGTGGAACGTGCCCTAATACAAATTGCTCAGGTCGGCCGGCGGGCCGCTCGTCGATAAAACAAACTTAAGCCAAAGTACTTTCGACGTTAGTTATGTTTCCGGGTCTTCGGGGGCGCCGGGGTCCGGATATGTGTCAGCATGATCATCTATAGCGTCGCTCATTGAGTCCGCAGGGAATTTATCACCCTCATGAACCGTCTTTGATTTTGTGCGGCCTCCACTAGATAGTCTGTGCACAATGTCGTCGAGTTGTTCGAGACTTCCGTAGGCGACGGATACTGAGCCTTTCCGACCATCGAACGCAATTTTTACCGTATAGCCGGTCGCTTGTTCTAAGTTTTTTTCAAGGGCGGCGATATCCGCATCTTTTGGAGATGGCCGCGAACGTTTGTGTTGACCATACCCTTTCGCAAGGCGCTCGACTTGGCGCGCACTTAATCCTTGTTTGAGAATTTTTCGCGCAAGGTCCTCTGCGTTATCATGACCTATAAGGGGGCGCGCCTGACCAACTGAAATCTCTCCAGAGTCTAAGAGGCCTTGAACAGAATCAGGCAAGGTTAAAAGACGTATGAGATTTGCAACATGAGTCCGACTTTTTCCAACGGCCTCCGCAACACGTTCTTGCGTATGCCCAAATTCATCCAAAAGTTTGCGGTATCCACGCGCCTCCTCGATGGGGGATAGGTCTTGCCGCTGTAGATTTTCAATAAGAGCAACCTCAAGGACCTCAACATCAGAGAGGTCGACGACATGCACCGGCACTTCGTGCACAAGAGCCTGCTGTGACGCCCTCCACCGGCGCTCTCCTGCGATAATTTCGTAGTGGCCAGGCTTGCTGGAGTTAGGCCTTACCAACAAAGGCTGCAGCACGCCTTTTTCGGCTATCGAGGAGGCCAACTCCTTTAGTGCTCCCGCATCGAAGTGCCTGCGCGGCTGAAGTTGAGATGGCGACAGGAGGTCTACCGACAAATGGTTTACTGGGTTGTTGGCATGCACGTCCGCGCCCGGCGACGACGGCGAGGGAGAGGGAGAGGATGTTTCATCCTGCTCACCGAAGAGTGCGTTTAGGCCTCGTCCGAGGTTTTTGCGTTTGGGATTTTCAGCGTTCATGCAGCAGCGCTCTGCTCACGTTTTATAACCTCGCCTGCCAAATCCAGGTAGGCGCGAGCCCCCTTTGATTGAAAGTCATAAAGCAAAACAGGTTTTCCATGAGAGGGCGCTTCCGAAATACGAACGTTACGCGGAATTGTAGTGGCGTAGACCTTTCCACCAAAGTAGTCGCGGACATCGTTTTCAACCATTTCTGATAAGTTGTTTCTTTTATCAACCATAGTTAGAACAATGCCCTGGATCTCGAGCGTGGGGTTGAAGCTCTTCTTCACGCGCTCAATCGTGCGCACCAGATGGCTCACACCCTCCAAAGCTAAAAACTCGGCCTGAAGCGGGACCATGACAGCATCGGCCGCAACCAGGGCATTCAATGTCAGCAGTCCGAGGGAGGGTGGGCAATCAATTATAATGAAATCCCAGTTCCCAGCATTTCCATGAATCGCTCGTTTCAAACATTCCTGGCGGTTTTCAACTTCAATGAGCTCTAATTCTGCACCAGCCAGATCGACACCAGAAGGCACAACGCTGAGATTAGGGACAGCTGTCGCAACGACAGCATCAGAAAGCGCCGCTTCACCCATAAGCAAGTCATAGGTTCCAACTGCCCTATGCTTTTGATCGATACCCAGGCTCGTGGATGCGTTGCCTTGGGGATCGAGGTCGACAACCAGCACGCGCTTTTGTGTTGCAGCCATTGCTGTAGCCAAATTCACGGCGGTTGTCGTTTTGCCAACACCACCTTTCTGATTTGAGATCGCAAGAACTCTAGGACCGCCGGCGGAGGTCAAATTTTTAGAGAGGTGGACTTCGATGTTTGTCGGATCTGACACGGCTGACCTCGCGAATGCACAATACGGTAGACTCTTGATCTGTACGGCTTGGCCGACGGATAGTCTTAGTTTCCCATATATTGTGTATATTGGTCAATTCATCCTCTACATTTCGTCCCTTAAGAAAAATGCACGTACTCTCTGTGTGAAGGAAGGGAAGGGACCATTCCAGCAGATTTGGCAGCGGCGCTAGGGCGCGCGCCGTTACGATATCGGCCGGAAAGGGGTCTAGGGCCTCGATTCTTGTGTTGTGAACGGTAGCTCTAATTTGCGTCAGTCGCACAATTTCCCTTAGAAACTCTGACTTTCGCCGATCAGCTTCGACCAGATGCACCTCCAACTGACCCATAATGGCTAGGACAAGTCCTGGAAATCCAGCTCCGGAACCCAGATCAAGGAGGGTCTGTGAATCAGGTGGAAACAGTGGAAAAAGCTGAGCGGAATCAAGGAAATGGCGGTGCCAAAGGTCATCAATCGTCGATCGGCTGACTAAATTAACCTTTTTATTCCATTTTTTTAGGGTATCGGCGTAAACGGCAAGTTTTTCTAGTGTTTCACGTGAAACACCGGTGTCCTGGATGAAGTTCTCAGAGCCATAGCTTTGGATATGTTTCACGTGAAACACATTAGGTTATTACCCAGCTTTCGGCAGGCTCACATCTGAGCTTTTAGCTCTCCGCACGTAGCGGAGCAGAGCCGTCAGCGCGGCCGGGGTCACCCCAGGAATTCTAGCAGCCGCCCCCAGAGTCGCGGGCTTTCCCAAAACCAATTTCTGCCGGGCTTCAGCAGACAACCCGCCAATCTTATCAAAATTAATGTCCTCAGGGAGTTTTAGGGCCTCATCTTTGCGAAAGGCTCTGATATCTGCGGATTGACGATCGATATACCCCACATAGCGCGCTTCGATTTCGAGCTGTTCCGCTACGTCCTGCCGGAACTTTGGAAAGTCAGGTAAAATTTGCGCCAGCCGTTGAATACCCATCCCGGGCAATGAAAGAATATCGGCAGCGCTACGCTTTACCCCGTCTTGATTTAGCTGAACTCCAAGTTTCGCCCATTGCTTGGGAGTATGTTCGACCTCCCGGAGATAATTTCGGGCCTCGTTCAGCGCCGCCTTCTTCAACCCGAAATGGTTTTCTCGCTCGCTGCCGACGCAGCCCATCGCTATGCCCTTATCAGTCAATCTCTGATCGGCGTTATCGGCGCGAAGGACCAATCTGTATTCCGCACGCGAAGTAAACATTCGATAGGGTTCAATGGTGCCAAGGGTCGTCAAATCATCAACCATTACCCCCAAATAACCCTCAGCTCTATCCACAGCCATCGGTTCCGCGCCGGAGACTTTGCGCGCCGCGTTAACCCCTGCCAGCAACCCTTGCGCCGCAGCCTCTTCATAGCCGGTCGTACCATTGATCTGGCCGGCAAAGTAAAGCCCAGAAATCTTGCGCGTTTCCAAAGATGGTCGCAGCTCGCGCGGATCAACAAAATCATACTCAATGGCGTATCCCGGCTGAATCATCTCCGCCTTTTCCAGCCCCGGAATCGTCTTTAGAAACTCCCGCTGAACATCCACCGGCAAGGATGTCGAGATCCCGTTAGGGTAGACGGTATCGTCGTTAAGCCCCTCAGGTTCCAAGAAAATTTGGTGATTCGTCCGGTCCGCAAAACGAACGACTTTGTCTTCGATCGACGGGCAATAGCGGGGACCGGCGCTTTCAATTTGCCCATTGTAAATAGGCGCCCGATCCTTATTGGCGAGAATGAGCGCATGAGTCACCGGTGTCGTCGCTGTGATCCCGCACTCGATCTGGGGTGTCGTTATCTCGGAGGTCAAAAATGAAAACGGTTCTGGCGGATCATCAGCAGGCTGCATCGTCAAGCTCGCCCAATCAATTGTCCGCCCATCTAGCCGAGGAGGAGTTCCGGTTTTAAGCCGGCTAACTGAAAACTTATTATTTTTCAATGTGTTAGATAGGCCCAGCGCGGGCGCTTCTCCTACGCGCCCGGCAGGGATCCGCTCTTCCCCACGGTGAATAATTCCCCCGAGAAACGTACCGGTCGTCAGGACAACAGCGGGGGCCGTAATGCGCGCGCCATTTTCAAGGACAACACCCTGAATTTGTTTGTTTTTTTCGTCGATAAGCAAATCTTCGATACCGCCGGCGCGGATTTCGAGGTTTGCTTGCGCCTTCAAGATTTGCTGAACCGCCTCTTTATAAAGGGCGCGATCGGCTTGCGCGCGCGGACCGCGGACCGCGGGACCCTTCGAGCGGTTGAGCATGCGAAACTGGATGCCAGCGCGGTCAATGGCCCGGGCCATAATTCCGTCCAGCGCGTCGATCTCACGCACCAAATGGCCCTTGGCCAGTCCACCAATGGCTGGGTTACACGACATTTGCCCGATGGTTTCGACCTTGTGGGTGACAAGAAGCGTTTTCGCACCAACACGCGCAGCGGCCGCCGCAGCCTCGCAGCCCGCGTGCCCACCGCCGACGACAATCACGTCAAACGCATCCGTTTCAAGAATCGCCACGTCCAGGCTTCCCGAATCAATTACACCGCGCCCTTATATCGCGCGGACGCGGTGTAACCAATCGAGATTCTTCTAGATCGCCGAGACTCTGGGGCGAGCGAAAACAGCCAAAGGAAGGAAGGCGAACGATGCGATCACCTGTACCGCGACAACAATTCCCAATGATAACGCCCCTGAAGACAAAAATGGGGCGACGAGCGGCGTGCCGATCGATCCGATTCCCGCCGAGAGGAAAATGAGAAGAGCGCTGGCGCTCCCAGTGTGCTGCGGCATTAGATCCATCACACGCGCAAACCCCGCGCCCCCACGCAATCCAAGACCAAAGTTGACTGGCATCATTGCGAAGGTAATCGCCGTAACCGTCGGTGTGTCCATCACCGCGCAGACCGCAAGTAACGCAAGACCTCCGCCAACTTGTAGAACGCACCCAGATACAATTGTCGCATCTGCACCGATCCTGCGCACAACCGGAGCCGCAACATTTGCCGCCGTGGCAAAACACGCCACCAAGACGATCATCATCACGGCGAAATCATCCACGGTCCCTCCGGTATGTGCCGTGACAACGTAAGGAGCAGACATAATGAATGTGATAAGCCCGCCCATCGCAAAAGCATGACTAAGCGTATATCCAAGATATTGCTTTGATCGCAAAAGCGCGCCGTAACCTGCTAGCGGATGACCGGTAGGTACGTGAGACGCAGACCGATTTGGCGGCGGCATTAGCGAAAACATACCCATCGTCACGGCCGCCAAAACCGCAACGACAATGAAGCATGCCTCCCATCCGACATACCTCAACATCCAAGCCCCAACCGCCGGTGCAAATGCAGGAACAAGAGCCTGTATCGAACCGACAACACCCATCAAGCGGATTACGGCCGTTCCGCCCGCTAGCTCCCGTAAAATAGGCGGGCCTAAGGCCGCGCCAGCACTAGCTGCGAAACCTTGCAACAAACGCAAACCAATGAGCTGCCACATGCTCACCGCAAGGGCACACAACAACGAGGTCACCGCAAGCGCGAGTAACGCAAAGAGCAATATTTTGCGCCGGTCTGCGCGATCACCAAGCACCCCGAACACCAATTGCCCAAAAGCAAATGTCGCTAAGAAGGCGCCGACTGAATATTGCGCTTCCGCAGGAGTCCCTTCCAGCGCCTGCGGAAGAAGAGGAATAGCGGGTAGGTATAGATCGATCGCCATCATAGCCGTCACCGAGGCCATCACGACGGGAAGCGCAGAAATATAAATGTTTCTCATAGCCATTCTCCGGACCCTGAAATCCATGAGCCGGGCGAAAAAAAAGCCCGGCAAAGCCGAGCTCTCAAAGGTCCTTTACTGAAAGAAAGCCGCTTTACCAAAAATCAAACACGCCCATCACCACCGGCGCAGACATATACATGCCGACGATACGGGGTCGGGTGTTTGTAAAAAGTCGGTTCTGGCTCACGGCGAGCACTCCTTCACATTGGGTGAGGGGTGATACCAGCGGCACTGCGGGATTGCAACCTAGGAATTAAAAACTATTTCCCGATACAAAAATCTCGGAAGACAACATCAAGAAGTTCTTCAACATCGACTTGACCGGTGATGCGGCCAAGCGCACGTGCTGCCATACGCAAATCTTCCGCCGCCAACTCTGGCAGATTCGCTGCGCGCGCACGCTGCAACCCTTGAACACATTCTTCCAGTGCACGGCGATGACGCACCCGCGTGAGCGGAACTGACCCGCCGGTTTCAGCTTTTTCCCTCACCATGGATAGTAATCGGGATAGGAATTTTTCTATGCCCTGACCCGTTTTGACCGAAACATATTCAACACTATTTCTTCCGCCGCTTTCTAAGCTCCCGGCTTTAATGAGATCCAGTTTATTCACAACGCTTAGAGTGTTCGTGTCCGTCAAATCTAGAGTGTGAGGATCTTTCTCGGGGTACGCCGCGCCATCAAAGATCGCGATCTTCAGGTCAGCCGTCTCCGCCCGTTTCCGTGCACGCCGAATACCTTCGTTTTCGATGTCATCTTCCGCGTCTCGAAGGCCCGCAGTATCGACAAGCGTTGCCGCAAATCCGCCTAGGTCCATGTGAACCTCTATGACGTCCCGGGTTGTTCCCGGTGTGGCCGATACTATGGCTGCATCTCTCCGCGCTAGTAGGTTTAGCAGGCTCGATTTACCCGCATTGGGCGGACCGATAATAGCGATCGAAATTCCATCTCGAATGCGTTCGCCGCGGCCTCCATCATCTAAGTGACTTTCTATCCGGCCCTGTAGAGTTTTCACTTCACCCCAGACTTTATCCGCAATGTCCGGCGGCAGGTCTTCGTCGGGAAAATCAATCACGGCCTCCAAATGCGCGAGCGCCTGAACCAGTTTCAGCCGCCAGTCGTCGTATATCTCCTTCAGGTCACCGCCCATTTGACGCAAGGCTTGTTTTTGTTGAGCAAGGGTTTCCGCATCAACGAGGTCGGCCAACCCCTCGGCTTGGGTGAGATCCATCTTCTCGTGTTCAAAAGCCCGGCGTGTAAACTCTCCAGCCTCTGCGTGCCTCATCCCTTGAATTTTTGAAAGCGCGGAGAGCATATTTTCAATCACAGCGCGGCTGCCATGAACGTGCAGCTCGGCAACGTCCTCTCCGGTAAAGCTATGGGGTGCGGGAAACCACAAGAGCAAGCCGTAATCGAGAACATCTTCGGTTGCAGGATTTAAAAAAGTAGCGCGCACCGCCTTTCGAGGCTGGGCTGCTGAACATCCTAAAGCTAAAAGCGCGTCTTTTGTGCTGGGCCCGGAAATTCGAATAACCGCGATACCTGCCCTCCCAGGCGCCGAGGCAAGAGCAAATATCGTATCTCCTGGCATTATTACTTGTCGTCTTTAACACCGGTGAATTGAGACCAAAACGCTTTTTGCATGTCCGCAAGACTTTCAGACTGTTGGGGAAAAAGAGTTTTAAGCATTGTCTCCGGATCCATCGCCGCGGTCGCTTTTTGCATTTGCTCTTTCATTTGATCCATCATCGCGTCTTGGATCGGGGAGACATCGGGCAAACCCATGAAGGTGCGGGCTTCTATAGGTGTACAATCCACATTGATCGTAATCTTCATTGTGCGCTCCAAATGCTATTTTCACCATCGTAACCAATAAATAAACTTAAGGCATAGGCTGGCTAGGAATTCCCAAACATATAAACATACGTCTATACATACGTCGCCAGTACATAGCATTTAGCCCACAAATCGGGTTTAAGCGAAAAATAATATGACGGTCGTAACTCAAATTTCGCTGCATTCTCCAGTTGGCGATATATCCATAACAGAAGAAGACGATGTTCTTGTTTCTGTCGATTGGGGCTGGGGACGGGATCAAAACCCGACACCACTTTTGAAAGAGGCGAAGCGACAACTCAACGCTTATTTTGACCGCGCGCTTAAAAAGTTCGACCTCCCACTCAAACACATTGGAACTAAATTCCAGAAAGCCGTTTGGAAGGAAATGCTCAAAATTCCCTACGGCCAGACCGTAACCTATGGTGATATCGCCTCGCGTTTAAATTCCGCCCCGCGCGCTGTAGGCGGTGCGTGCGGTCGCAACAACTTACCAATTATCGTTCCCTGTCATCGCGTGCTGGGTGCAAAGGACGCACTTGTGGGATATACCGCTGATGGAGGGCTTGCGACCAAAACAGCCCTTCTCATTTTAGAGGGCAAGGACATACAGCCCCAACTCAACCTGTAAGGAGACAAATCGTGGCAAAGGCTATCGTGGTCCGCGAGACCGGTGGTCCCGAGGTATTGCATCTGGAAGACGTAACTGTGGGAGAACCAGGGGAAGGTGAAATCCGTATTCGCCAAACGGCGATCGGCGTAAATTTCATCGATATTTACCACCGCACTGGTCTTTACAACAAAGGCGCCGGCGTTTCCGCGGTTGGAGATAATTCGTTCATCCCCGGTCTAGAAGGGGTGGGGACTGTTGAGGAGATTGGACCGTCCGTGGACGATCTCAAGATCGGCGACCGGGTGTGCTATGGCAATGGACCTCTTGGCGGTTATACCGAAGAACGGATTATTCCTGCTGACAAAGTTGTTCTCGTTCCATCATCGCTACGCGATGAACAAGTCGCAGGCATGATGTTGAGAGGCATGACGGCGTGGTTCTTACTTCGGTCCCTCCACAAACTTGAAGCATCTGAAACCGTCCTGTTCCATGCCGCGGCAGGCGGTGTTGGTCTTATTTTCTGTCAGTGGGCAAAGCACATCGGAGCGACAGTTATCGGAACAGTCGGATCGGAAGAAAAAGCGGAAATTGCACGGTCAGCTGGATGTGATCACGCCATATTGTACAAGAGCGAAGATTGGGTCGCCAAAGTGCGTGAGATTACTGACGGCAAAGGTGTGTCGGTCGTCTACGATGGCGTTGGCAAAGATACCTTCATGAAGTCCCTTGATTGCCTCGCTTTGCGCGGATTGATGGTCGCATTTGGAAATGCCTCCGGCGTTGCCCCATCCATCGAACCAAATCTTTTGGCGGCAAAAGGGTCACTATTTTTAACACGGCCGCGTTTATGGGATTACATCGATCAACGCGATGAATATGTCCGAGCGACGTCAGAACTTTTTGAAGTTGTTGAAAACGGCGCGGTTAAAATCGATGCGAGCAACTCATATGCCCTCGAACAGGCCGCCCATGCGCATACCGATCTAGAGGCTCGCCGTACCACCGGCTCAACTATTCTGGTGGTCTAAAATTGAGAACAAAAAAATGGGCCGGTTAAAGTCCGGCCCATTTAACACCTATAGCGTTTGAATTCGTTCCGATCTATTTGTTCATTCGATCGAAGAAATCATTGTTGTTCTTCGAATCTCGCAATTTATCCAGCAAGAATTCCATGCTGTCTTGAACGCCCATCGGATCGAGAATACGGCGGAGGACCCACATCTTGGATAGGGTTCCCTGATCGACCAGCAATTCTTCTTTGCGTGTACCAGATTTTGTAATGTCGATAGACGGGAAGACCCGCTTATCTGCGAGTTTACGGTCGAGAATGATTTCGGAATTACCTGTCCCTTTAAACTCTTCAAAGATAACTTCGTCCATACGGCTGCCGGTATCTATAAGCGCCGTCGCAATAATAGTTAAGGATCCGCCCTCTTCTACATTGCGAGCCGCACCAAAAAAGCGTTTTGGTCTTTGAAGCGCGTTTGCATCGACGCCGCCCGTCAGTACTTTGCCGGACGATGGCACTACGGTGTTGTAGGCGCGCGCTAACCGTGTGATGGAATCAAGTAATATAACGACATCACGTTTGTGTTCCACGAGCCGCTTGGCTTTCTGAATAACCATTTCCGCAACCTGAACGTGGCGCGACGCCGGTTCATCGAAGGTAGAGCTAACGACTTCACCTTTGACTGTCCGGTCCATATCCGTGACTTCCTCAGGTCGCTCATCAATAAGCAGAACAATCAGGTATATATCCGGATGATTTTCAGCAATTGCCGCTGCAATGTTTTGCAGCATTATCGTTTTCCCCGTACGGGGCGGAGCGACAATAAGAGCTCGTTGTCCTTTTCCAAGTGGAGATACGAGCTCAATTACTCTTTGTGTAATGTCTTTGGACTTTGTGTCTTTCGCTTCGATCTCCATCGTGAGTTTTTCATCAGGATAGAGTGGCGTAAGGTTATCAAAGTTAATCCTGTGCTTAACATTCTCCGGGTTCTCAAAATTAATGGTGTTGACTTTGAGAAGCGCGAAATAACGCTCGCCATCTTTCGGCGCTCGAATTTGTCCCTCGACCGTATCACCGGTTCGCAGCCCGAATCTCCGCACCTGGCTAGGTGAGACATAGATATCGTCGGGTCCTGATAGGTAATTTGACTCGGGCGAGCGGAGGAATCCAAATCCGTCCTGAAGAATCTCTAGAACGCCATCACCATCTATAGGCGTGTCTTTCTCAGCCAAAACTTTGAGTATTCCGAACATCAAATCTTGGCGACGTAAATTCGAAGCGTTTTCGATGCCGTTTTCTTCTGCGAAAGCGAGAAGTTCTGCTGGTGATTTACGCTTCAATTCCTGAAGGTGCATGTTTGCTACTTATCAATTTGTTGAAAAAAATTGTGGGAGTGTTTGGAAGTGATCGCTTGAAATTCAGCGAACATATTGGCTGGAGATTGTTCTGACCGGTCTAAATTAACATTGTTCCGGTTCTGGGAAGCGAGTGTCCCCTATTTGGTAAAAGAAGCGATACCCGAGCCTTTAGGAGAAGTCAATCCTCTACTCATTTGGATCTGACTTTGAAATCCGTAGTCTTTTCCATTCAATAAAATAATAAGTACTAAAAGGTAGATGTTATTTGTAGGGGATGTGAAAGACGAGGATTAAGGCACCCATTAGATTTATCCACCTAGTTTCAACGAGCGTTGTTTGAATCCAAAATTCGTGGATTTCTGATGGAAGAAACGAAATAGGTCCTCATAAGCTAAGATTTTGGATCATATTTTAATGCGTGGATAATAGGGAAAACTTGATCTGATGTAGGGAAATGGTGGTAATTCACACCGGTCCCATTAGCCAATCCACAAGAGCATGTTTTCCGTATCGAAAATGCTTATAGAAGCGTAAATTTTGATTCTACCGCAGCAAGGCGGCGTTATTCCCGGTAATATTGGTTTTCCACAAATAAGATCTTCGAAATGGCGAGCGGCAATTCGTTCAATTTACATCTCGTATCCGACTCTTCGGGTGAAACGGTGACCAATATCGCACGGGCGTGTTTGGTCCAGTATGAAAATGTAGAAGTCGTTGAGCACTTTTGGTGGCTTGTGCGAACAAAAGGGCAAATGGCGCGCGTAATAGAAGGATTAAAACACTCACCCGGCCTAGTGATTTTCACCCTCCTTGATCATGAAATTCGCGGCCAGCTCGAGAAAGCATGCCGAGAACGAAATATCCCTGTGGTGTCTGCCCTAGATCCGGTCATGCAGGCATTTTCAAGGTTCTTTGAGAAAACGGCGCAATCGGAAATCGGCAAACAACATATGCTTGATGATGGTTATTTTCACCGTATCGACGCAATGCATTTTGCTGTTCAACATGACGATGGGCAATCCATGGAAACGATGACGGATGCAGATATTGTTCTAGTTGGCGTATCGAGAACGTCAAAAACTCCAACGTGTATGTACCTTGCAAACCGGGGGCTTCGCGTTGGCAATATTCCCCTTGTTCCAGGAATAGCTGTTCCGGAAGAAATAGCCTCAGCTCAAAAACCTTTGTTTGTAGGGCTTACCCGTGATCCAAAAAGCCTAAGTGATATTAGACAAAGCCGCTTGCGGATAATGAATGATGATCGAACTCAGGAATACGCTGACTTAGATAACGTTCGTGACGAAGTCGTCTCAGCACGCAGATTATTTAGCAAATATAATTGGCCCGTTATCGATGTAACTCGTCGCTCAATCGAAGAAACCGCCGCATCGATCATTCAACTTTATAATCAACGTGAAACATCTACACCGCGACAGACTGATTGAAGATAAATATATGAGTGAAGGCAGTTCGGCGAAGCCAATCATACTAGCATCAGCAAGCGCGAGTCGGGCAAACATGCTGCGATCGGCTGGTGTGAGTTTTGAGGCGATTCCATCGAATGTTGATGAGGACGGCGTAAAAAATTCTTTGAAGGCTGAAGGAGCGACAGCGAGCCAATGCGCAGAAATGCTCGCCGAGCTTAAGTCTCTAAAAATTTCGCAAAAATATCCAAACACTCTCGTTGTCGGAGCAGATCAAATGCTGGAGTGCAATGGCGAGTGGTTTGACAAGCCCGTTGATTTAAAGGGCGCACAAAATCACCTAAAGACTCTGCGCGGACAAACACATACCCTCGAAACGTCGGCCGTCGTCGCCATGAACGGCGCGCGAATTTGGCATTGCAATACTGCACCGCGACTGACAATGAGAAATTTCTCCGATGATTTTTTGAATGAGTACCTCGATCAAACGGGACCTGCAATTCTTTCATCCGTTGGCGCTTATCAACTAGAAGATCGAGGCATTCAGCTGTTTAGCAAAATTGATGGCGACTTTTTCTCTATTCTGGGATTGCCACTCTTAGAGCTCCTGGCGTTCCTTCGCGTGCACAATGCGGTGGGAACATGAACCCCAGCGCAAAGACCTTGAGCGCAGGGGTCATGGGTTGGCCGGTTGCTCACTCCAAATCACCGACCGTGCATGAGTATTGGCTGAAACAATACGCCGTTGACGGAAATTATGTCCGATTACCTGTCAAACCCGAAGACCTCGAACAGGCCCTAAAAACCCTGCCAAATAAGGGACTCGCCGGCGTAAACCTAACAGTGCCGCACAAACAATCCGCACTTGAATTTGTCGATGTAGTGTCCGATGAGGCCCGCCGGATCGGTGCGGTGAATACAATTTTCGTCGAAAGCGATGGACGCCTTCGGGCAACAAACACTGACACATATGGGTTTGCAGAAAACCTTCGCGTAAGTGCCCCGGGAGCTGACTTCAAAAATGACCCAGCTGTAGTTCTGGGGGCTGGCGGCGCGGCTCGTGCAGTTTGCGTTGCGTTACAAGACGCGGGCGTTCCAGAAATTCGAGTGGTTAATCGAACAGTATCGAGAGCACGAAAAATTGCTGAGGATTTAGGTAAAAACATTAAACCTATTTCTTGGGAGGAGGGCTCGTCCCAACTCAGTGATGCAGGACTTCTTGTCAACACAACAGTTTTAGGGATGGACGGATGCCCACCCCTAGAGATCGACTTAAAGTTTCTCCCGGAGAAGGCTGTCGTGGCTGATATTGTTTATGCTCCCCTTGAAACCCAACTATTAAAAGCAGCGCGCGCACGTGGATTAACGGCGGTCGACGGTTTGGGAATGTTGCTTTATCAAGCCCAAGCCGGTTTCGAGGGATGGTTTGGCCGCAAACCTGAAGTCACAGACGCATTACGCGAACACGTACTTTCGGCAGATTAAGATATGCGCAGGTTCAGCTCAGCGCGAAAATCTCATCATTTTCTTCGCAGGCCATTCACAACGATTGGCTTAACAGGGTCCATTGCCATGGGCAAATCAACCACAGCAAAGATCTTGAGATCAATTGGAATACCCGTGTTCGATGCTGATGCTGTCGTGCACGCGTTAATGAAGCCGGGAACGTCCGTTTCATCAGAAATAGAGAAAAAATTTCCAGGGGTTGGTACCCCTCAGGGAATTGATAGGCAAAAACTCGGGCGGCGGGTCTTCGAGGATTCTAAAGCCCTCGAGGAATTGGAAAAAATAATCCATCCGCGCGTTCATGCGGCACGAGGCATTTTTTTGCGCCAAGCTGCAATAAAGCGGAACTCTATTGTGGTTCTTGATATTCCGTTACTCCTTGAAGGCAAGAATGAAAATCAGATCGATATAATCATGGTGGTGTCCGCACCTTTGTTCCTGCAAAAACAAAGGGCTCTTGCTCGCGCTGGAATGTCACTAGAAAAATTCAAAGCGATTCTCGGTCATCAAATGCCCGATGCAAAAAAACGATTGCATGCTGACGTGATCGTTCCATCAGGGTTGGGTAAGCGCGAAGCATTGCGCGCAGTTGTAAGATTCTTAAAATGCCTTAAGCGATCCGATGGATGCCGACGCCACAGGCAGGTATGAAAGACTTATGAGGGAAATCGTTCTGGATACAGAGACAACGGGGTTTGATCCTGCGTCAGGTGACCGTGTTGTTGAAATTGGATGTCTCGAGCTTGTCAATCATGTCGAGACGGGGAACGAGTATCATGTTTACTTGAACCCGGAACGCGATATGCCGGCCGAAGCCGAAGCCGTTCACGGGCTTTCTCAAGAATTTTTGTCAACAAAGCCATTGTTCAACGAGGTCGTCGACGAGTTTATGGACTTCGTTGGCGAGTCCATGATCATTGCCCACAATGCCGGATTCGATATGGGATTCATAAATGCTGAGCTTAAACGTGTTGGACGCCCGCCGATTTCCGAAGACCGGGCGATCGATACCGTCAGGCTCGCCCGGCGCAAATTTCCCGGTGCGCAGGCGAGTTTGGATGCGTTGTGCAAACGTTTTCAGATCGACACATCTGCCCGCGAAAAGCACGGTGCGCTCCTCGATGCGCAATTGCTCTCGAAAGTTTATCTGGAGCTGATCGGTGGCCGGGAACCAGGCTTGGCGCTGGCAACGGCAGATAAAGAGCTGAAATCAACCGCTAAATCACAACAACGCGAATTTCGCGAACCGCGTCGCCATGAAGCGTCCGCGGACGAACGCGCCGCTCACGCGGCGTTTATTGCGTCCATCAACGAAGCGATCTGGACACGAGCTTAAAAGCCTATCCGCCGGTTAAAACGCTAGGATTAGGCGGTTCAGTTGTGCGCGTTGACCCATTGGATTTCGCCAGGGCTTCAGCTTTTCGGCGGTAGATTTCATTGAAATCAACTATTTGCATAAGCAAAGGTGGAAATCCGCCGGCAGCTGTGAGGTCTCCGACAATCTGCCGCACAAATGGGAAAATGTGGCGGGGCACTTCGATGTGCAAAATCGGATGAATATGCTCTTCGGCGATTGCTTTCGAATTGACCTCAACAAGGCAGCCATACACGAGCTCAAGTATAAATGCGGTCTTCCCGTCGACTTCGGCTTTCAGAGTTACACTCAAGGCTGATTCAAAAACGTCCGCATTTACGTGATTAACGGCGGTATCAATTGTAATCGGAATTTCGGGGGCTTTTTGCCGAAGAGCATTAAAAATTTCAGGCGCATTCGGGACTTCAAAAGACAAGTCTTTTATATATTGGCCCATAAACCGTATTGGGGCGGCTTTTAGGTCAAATTCCGAGGAATTTTTAGTCCCGGTCGCGGTGTCGCTCTCACTCATCTCGATCTCCGTAATCCCGCTGCAAACCACCTAAAATGCGGTCGCAATCAACGCGGTGCGGGGTAACACGCTTCCAGCATCGGTACAAGCGCCTCAGCCTGCTTTTAAGAGACTTGTGAACCACCCACGCCTTGCCCTTTGAGGGTTAAGGGCCTATTTTTCCTTTGCGCACTCAATATGTCCTCGTGCACATAGTCTAAGCGAGTAGCGAAGTTTGCTGGCGATATCTCTGCGGTCGGCAATTTTGCCAGTCTGGCGACGAAAATTAGTTTTTGAGTACTTAAATACTCAGGGCGTGCACAACCAAAAGAACGGCAATCGACCTATGGAAGGCTTCCAGTTTATCGACATCATATTGCTTGCCATGGTTGCTGGCTTTATTGCCCTTCGGCTACGCAGTGTCTTGGGCCGTCGGACGGGCCACGAGCCGCCGCCCGATAGCCGAGCAAAAGACGCGCTGTCGAACGATACCGATAATGTTGTCCCGCTACCGGGATCAGAACATGCTTCCGGGCGACGCGATCAAAGCCTCGACATTGAGTCTGCTTATCAAGGCACACCGCTTGAAGCCGGATTGGTCCAGGTCAAGATGGCGGATCCGTCTTTCGAGGTTGCAGAATTTTTAGGCGGTGCCGCCAAAGCGTTCGAGCTGATCGTCAACGCATACGCGAAGCATGATCTAGATACATTAAAGCCTCTTTTAAGCAGCGAAGTTTATTCGCGGTTTGCGGCGACAATTCAGGAACGCGAGAGCCGCGATGAAACAATGGAAACCGAGTTGGTGACCACCCGCGCACCCAAACTCGAAAGTATAGAAATGCAAGACAGCCGAGCGGTCGTTGGTGTGCGGTTTCAAAGCGAACAGGTCAACGTTGTCAAAGATCAATCAGGCGCTGTTATCGAAGGCGACGAAGATCATGTCGAAAGCGTTACAGACATATGGACCTTTGCGCGCGATACAGATAGTTCCGACCCCAATTGGCAGTTGGTCGCAACTCGTAGCGTGGATTAAATAAAGGCTTTGCACCAATCGTGTCTGCTTCCCCGCGGGCTTTTTCAAAAAAGACATTTTATATAGCGGTTCTATCAGCGGTCCTCGGCGCTGCCGCGGGGCTGGGGATAGGTTATTATTTTCGCCCGCTTCCAGCTCCCATTGTTGTCTCGCCCAAACCTCCACCGCCGCCCGCACCCGCGCCAGAAGTTGCCGCGTTATATACGCCGATTGAAATAACCTCGCTTCCCGGATGGTCGAGCGATGCAACTATCGAAGCCCTTCCCGCGATACGCCGCTCGTGTAACCAATTTCGCAGCAAATCTTCTGACAGCACTGTCGGAGCAGATGCGCTCGCGCGGACAGTATCGGATTGGCAGGCCGCATGTAGTGCGCTCTTGAGTGTGGGCGACGAAAACGCTCTGCGCGAAGTTTTAACTTCAGCGTTCACGGCGTATCACGTTTCGTCGAGCGCAGAGGGCGTTCAAGACGACTCTGGTACATTTACCGGATACTACGAAGCCGACTTGGAAGGGTCGTTCACCCGCGGCGGTGCATATCAAACGCCGATCTATGGACCACCGCGCGATTTGGTGACCATCGATTTGAAGGACTTCGCGTCAACCGCAAACGGTGTCCCGCGAGATCTTTCCGGAAACCTGGTTGGCCGCATTGTTGAAGAACGGCGCGGCAATCGCATGAAGCCATATTTTTCCCGCGCGGAAATCGATGCGCAAAATGCAATCGCCAACGATGCCGACGTCTTGGTTTGGGCGAAAGATCCGGTAGACGTTCATATCTTGCATATTCAAGGGTCAGGCCGGGTTACTTTGCCCGACGGCCAAATTATCCGTATCGGATTTGCGGGACATAACGGCCGATCGTTTAACGGAATCGGCGGGATTTTGTTGCGGGCTGGCGTCTTAAAACCGGGCCAGGGATCCATGATTTCTGTTCGCAAGTGGCTGAAAGACAATCCCGTGCAAGCTGCGGATTATATGAACCAAAACGCGAGGTACATATTCTTCCGCCGCTTAGACCCAAAGGAAACCGAGGACGGCCCGATTGGAGCGCTCGGCGTTTCTCTAACCCCGCTGAGATCCATCGCCGTTGATCCGCGGTATATCCCGCTTGGCGCTCCGGTTTGGATCGATACGCATGATCCCGATAAAGAACCTCTACAACGTCTTGTCGTGGCACAGGATGTAGGATCGGCAATCAAGGGCATCGTGCGCGGCGATTTTTTCTGGGGTGCTGGAGAGGGGGCCTTTTCAAAGGCGGGCCGGATGAAAAGCGATGGACGGTATTTTGTTTTTGTCCCGAAACGGCAAAACCATTGACGGCAAAAGCAAACTTCTATTTAGAATCAAGTAAATATTGATATGTATAATCCCGCGCGGGATACATATCGCTTTTTCGTTTGCACATCGAATTAGGCAAGACATGGCAGCAAAACCCGGTGAAAAAAAACGCGACCGCGCCTTGTATGCCCGCTTGGTTGAATCGTACCAAGCTGATCGCGTCAGTATTTTTGTCGACTTCGATCGTCTCAATCACCCGCGCTCGCCGGTATGGAACCCGTGGGAAAATATCGCGCCGCTATTGATCATTCTTATCGGCTCGCTGACCCTAGTGGTTTTTTTCCACCTTCTTTTGGGCACGGCGACCATGGTCCTTGGTGTGATTTTCTATCTCTTCATGCTGCGGCCCTGGATCGCACAACGCGTGTACCGCCGGGCGATCGATGCTGCAGTTGAGAATTTACACAACTGGAATTTGTTGTGGAGAATGGGCGGTCTCGTCATCACACTTAATTATATGAATAAGACGAGGTGCGTTGCGCCAGATGGAGATTGGCGCGCGTTTGTAACGCGGTACCTGCCTGAAATGGAACTCGAGGGCGTAGATACCTACAACAAATTTCAAAACGCGCAACGTGGCCAGCCTGGGCAAGATGCCTCAAAGATGCCGGATATAAACATGTAGTTTGGCTGTGTGCCGAATGTCGTCTGACACATAAAGCTTTCGATATGTCTTCATACCGCCGTGATATTAGCGCCGCAGAAAAAAAACTTTGGCGCCATGTCACCCGCAACGTCACCCCATATCATTCATCGCGGCAAACCGAATTCGAGCATACAGAATTAGAACCTGAGCCTCGTCGCGTGCCCGAACGCGCGTCTCAATCTCACCCATCCTCACGCGCAGATAAAAGCTCGCCTAAATCGCCCCCCCCATATGACGCAAGTTGCAGTCGGTGTGACAGCGAACATCGATCGCCGCACAAGCATGAAAATTTAAACGGGGCAAGCTGCCTATCGATGGCCAAATTGATTTACATGGCCTGACACTGAAACAGGCGCACGACGCATTCAATAACTTCGTCAAAAGGTCTTATACGCGGCAGGACAGATGTGTGCTTGTGATTACCGGCAAAGGCCGGGGCGGAGAACAGTATGGAAAGATTCGCCGTGAGCTTCCCCACTGGATAAACGAGTCGTCTCTGCGCGCGCTCGTATTAGCAATGGCGGAAGCGCATATCCGCGATGGCGGGTCCGGCGCATTTTATATTCTGTTGAAACGCAAGAGGTCCGATAGCTGAGCGTTACAGAATAAACTTGCTGAGATCGCCTTTCTGAGCGAGATCGCCGACCTGAGACTGAACATATTCAGGATCGACCGAAAAAGTTTCCCCGGCTTTGTCGGTCGCGGTGAAACTAATCTCTTCCAGCAATTTTTCCAAAACGGTGTGCAGCCGCCGTGCGCCAATGTTCTCAACACTTGTATTGATCTCAGCGGCAAGATCGGCAACCGCTTCTATGGCGTCATCACCAAACTCCAGCGTGACAGATTCGGTCGCAAGCAAAGCTTTGTATTGTTTTATCAAACTCGCTTCGGTTTCCGTCAGAATACGAACAAAATCATCGCGGGTTAGGGCTTGAAGCTCTACGCGGATGGGAAGCCGCCCCTGAAGTTCGGGTAAAAGGTCCGATGGTTTGGCAACGTGAAAAGCGCCCGATGCAATAAACAAAATATGATCGGTTTTGACAGGTCCGTGTTTGGTGGAAACAGTCGTTCCTTCAATTAGAGGAAGAAGATCTCGTTGGACACCTTCCCGGCTGACATCACCGCCTCTTGCGCCGTCGTGTCCCGTAATTTTGTCCACCTCATCTAGAAAAACGATTCCATCGTTTTCCACCGTCGCAATGGCATCACGGACCAGCGCATCCTGATTGACCAATTTGTCCGACTCCTCACGCAGGAGAACCTCGTAAGAGTCTTCAACGGTCATTTTGCGCTCATGGGTTCGCCCGCCCATCATACCGCCGAGCATATCTCCCAAGTTCAGCATACCCATTTGCGCGCCCGGCATGCCGGGAATATCTATCGTTGGCATGCTGGCACCGGCTTGGTCCTGCACCTGGATCTCGATTTCCCGGTCATTCAGCTCGCCTTCGCGAAGCATTTTGCGGAATTTCTGCCGGGTCTCCGCCCCTGCATTTTCTCCCACCAGGGCATCTAGGACCCGTTCTTCGGCCGCGACTTCAGCTTTCGCCGCAACGTCTTTTCGCATCCGCTCGCGAACCAAGTTGATCGATATTTCCGTAAGATCGCGGACGATGCTCTCAACGTCCCGCCCCACATATCCCACTTCTGTGAACTTAGTCGCTTCGACTTTCAAAAACGGTGCATTGGCCAACTTCGCGAGCCGCCGGGCAATTTCCGTTTTACCAACGCCCGTGGGTCCGACCATCAAAATATTTTTCGGAAGAACTTCCTCACGCAAATCGTCGGGCAACTGCTGACGGCGCCACCGATTTCTTAGTGCGATTGCAACTGCGCGCTTGGCATCGTTCTGACCAATAATAAACCGGTCTAATTCAGAAACGATTTCGCGGGGGGAAAAAGAACTCATAATGTTTCGATCACTATGTCTTGGTTTGTATAAATGCAAATGCCGGCAGCGATATCCATGGCTTTGCGGGCAACCGCTTCGGCGTCCATGTCCGTCCGCTCAATCAGCGCCCGTGCTGCGGCCAGGGCATACGCGCCGCCGGAGCCAATTCCAATGAGACTATCTTCGGGCTCCAGCACATCTCCGGTTCCCGAAAAGAACCAGCGAGACGTTTTGATCGGCCACCGCCATCATCGCTTCCAGACGCCTTAAGTACCGGTCGGTGCGCCAATCTTTGGCAAGCTCAACGCAGGCCCGGGTCAATTGACCAGGATGTTTTTCGAGCTTTCCTTCCAGCCGTTCGAAAAGCGTAAAGGCATCGGCGGTCGCACCGGCGAATCCGGCGATGACTTTTCCGTCCGACAGGCGGCGGACCTTGCGGGCGTTTGATTTTATAATTTGCTGACCAAAGGTGACTTGGCCGTCTCCGGCGATCACGACCTTTCCATCTTTTCTGACGGCAAGAATTGTCGTGCCGTGCCAGTTTGTTGGATCGTTAGATGTCATGGTTCTGCCCGTTTTGAGTCTTTCATTTGATTTATGTCGAACATGAAGGGTTTGGTGAGGGGTTTCAAGCGCTGCACGGTTCAACGTGTCTTTAGTTTTAACACCAGGGGGACGTGGTCAGATGGCGGTGTCCAATTACGAACGTCGGTCAGAACCTCGACGTCATCGACCAAATCTTTAAGGGGTGTCGATACCCACACGTGATCCAACCGCCGCCCTTTATTCACGGCTTTCCAATCTGCCGCGCGATAGCTCCACCAGGTAAACACCGGATCGTCTTCCGGCACGACTTCCCGCAAGGCATCAATAAAATGAAGAGACCGCTTAAAACGCTCCAACGCTTCGATCTCAATCGGCGTATGGGTGATAATCTTTGAGAGCTTTTTGTGGTCCCACACATCCGATGGGAGCGGGGCGATATTCAAGTCCCCGGCAACCACAATGTTTTCGCGAAAGCCGAAGTGTCCAGCGAAATGGTCGGCAATCGCGTCAACAAATTTTAGTTTGTGTGCAAACTTTGGATTTGCATCGGCGTCGGGAACATCACCCCCGGCAGGAACGTAAACCGAGTTGATAGACAGCGTCTCGTCATCGCGCGTTTGTACCTGGGCACTGATATGGCGCGCATCGTCGCGATCGCAATGAACATGCCTTTGAATATTCGAAAGGGGGAGCTTGGACAAAATCGCTACGCCGTTATATCCGCCAAATCCCGCGACCGCTTGGTGCGTGTAGCCAAGGGCTGAAATCTCAGCTGCTGGAAATTCCGCATCACTTACCTTTGTCTCCTGCAGACAAATAATATCGGC
Organism: Rhodospirillaceae bacterium; assembly: GCA_965228575.1. GTDB lineage: Bacteria > Pseudomonadota > Alphaproteobacteria > Rhodospirillales > Rhodospirillaceae > UBA11612. The sequence continues at coordinate 170,372 of CBDDHW010000001.1, read as the reverse complement.
GCGGGTTTCATCGGCGAGGCGGTCCAATTGGTCGATTCGCCGCCGCACAGAATTGATGTTCCAACTCGCAATGATCAAAGCGGAGTACTTTCCTGCGGCCAAGTACGGCGAGCATGTTCAAAAAAGCGCCCGGTGCTGGGGGACAACACCGGACGCCAAGCACATCACCAAGACCGGTAGGGGAAGCCGTGTCTTGATGCGCCGGCGCTTCAGGCGCACCGGCTGCTCGATACCCTAATATGGGGTCAGAATTTCTATCCGCAACTCAACCCGGGCCGGGAGAAGTCAGGCAGACCCGTGCAAAACTACTATTTTGCAATGAGTTAAGGGCGATTTCGTTCGCCGGACGCTGCGGGTGGTCTCGTCAATCACGCTCGCCGCCGGACCGGCGTGCATCGTAGCGAAAGAGAGCGTTGTCGAGCCGAATGCCCCGCCGGGCATCGAACAATGTCACGGTGACTTCCTTATTTTGTGCGTCGACAACCCGCCATTGTTTGAGCTCAAAGGGGGTATCGCTGAACACCATCGTCAATGTCCCCGCGGCCGGATCGTTCGCCATGGTGGTCGTGACCTCGACTTTGCCCGCGCCTATCTCCACCCGGTCCAGGCGAATGTCCGGGTCCGAAAAAGATAAATCCTCTTTCAACAAGATACCCGCTGGCGTGTCTTCCAGATTGAGATGGCTGGCATCGTCCATCTCGGTATCGACATAGATCAGAAATGCGCCATCGGCGACCAAAAGCATGGGGGTCGGGGGATCGTAAACCAGGCGCATCCTGCCGGGCCGCGAAATATAGAGATCCCCCTCAAGAGTTCCGCCATCCGGATTTGATTGCAGAAATCGGGCCTGCAGAGTTTTTACGCCATTCAGGTAGGTCTCGGCATTTTTCACAGCGGCGGACTCAGCCTCGGTTAGCGCCTGCGCAAATGCCGGGACCGCCCATAGAAAGAAACCTAAAACGAAAACAGTAGTGCGAAGCATATTTCGTGATCCAAACGCCAACTTTTGCGAATGCTACACGCACACTGTGGCAAGGTTAAGGCTGTTTGCCATGAGGAGCGCTACATTTCTCCGCCGCCCGGCAGCAAGACCTCGCGTTTTCCAACGTGGTTTGCGCGCGAGATCATGCCTTGTTGTTCCATCTCTTCGATGATTCGCGCTGCGCGGTTGTAACCGATTTGCAAGTGACGCTGCACAAAGCTAGTCGAGGCTTTGCGTTCCCGCGCAACTAACGCAACGGCTTGATCGAACAGGCTATCTCCACCCGACGTATTACCGCCGGTTGCTCCTGCAAATCCAGGGACATCATCCAAATCCGCTTCTTCCGTCACAGCTTCGATGTAATCGGGTTGAGATTGATCGCGCAGATGATTGGTAACTTCTTCAACTTCGCTATCGGTGACAAAGGGCCCGTGAACGCGGGTGATACGGCCGCCGGCAGCCATGTACAACATGTCACCTTGTCCGAGCAGTTGCTCGGCGCCTTGTTCACCGAGAATGGTGCGGCTATCGATTTTCGAGGTTACTTGGAAGCTGATCCGGGTTGGGAAGTTCGCTTTGATCGTTCCGGTAATCACGTCCACCGATGGGCGCTGGGTTGCCATGATGACGTGAATACCTGCGGCCCGCGCCATCTGTGCAAGGCGCTGAACAGCGGCTTCAACATCTTTGCCGGCCACCAACATCAGATCGGCCATCTCATCAATGATCACGACAATGAACGGCAGCGGCGTAAGATCGAGCTCTTGTTCTTCGTAAATTGGTTTGCCGGTCTCGGGATCAAAACCGGTCTGCACCGTGCGGGTGAGAGTTTTGCCCTTCTTGGCGGCGTCTCTTAAGCGCTGATTGTAGCCGGAGATATTGCGCACCGAGAGTTGGCTCATGGCGCGGTAGCGATCTTCCATTTCGCGCACCACCCATTTTAATGCCATCACCGCTTTACCGGGCTCGGTAACAACCGGGGCAAGAAGATGCGGGATGCCGTCGTACACCGAAAGCTCCAGCATCTTTGGATCGATCATAATCAGCAGCACATCATCGGGTGTATTGCGATACAGAAGCGACATGATCATGGTGTTGATGGCAACGGATTTCCCCGAGCCGGTTGTTCCCGCCACAAGCAAGTGCGGCATGCGCGCAAGGTCGGCAAAAATTGGTGTGCCGCCGATGTCTTTACCGAGCGACATAATCAGCTTGCCGTCGGATTTTTCAAACTCTGTGGAGGCAAGCATCTCACGCAAGAACACGGTTTCCCGGTCCGCGTTCGGTAGCTCGATGCCAATAACGCTTCGCCCTGGCACAACGGCGATGCGAACAGAAACCGCGCTCATGGAGCGGGCAATATCATCGGCGAGCGAAACAACGCGCGCGGTTTTTGTACCGGGCGCGGGCTCGAGTTCATAAAGCGTAACCACCGGGCCGGGGCGAACTTTAACGATCTGACCCTTTACGCCAAAATCATCCAGCACGGCTTCAAGCATACGCGCGTTGCTTTCCAGCGCTTCGCGGCTAACCGCCGTTGCGCTCCGGTCAGCCACCGGCATTGAAAGAATGTCGAGATGGGGAAGATCAAAGCCCTTGTTTGTTGCTGGCAGTAAACTTCCCTGACGCGCTTCGAGTTCGCGTTTTGATGGCTTCAAAGATTTGCGTTCGGTAACAACTGCGACCGAGCTTTTTGGTTTTGGGATTGGCGGCGCATCAATCGGATTTGACTGAACAGGGCGCGCGTGTTGCTCTACGAGATCTTCCGCGACGGCGGCGGGTTTTTGTTGCGGGGCGGTTTCGATGCTTCGGTTGTGAACGAAATCACGCCAAACGGAGAGCGGCAGATCGATAGCGCGCGCTGCGCTTGCGATAATGGCTTGTACACACCGGGCAATAAGCGCGCGAACGGCGGTGAATTTTATGGTCATTGCCCAAAACAAACCGGCAAGCCCCAATACTGCGCCGGTTAACGCAATCGATGCTTCGAGAGCGTTTCGAACCGGCTCAAGGCTAATAAACGGACCGTTGTGATAGATAATCGAATCAACAAGCACATGTCCGGCGGATCCGCCAAGTCCGGCGACAACGGGCCACGCGTCAGGTGCGGGAACGACTTCGAACAAAAGCGTCAAAGCAAGCATAGCGGCGATGGCCGTTACCGTGCGCAGCCAAAGCCAGCTCACCGTTTCTGCGCGCATTAACCGAACGGCCCACGCCGCGACGGTAAGAATTAGAGCGCCAATCGCAACACCGACCGTTTGCAAGGCCGCGTCGGCAAAAATCGCACCCGGTACTCCCAGCGCATTAAGCGGCGCCGATCCCGATGCCGTATTCCACGATGGATCGTCCGGCGCGTAGCTAAAAAGTGCGGCCGCTGTCGTGATACACGCGAGAGCAACCGCACACCCAGCGGTGAAAAATGCGCTGCGTTTCAACGTCTCAGCCCAAGCCGGCGGGAGAAACGGGACGGTCTTGGTGCGAACAGCGGTATTCATGGCGCGAGATCCTTACTTATAAAATGGAAAACCATAGTCATTGCACCGACAGAGTTTCTGCGATGCGGGTTAGAGCATCTTTGGTTTGAGCTTGATCGTGGACGAGGGCGATGCGGATATACCGGTGCCCAGGATTACCCCTACTGCCCGAGTTGGCTTCGCGAGATAGATAGGCCCCCGGCAGAACTTTTACGGCTGCGCTCTCCCACAGTTTTTGTGTGGTCGCTTCACCGTTTCCGACGTCCAGCCACAGGAAAAAACCGCCTTCAGGACGGTAAAAGCCCTGGTGAGAGCCCAAAATACGCTCTGAATCGTCGGTTTTTGCACGGTAAAGACGCCGATTTTCATCTACATGCGCCTCGTCCGACCACAAGGCCGCCGCCGCAGTCATCACCGGAAGGGGTTGGACCGCTCCGCCGTGGGCACGCAGTTTTGAAAACTTGGAAATAAGGTCTCCATCGCCGGCAACAAACCCCGCACGTAATCCCGGCACGCTTGATCGCTTGGACAAGGAATTGAAAACCAAAACATTGGACAAGCCTTCGCCTAATTCTGCGCAAGCGTGCAACGCGCCCGGAGGCTGAGAGTCATCATAAATCTCCGAATAACATTCGTCGGAGACAAGTACGAAATCATGAGTACGCGCGAGGCGGATCATGTCTTTAAGTTGATCAAGACTTGCGACCGCGCCTTGCGGGTTGGCTGGCGTGCAAACGTACATCAGGGCGGTGCGGTCGAGATCTGATTTTTCAACATCGGAGTAGGCAGGCAAGAAACCTGTTTCTTTGGTTGCAGGAATCAAGATGGGATCGGCGCCGTTCATCACCGCTGCGCCCACGTAGACTTGATAAAATGGATTGGGCATTAGAACCGCGGGCGCTTGGCCATTTTTCTGCGGCGGGATGCACAGCTGCGCGGCCATGAATAAGCCTTCGCGCGTTCCAGCAACCGGCAGGACGTTTAGATCGGGATCGAGAAATTCGCCCGGCAACTTAAACCGCTGAGTACACCAAGCCGCAACGGCCCGTCGGTAGGCCGGCGTTCCAGCAGTTGGCGGATACTTCCCCCAGTCACCAGGGTTAGCGGCAAGGGCATCATAAAGGATTTGCGGCGGGGCATGGCGCGGCTCGCCGATAGACATGATGATCGGCTCAAGGCCTGAGGCTGGCTCCCGCCCTTCTAAAAGGGCGGAAAGCCGCTGAAACGGGTAGTCCGGTGAGCCCATCTAAGCGGGTGTTGTACATGAATGCCTGGTCCGCAAAATCAAATGCGTCGAGGCAGCCCCGCACCCGACGATCAATTCTCGGCCACCAAGGTATACAAAGTGTGAATGAAAGGCAAAAAATGCCTTGTTTTCAGTGGTATCTGAGAAAAACCTGAGTCATTACCTAAGCGAAGAAATCAACAGCTTAATCACTTGATTTTATTAGGTAAATTGTTCTTTTCCACATACTTATACAATAAGGTCCCGCACTACTGCGTTTAGGGCAAGGCGCCCTTTACCGGTCGCTGCAAGGTGCTCAGTGGTGTCATCGAGGAAACCATCTGCAGTTAGATCCGCGAGGGCGTTTTGGTTCACCGCCGCCTCGATCGGGAGTCCGGCCAGCTTCAAAAACCGTTCTTTATCAATACCTTCGGTTAATCGCAGTCCCATCATCACGAGCTCTTCAGCGCGCGCCTCGGGGGTGAGTGTTTCTTCCTCCTGGGTTCCATGTCCCTTTTCCGCAACCCGCTTCAACCATAACGCTGGCGCTTTGACTTGGCGCACTGCACGCGTCTTTCGATCGCGAGTTAATCGCCCATGAGCGCCGGGCCCAATCCCCACGTAATCACCACCCCTCCAATAGGTCAGGTTGTGCCGGCACGCCGCACCCTTTTTCGCATGGTTTGAAACCTCATAGGCAGGGTATCCCGCTTGATCGCAGAGCTCTTGAGTTACGTCATACAGTGCGGCGGCATCGTCGTCACAGGGCAACGCGAACGCGCCGCGCGCATGCTCCTCGATCATCTTGGTGCCGGGTTCCATGGTCAGCTGGTAAAGAGATAAATGAGAGAGCCCTTCGCCGGTGATCTCGCGCAGCGCTTCGGACAACTCTTCACGCCAAGCGCGTGGAGATTGATCCGGACGCGCGTAAATCAAATCGAAAGAAACCTGCGGAAAAATTTTTGCGGCCGCGCGCCACGCGGAGCGCGCCTCTTCAACACTATGGCCCCGTCCTAAAAATTTCAGGTCTGCATCATTCAACGCCTGAACGCCCATGGACAGGCGCACAACGCCTGCATCGTGAATCGCGGAAAAGCGCTCAGCATCCACCGTGCCCGGGTTGGCTTCCAATGTAACTTCAAGATCGTTCGCGGGGGTCCAATGCCCGCGCGCTCTTTCAATGATCGTTGCGATCGTGCTGGCGTCCATGAGCGACGGCGTACCGCCGCCAAAAAAGATGCTCGTTAATCGGCGCTGCGATGTTTGCCCGGCGAAGTAATCAAGTTCGGTTAGGAGTGCATCTTTCCAGCGGGCGTGATCGACGGGCTGCGCGGCAACGTGAGAATTAAAATCACAGTACGGACACTTGGAAATACAAAATGGCCAATGAACATACAGGCCAAATCCTTCATCGCCTTGAAGGGTCGCAGTCATTTGAAACAAGCGGCCACTAATTTTTCAAACGCATCGGCCCGGTGGCTCATAGCGTGTTTGGCTGCCGGGTCCATTTCAGCAAAGGTGATGGCATGGCCTTCGGGGACAAAAATAGGATCGTATCCAAACCCTTTTGTTCCGCGAGGTGGAAAGTCGAGCGTTCCCCGGACTTCGCCCTCAAAAACCTCGCAGTGACCGTCCGGCCAGGCCAGCGACAGGGCACATATAAACTTCGCGCGTCTGTTCTCTTCATCACCAAGTTCATTTTGTACCTTTGACATGGCAAGAGCGAAGTCCTTGTTCGGCCCGCCCCAGCGCGCGGAATATATTCCTGGCGCGCCGCCCAAAGCTTCAACACTCAGCCCTGAATCATCGGCAAGCGCGGGAAGGTTTGCCGCCGTTGCCGCGGCAAGCGCTTTGAGTTTTGCATTGGCAACAAACGTCTCGCCGGTTTCCTCGGGCTCAAGCAATTTCAATTCACCAGCCGAGATAACGTCTGCGTTGAACGGCGCAAGCAGTTCACCAATTTCACGAACCTTGCCCGGGTTGTGACTGGCCACCACCAGTTTGCCGCCGCCAAAGGTTCGCGGCATATTTTTATAAACCTGCTTCGGCGAGTGCCGACCGCTGCATGCTCGTGAGATCGGCAACGCCTTTTTTCGCGAGCACTAAAAGCGAATTGAATTCATCTTCGGAAAACGGATGCTCTTCCGCGGTTCCTTGAATCTCAACGATCTTACCTGAACCGGTTAGAACAAAATTCGCATCCGCCTGCGCGGTAGAATCTTCTGGGTAATCAAGGTCTAGAACCGGCGTTCCCTTATAAAGACCGCAACTGATCGCGGCGACCGAATCCCGAAGCGGAATATCGCTAATGGCACCAAGTTTCTTCATGGTCGCGAACGCCTGATACAATGCAAGATAACTTCCCGTTACGCTCGCGGTTCAGGTCCCGCCGTCGGCTTGAATGACGTCGCAATCAATACGGATTTGTATTTCACCGAAGCCGGCAAGATCGGTCACCGCACGTAAAGCGCGGCCGATAAGTCTCTGAATTTCTTGTGTGCGCCCCGACTGACGCCCTTTAGACGCTTCGCGGGCCATGCGGGTGTTGGTTGCGCGCGGCAACATACCGTACTCGGCCGTCACCCATCCCTTACCGCCACCGCGGAGCCAGGGCGGGATGGTTTCCTCAACGCTGGCCATGCACAAGACCTGGGTATCGCCAAACTTCACCAGGCACGAGCCTTCCGCATGCTTGTTTACACCAAGTTCAAAACTCACCGGGCGTAATGCGTCAGCCGTGCGGCCCGAGGGGCGGGATGTCTCAGTGGTCATCGGTCTTGGTCCTGTCATTTGGCCTCTGGCGCGTGCCAGCGGGACACCGGCGCATCCTCTAACATTCCGTGCGATAGGGGTCAAAGCATAGGAATTCTGCCCTTTTTTATGGCATTCCCCCGCCCTGGGCGCATTGACGAGGGGTGCTGACCGCCTTACATACCCAGGCATCCTTTCACTCCAGATGATAAGTGCCCATGGCCGATTCAGACACAAATAGTGTCATCGCACTGAACGAACGTTCCCGGGAGATTTTCCGCCATATTGTCGACGCCTATGTGGAGACAGGCGAGCCGATCGGCTCGCGCACGATCGCGCGCAAACTTAATGGATCGCTCTCCCCGGCCACGATCCGCAACGTGATGGCTGACCTCGAACATGAAGGTCTGCTGTTCTCACCCCATACCTCGGCCGGCCGATTGCCCACCGAAGCCGGCCTGAACATGTTCGTCAGTGGACTGTTGCAATTGGGCGGACTCGATACCGAAGAGCGCGAGGCGATCGAAGCTCACTGTCAGGCAGCGGGACGCTCGCCCGATGAGGTTTTGGATAACGCCACAGGAATGCTCGCGGGTCTTGCCCAATGCGCCGGTATGGTTTTAGCGCCAAAGATCGAGGCGCCGCTCAAGCACATCGAATTTGTAAATCTTAGACCGGGCCGTGCGCTCGTTGTTATGGTCAATGAGAACGGCGTTGTAGAAAACAGAGTGATTGAGGTTCCAAACGATTTGCCGGCCTCGGCCCTGGTCCAAGCGGGAAATTTTCTGGCGAGCCGCCTTTCCGGCAAGACACTCGCCGAAGCGCGGTCCGATATCTTGAGTGATCTTGAATCGCGGCGCGCGCAGCTCGACGAGCTTTCTGCAAAAGTCGTCAAAGACGGCCTTGCGACATGGAGCGGTGATTCAGCTGAAAAGCGCTATGGCTCGCTTATTATTAAAGGCCAATCAAATCTTCTAAGCAATGTGACGGCACTTGAGGACTTAGAGCGCGTGCGCCAACTTTTCTCAGCGTTAGAAGCGCGTGAAGAAATGCTTCGTGTTCTGGACTTAGTGGGCTCGGGCGATGGCGTTCAAATTTTTATCGGCGCGCAGAACGAGCTGTTTGGATTGGCCGGATGCTCAATGGTTGTTGCGCCGTTTCAAAATGCGCGCGAACAAATTGTTGGCGCGATCGGCGTCATTGGTCCGACCCGCCTTAACTACGCGCGGATCATTCCCATGGTGGATTACACGTCCAAGATCGTCGGGCGCATGTTGGAACAATAGAACTCAGATACTCAAAAACATTTCTTTACCCGTAAAAACCGGATAATCACTTCAAGTCATGACAGCGCAAAAACCTGAACAAAACCCTGACCAACCGGAGACTCAAACCCCGGATCAAGACTCTGCGGCCGCGCAAGAAGCCGGCGGCGAAGCTCCATTTGAAGCTGAGAGCAGCGCTGCTCCGCCTACGCCCGGGGATGATGCGGGCGAGGCTGGCAGCGAAGATTTTCCTGCCCGGCTTCAGGAATTAACTGCGCTAGTCGATATCTTAAAAAGCGAGCGGCTTTCCGCACTTGCTGAAGCGGAAAACGCAAACAAGCGCGCCGACAAGCGTATTTCCGAAAATGCAAAGTACGCGGTCTCCAATCTTTGCAAAGGCTTGTTGCAGGTTGCAGACAATTTGGGCCGGGCTCTTATGGCGGCGACACCAGAGGCGCGTGAGCAAAACGAAACGTTAAAGAACCTCGCTATCGGTGTAGAGCTGACGGAAAAAGAGCTCATGAATGTTTTGGAAAGCCAGGGCGTGCGGAGAATTACCTCTCTTGATCAAGCGTTTGATGCGAATTTGCATAATGCGGTTCAAGAAGTTGAAAAAACAGATGTGCCAGCCGGGACAGTCGTTCAAGTGCTGCAAGAGGGCTACCTCATTCATGACCGCTTGCTGCGCCCTGCCATGGTGGTGGTCTCCCGCGGCGGACCAAAACGCGAGGCTGCGTCTACTACTGCGAATGACACAGATAAAAGCGGCGTCGACACAACCGCTTAGGATCCGGGGCTGTCTCTAATTTAATCCGGCGTCCCTTGTGACCCTCAATCGTGTTGTGCAAGATCAGACCATGTTTTTGCAAACATTTGAGCTGGAGGGATGACAATGAAATTTCGTGATTTTTGGGTTGCCGGAGCCACGGGCACTCTCGCGCTGGCTTTTGTATCTGGTGCCAGCCTGGCGCAATCATCCGACCAAGCGCCTGGTACGGTCATAACCATCGACCTTTCGAATCTGGACAAGCCCTACGCGACGCCGGCGAAAGCATCTCCGTCGCGGCGCATTGACCGGCCTCGCGGAACAACCCTCGATTTGCTCGACGGATTCACGGCCACACTTTTTGCAGAGAACCTCGATCACCCCCGCAACATGAAAGTGGCATCAAACGGTGATGTGCTGCTGGTTGAATCGAACGCGGGAAAAGTCACGCTTCTGCGCGATGCGGATGGGGATGGCCGAGCTGAGATGATCGAAACATTTGTCGATGGATTCAACCGGCCCTACGGGCTGGATATTACTGAAGATGCTCTTTACATCGGCGATCTCGAAGGTCTTTGGCGCCTTCCCTACACGCCTGGCGAAACCCAGGCCCGGGCAGAAGCTGAGCGCATCACACCCGACGGCGCATTCGGCAGACCCAACGGGCACTGGACGCGTAATGTGGCGGTGAGTCCGGATCGGTCGAAGATTTACGTCGCTATTGGCTCGGCGGGAAATATAGATGTCGAGCCCGAGCCGCGCGCGACAATCCAGGTGTTCAATATGGACGGTTCGGGTCAGCGCACCTACGCGAGCGGGCTGCGCAATGCGGTTGGGATCCATATCTACCCAGGCACCAATGATGTTTACACGGTGGTCAATGAAAGGGACGGACTTGGCGACGAGCTGGTGCCCGACTACTTGACCAAGGTGCAAGAAGGGGGATTCTACGGCTGGCCTTATAGTTATATGGGCGATAACCCCCAGCCGGGATTTGCCGACCGCCGGCCAGACCTTGTTGCCTCAGCCATCGTTCCGGATTTACCGCTGCGGTCACACACAGCCCCGCTTGGTTTTGCGTTTTATGATGATGATCAATTTCCAGAAGAGTATAGGGGCGGTGCGTTCATTGCCTTGCACGGTTCATGGAATGCAGGGGAGCCGCGCGGATACAATGTTGTTTACGCGCCTTTCGAGAACGGATCGCCGACGGGGAGCTACATTGTGTTTGCGAGCGGTTTTTGGTTGAGCGGCAATACGCGCGCGGAAGTCTGGGGACGCCCGGCAGATGTCGAGGTTGCGCAAGACGGAAGCCTTTTGATTGCCGATGATGTCGGCATGACTGTTTGGCGTGTGTCGTATACAGGCCAATGATTTTTTTAAGATCGGATCGGATCTTGTTCGGGCCATGGTAGACCGCAAACATTTGGCATGGTGAGTGATGTTCGTATTTTGATGCCGGAAGACACTCCGGCTTTGCGAACGTTCTTATCAGACCATTGGGCAACATCGGTCTTTTTACAATCTAACGTGCATCAAACTCCCATCGGAAATCGCGGGCGCTTTGCCGGGCGTTACGTTGCAAAATTCGAAGACGAACGCATCACCGATGTTGCGGCTTACTACACGACGTTCGGCACTATCGTTATGCAAGCACCGACCAATATCGCCGCAGTCGTTGCCGCGTGTATCCCACCTGGGCAGCCGCTAAACGGACTCTTAGGGCCACTGGATCAAGTTGAACAAGCGGCGCGTATTTTAAGTGTGCAAGATCGAAAAGCACTTTTGGAAAAACCCGAAACTCTCTACGCGCTAGACCTAGCCGAGTTAAAACGTCCAAGCGCATTTGACGCGGGCGACCTTCGTTGCAGAGCTGCAAGCAACGACGACATTGAGACGCTTATAAAGTGGCGTGCGTCCTATTCCGTTGAAGCGTTGTTCGCGAAAAACGATGACTCTCTTTTGGATCGTGTGGGCAAAGACATTACCCACGAGATTTCAGCGGGTGATGTCTTTGTTTTGGAGTCCACCAACAATGACGCATCACTTTTGGCTATGGCATCTTACAACGCCAAAACACCAGATATTGTTCAAATCGGTGGTGTGTGGACTCCTCGTGATTTGCGCAGCAAGGGATATGGACGCGCGGTCACCGCTGGCGCACTGGATTTTGCCCGGCGTGTGGGCGTAGGCAAGGCTGTGTTGTTTACCCCGGTTTCAAATTTGGCCGCGCAAAGAGCTTACGAGTCCATAGGTTTTGAAAAGATAGGTCACTACGGGGTGCGGCTGTACGCACTGTGAATCTAGCGCGTCTCTCTCAAAGTGCTTTTCGAAACGTCAAACTGTATCGCCCGGCAATACCAGCATGCGGACTCGTACCCGGATAAATTTTACGGATGCCGTGAAAACGCATGCGGCTCTCTCCACCCATGACGATGGCATCGCCGTGGCTGACGACAAACGCCGTGGCGCGGTCCGAACGGGCAAAGCCGCCGATCAGGAAATCGGCGTCGTCGCCAAGGCAGAGGGTAACGATTGGATGGGTGAGGTCCTTTTCATCGCGGTCCTGATGCAAACCCATTTTCGCTTTCGCGCCGTAGTAATTGATGAGGCAGGCATCAGGCGCAAAGTTTGGCCAAGGGGTGTGCGCCGTGACGGTCTTCACCGCGCCGAGGAATTCACCTGGAATGGACGGCCAGGGCTGGCCCGTGACCGGGTGCAGCTCTTGATATCGATAGCCGCGCGCATCGCTCCACCACCCGACCCGGCCACAATTGGTCATGGCCGCTGAAGTGGTTCCCCCACCCCGTGTACGGGCGTGGGTAGGCGGTGCGGCCTCAAGAATCCGCTTTAGAGCAGCAAAAATAGGTGTTTCACGCTCATTAAGGGCGTTTTGAAGGTAAAAAACACCCTCTGGAAGGTCAGGAGGATCGGTTTGGGTGTCAAAAAGGCCTTTTTCTGGGTTCATTGGGGCGAAAAGACCTTCAATTCTTTTGGAAATTGCCTATTGAGGGGGGTCAACACCCTAAAAATATACCGAAAAGGCACAAAAAAAGAGTCTTTTGAGCCGTTGCAGGGACTTAGCGCCCCCCTTATATAGCCCCCACAGATGAATACACGCCTCCGGATGGATCGCCAAAAAGCCGGAGTGCGACCTTGGATTAAACGCAAAGCACTTAAACGAAGGGGACATGAGAGGCGCCGGGATCGGGCCCAAAATGTTCGCCGCGAAAGAAGGACAAAACTGATGGGTAAAGTTATCGGAATCGACTTGGGGACCACAAACTCCTGTGTCGCCACCATGGAAGGAACGACCGGGCGGGTGATTGAAAACGCCGAGGGTAATCGTACAACGCCGTCCCAAGTCGCGTTTGCCGAAGGCGGCGAGCGGCTGGTGGGGCAGCCAGCGAAACGCCAGGCGGTCACCAATCCGGAAGCAACGCTGTTTGCGATTAAACGCCTCATTGGCCGGCGCTTCGATGATCCGATGGCGCAGAAAGACCAGAAGCTGGTGCCCTACAAAATTATCAAGGGCGAGAACGGTGATGCATGGGTGGAAGCGCGCGGCGAAAAGTATGCGCCTTCGCAAGTCTCCGCCTTCATTTTGCAAAAAATGAAAGAAGACGCCGAAGCGTACCTTGGTGAAAAAGTCACCGAAGCGGTGATTACAGTTCCCGCGTACTTTAACGACAGTCAGCGGCAAGCGACGAAAGACGCAGGTAAAATCGCGGGCCTTGATGTATTGCGCATTATCAACGAGCCGACCGCTGCGGCACTCGCCTACGGCATGGATAAGAAAAGCTCGGGCATGATCGCGGTCTATGACCTTGGCGGCGGGACCTTCGACGTTTCTATCCTCGAAATCGGCGACGGGGTGTTTGAAGTGAAGTCCACCAATGGGGATACGTTCCTTGGTGGTGAAGACTTTGACGCGCGCGTCATCGATTACCTTGCCGATGAGTTCAAGAAAGAGGCGGGAATTGATTTGCGCGAAGACCGTCTGGCACTTCAGCGTTTGAAAGAAGGCGCGGAGAAAGCGAAGATTGAACTGTCGAGCGCAACGCAAACCGAAGTCAATCTCCCGTTTATTACGGCCGATGCGTCGGGGCCCAAACACCTCAACATCAAACTCACACGTGCGAAGCTTGAAGCGCTGGTTGATGATCTTATTCAGCGCACGGTCGAGCCATGCAAGAAGGCACTTAAAGATGCGGGCCTGAAAGCCAGTGAGATTGACGAGGTCATTCTCGTCGGCGGTATGACCCGCATGCCCAAGGTTCAGGAAACGGTTAAAAGCTTTTTTGGCCGCGATCCGCACAAGGGCGTGAACCCCGATGAGGTTGTCGCCATGGGCGCGGCGATTCAAGCGGGCGTTCTCAAAGGCGATGTGAAGGATGTGTTGCTTCTTGATGTCACGCCGCTCTCGCTCGGGATCGAAACTCTTGGCGGTGTGTTCACGCGGTTGATCGAACGCAATACAACCGTGCCGACCCGCAAAAGCCAAGTGTTCTCAACGGCGGAAGACAATCAAACCGCTGTGACCATTCGCGTGTTCCAAGGTGAACGCGAAATGGCAGCGGACAACAAACTGCTCGGCCAGTTCGATCTTGTTGGACTACCGGCCGCACCGCGCGGTGTGCCGCAAGTCGAGGTCACTTTTGATATCGATGCCAACGGTATCGTTAACGTCTCGGCGAAAGACAAGGCGACGGGCAAAGAACAGCAAATTCGCATTCAAGCCTCGGGCGGTCTGTCTGACGACGATATTGAAAAAATGGTCAAGGATGCTGAATCGCATGCCGAAGAAGATAAGGCGCGCCGCGAAGCTGTTGACGCCCGCAACCATGCGGACGGTTTGATCCACACAACCGAAAAGAGCCTCAGTGAGCATGGTGATAAAATCGCCGAAGAAGACAAGGCCGACATTGAAGCCAAACTCACAACGCTTAAAGAGCTGCTTGAGTCGGACGATGCGGAAAAAATCAAAGGCGCCACCGATGAGCTGATGCAAGCGTCCATGAAGATGGGCGAGGCGATGTACAAGGATCAGCAAGCGTCTGCGGAAGGCGATGGCGGCGAGGCAACGAATGACGGTGATGGCGATGATGTCGTCGATGCCGATTTCGAAGAAGTCGATAAGGACAAGAAATAACGGCGCCGGACTTTGGGGAGTGTTGGGGAGTCCGGCCGTTTTCCACTCCGTGAATTTTGTAAGCACCCGGCGCTATTTGCGTCGGGTGCGCACATGCGCTGTTAATAGTTAGGTTGAGATGGCTAAGACCGATTTCTATGAGCTTCTGGGCGTCAAGAAAAACGCCTCGGGTGAAGAACTCAAAAAAGCGTACCGCAAGCTTGCCATGAAGTATCACCCGGACCGCAATCCGGGGGATAAAAAAGCCGAGCAAAAATTCAAAGACCTTAGTGAAGCCTACGACATCCTGCGCGATGAACAAAAACGCGCGGCTTACGATCGCTATGGCCATGCGGCCTTCGAACAAGGCGGTGCCGGCGGTGCCGGCGGCTTTGGTTTTGGCGGGGGCGGCGGCTTTGCCGATATTTTCGATGAGATGTTTGGCGACATTATGGGCCGGCGGGGTGGTCAACGTGGGCCGGCCAGAGGTCAAGACGTGCGCTTCAATATGGAGATCACCCTGGAGGAAGCCTACCACGGCAAAAAGGCATCGATCACTGTTCCGTCGTCGGTCTCCTGCGAGCCGTGCGATGGATCTGGATCGAAAGACGGCGCCGAGCCTTCAACGTGCCCCGGGTGTGGAGGCGCGGGGCGCATGCGCGTCCAGCAAGGTTTTTTCACTGTCGAGCGCACCTGCCCGACCTGTCATGGCGGCGGCAAAGTCATCACCGACCCTTGCCCGAAGTGCGGCGGGTCCGGACGCCAGCGCAAGGAAAAATCTCTCGAGGTTACTATTCCGCCGGGTGTTGAAGAAGGAACGCGCATTCGCTTGTCCGGTGAGGGTGAAGCGGGCATGACCGGCGCTCCGCCGGGCGATCTTTATATTTTTCTCGCCATCCAACCGCACCGGATTTTCCAGCGTGATGGCGCCAACCTCTACATGCGCCTGCCGATTCCCATGACGACCGCGGCGTTAGGCGGTGACGTTGAGGTGCCGACCATTGATGGTGGGCGAGTGAAGGTTCAAATCACCAAAGGCACGCAACATGGCCACCGCTTTCGTCTGAAAAGCAAAGGCATGAGTGTTTTACGGTCTGCGGCGCGCGGGGACATGTTCTTGGAAGCGGCCGTCGAGGTTCCGGTGAATCTCACAGACAAGCAGAAAAAGCTGCTCAAGGAATTTGAAGGCGAGAGCGATAGCCGTACACACAGTCCAGAGAGCTCAAGCTTCTTGGATAAGATCAAAGATTTCCTGGAATAGATTGCCCGCTAGTGGCATCGCGCGGCCAATAAAGCACTAGGGCCTAGCGCCGCGCCTCCCTATACTCCGCCCACGTGTTGAAGGCCAAAGCTGCGGAGTTTGTCATGAAAATTGGAATTATCGGTTGTGCGGGCCGCATGGGCCGCATGCTTATCGCCGAAGTTCTGGCGACTCCCGGCAGCGATCTGTCCGGCGGTGTAGAATCAGGTGGGGCGGTTGTAGGTGAAGATTTGGGCGCGCTCATCGGCCAAAGTCCCCTGGGTGTCCAGGTCACAACAGATACCAAGGCCCTCTTTGAAAATAGTGATGCGGTGATTGATTTCACGATTGCGACTGCAACGAAAGGGCACTCAGAGATCGCTGGGGAAACAGGAACAGCGTATATCGTTGGGACAACTGGCCTCGATCAAGCTGCGCGGGACGCAATAGCAAAGGCGGCGAAAAAAGCCGTTGTCGTGCAGGCCCCCAATATGAGCGTTGGCGTAAACGTCTTGATGGCGTTGACCGAAAAACTTGCGGCAACATTGGGCCCTGAGTTTGACATCGACATCGTTGAAATGCATCACCGCCACAAGGTTGATGCGCCGTCAGGCACGGCTCTGGGCCTTGGTGAGTCAGCGGCGAAAGGGCGTGGAGTCTCTTTATCGGACGTTGAGCGCCGCTCCCGTGATGGACAAACAGGTGCGCGGCCACAAGGTGAAATCGGGTTCGCAACATTGCGCGGCGGCGACGTGGTTGGTGATCACACAGTTATTTTCGCCGCCGATGGCGAGCGGATTGAATTGACCCACAAAGCCTCTTCACGAGAGATTTTTGCGCGCGGTGCGGTGCGCGCAGCTCTGTGGTCGAAGGGCCGTGCTCCAGGTCTGTATTCCATGCGCGATGTGCTCGGGCTGGGCTAACGCCAAATGACGCCAGCCAACGTTACGGAGTTTTACCGCCGTCTTCGTGAGCAAGACCCGAGCCCGTCCGGCGAGCTGAAATACGTCAATACATACACGCTTTTGGTCGCAGTGGTTTTGTCGGCCCAAGCAACTGATGTCGGTGTGAACAAAGCCACCGGTCCGTTGTTTGCGCGCGTGGATACACCGGAAAAAATGTTGGCCCTCGGCGAAGCGGGGCTAAAGACTTACATCAAGACAATCGGCCTTTTTAATGCGAAGGCGAAAAACGTTATCGCCCTTTCAAAAATTTTGAGAGATGAATATGCGAGCGTCGTGCCGCGTGATCGTGACGCACTTCAAAAGCTACCGGGCGTGGGGCGGAAAACCGCCAACGTTGTATTAAACATTGCCTTTGGCGAGCACACCATAGCCGTCGATACACATATTTTTAGAGTGGGAAATCGCACGGGGCTTGCGCGCGGGAAAACGCCGCTGCATGTAGAGCTGAAGCTAGAGAAAACAACACCGGCTGAGTTTAAGCGGCACGCCCACCACTGGCTGATCTTACACGGCCGGTATATCTGCAAAGCCCGCACGCCCGAATGCTGGCGGTGTACGGTTTCTGACCTGTGCGCCTTTAAGCCGAAATCGATTGCGCCAGGTGAGCGTCCGAAAGTGCGAAAAAAGAAATAAAGAGCTGCGGCCCTTTATATTCAACCAGCGGACTCTATCGTTCCCAAAACTTGTCCGCCGCTGGCAACTGCAATGGTTTTATAACTCACCGAGCCTTTAACAACACCAGAGCCCGCAATTTCCAAGTGGCCGCTAACCTTGAGTGAGCCTTCATAGGTTCCGGCGATCGATGCGTTTTCCACCTCGGCGTCACCTTTGAAATTTCCATTAGACGTGACTTCGATAATTTTCACGTCTTTCAGGTTTGCATCCACCTGACCCTCAACAATGAGGCGTTCACAGCCGGAGATTTCACCGGAAATACGCACCGTCTTTCCGACCGTCAGTTGCTTACCATCAATATCACCGCCGGGCGTTCTCAATACCGACGGGCTTGGGATATCGGGTGTGCGCCGCGGAATTTGCGGTGTGAATGAACTGCGATCTGAGCTGAACCTATCGGTCATCATATTCCCCTTGGCACGCTGGCCTGTGAAGAGATTGCCTTTGAAGGAGGGCCTGGCCCGAAACGGTTTGGACGGCGGCCGCACGTCTTCGCGCCTCTCAGCCGCGCCGCGCAAGTCCAATTGCGCGGGCTTTGTTAGCCCCGCCGTTTCACTCGACTCTTGCTGACCGGCGCCAATTTTCGGATCGTCGCGCACGCCGAACTCCCTAATCCCCGGACGCGGTGTCGCCGCGCCGCGTATTCTTTAGGACGCCAGATTAGGGATATCCTCCCTAAAAATGCAACTCCACCCTTTGAAATTAAACCTAAGACCGAGGGGTTAATTTTTGGAATACATGAACCATGGCAGCCGTGCCGATAATGGGTGCGATGAGATTAAGGCCCGGAATAGTCAGTAATCCCGCGGTTATCGCTCCAGTTCGCCATATTTTCCCGCTGTTGCGCTGCCGCATGTCAGTCGCGGCCGCTCCGCCCATATGCCGCAGCGCCACGATCTCAAAATACTCCCGCCCCAAAAGCTTTCCGTTGACTGCGTAATAAAGTGCAAAACTTAAAGGCGGGAAGAAAATAAACAGGAGATAGAGGGGCAAAAGCAGCAGATTGAGCGCGATGGTGAGAACCGCCAAGGCGTAAAGCTGCAAAGATAGCATCATACCAGGGCGCGGGGTTTGCCGCAGGAAGGCCCGGATAATGCCGCTGTTCTACTGCGTCTGCGACGGTATCTAAAAAAACTCCGACCACGCCGGACAATATGCCGGGGAAACATGAGTGTGGCGATGACCACGGCCAGAATTCCTGCACCCCAATCGGCGGCCGTGTCGAGCCAAGGTATGGAACTGAAGTCCACCCGCCCAATTACCCAAAGAGCTCCTGCGATCAACAGCGCGTACACCAATATCGCGAGAACGCTACTGATGAAAATAACCTTCAAAACCCGCCCGTCCGATAATTGAGCAATTGCTTTGGTGAATGCACCGATCATGAAGGGTGTGTCTCCGCGTGGTCTTGTGTGTATAGACGCAGTGCTTGTGAGGCTTTTATTAGCCGTTATACTCCGCCGCTCTTTATTCTCCGCATACATATAACATGTAGGTTCTTATGACAGAGGCACGCTACGACGTCATCGGCATTGGCTCCGCAATAGTCGATATTCTCTCACGCACAGATGATGAGTTTATTGATGCCAACGGAATGGTGAAAGGGACGATGGCGCTGGTTTCCGCTGAGGAGTCATCGGCGCTCTATGAGCGCATGGGCCGGGCAGTAGAAATGTCAGGCGGATCGGCTGCAAACACAATGGCCGGTATTGCCTCCTTGGGCGGAACTCCTGCGTTTATCGGTAAGGTCGGTAACGACAAGCTCGGCGAGATTTTCCGCCACGATATTAAAGCCGTTGGCGTTGAATACCACGGAGGCGAGGACCGTCCGGCAAAACTTCCCACCGCGACGTGCCTCATTCTTGTCACTCCCGATGGTCAGCGCACGATGAACACCTATCTTGGCGCGTGCACGGAATTAAGCCCAACGGACATTGACGAAGCGCGAATTGCCGATTCTCGTGTGACATATATTGAGGGATATCAGTGGGACACGCCGCGCGCAAAACAAGCGATCCGCAAAGCATGCCAGGCAGCCAAGGGCGCAGATCGCCATGTTGCGTTGTCGCTGTCCGATCCATTCGTTGTCGATCGTCACCGCGAAGAGTTGTTCCGCCTTATCCGCGAGGACGTTGATATCTTGTTTGGCAATGAAGAGGAAATTTTCCAGTTGTATCAAGCCAACGATGTTGAGACGGCAATAGAACGGCTCCGTGCGGCCAATGTCCTGGCCTGTATGACACGCGGGGCAAAAGGAGCGGTTGTTTTTGACGGCGATGCTACCGTCACGGTGCCCGCTATGGAAGTCGAGGAGGTTGTAGATACGACAGGCGCTGGGGATTTGTTTGCTGCGGGCTTTCTCTATGGCTACACCCACGGACGCGATCTAGAGGGGTGCGCCAAGCTCGGCGTAATGGCAGCGGCTCAAATTATTGCGCAAATGGGCGCGCGAGCTGAAACGCCGTTACGTGAGGTGCGCGATAAATATGGGCTCTAGCATCTCCCCAGCTTGAACAACATCAAACTTCTGTATATACCCCGCCGCATATGGGGGCCGGGAACGCTCGGGCGTGCACCGGCTTTGTTTTTGTGACCCCAGGCAAACGAACCTACACGATGGAGCGGCGCACGGAACTGTGGGCCGAACTCTTATGAATCTGCGGAACATCGCAATCATTGCTCACGTCGACCACGGCAAAACAACGCTTGTCGACAATCTTCTCAAGCAAAGCGGCAGCGTGCGCGCGAACGCCCGCATGCAAGAGCGTGCCATGGACTCCAATGATTTGGAGCGCGAGCGGGGAATCACCATCTTAGCCAAATGCACGTCGGTGGATTGGCAAGGCACAAAGATCAATATTGTCGATACCCCGGGGCACGCCGATTTTGGCGGCGAGGTCGAGCGTATCTTATCCATGGTTGATGGCGTTGTGCTCTTGGTAGACTCTGCCGAAGGACCGCTTCCGCAAACCAAATTTGTTTTGTCGAAAGCTTTGAGTCTTGGTTTGCGGCCCATTGTTGTGATCAACAAGGTTGATCGCGGTGATGCCCGGCCCGATGACGTGCACACCGAAGTTTTTGATTTGTTTACCGCGCTCGATGCGAGCGATGAACAGCTCGATTTTCCAACCCTCTTTGCGGTTGGGCGCGATGGTTGGGCTGTGCATGACTTGGAAAGAGACGAACGCAAAGATCTTACGCCGCTCTTCGATTTGATTATGACCCACGTGCCTGCGCCGACGCGAAATCTTGAGGCGCCCTTTTCAATGCTCGCGACTACACTTGAGTCTGACCCCTACCTCGGGCGCGTTCTCACTGGCCGTGTTGAAACTGGTGTTGCGCGGGTAAACATGCCGATCAAAGTTTTAAATCGTGACGGGAAGATGCTTGAGCAGGGGCGCGCGACAAAGCTTCTCTCATTCCAGGGGCTCGAGCGCGTTCCAGTCGAGACCGCAGAAGCCGGAGATATCATTGCGATTGCCGGCCTCGCCGAAGCCAATGTGGCCGATACGTTTTGCGCGCCCGAAGTGACCGAGCCGCTTGAAGCGCGTCCCGTCGATCCACCCACACTTGCCATGACGTTTTCAGTTAATGACTCGCCGCTTGCAGGCCTTGAGGGCGATAAACTCACAACGCGTGTGATCGGTGCGCGCTTGATGCGCGAGGCGGAAGGAAACGTCGCCATTCGGGTTTCTGAATCCGGTGAAAAAGATGCCTATGAAGTTGCGGGACGCGGTGAACTTCAGTTGGGTGTCTTGATTGAAACCATGCGGCGCGAGGGGTTTGAACTTTCAATTTCGCGTCCGCGCGTTTTGTTTCAAACCGATGATGACGGCAACCGTCTCGAGCCGATTGAAGAAGTCGTCATCGATGTTGATGACGAGCACTCAGGTGGCGTCGTTGAAAAAATGTCGCTGCGCAAAGGCGAGCTGCAGGAAATGAAACCGGCGGGCGGCGGTAAGGTGCGCATGGTGTTTCATGCCCCTTCGCGCGGTTTGATCGGATACCACGGCGAATTTCTAACCGATACGCGCGGGACCGGTGTGATGAACCGGCTGTTTCATTCTTACGCGCCCTTCAAAGGAAACATCGCCTCTAGGCGCGAAGGCGTATTGATCTCAAACGGTGACGGCGAAGCCAACACCTACGCGCTGTTTAATCTCATTGATCGCGGCCCTCAGTTTGTAGCGCCGGGCACACGTGTGTATGCAGGTATGATTGTTGGCGAGCACACGCGCGACAACGATCTTGAAATCAATCCGCTTAAAGCCAAACAGCTAACCAACTTCCGCACAGTGATGAAAGATGACAAACAAGTACTGCCGCCCCCGCGGGAGATGACGTTGGAAGAAGCCCTGGCGTATATCCAAGACGATGAATTGGTTGAAGTGACGCCGAAGGCGATCCGGTTGCGCAAGCGCTACCTCGACCCGCATGAACGCAAACGCATGTCCAAGGTTGCCGCGACTGGGTAGGGTGCGCGAGGCGCGCGATATTTTAGGCGCGGCTCATCTAGCGGATTCACAACCCCGCGATCTTGTGTCACAACACATCTATGGCTGAAAACGCCGCACCTCAGCGATCTATTTTGCAATCCCTTTCTGTGTACACAGAAAGGCGCCTGATCATCATCTTATTGATGGGTTTCTCGTCTGGCCTGCCCTTTTTACTTACGGCGGGCACGCTGTCCGCGTGGCTCTCGGAAGCGGGAATCACAAAAACGGCAATCGGGTTTATGAGCTGGGCGTCCTCGGTCTATGCGCTCAAATTTCTTTGGTCGCCCATTATCGACCGTGTGCATCTACCAGGACTCGCGCGAGTGTTTGGTAAACGCCGGGCGTGGATGCTTCTGGCTCAACTTCTTTGCATAATTGCCATGGTGGGGTTGGGCTCCAGCGATCCCGCGAGCAATTTGATGGTCACGATTTTTTGGACCACCTTGCTGGCATTCTCGTCAGCAACCCAGGACATCGTTGTCGATGCCTACCGAATTGAGGTCTTGGACCAATCTCAATTCGGAGCTGGCGCCGCTATGACGACCTTTGGTTACCGCATTGCCATTATTGCTGCAGGCGGCGGCGCGCTCTTGCTAGCGGACAGTTTTGGGTGGTTGTTTTCGTATTCCACGATGGCGGTGTTAATGCTCGTGGGTGTGGTGACAGTTCTTATAAGCCCGGAACCCAAACATCCGGAAGAGACTACGGAAGGGCAAAGTTACGCGACCTGGATAAAGAGCGCCGTGGTTGCGCCGTTCACCGAATTTCTTTCCCGGCCCGGTGCACTCGCGATTCTCGCATTCATCATGCTCTACAAATACGGCGATGCATTATGGGCTTCGATGGCGAATCCGTTTTATTTGGAACTTGGATTTTCCCTCAGCGAAATTGGTGCCGTTACCAAGACGTATGGCGTGTTTATGACTATCGCTGGGAGTTTTGTTGGCGGTGCGCTCGTCGTGCGCTTTGGCATTCATCGCACGTTGTTGTGGGGCGGCATCGCGATGGCGCTGTCCAATCTATTGCTTGCCGCGCTTGCCGCGTACGGGGCGAGTATTCCCGCCCTAACATTTGTCATTAGTATTGAAAATTTCTCAAACGGTATCGGCAATGTTGCGTTCATCGCGTTCATGTCGAGTTTGTGCAACCTCGCGTATACCGCCACGCAATACGCGCTTATGACATCGTTCATGGCGTTCACGCGGACAATCCTCGCATCGGGAGGCGGTTGGCTAGCTGACCAAGTCGACTGGGTAACATTCTTTATTATCACCACATTTGCGGCAGCGCCGGGCATTGCTCTGCTTTTGTGGATGATGCGCCGGTTTCCTGAAAAACGAACCTCACCAACGTAGCCGCGCGAGCGATGCCGCAGACTAGGGCGCTGTATTGTTGTTTTGGACGGCGATCGGCAAGTACACAGAGAACGTCGACCCTTCACCGATTTCGCTGTCGATGGTTAGCGCGCCGCGGTGGCGGTTCATGATGTGTTTAACAATGGCAAGGCCAAGCCCTGTGCCGCCCAAGGAGCGAGATCGCGCGGTATCGACCCGGTAAAAGCGTTCGGTTAAGCGCGGCAAAAATTCCTTTGATATACCGTCTCCGTAGTCGCGCACCGAGACCTTCAAACACGGTCCGACGCCCGGCATTGAGGACGGGCGATCTTCTGAAACGCTCCCTGTAATATCAACGCGGCTTTTCTCGCCGCCGTACTTGAGAGCGTTGGTCAAAAGGTTGTGAAACACCTGACCGAGTTCGTTGGCGTCGGCAATTATCGGCGGCAAGTTAGGCGCGAGCGAAACAGCTATTTCTGATCCGCGCTCTTTGGCTTGGCGCTCAAGAAGTTCAACTGTACTTCGAACAACGGTTTCCAAATCGACAGACTCAGTTGGCCGCGTGTGACCGCGCAGTTCTATGCGCGAAAGAGAGAGCAGATCATCAATGAGCCGGGTCATGCGGTTCGCTTGTTTGAGCATGATATCGAGAAACTCGCTCTGCGCATTGGGATCATCTTTCGCGGGACCGCGAAGCGTCTCAATAAATCCAAGCACGCTAGATAACGGCGTCCGCAATTCGTGGCTGGCGTTGGCAACAAAATCAGCGCGCATTCGGTCCATCTTGAGCCGTTCAGTATGGTCATGGAGCGCAACAATAAGAGCGGTTCCGTCCCGGGCCGGTGTCGATAGGGGCACGATGAGTGCCCCAAAGTGACGCTCGACCGGCGACGGCAGGCTAAAGTGGGCTTCAGTTTTGTGTTGGCGGGCTAAGGCTTGATCCGCGGCATCAAGCACGCGCGGGTCTCGGATAACCCCGGCCAAATCACGGCCAATCAACTCCCGGTTCATCGGTGCGCTGGGGCTTCGATCCGGTTCAAAAAGATCTCTTGCCGCATCGTTTGCGCTCACAACCTGTCTGCGTTGGTCGAGAAGAAGGAGCGGATCAGGGAGCCCATTAATGATGTCCTGCCGGGATTTTGCGAGTGCGCTCGCTTCGTCGCGCCGGTCCGCCCATAAATTGCGGAGAGTGGTCAGGGCTGCGAGGAGACGGCGAGCTGTTGCGGAGGTTTCGAGAGCCCGGGGGTTTAGTCTCAGGTGCGTCGGCCAACTGCTCGGCATAAACAATAAGCTTATCTATATCCGCGAGGCGCGAAAGCACCATTGTCGCCATCAGAATCAAAATTACCACACCAGATGTGAGGGCAACGGTCCATGTGAGGTGATCGAGAAGAGCGAGAACGATGAGCACCACCCACGCCGGGAGGCTAGGGCCAATTGACCATGCGGCGAGGCGTCTGAATGACGCCGAAGTTATCCAACTCATAGGTGTAACGCGTTATAAAAGTTTTGGAGTGCACGCATGGGCTGCCATCAATGCCATCTGTACGAGGTCGGAGACAGATGCGTCCATGCCGACGATTTGAACGGGTTTTTCCAAACCGATCAATATGGGTCCGATCGAGGTTGCCGCGCCAAATTTTTGCACAAGCCGGGTTGAGATATTCGCAGCGTGCAGCCCGGGCATGACGAGAACATTGGCGGGACCGGTGAGGCGGCAGAAGGGATAAATGCGGGCTCTGTCTGCATCCAAGGCCACGTCCACGCCCATTTCGCCGTCATATTCAAAATCGAGCCCTGTTTCACTAGCCATGCCGTCGAGAAGCGTCATTGCGTTGCGCATGGTTTCGGTCACGTTGCCCGGCGGGTTTCCAAAGTTTGAATAAGAAAGAAGCGCAACGCGAGGTTCGTGGCCCAAGCGGCGCACCGCCTTCGCACTTTCAATCGCGATGTGTGCAATCTCTTCTGCGCTCGGCCGTTCGTGAACCGCTGTATCGGCCACAAACAACGTACGCCCCCTTACGACAACCATCGTCAGCCCAAAAATCGGCGCGTCCGAGGAGGTATCAATGACCCGGCGAACATCGTTTAACGCGGAATGGTAGTTGCGTGTTAGGCCCGTCACCATCGTATCGGCGTGACCAAGCGCAACCATGCAGGCGGCAAAAATATTTCGGTCTTGATTGACCATGCGTTCGCAGTCGCGCTGAAGGTGGCCACCGCGTTGCAGGCGCTTGTACAAATATTCCATAAACGCTGTGTTGTGCTTGGACTCTTTCGCGTTTGTGATGGTGATGCCTTCTAAATCCTCCCGCTTGATGGCGAGGTCGGCGATGGCTTGTTCGACCTTGCGTCTACGCGCAACTAGAATGGGTTTACCGTAGCCGGCATTCCTGTAGGCGATGGCAGCGCGAATGGTGCGTTCTTCTTCGCCTTCAGCGAAAACCACCGTGCGCGGTGCGCGCGTGACTTCACTGGCAATCGTTTGCAAGCTGGCAATGGTTGGATCGAGCCGCGCGGCAAGCTGCTTGCGATATATGTTCATGTCCTCAATTGGTTTGCCGGCAACGCCAGAGTCCATGGCCGCTTTCGCCACAGCGGGCGGGACCGTTGCGATCAATCGAGGATCGAAGGGCACGGGAATAATGTACTCTCGGCCGTATCTTAGTTTTCGTCCTGCGTATGCTGCAGCTACCTCTTCAGGTACCTGTTGTTGCGCAAGATCAGCGAGCGCCTGCGCGGCTGCGATTTTCATATCTTCGTTAATCGTTTTGGCGCGGACGTCCAAAGCACCGCGAAAGATAAACGGGAAACCCAAGACGTTGTTGACTTGGTTCGGATAGTCAGACCGTCCCGTTGCCATGATTGCATCGTCTCTGACTTCTGCGACGTCTTCGGGAGTGATTTCTGGGTCCGGGTTTGCCATCGCGAAAATAATCGGGTCGGCGGCCATTGATTTCACCATGTCTGGCGTAACCGCGCCCTTTACCGATAATCCGAAAAACGCATCGGCTCCCTTGATCGCGTCCTTTAAGGTTCTGTGTTTGGTATCCACCGCGTGAGCGGCTTTCCATTGGTTCAAACCCTCAGTGCGCCCCTTATAGATAACGCCTTTGGAATCGCACATGATGACATTGTTAGGTTTGACACCGAGGGCCTTACACAATTCCACGCACGAAATGGCAGCAGCACCAGCTCCGTTTACGACGACTTTAATATCCGAAAGCTTGCGCTTCGTAATGTTGCAGGCGTTGATTAGCCCGGCGGCCGCTATAATGGCGGTGCCATGTTGGTCGTCATGGAAAACCGGGATGTTCATAACCTCCCGCAGACGGCTTTCTATGACAAAACACTCCGGTGCTTTGATGTCCTCTAAATTTATACCGCCGAAACTTGGTTCCAGGAATCTTACGCAATTGACGAATTCGTCCACATCCTTGGTGTTAACCTCGAGGTCCAGTCCATCCACATCGGCGAAGCGTTTAAACAGGACCGCTTTTCCTTCCATTACCGGTTTGGATGCGAGCGCGCCTAAATCACCCAAACCCAAGACAGCGGTACCGTTTGAAACGACAGCAACCAAATTTCCTTTGGCGGTATAGTCATAGGCTGTGGATGCATCGCGGGCGATCTCTAGGCACGGGGCGGCAACACCAGGGGAATACGCAAGAGACAAATCATGCTGAGTTGTCAGCGGTTTCGTTGCCGTAATTTCGATTTTTCCAGGTCGGCCCGACCCGTGAAATGTTAAAGCCTCCTGATCAAAATTTCGGCGAGGCGCGAGTCGGTTTTTGCTTTTTTCTGCCGCGGAATTTTTGGCTTCAATTTTATTCATGGTCTCGCCCGTATGGCGCTACGCCTTGCGCCAACCTCTAAATTTTTCGCTCTATCAACCTATTGTGCCGCAGGGCGCAGGCTATGCAAAGTGGTCCTTCAAACCTGGGCTTGCGTTATTCATCACAATCTCTGATCTTCGGCGCACTGCGGGGGCGATATGAAGATCTCCCGTGCAGATATTTTCTGACTCCACGATCCGAAGAGGGCCTTTCGTGCGCGACGAATCCATAGACTCGGAACCACAAAACAATGGAATACCGTCACCGTCGCGTGCGGGCATGACACCGATGATGGCTCAATATATGGACGTGAAGGAAAGTTATCCGGATGCCCTCGTGTTCTACCGGATGGGCGATTTTTACGAATTATTTTTCGATGATGCGGTGAACGCAGCAAAGACACTCGATATCGCGCTCACAAAACGCGGCAAGCACCTTGGTGAAGATATTCCAATGTGTGGTGTTCCCGTGCACTCGCATGAAAATTATCTTTCCCGACTTATACGCGCGGGTTTTAAAGTCGCGGTTTGCGAACAAATGGAGAGCCCGGTTGAAGCAAAAAAACGGGGTTCGAAATCAGTCGTAAAGCGCGGCGTTGTTCGGTTGATAACGCCCGGAACACTCACCGAAGATGCACTTTTAGAGTCTCGCGCACATAATTACTTGGTGGCTCTAGCTCAGGTACGCAGTGACCCAAAATCAGAATTTGGGATCGCTTGGCTCGATATGTCGACGGGTGACTTTCACATCCAACCCGTGTCTCGCCTGAACTTGTCGGCCGTTGTCGCCCGGCTCGATCCTGGAGAAATGCTTTTGCCAGACAAGCTTCTTGAGGACGCTGAGGTTGCGGAAGCCTTAAAGCCGTGGAAGCACGCCTTGAGCCCTGTTTCCGCGCCAAGATTTGATTCAGAGAACGCGCGCAAACGTTTAGAGAGTATGTACGCGGTGGGTGCGCTTGATGCGTTTGGAGATTTCTCCAGGGCTGAAACGGCCGCAGCCGGAGCGCTGGTCGACTATGTTGAACTCACGCAAAAGGGCAAGCTCCCGCGCCTTGGATCGCCTCAGCGCCACTTGTCTGGCGAGGTCATGGAGATCGATGCGGCGACGCGGCGCAATCTCGAATTTATTCAAACCTTAAGCGGTGAGAAAAAGGGCAGCCTTCTGCATGCAATGGATCGCACGATAACCAGCGCCGGAGCGCGCTTGGTCTCAGCGCGCCTCAGTGCACCCTTAACGAACGCAGAGACCATAAATGAGCGCCTTAATGGGGTTGAGTTTTTTGTCCAGGCAAACCGCGTGCGCGATGATGTCCGAGACATCTTGCGCGCCTGTCCGGATATCGAACGTGCGCTAACGCGTATATCGCTTGGCCGCGGTGGACCGCGAGACTTAGCGGCTATCCGCGATGGATTGGAGCAAGGTCCGCGCATACAGCAAGCGATTGAATCGCTTTCAAAAACTTTTCTCCCTCCGCCCCCGCCTGTGGCGACAGATCTCAATGCTCTTGGTCACCATGGGCCGCTGGTTGAGCGACTTACGAGATCTCTTGCCGATAACCTACCATTACTGGCTCGTGATGGAGGGTTTATTGCCGCGGGGTATGACCCTCAGCTTGATGACTTAAGAATTCTTCGGGACTCAAGCCGAAAGCTGATCGCTGGTCTACAGACAAAGTACGCTGAACTCAGTGGGATCACATCGCTTAAAGTTCGGCATAACAATGTGCTCGGGTATTACATCGAAGTTCCCACCAAGCATGGAGAGCGGTTGGTCGAGGAGGCTCGGGCGATTGAATCCGCAGGCAGTGAAACCGCAATCTTCATTCATCGTCAGACCATGGCCAACGCGATGCGATTTACCACAGTCGAGCTCTCTGAGCTTGAAGACAAAATACGGTCCGCGGCCGACAAAACACTAGCGCTTGAATTAAATCTCTTCGACGACCTTATTGGAGAGGTGACGGCACGAAGCGATGATATCGCGAAAACTGCGTCCGCTATGGCATCTTTAGATGTATCCGCAGCGCTCGCGCATCTTGCCGTGGAGCAAAACTACTGCCGGCCGCGAATAGACGATGGCGTGGCGTTCGATATACATGAGGGTCGCCACCCGGTGGTCGAAGAGGCTTTGAAGGCAACTGGTGATGCGGCCTTTGTTGCAAACAGTTGCAATTTGAACAGTAACGCGGAACCAGATGGCACCGGACGGCTCTGGCTCGTGACCGGCCCAAACATGGCTGGGAAAAGTACATTTTTGCGGCAAAACGCATTGATTGCACTTATGGCGCAAATGGGGTCATACGTTCCCGCACGTGCGGCTCATATTGGTGTCGTCGATCGACTATTTTCACGTGTTGGCGCAGCCGATGATCTGGCGCGCGGTCGCTCGACCTTCATGGTCGAGATGGTTGAAACGGCGATAATATTAAATCAGGCAACATCCCGTTCCCTCGTTGTTCTCGATGAGATCGGACGTGGAACGGCAACGTTCGATGGACTTTCAATCGCCTGGGCGACGCTAGAGCATTTACACGATGTCAATGAGTGCCGGGCGTTGTTTGCAACCCATTACCACGAACTTACAGCGTTATCGTCTCGCCTCGGCGAACTCGCACCGCACACGATGCGCGTGAAGGAATGGCAGGACGATATCGTTTTTTTGCACGAAGTTGCGCCCGGGACAGCCGACCGGTCATATGGGATTCATGTTGGCCGGCTCGCTGGTTTGCCGCCTTCGGTTGTTGCGCGCGCGCAAGAGGTCCTTGCCCGACTGGAAAAAGACGGCCAGGGGACATCGTCAACTAAAATTGCCGAAGACTTACCGTTATTCGCGTCTGTGCAAACCGTGCAGCCAGGAGCCCCTTTTGATCATGGCGAGCACAAAACGTCCGAACTTGAAGGCGCTTTAAACGAACTTGCCCCAGATTCGATGACACCCCGCGAGGCGTTGGACGTTCTCTATAAGCTTAAAGCTCTTGTTGCGGCGGGCGATAGGTAGGTCTCAATGCGGCTCACGCTTTGGCAATGTGTCTGCTATAATAGGTGAAAGTCATCGACCAAATTGCCCGTGCTAGAGATATCACATGGTGTTTGAAGTAGACCCTGACAAGCCAAATATTCCCGCCATTGCACGTATTCTTTCGGGTATGGGCGTTTTATGCCTCATCGCGAGCGGTATATGTATGATGTTGGCATTTTCCAATTATGAATGGGTGACAGATAGCTACGCCATGATCGGTGCCATCGCGGCGTTTTTACTCGCGCTGATTTTTGTAGCTCAAGCGAAAACGATAGAATTGCTTGCGATTGTCAGCGCGAGGGTCAGGTCAAAATTCGCAATTGAAAGCTTGGCTAAATCTGGAACAACGACATCGAGTCCTGCAGTTAAACCTTCACCCTTGAGGCAGCCGCAGAAAGAACGCGTCATCCACGTATCGGAAGAGCAGGCCCGTCAGCAAGGCTTTAAGTTAAAGTAAGCCCATTCTAGTTTTTATCATTTTTTTGCTTCGTCCGACCCAGGTAACTCGTGACTCATATCTATAAACCCCGAGAGATAATTGATCGCCGTAAAATTCATGCGGCGCTGAACCTGTCAGTTTCTGAAAACGCAGGTGAGGAAGCAAAACGTGCCGAACTCTTGGATATAATTAAGAGCGCCTACACCAAGGGTTTTGACACCATTCGCAATCGCTTTGAAAAGGGGTCATACACCGGTACAGACGCAGTCGCGGCGCACAGTTATCTAACAGATCAAATCATCCGAATTATTTTCGATTACGCGACGACGCACACCGTTCGGCGCGGAGTCCCCACGACTGGCGAACGCACTAGTATTGTCGCGATTGGAGGGTACGGACGCGGAGAGCTCGCGCCGCTCTCCGATGTCGATCTACTGTTTTTGTTGCCCTACAAACCTACGCCGTTCACGGAGCATCTTGTCGAATTCATGCTCTACCTGCTGTGGGATTTAGGATTGAAAGTCGGCCACGCTGTCCGGTCGGTAGACGAAAA
This sequence comes from Rhodospirillaceae bacterium, assembly GCA_965228575.1. GTDB lineage: Bacteria > Pseudomonadota > Alphaproteobacteria > Rhodospirillales > Rhodospirillaceae > UBA11612. Next base: position 139,219 of record CBDDHW010000001.1, on the reverse strand, counting down.
TATTTCACATGCCAAAGCCGACATGACGATTCGAACAACGCTGCTTGAAGCGCGTTGGGTGTGGGGCGATCAGGACTTGGCCGGTGAACTCACTTCGCGTTTCAAAAAAGAAATCAAGCGCGGCACGGCGAAGGAGTTTATTCAAGCGAAGTTAGATGAGCGTGACCAACGGCACAAAAAACTTGGCGATTCACGGTATCGTTTGGAACCAAACGTCAAGGAAGATAAAGGCGGGCTACGCGATCTACACACATTGTATTGGATCTCTAAGTATCTTTACGACATTTCAGACGTGCGGAAACTCGAGAGTATGAGCGTGATTGATGATGACGCTGCAAGCCGTTTTATAAAGGCCCGCGATTTCCTCTCGTCGGTACGATGTCATATTCATTATATCACGGGACGAACCGACAATCGGCTCACCTTTGACCTCCAGCGCGAAATTGCCCCCAAGCTTGGATATGTCGATCGGCCCGGAGCTACGGCGACCGAAAGATTTATGAAGCACTACTTTCTGGTAGCGCGTGATGTCGGAGACCTGACACGCATTTTCTGCACACTTCTTGATGAGCGGGGCCGGCGGAAGCCCAAGTTCTGGCTGCCAGCCGCATTAAGAACGCGGATGGTTGATGGATTTCCTGTAGACGGAAATCGTATTTCAGTCCTTGAGGAAGAATTTTTCGAAGCAGACCCAATTCAATTGATGAGAGTTTTTCGGACGGCTCTTAACCACGGATTGGATTTTCACCCCACGACATTGCGTATTATATCCAATAGTGCGCGGCGCATCTCCCGGTTTCGCAAGAACTCCGATGTCAATCGCATATTCATGGATATTCTAACGTCGGAAAAAGGTCCGGAAGCGACGCTGCGTTTAATGAGCGAGTGCGACGTCTTTGGGCGCTTTATTCCCGACTTTGCGCGTGTTGTCGCGCAGATGCAGTACGATATGTACCATGTCTATACCACCGATGAGCACACCATTCGCGCTATCGGAATTCTGCATCGAATTGAAACTGGACGTCTGAAGGACGAGTTACCGATCGCAACAGAAGTTGTCAGTAAAATTCAGTCTCGCCGTGCGCTTTATGTTGCTACCCTTCTCCATGATATCGCCAAAGGGAGGGGCGGAGATCATTCTGTGCTTGGGGCGGACATTGCTTTGGAGTTGTGCCCTCGTCTTGGCTTGTCGGATGAAGAAACTGAAACGGTAAGTTGGTTAGTGCTCAACCACCTCCTTATGAGCGCGACGGCGTTTAAGCGTGATCTTGATGATCCGCAAACCATCAAGCAATTCTGTGACGCGGTGCAATCATTGGAGCGACTAAAACTCTTGCTGATTCTGACCTGTGCGGACATCCGCGCCGTCGGCCCAAATGTTTGGAACAACTGGAAAGCGACACTGCTGCGCGAACTTTACATGCGGGCCGACCAGCACATGCACGGCGGTCAAGCGGCCGGCGGTGTTGATGCGCGCGTAACCGCTGCGCAAGAGGCTCTGGCGGCACGGCTCTCAGATTGGCCGGAGGACGCGCGGAGCAAGTATCTGAATATTGCACCACCGGCGTTTTGGTTGACGTTCGATTTGGAACTCCAGGAACGCTATGCCCGTTTTATGCGTAGTGCAGATGAGGCCGGTAGTAAGTTGTCCTTCGATTTCATGGTTGATGAAGAGCGTGATGCAACTCATATGGTGATCTATACGCAAGATCATCCAGGTTTATTTGCCGATATTGCCCGGGCGCTTACCCTTGTTGGAGTTTCCGTCGTCGATGCAAAAATTCTGACATTTTCTAATGGAACGGTGCTCGATACGTTTTCCATCCAAGATCAGCAAGCGCACGCCATTTCATCTGAAAGCCGCACGGAGCGGATAAAATCCCGCGTGTCAGCGATTCTCGAAGGCCGCCTGCGCTTCAAAGCCGAATTGCCCAAAGTGACATCGCGGTTGCCTGAGCGTGCCCGCGCCCTTGAAGTGCCCCCGCGGGTCATCATTGACAACACGGCGTCAAAGGTTTGCAGCGTTATTGAAATCAACGGTCACGATCGCCCTGGCTTCTTGGCTGATATCACAAAGGCAATGACCGATCTTGGACTTCAGATATTCTCCGCTCATATCTCGACGTACGGCGAGAGAGTGGTCGATGTGTTCTATGTCAAAGATATTTTTGGCATGCGTGTGGAGCACGACACCAAAATTCGGCAAATTCGTGACGCGCTTGGTGAGGCGATCGGAGTTAAAAAAGAGGCGGTCTCTGTCCGCAGGCGCAAAACCGCGGCGCCGACGGCTAAGACAAAAAAGAAAAAGCGCGTTGCGGCGGGTTAATTTGCGGCCATGAGCGCGCCGTTGTCGTCACAAATAAACCAAAAATAAAAGGCATGCCGGCTGAGACGTCAGGCCGATTTCCCTGCGGTCTTTAATAATGTAGATATCGATAGGTATGTCTCAAGCCTCTACATCTGCACCATCGCTTTTGCGTTCGGTCACAACCGTCGGGTCCTTTACCCTCGTTAGCCGGGTAACAGGGTTTGCGCGCGATATTTTAATTGCCGCTCATCTTGGAGCTGGTGCTGCGGCCGACACATTTTTTGTTGCTTTTCAATTTCCCAATTTATTTAGGCGCTTGTTTGCAGAAGGCGCGTTCGCGGCTGGATTTGTGCCCGTGTTCTCTGGACTTCTGGAAAAAGACGGCCGTGCGCGTGCGATTGCGTTTGCACAAGATGCGATGGCTGTGCTTGCCCTTATCCTTGGACTTTTTTGCGCGGGAATGATCGCGTTGATGCCCTGGGTGATTCCCATAATTGCACCTGGGTTTGCGGAAACCGGCGAGATGGATAGAGCCATAGACCTCGCACGCATCGCCTTTCCCTATTTATTTTTTATCTCGCTGGTGTCCTTGCAGTCAGGGGTATTGAATGCCTTAGATAGATTTGCCGCCGCCGCCGCAGCGCCTATTCTTCTCAACATCACGCTCATCGTTTTCCTTTTAAGCGCTGTTGGTCTTGACCGAGATGTGTCCACGTTCTTGGCAATCGGTGTAAGCAGCGCAGGCGTATTACAGTTTATTTGGATGTGGGGCGCGTGCCGCCGTGCAGCAGCAAATCTACGCTTTGTTCCTCCCCGACTTTCCCAGGACGTCAAAGATGTATTGCGGCGAATGCTGCCTTTGGCTCTCGGAGTTGGCGTTTATCAAATCAATATTCTGATCAACAACGCACTTGCGACTCTGGTGTCCGCGGGTGCCGTATCATGGTTGTATTTTGCTGATCGCGTGAATCAACTTCCTTTGGGTGTTGTCGGCGTTGCCATTGGTGTCGCCTTGCTGCCCCTGCTGTCTCGCCAAATCCAGGGCGGCGATGAGCGCGCGGCGGCGGATAGCCAGAACCGAGCCATTGAACTCTCCTTGCTTTTGACAGTGCCTGCGGCAGCTGGAATTGCATTCCTTGCAGAACCGATCACGGCAACCTTATTTGAACGCGGAGAATTTACCGCAGAGGACCGCAGCGCTGTATCTGCCGCGCTCGTCGCATTCTCTGTCGGTCTTCCTGCCTATGTCCTTGTAAAAGCATTTGCGCCAGGATTTTTTGGTCGTTACGACACCGCAACGCCTGTGAAGATTTCGGTCGCCGCGCTGACGATGAATATCGTTTTCGCGGTCATATTGATGCGTATTTTTGGCCACGTCGGTATTGCAATGGCGACCTCGCTGTCCGCTTGGATTAACGCCGCGGCGCTCGGACTTGTTCTGTTCCACCGGGGGCATTTTAAGCCCGATAAACGCCTATTGAATCGTCTTCCGCGCATTATTGCCGCCGCCGCGTTTATGAGCGCCGTGCTCTGGTTTGGACAGCATGCCCTATACGCGGAAATAGGCCCAGTGTTTGGGCGCCCCGGTCTGGAGGCTGGCACTGAATTGGTACGTGCGACTGCCCTTGCTGCGCTGGTCAGCGTAGGTTCCGCGGTATTTGCGGTGAGCGCAATCGTTTTGGGCGCAGCCCGTAAGTCCGATCTCGCTCATCTAAGGCGTAGCGGGAGATGATCTCGCAGCCGTTCAGCGTATCTTGACCATTGCGCGTGCGCGCGCTACCACCCCGCGCGCTGGCTTGGTTTATTTGACCGGTACTAACGTCACCAAGTTAGCTACGGATGGCTCCAAACATTCGTTCAACACAGCAAGGGGTTTTCCCATGACCAGCGGGTCCACACCGCCAACGGCAGGCAAAAAAGGCCGAATCTTGTCGGGCATTCAGCCGACAGGAAATCTTCATCTCGGAAATTATCTGGGCGCTATTCGAAATTGGGGGGCCATGCAGGCAAACTATGAATGCCTGTTTTGCATTGTTGATCTCCACGCCATAACAATTTGGCAGGACCCGGACGATTTGGCGCGCGCAACTCGCGAAGTCGCCGCTGGATACATGGCCGCGGGCCTCGACCCGTCTGCGAACACGCTATTTGTTCAAAGCCACGTGCCCGCCCATGCGCAGCTTGCCTGGATATTCAACTGTGTCGCACGGCTTGGGTGGCTTAACCGCATGACCCAGTTCAAGGATAAAGCAGGAAAAAACCGGGAAGCCGCCTCGGCAGGTCTCTACGTTTATCCCAACCTCATGGCTGCGGATATTCTCATCTACAAGGCAACCCACGTTCCCGTCGGCGAAGACCAGAAACAACATTTGGAACTCACACGGGACATCGCTCAAAAATTTAATAACGATTACAAAACAGACCTTTTCCCGTTGCCGGAACCGGTAATCCAGGGCCCGGGGATGAGGGTAATGTCCTTGCGCGATGGCACGAAAAAGATGTCGAAGTCGGACCCTTCGGCCTACTCGCGAATCAATATGAACGATAGCGAAGACGACATTGCTCAGAAGATTCGTAAGGCCACAACAGATGCCGAACCACTGCCCGGAACAGCTGAGGGTCTTGAGGGTAGGCCAGAAGCCTCGAATCTTCTCAACATCTATGCGGCACTTACTGACAGATCCGTCTCAAATGTCCTAGCTGAGGTGGAGGGATGGCAATTTTCTCAATTTAAGGCGCGCCTGACCGAGGCAGCGGTGGCCGTTCTAGGGCCCATTACCGCCGAAATGAAGCGTTTGATGGCTGATCCTGCCGAAATCGACCGGACGCTGCAGCGCGGTGCAGAAACAGCCGATGAGATCGCTGAGAGCGTCCTTAATGAGGTATATGCCACGGTCGGATTTTTGCCGCGCGGCCGGTAAGTTATTGATATATATCATTTTGCTGCACCGTATGCTGCAGCATAAGGTGCAGCATAATCGGGGCATAAAAGGTGCCTTGAGAATGGACAGGGCGACCACTTTTCGCCAAGTTGAAGATGTGAAATCGAAAGCTCCTGTTCGGATAGGGGCATTTTAGGAAGGGCGATACGCACATGAGTACAAACACGACCCCAAGGCGCTTATCTATCGCATCCCTGGCTTTGTTAGGAATGGTAGGCGCTGGACTGTCAGCCTGCTCACAAGACCAGGCACCAGAATCGAGCTCGGCGGGGCCAGTTAATAAAGGCGGGCTGGACCAGACTGGCCCCTATGAGGTGGTCGAAGGTTGGTTCAAACCTGGCATAGATGGCTGGGACCAACCTGTTATCGCGGTCACCGTCGACAATGCGAATCGGATATTTATCGGCAACGCCAATCAGATGGCAACTCAGCCAAATTCACCGATGCTTAGCGCGGACGGCGTGGTTCTCGAAGAACGCAGCACAACCGCAACCAAGCCTCCTTCCGAGAAAACTGATCTTCACCACATCATGGTGCTCAATGGAAATGGCGAGGTTATTGAGAATTGGAATCAGTGGGACGATCTCATCGTACTGCCGCACAACATTGAAATTAATCCTTACGATCCCGACCGTCATCTTTGGGTTGTTGATCGGGACGGCCACCAAATTCTTAAATTTACCAATGACGGGGAAGAGTTGGTCATGACCCTCGGCGAAAAGGGCGTCGCTGGGGATGATGAGAACCACTTTAACAGGCCGGCGGCACTCGCTTTTTTGCCTGATGGTACATTTTATGTTGCCGACGGGTATGTGAACTCGCGTATCGCGAAATTCGATAGAGACGGTAACTACCTTTTGGAATGGGGAACAAAGGGATCGGGACCAGGTCAGTTCGATCTTGTGCATTCGGTTTTTGTCGATAGCCAAAACCGGGTCTACACATCGGACCGGAATAATCGTCGCATTCAAGTCTTCAATGAAAATGGAGAGTTTCTCGACGAGTGGACAAACGTAGGAAGCCCTACGCGCGTTGTGATCACCGAGGACGGCGCTTTGTGGATGGCGGAGGCGATGTATAATCGCTTTGCCAAATTTAATTTAAATGGCGAGCTTCAAACCTATTGGGGGGTTACCGGAGACGCGCCTGGCGCACTGGATAACCCGCATAGTTTCGATGTCGATGAGAATGGACATATGTATCTTGCAGACGCCTGGAACAATCGCATTCAGAAATTTGTACCGGCGGATGACACTGATCCCACACGGATCATCGCCCAAGAATTTAGGTTTGATAGCCCCTAAGGCCCGCAACAAAAAAGCACGATATAGTCCGGCAAGTTGCGCGCTTGCCGGACTATTTTTTTGTGCGATTTGTTATCTTCGGTATTTGTCGTGACACTCTTTGCAACCCAACGCTGAGAGGGTGACATCACCGGCTGCCCCCGGCCCGACTTTATTGATTGTCTCAATTGCGATTTGGATGTTGGCTTCAACGCGATCGAGAATTTCAGCAAAATCTTTGCGCCCCTCTTCCTCCCAAATAGCGTCGACAGAATCACCGCCGCGGGCTTCATGTTCAAACGCAACTCGCGTTTGCCGCGTTGTGATCAAGAGAGCCTCGAAATGAGAGACGAGATTGGCGTTGGGAATAGTCCCGGTCATGATATGACCAATTGCCGTGGTATGAGCATCCTTTGATTGCATGATCAATTGCCGATAATCGATAATCATTTGATCAAGCATGTAGCCTTGAGACCACAACGGTTTGGCATAAAACCCCATAGGAATAGCCAATATCGTCGCTAACACTAAACTTTTTACAGCTCTCATTTCAGACATCTCCACTATACGTAAAATTCAACTTTAATGGGCGATCGCAATAAATTCAGTGCCCCTTAAACAACCTCACACACTCTTTCAAAGACCAACCGAGGTCCACGTTCATGCAATTTCTCGTCATCACCGTATCCGATATTGCATAAGAAATTCGCTCTCACGCGACCATCCGGCCAGAACTCAGCGTTCAATTTTCCCGCGTCAAATCCGCTCATTGGTCCGCAGTCCAGACCGAGGGACCGTGCCGCGATCATCAAGTATGCCCCTTGCAAAGTTCCGTTGCGAAACGCCGTTTCCTTAGCCAATGATTCATTTCCTGTGAACCACGCGCGGGCGTCGGTATGGGGGAAAAGCTCTGGGAGTAAGTCAAAAAACTCCGTGTCGTACCCAATGATCGCCGTTACGGGCGCTGACATTGTTTTCTCAACATTACCGGCGGCGAGAAATGGTTTTAGGCGCTCTTTTCCGTCCTTCGAAGCAACGAATATGAACCGGGCGGGACAACAGTTGGCGCTCGTCGGGCCCATTTTGGCTAAGTCGTAAATGCGACGGAGTAACTCCTCTGCAACGTCTTTCGGGTGCCAGCTATTTTGCGTGCGAGCATCGCGAAAAATTAGATCGAGACCGGTTTCATCCAAAGATCCCCGCATCGGGATATTCCTCATTTAGCCAGAGAATGGTGATCTGCCTTTTTGTTTTTTTTGTGGTTAGGCGATGGCTTCGACTTGCGAAACTTCGGGGATATAATGACGAAGCATGTTTTCAATCCCCATTTTTAAGGTTGCAGTTGAACTGGGGCATCCAGCGCACGCGCCGTGAAGTTGCAGGTAGACAGTCCCTTCCTTAAAGCCACGGTAAACAATATCGCCGCCATCTTGTGCGACAGCCGGGCGCACACGCGTTTCAATAAGTTCTTTAATTTGCAAAACGATTTCATCGTCGACATCACTGTCGAGATCATCGCTCTGGCTGGGCTTATCTTCGCTATCTATAACCGCGACTCCAGAGGTGTAGTGATCCATGATTGCGCCGAGGATAAGTGGGTTTAGAACCTGCCACTCTTTGTCTTCGCTCTTCGTGACGGTAATAAAATCGTGGCCCAGAAAAACTCCGGTTACGCCGTCAATTTCAAATAAGAGTCGCGCGAGTGGAGAGCGGGCTGCGTCGTCACGGTTTACGAAATCGGCCACACCGCTTTCGAGAACGGCCTTGCCCGGCAGGAATTTCAACGCTGCAGGATTTGGCGTCGGTTCCGTTTGAATAAACATAGTCGAGACTCCGGCAGGATGTGCTTACACATATGTGAACTTACGCACCTAATAGGACCAAAATGGTCCGAAATCAAGGCTGATTGTGCAGTGCAAGAGAAATTATGTCAGGGCGTCAATGCGCTCGTCGCTTAGATCGCCAGGTACGATAGTGACCGGTATGGTGATTTTCCCGGATAATTTGCCAGATAAAGCGGAAACAATTAGCCCGGGCCCCTCGTGACCGGTTCCGGCGCCCAGAACAAGGACTGATATGCTGGGTTCTTCCTCCAGCACCTCAAGTAACTGTTCCAACGGGTCTCCTTGGCGAATGTAAAGTATTGGAAATTTGCCCGTCTGACGGTGAACCTCTGAAGCGATCTGCTGCAATAGGCGTTCAGCTTCTGTGCGAGCCTCTTGATCCATCAACTCACCAATGGTCGCGAAGTGGTGAAACTCTGATTGCGGGACGGTATGAAAAAGCGCGACAGCCCCCCCTCCTCGCAAAACACGCCGGCATGCAAAGCGAAGGGCCGCCTTCAATTCGTCAGAATTATCCACGACGACCAAAAAAGTGCGTTCGGTGGTTTCGGGCTTTGGATCTTCCTTTGGCGCAGGCTTCGGATCAGTGCTCATGAGACAAAACCAATTACACCCGACGGAAGGCTGCGCTCGCGCCCCATCCGGCCAATGCGGCTAAGAGCACCGATAGGAGGCCATATAGCGGCGCCCAATTGTAGGCGAAGTCGTATATTTCCGCGCCGATACCGATTTTTGAAATCGCCAGGGGTAGAATTTCCGCGCTCGCGACCTGCCCATTTCGAAACAAGTAGACCTCAACCAAATACGTGCCAGTTGGGACGTGCGCCGGGAAATGGAGCTCGGTTCGAAATAGTCGATTTGACATCAAATTCACAGATCCGAGCCCCTGGTCAAAAAGCTCGTCGGCCATTTTTAAACGAACAAAAGAATTTCCGAATTCTGTTGTCAGTGATGGATCGGCGTCTCCTTGTGCGTCAACCAAACGAATGTTGTCCAAGCCAATCTGGAAGCGGGACAACAATAGATCAGGAGCGATCTCATCTAACGGTCGGTTGGAGGCGACCCGGTAATAAGAAGGTGCACTGCCGAACGTAATAGCCGTTCCGTTGACCCAAATTGGGCCGAGCCGTTCCTTGCGGCGAACAACCGTGTTAGTGCCTGGCCCGCGTACGACAACCGCGATGTCTCCCGGGCCGTCGGTTGCACCAAACAGCAAGACATCCGTGCCCGTGAAGCCGGTGGTTATGGCGACCAAATGACTAGAGAGGTCGGCAACGAGAGGCACATCCTGGGCCTTGGCCGGGATGGCGAATGCGAGCACGGAGAGAATAAGAGCCACGACACGCCTCATTGCCCTTCAAGCTCCTCAATCGAAAAGATGTCAGATGGGTCCAGCACAAGCCCAAGTGCAAGACGGATGCCTACGAGGAGAACAATGATCGCGAGCATTGCGCGGAGGTGCTCGCCTTTGACCTTTCCAGCGAGCCGGGCTCCGATTTGTGCACTCACAACCGCGATCGCAAGGAGCAACAAAGCCAAAACGATATCAACTGTATGATTGACGCTGGCTTGTAGAAGACCCGTAACCGCGGTGACGAATGTGATTTGGAGTAGTGATGTTCCGATTACGACCTGCGTTGGCATCCCCAGTAAGTAGATCATGGCGGGAACCATCAAAAATCCGCCGCCGACACCCATAAGCGCCACCAGCATTCCGACGAGCAATCCAATAGCTCCGGGCACGAGGGCGGAAACATATAGCCGCGATCGACGAAAGCGCATTTTTAAAGGCAACCCATGCATCCACATGTGTTGACCGGGCCCGCGGGCGGCAAGCGCCAACTTAACAGGCTTGCGGCTTATCGCACCTGGCAAGCTTTCCATCAGCATGAACCCACCGACCGCGCCCAGAAAAATGACATAACCTAAGGAAATGGCGAGATCGATGTGGCCTGTCCCTTTCAGATAACTGAACAGCAACACGCCTAGTATAGAGCCCAGAACACCTCCGCCGGTCAGGACCGCGCCCATATGAAGGTCGACATTGCCACGGCGCATATGGGCGAGAACACCGGAAACCGATGAGGCGACGATTTGCACGGATTGTGTGCCGACCGCTACACCAGGTGGAATTCCGATGAAAATAAGAAGGGGGGTCATTAAAAAACCCCCACCGACGCCGAACAGGCCAGACAACAGACCGACTACACCCCCCAACCCCAGGACGAGGAATACGTTCACCGACATTTCGGCTATGGGTAGATATATTTGCATATTGGGACCGGCGCGGCCCTTTGCGGCGTAGAGCAACAATCTACAAGTTTTTTAGAAGTCCGCGCGCGTCGGCGCAAGTGTGAATTGCCGAACTTTATAAATACCACTTCTCAGGAGCGCTTGTGGAAACCAGCTTAAGTCTGCCGGACAGAGAGGCTCGCGTGGTTTTATAAGACACCCTCCAATACAGATGCCTAGGGTTGTCGCGCCTACGCTATTTTCGAACCTCGTTCTGCAAATACCATTCGTATGTTTTCGCGATCCCCTCGCGTAGCCCCGTTGAAGAGTGCCACCCCAGTGCGTTCAACCGCGTGCAATCCAGCAGTTTTTGCGGGGTGCCATTTGGTTTTTCGGAATCGTACGTAAATGCTCCCTCAAATCCCACGACGTCCGCGACAGTTTCAGCCAATTCACGAATAGTGACGTCACTACCGTAGCCGACGTTAAGAATGCCATCGTCCGAGTAATTCCGCATAAGAAAAACGCATGCGTCGGCTAAATCTTCGACAAATAAGAGCTCTCTCCGCGGCGTTCCAGTTCCCCATAATTCAAGGGTTTTGTCCCCGGACATTTTGGCGTTGTGGGCTTTGACAATGAGCGCCGGTAAAACATGGCTTGATGCCAGATCGAAGTTATCGCCGGGTCCGTAGAGATTCGTAGGCATGCAACTAATGAAATCGCTGCCGTGCTGGCGACGGTAGGCTTGGCACTGTTTGACGCCGGCTATTTTCGCGATCGCGTACCACTGATTTGTCGGCTCAAGCGGACCGGTGAGCAGTTCATCTTCGTTTATGGGTTGTTTTGAAAGTTTTGGATAGATGCAGCTTGACCCAAGGAAAAGGAGCTTTTCGACGTTGAGTTTGTGTGCGCTGGAAATGATATTTGATTGAATCTGAAGATTGTCCGACAAGAACTCCACGGGATGAGTGTCGTTAGCCAAAATTCCACCCACAACGGCCGCGGCCAAAAAAATACATTGTGGCTTTTGGTCGGCCATCCAATCTTCGACGTCGCTTTGCCGAGTTAAATCCAACTCGCTGTGCGTAGCGGACACGATTTCACATTGTTCGCCTGCAAGCCGCTGTACGATCGCACTCCCGACCATGCCGCGATGCCCGGCGACCCAAACGCGTTTTCCATCAAGTGAGTAGGGTCCATGGCTCATTTTGCTGATCGTCGCTTTAATCGTCGCGGCCAAACCGCTGAGCTTCAGCCTTTACGGTTTCCAAATCGGACGCGATCATTTCCTTAACCATCTGTGTAAAACTTGTGGTGTGTTTCCAGCCCAGCTTGGTGTGGGCTTTTGATGGATCCCCGAGCAACAGGTCAACTTCGGTGGGGCGAAAATATCGCGGGTCAATCTCTACCAAAACGTCACCCGATTTCGCGTCGAGTCCCTTTTCATCCACTCCATTGCCGGTCCATGTAATCTTTCGGCCCACCTCAGCGAATGCTAGCTCTACAAACTCGCGAACCGCGTGGGTTTCACCTGTGGCAAGAACATAATCATCGGGGACATCTTGCTGAAGAATTTTCCACATACCTTCTACGTAGTCGCGCGCGTGGCCCCAATCACGTTTCGCATCCAGGTTTCCAAGGTAAATTTTGTCCTGTACACCAAGCTCAATTGCTGCGACCGCGCGAGTGATCTTACGAGTTACAAAAGTTTCTCCGCGCAATGGACTTTCATGGTTAAAGAGAATGCCATTTGACGCATGGTACCCATACGCTTCGCGATAATTCACTGTAATCCAATATGCGTATAATTTTGCCGCGCCGTAGGGGCTGCGCGGATAGAACGGAGTTTTCTCCGATTGCGGTATCTCTTGTACCTTCCCGTAAAGCTCTGACGTCGAAGCCTGATAAAATCGTGTTTTATTTTTGAGGTCCAAAATACGAATGGCTTCTAACAGTCGTAAGGTGCCGAGCGCATCCGAATTTGCTGTGTATTCAGGCGTTTCAAAGCTGACTTGGACGTGGCTTTGGGCGGCGAGGTTGTAAATTTCGTCTGGCTGCACTTCCTGAACGAGACGGATCAAATTCGTTGCATCGGTCAGATCGCCGTAGTGAAGAAAAAACTGCACACCGGTGTTGTGGCGATCTTCGTACAAATGATCGATCCGTCCGGTATTGAATGATGAGGACCGTCGCTTTACGCCGTGTACGATATAGCCCTTCTCTAACAACAATTCCGCGAGATAGGCGCCATCCTGCCCGGTCACGCCGGTTATAAGGGCTGTTTTTTGGTCCGCGTTTTTTGACATTCTTACAAACCTGCTTATTCGCTTTTAACCGAGACTTACAGCGCCATGGGCGTATGCTTGTGGATTATGTCGATGAATGGCTTGAGGCGCAATCCGGGGACGCTCATCTCTTGGCAGTGGCATACTTATCTTGGACAATAGGCTTCTTGTGACAACGCCATTAATGAATTCATAGACCCGCAATGATTAAAGATAGGGAAATAATCGTTCTATGCGCCGGCGGACACGCTCGTGTGGTGCTCGACATCATTAAACGCTCAGGCCAAACAGTATCCGCCCTCGTAGATAAAGACTCGTCATTACATGGGACGGCTTTGGACGGCGTGCCTATTGTGGGTGATGACACAGCCGTTGTTGCAAAAGACCCAAAATCAGTTGTTCTTGTCAATGCTTTGGGGAATGTTCCAAAAACCGGGAACAGTGACCTCGCTCGCCGCCGAGCCCTTTTCGAAAACTTTGCTAGTAGGAAATTCGATTTCTTAAGTCTCCAAAGCCCTAGCTCGATAGTTTCTGATCACGTGTTGTTAGACGCTGGATGTCAAATATTTCCTGGCGCAATTTTGAATCCGGGGAGCATTGTTGGTGCAAATACGATCATCAATACCGGCGCTCAACTTGATCACAATTGCACTGTCGGTGCACATAGCCACATCGGACCGGGGGCGATACTTGGCGGTGACGTTCGCGCTGGCGAGGAATGTCATATTGGAGCGGGAGCTGTCATTGTACAGGGCATAGAAATTGGACCCGGTGCTGTTGTTGGCGCAGGAGCGGTTGTTGTAAATCCTGTTTTACCCGGCGAGACAGTTGTTGGTAATCCCGCAAAGGCCGTTTCTTCTTAGTTGAATTTACGAAAATGCCCTCATTTGATATGGGCGCGAACCGCGAACGGGCGCTAGAGAACGTTAACCGCGCGTCGATGAACCTGATCGTCATGAATATGTTGCCAACACGAGACTGTGGTGAGCGCTTGCGTTGGCCCGGTGCTGTACTGATTGCTTGAGTTGTCCTAAACTATTGGGACTGCTCTTAAATTCAAGCATCGTAAATGAGCCGATTCATTAAAGCCTTAATCCAGCCCCGCAATCTTTTGGTCTACGGCCATGATGTTGTTATGGCGTATGCGGCGTTCCTTGGTGCCTTCTTATTAAGGCTGGGCCCGGATTTCCTAGATGAACGTCCTGAAGTTTTATATGTCGCAGCGGTGTTTGCTGGCGTTGCGGCCATCACATATCTGGCGACGGGTCTTTATCGTCATGTATGGGAGTACGTGTCGGCGAAGGATGCTATAAATATTCTTCGGACGGCCACCATTATTGTTTTGTTTTTTATGCCGGCGTGGTTTTTTGCAACGCGGCTGGAGGGTCTGCCGCGATCCACACCGATAATCAGTTGGTTGGTCCTTGTGATGCTCCTTGCCGGGCCGCGGTTGATCGCGCGGATGGTGCGCGATCAACAGGTGCGCGGACTTTTCAAAAGCCGCATTGCAAACACTCCTATTCTCCTAATTGGCGCGGGACCGGAAGCAGAGCTTTTTATTCGAGCGGTCACCCGTCACCCTAGTGCGGGATACACCGTTGTAGGAATGATTACGCGCCGCGAGGATCGAGTGGGGCGCGTCATCCAAGGTATCGATGTGCTCGGGCTTGAGAGTGAATTAGTGCGCATCATTGCAGACCTTGAGGGGCGAGGCCGCAAACCTGAAAAACTTGTCCTTGTACGCTCTGGGTTCGATGGGGCGGCTGTTCAGCGTTTACTCACGATCGCTGAGAAATCGGGATGCCAGTTAATGCGGGTACCGCCCCCAGGCGATATGCAAGCCTATAGCGAAGATGCGATTCAGCCGCGACCGATTGCAATTGAGGATTTGTTAGGCCGTCCGCAGACTCAATTGGACCGCAATGCGATGGCGGCAATGATCCGTAATCGGCGCATATTGATTACCGGAGCCGGCGGATCCATAGGTTCAGAGCTTGTTCGACAAATTTCTGAATTTGGTCCTGAGCATCTCGTTTTATTCGATCACAGCGAATTCAATCTCTACCGTATCGATATGGAAGTGCGGCGACGGCACGGCATGCTATCTGTGACTCCCATACTTGGAGATGTACGCGACGAGGGGCGCATACGAGATGTCATAGCGCGTGAGCGCCCCGCCGTCGTGTTCCATGCTGCGGCCCTCAAACATGTTCCATTGGTTGAGCAAAACCCTCTCGAGGGCGTGTTGACCAATGCAATTGGCACGCGCAAGGTTGCTGACGCCTGCGCCGATGCCGGTGTCGGCGCTATGGTCCTCATCTCGACCGACAAGGCCGTCAATCCTGCGAATGTAATGGGCGCGAGCAAACGCATTGCTGAGATTTACTGTCAGGCCGAGGATTTACGCCGCGCGGGAACGCGATTCATTACCGTGCGTTTCGGCAATGTACTAGGGTCAGCGGGCTCAGTCGTTCCTCTATTCCAAAAGCAGTTGGAGCGCGGCGGACCACTTACGGTAACTCATCCTGAGATAGAGCGATATTTTATGACCATACACGAGGCCGTGGAGTTGGTTCTGGAGGCGGCGGCGCTTGGCCAAGCCCGCGATGACAATGGCGCCATTTATGTCCTCGATATGGGGGCGCCAGTGAAAATCATGGATCTTGCAAAACAAATGATTCGATTGGCTGGAAAACGGTTGGGTGAGGATGTTGATATCGAAATTACAGGCCTTCGCCCAGGCGACAAGTTATCGGAAGAATTATTTCAAAATTTAGAACCATCGGTTGCGACCGACATGGACGGAATCCTGCTCGCGCGACCGCGTGCCGTAGATTACAAAACGATTGTATCGAAACTGAGCGCCCTAGACCGTGCATGCCGAATTGGCGACCGGGCTGCAGTTTTTGCGCTTCTTGCGGAAATTGTGCCTGAAATGCGCGAGGAGAGTTCCCAGAAAAGCGGGGTCCAACTCAAGGTCGTTAAATAGTACGTTTTTTGCCAATCCAAAACGTTCCGACGTCTTTTGCATACAACAGGTCCGTGTTACATCCGCACGCATATTTGACCCATCTCCGGGAGATACAATGATCCCTATTCGTCGTGCTTTGTTGTCGGTATCCGACAAAAATGGACTTGTTGAATTTGGCCAATTTCTTCATGGCGCGGGCGTGGAGCTAATCTCCACCGGCGGCACGGCTAAAGCACTTAAGGATCAAGGACTCCCTGTCAAAGAAGTATCGGAGACAACGGGCTTTCCAGAAATGCTTGATGGACGGGTTAAAACATTACATCCGGCCGTGCATGGCGGAATTTTGGGTATTCGCGGGAACAGCGCTCACGAAGCCGCTATGGAAAAACACGCGATTGCACCCATCGATCTCGTAGTCGTGAACCTTTACCCGTTTGAAGAAACTATCGCAGGAAACGCCGACTTTGAGACCTCCATCGAGAACATCGATATTGGTGGTCCGGCGTTGATCCGTGCTGCGGCGAAGAACCACGCTGGCGTTACGGTAGTTGTCGATCCCGCCGACTATGCCGTGGTCATGAACGACATGAAAGAAAATGGAAATGCTGTAAGCGAGAACGTGCGCCGCGCGCTCGCCGCCCGGGCTTACGCGCGAACCGCTGCGTACGACACGGCAATCTCTAATTGGTTCGCTGGCCAAGTTGGAGAGGAATTTCCGCGGTGGCAAACCTTTGGCGGCTCGCTCAAGCAGAAACTAAGGTACGGGGAGAATCCGCACCAGGCAGCAGCATTGTATACGACAGGTGAAAAACGCGCTGGCGTGGCGTCTGCAGTGCAAGTGCAGGGCAAGGAGCTGAGCTACAACAACATCAATGATACGGACGCTGCCTACGAACTCGTCGCCGAATTCGATAAACCAGCTTGCGCCATTATTAAACACGCGAACCCGTGCGGCGTTGCCACTGGTGAAACATGCCTAGACGCTTATACAAAAGCGTTCGTTTGTGATCCGGTCTCTGCGTTTGGAGGAATTATTGCTCTTAACCAGCCAATTGACGGGCCCACGGCGGCAAAAATAACTGAACTGTTTACCGAAGTTGTGATCGCCCCAGGCGCGAATACTGACGCCAAATCAATATTCGCGAAAAAGAAAAATTTGCGGTTACTACTCACTGATGGCTTGCCCTCAGCGTCATCGCAAGGTCGAGCCGTTCGCAACGTCGCCGGAGGTTTTCTAGTTCAGAGCCGCGACAACGGGCATGTCGACCAATCCGATCTCAAAGTAGTGAGTCAAATTCAGCCGACATCTGAGCAGCTCAGTGATATGATTTTTGCATTTACCGTATGCAAACACGTTAAATCCAACGCCATTGTCTATGTGAAAAACGGAGCCACCGTGGGCATCGGCGCAGGGCAAATGAGTAGAGTTGATTCCGCACGAATTGCCCATAGCAAAGCTAAAGAGGCCGCTAGGGCCTCTGGGGCGACTGAGGCGTTGACCAAGGGCTCGGTTGTCGCATCTGATGCATTTTTTCCGTTTCCCGACGGATTGCTTGTGACCGCCGAGGCCGGCGCGGTGGCTGTTATTCAGCCCGGAGGCTCCATTCGTGACGATGCAGTGATTACGGCGGCCGACGAAAAAGGACTCGCCATGGTCTTCACCGGCATGCGCCATTTTCGTCATTAAATTTGAGCTGGACTAGTCGCTAAGACTACATGGGAAGGTTAACCGCGAACACGCGCGGTTGGGTCATCACGCCGTTAAGCGTTTCATTTCTGCTGTTAAAGCCTGCCAGTTCACCGGCTTCGTTGCCACAACGTCGGCGCCCGCAGCCATATACTCTTTGTGATTTTCGTCTAACGCATCTGCGGTCAGCGCAATAATCGGGATGTGAGCGCCATCGCTTTCCAATGTTCTGATTATTGTTATGGCTTCAGGCCCGTCCATGACGGGCATTTGCATATCCATCAAAACAATATCGTAGTTTTCGTTTTGATACGCCTCTACAGCATCTCGTCCATGCTCAACAGTGCGGACCGAATGTCCCATCCGCGATAACATTGCCGACATTAGCATTCTTGTCGTTTCATTATCTTCGGCAACCAGCACCCGTAACCGTGACTGAGAGTCAGCGATATTTGATGCAGCCACCGGTGAGCGGTTTCTCGTATTCTCTGTGACTTCGATTTTTCCTTCTTCACCTCGTCCCAAAATTACGGTGAATCCGAACGTTGATCCTTTTCCCTTAACGCTCTCAAACCAAATACGACCGCCCATCAGTTCGGCAAAATTTTTACATATAGTAAGGCCGAGGCCGGTTCCTCCATATTTCCGTGATGTCGAGCTGTCTTCTTGCACAAACGGCTGGAACAAGCGGTCGTGATTTTGCGAATCGATCCCAACGCCCGTATCAGTCACCAGAGTTTCAATAACTGGGAGTCCGTCTTCGTTGACGTTCTCTTTAACTGAGACATTAATTTTGCCGCCATTTGTGAACTTATTCGCATTGCTTAGCAGGTTAAGTAGTACCTGGCGGTATTTCTTAGCATCGCCTCGATAAGCGTTCTGCACCGCGCTGTCGATCTCGGAATTGATAACGTTACCTTTTGTCGAGGCTAGGGGAGCGACAACCGCGCATGTATCTGCAATCACCTGCCGAACAGAAAAATGAGTTTTCTCGAGGTCCATCTGTCCGGCTTCAATCTTTGAAAAGTCCAAAATATCGCTTATGAGGTCCAACAGCGTGTGGGTCGATCGCGTAAGCCTAGCAAGGAGAGTTCGCTGCTCGTCTCGAAGCCCACTGCTCTCCAGTAAGTCTGCCATGCCAAGAATACCGGTGATGGGAGTGCGAATTTCGTGGCTTACCACAGCCAAAAATCTGTTTTTTGCAGCGTTGGCAATTTCAGCTTCGCTTTTAGCTTTCTCAAGATCCGCTGTTCGCTCAACGACCTGTCGTTCCAATTGCGCCGTTGCTTCTCGTTTTCGATGGCGATTTAGGCTTACGGTCCCAGCGAGGGACGCAGCCAATATGGTCGCGAAGATTCCAATAGCAAGAATAACGGCCGGCTGGAACTGATTGAGCCGTTGAACAAAAACAGGATATACGCTGAATTCAATTTCCCAACGTCGGCCGAAAACGTCACGTTCCAAAACTTGGGTAAATAGTTTTTCTAATTCAGCTTGCGGGCCGGGAGTTTCGTAGAACGCTTCTTCCGTTGTGCTTTCAGTAATATCGCTTAAACGAATATGAAATGAGCTATTGTCGAGATCCAACGGTTCAAGAATTTCTCTGGTGATAAGAGGTGCGTAACTCCATCCATAAGCGGACGATAGCCGTTGCTCAACGGTTTCTGGCGTGGATGCGGTCCGGTAGACCGGCATCAAGAGAAGAAAAGACTGAAGGGGCTCGCCGGTCGCCTGGACGAGAGTGATAGGGCCGGTCAGCCGAGTTTGGCCCTCTCGCATTGCCGCATCAGCGGCTTCGCGTCTATTGCCTTCCGAGCCGATATCTAAGCCAACGGCCTGAGCATTACGTTCAACCGGCTCTATATATTCGATGACATAGCGTTCTTGAGTGTGGGACGTGAGTTCACTGATAGAGAAATCTGGTCTGCCGTCGTTGCGTACTTTGTTTAGGAACAGTTCCTCATCGTGCCTTGGAACCCGGCGGATAAAGCCGAAGCCGCGGGCCCCAGGAAACTCTTCATCAACATCGCGTGTATTGCTGAATTGCAGAAATAGCCTCCAATTTATTCCATCTTCCCCGGCCGTAAGAACCGCGCCGCGGGCCCCGCTCAATCCGTATTCATAGAGTTCCATGCGTGCAAGGACATCGCGCGCCATGCGTTGTGAGGCTTCGACGACTGCATTGCGCGCGGTTACTTGATTGGTGTTGTACTGCAGCCAGGTAGAAAAGCAGCTGATGAGCAAACCTAGGACGATGACGATTGCCACTGGCTTGATCACTATGGGCGTTATCGACTCGACTTCAGGTCGCTCCATAAATTCTTTGGCCCACGGCTGTTTGGTTGCGGCAGCTTATCTCAATATTTTCAATACGATATGCTGGCATCTCGGCGCAACGGAGTAAACTACTTTTGACTAAAAACTTAATTCCGGTATTTCTTTAACGCTGCGCATCAGAAGCAATCCAACAACCAGAAAAATGAGGACCGTCATCATTCCAAAGCGGAAGTTTCCTGTTACATCGGCGATCAAAGCGACAATGGCGGGGCCTGCGAAAGCGGTAACCTTCCCTGAAAGCGCAAAGAGGCCAAACATTTCACCGCGCATGGTCGGCGGAGCAATGCGTGCCATCATCGTTCGGCTGGCCGCTTGAACGGGACCGAAGAACGTACTCATCGCCAATGCCGCGATCCAAAACGTGGTTAGGTCCGTTGCCATAAGTACGACAGAGCTTGTCGCTATTAGGGCAACTAGGCTGACCACAATGGTGGTTTTAGATCCGCGCTTGTCGTCCATCCAGCCAAACGCAAATGCACCTAACCCTGCGGTGACGTTGAGGGCGATGCCGAGCATGATGACTTCATCGAGCTCCATACCCAAAGTCACACCGGCGTAAACACCACCAAGCGTAAAAATGGTGTGTACGCCGTCGGTATAAATCATCGCTGCGATCAGATAGCGGAAGAGATTCTTGTGCCTCCGTATTTCTCGAAATGTCGAGATGAGTTGATGAAAGCCTCGACGAACCGCGGTGGCAATGGGTAACTCCGTGCGAGCCGGCTCCTTCACAAAGAGAAACAAAGGTAGAGCAAAAACTATAAACCAAACGGCAACCACTAAAGATGTTGCGCGAACATGCTCTGCATTGTCGGTTGTAAACCCAAAAAGTGGGCTGTCGGTTTGCACAAATCCGAACAATGCCAATGCAAGTGAAAGCAATCCGCCCGCGTAACCTAGTCCCCACGCCCAGCCTGAAACCCGGCCCATGGTGTTCGGCTTTGCGACATCTGGCAGCATGGCATTGTAGAACAACATTCCCATTTCAAACCCAACGGTTGCAATCACAGCGAACGTTAGGGCCCAGGGAACATCCTCGGGCCGCGGTTCCGCAAACCACAAGAGGGCTGTTGCGCTCACGCAGGCGACGGATACACCGAGTAACCATGGTTTCTTTCGTCCCGTTTGATCGGCGATGGCGCCAAAAATTGGGCTAAGAGCCGCGATCAGAAGCCCCGCGATCGCCATTGCCGTTGACCATTGCGTGGCCCCCGTTTCCTCATTAGCGGCGATACCGGTCGCGAAGTATGTCGCGAACACAAAAGTGACAATGATTGTCGTGAACGCGGAATTAGCGAAATCGTATAGGCACCACGCTGCAAGCGAGAAGCGATTGGTATTGTGTTGGCCATTGTCAGGAATGTTCATTTGCTGTTCCCTAGGGCCGCTTGAATTCGCCAGGCCAATTTCATGGACGCTAAGGCTTGCGTTCCTGTGACCCTTGGCTGTTCTGAGCTGCGGATACACTCCGCAAAATTTGAGAGCTGCTGTTCAAGGGGATCGCCATTGGAAACCTCCAAAGATTCTCGCTTTTTGATCCCAGTCTCCTGCTCGTGGGCCGCTTGCCGTTTTGCATAGTCTACAAAATAATTTCCGTCTTTTGTTCTAATCTCTAAATCACGCGTTTGAATGTCAGCACTACGGCTCGCCGTGATGGATGCCGTTGCTCCGTCTCCAAATGTGAGTTCAGCTTGGCAATGTTCTGGCGCCAATTTATTGGCCGTAACGCTTACTACAGGCGATCTTTTAAGCGCGCCCACGACATCTAGGTCATGAACCATAAGGTCGACCACAACGTCGTCCTCGATCGCGCGATTTGATGGCGGATTCATGCGTCGGGCGGCAATCGATAGAATATCTTCCGATGCTATATTTTGCGCAAATAGCGATTGAACTGCGGGGTTAAATCGCTCCACATGTCCAGCCTGCAATGCGAGATTTTTTATTGCTGCGAGATCGATTAATTCCTGGCAAGCGGCCTCGGTCGGTGCCAGTGGTTTTTCCACAAGACAATGTAGACCTGCCAAGAGGCAGTTTTTGGCGATGGTAGAATGCGCGTGAGTGGGAGCAGCGATTACAACAGCATCCGAGCGACCAATAGCGTCGTCTAGCGATGTTGCGGCGTATGTCCCGAACTCCCGTCCAGCCGCAGTCGCTCGCTCTGAGTGGATGTCATATGTTGCACTTACGCGCAGTCTGTCATCCAAGTTAGTTGCAGCGCGCAAATGTCGCAGGCCCATTTTGCCGCATCCAATTACGGCAAGTCGCAAGTGAGTGTGTTCGGAATTGGGTTGCGGCATGCCGCGTTACCAATCGGCTAGAGAAGGGCGCTACGCACAGCAGTGACAATGCGGTCTTGCACGTCAGCCGATAAGTATGGATGCATTGGTAGACTAAGGACTTCACCGGCCAATTTTTCTGTGACCGGCAGTCCATCGTTTGGCAACGGAAACCCTTTATAAGGTGATTGGGTGTGTATTGGGCGCGGGTAAAACAGCGCTGTCGGAATGTTTTGATCTTTCAGGGTCGCCACAATGTGATCGCGTTGAGGAGATGCGATCGTGTATTGCGCCCATATAGATGTACAATCCTTATGCACCGTCGGTGTTCTCACGACATCCTTTAAGGCATCAGTATAGCGGGCGGCAATTTTTTCGCGCGCTGTGCATTCATCGTCGAAAATTGACAGCTTCTCGAGCAAGACTGCCGCTTGGATAGAATCAAAACGTGCAGTTACACCCAAGCGCACATTTTCATTCCGGTCTTCACCTTGCCCATGCACCCGCACCTGGGCCACGCGGAGCGCTGTTTCATCATCATCAGTAAAAACCGCGCCACCATCTCCATAGCAACCCAGAGGCTTTGAGGGATAAAAACTTGTCGTCGTAACCTCCGCACATGCTCCGAGGCGCCGGCTCTTATAGGTGGCGCCAAAACTTTGTGCGGCGTCATCTAGTATCCATAAATCGTGCTTGGTAGCGACGGCTTTAATCGCATCAAAATCGACGGGTTGGCCGAAGAGATCAACTGGGATGACACACTTAGCTTTAAGCCCCGTCCTTTTCGCGACAGACACTGCGTCGTCGAGGCTGTCAGCGTTCATGTTGTAGGTATCTGGAAAAACATCCACGAAAACCGGTGTTGCGCCGAGCAAGGCTACGACTTCCGCGGTCGCAGTGAAAGTGAACGAAGGAACGAAAACAGCATCACCTGGTCCGATATCTCGCGCCATTAGAACAAGTAACAACGCGGACGTTCCATTTGAGCACGTGACCGCGTGCTTGACATCGCAGTAGGCCGCGAGCCGCTGCTCGACCTCAATAACTTCCGGTCCCATGATGAAGTGCCCGTGCTCCAGAACCCGAGCTATCGCTGCATCAATACGCGCACTAATGCGAGCGCGTTGCGCCTGCAGATCAATAAATGGAATTGGCGTTGTGTTGACAGGTGTGCTGGCTGAATCTCGCATAAATACAATGTCCTAGGGAAAGGCCGGACCACAACCAGGAAGGAAGGTGAAGAGCTTGTTTTCGCTCACATATTACCTAGAACCTACCCTTTGGGTGCAGCGCATGCAAATGGAATGGCATGCTGGTCAGGTGTTGCCTGGACAATGCCCGATGAGCAGGGCTAAGTGAAAGGTACACACCTTAGGATTCCCCTCTACGGGCTAATTTACATGACCGACCCGCTTACCGATACGCCCAAACCGGCTGCTGCACGTGGACTATATAGTCGGCTCGTGCGAGAGGCGGTCTCGCCCTACGCAGGATGGTTTGCGCTGGCCGTGTTGTGTATGGCCGCCGTTGCGGTATCGACTGCCGCTCTGGCCTGGTTGATGGACCCGGTCGTAAATCGTGTCTTTGTCGACAAGCGGGCCGATCTTTTGTGGCCAGTGGGCTTAGGCGTTTTTGCGACCTTTGCCATCAAGGGTGCGGCCACTTATGGCCAAACCGTCATCATGACGCGTGCGGGCCAAAGCATATTGACAGATCTTCAAAACCGGTTGTTTCGGCATTTGCTGCTAATGGATTTAAAGTTTTTTGCAGCTCATCGCACCGGCGCGCTTATTTCCCGGTTGACCACTGATATCAATGCCATGCGTATCGCCGTCTCAACAGCTCTTACGGCGATCGGACGTGAGACGTTGTCCATCATCTTGCTTGTTGGTGTGATGTTTTATCAAGATTGGCTCTTGGCGACGATCGCATTTGTCGCGTTTCCAGCTGCTGTTTTTCCGGTTGCGTCATTGGGACGGCGTTTGCGCAAGGTAACTGCCAATACGCAAGCCGAAACCGGTTCATTCATGACCCTGGTTGAACAAAGCTTAAGTGGCATCCGTCTGGTCAAAGGGTATCAGATGGAGGCGTATGAGGCGGGGCGGGTAGAACGGATCACGCGCGCCATTCGAGATCTCATAATTCGAGCGGAAAGAGTCAAAGCGCTCGCGAGTCCTTTAATGGAAACCCTCGGCGGGGTGGCGGTAACAATTGTTATTGTCTATGGCGGTTGGCGCGTCATTCAGGGAGATACTTCAGCTGGCGCATTTTTTTCTTTTATAACCGCGCTTTTGTCAGCTTACCGGCCCATGAAGGCGCTTGCGAACGCTAATGCGCAGATCAATGAAGGCTTGGCGGGCGCGGAACGATTGTTCTCGGTTCTCGATACAGAACCCGGGCTTCAGGATCCTCCGGATGCACCTTCGCTAAACGTGACGGGCGGCGAAATTCGCTTTGAAACCGTGGGTTTTTCTTATGAAAGCAATGTCACTGCTCTTGAAGATATTTCTTTTAATGTGGCGCCCGGTACAACGACAGCGCTCGTTGGGCCGTCCGGAGCTGGCAAGACAACGATTTTAAACCTTCTCCCTCGTTTTTACGACGCGACACGCGGAACAATAACCATTGATGGTCAAGATGTGCGTGAGGTTTCACTCGCCTCACTTCGCCAGTCGATAGCGTTTGTGAGTCAGGACATCGTTCTCTTTGACGACACGGTTCAAGCAAATATCCGCTATGGAAAGCCACACGCGACACCCGAAGACATCGAAGCTGCTGCGCGGGCTGCGGGGGCACATGAATTTATTTGTGAACTCCCAAAGGGCTATGAAACGGTCGTCGGCGAACGCGGGCAGTCGTTGTCTGGTGGCCAGCGTCAACGGCTTGCTATTGCGCGTGCGCTCCTGAAAGACGCCCGTATACTTTTGCTCGATGAAGCGACATCGGCTCTGGATACGGAAACCGAACGTCAGGTTCAATCGGCCCTGGATAGATTAAAAAGTGGACGCACGACATTGGTTATTGCTCACCGGATTTCGACGATAGCTGAGGCAGATCAGATTTGCGTCGTCGATCAGGGGCAAATCATTGAAGTCGGCACTCATATATCTCTTATGGAACGCGGCGGCGTATACGCTCGTCTTCATCACATGCAGTTTGGAGCATCGGACGCTAGCTCAAATTCGGCCAAGTCGGCTTAACGAAAGGGCAGGGACGAACTCAATGCTCGAAAAAGCCATTGCCCATTATGAATCTGGCGACCGGAACGCAGCCAAGGTCGCAGCGAGCTCTATTCCCGAAGAGTCTCCCGAGCGAGGCGATGCCTTAAACTTGCTTGCCGTCGTCGCTCAGGATGAGGGCCATCAGCTGGATGCAGAACGCTATGTCCGGGCCGCCCTGGAATTAAGTCCAAAAAATCCCATCTACCTCAATACTCTTGGCAACGGACTTTTGAGCCAGGGGCGCAGCGACGAAGCCGTGGTTGCGTTTTCGGAGGCGCACGACGCTGCTCCGGATCAAGCGGACATTCTTTTTAATCTTGCGAACGCCCAAAAACAGGAAAGTCTTCTTGAGGATGCGATCGATAGCTACTACCGCGTTCTTGCTCTAAGGCCGGGTTACAGCGGCGCATACAACAATCTCGCTCTTATTTTGAAAGCGACCGGCGATGTCGAAAGTGCCGCGGCGATTCTGATTGAAGCCGTTGCGTATGCGCCGAAGTCCGCCGACTTGAGGTTTAATCTTGGGAATACGCTTCATGCGGCCGGGCGTTTATCTGCGGCCGAGAGTGCGTACCGCAAGACCATCGAAATAAATCCAGATCATGCCGAGGCGCATGCAAACTTGGGCGTGGTGTTGTCCGAGGGCGGCCTTAAGAAAGACGCGGAAGCATGTTTTCGCAAAGCTCTGAATATCAACCCGGATTTAGCACCGGCCTATGTTGGACTCGCAGACCTAGTCGACGACGGGAGTTTGGATGCGGTTTCCCATCGCCGCACAATTCTTGCGATGAAACCAGATTTGGCGGCCATACGATCAAGTCTTTTAATGTGTATGCACTACGCCCCGGACGCGACACGAGAAGAGCTATTTAAAGAACATAAATTATTTGGCTCAATGCACGGCGGACAATTTCTCCCGGCGTTTAAGAGTGATCACGATTTTTCTCCGAACCGCAAACTACGTATTGGGGTCGTGTCTGGTGATTTCCGATTTCACGCTATGCTCTTTTTTGCTTTGCCGGTTTTCGAAGCGCGCGACCCGGACTCGTGGGAACTGTATTGCTACTCGACAACAGCAAAACCCGACGGTTACTCCAAGGCATTCCGCACGACGGCCGATAAATGGCGGGATGTCAGATATCTTGGCGCTGAAGATCTCGCCCATCTTATCGTCAGCGATGGCGTGGATATTTTGATCGATCTCTCTGGCCATGCGCCGCACAATCGCTTGCTGACGTTCGCATTAAGACCAGCGCCGCTACAAATTGCCTGGGGCGATTATGTTGACACACGAGGTTTGGCCGAGATTGATGTTTTATTCGGTGATGACACCCACACCCCGGCGAGTGAGGATCAATATTACGTGGAGCGTGTTGTGCGCTTCGCTCCAGACTACATTTGCTATCGCCCTCCAGGTTACGCGCCTCCGGTCAGCAATCCACCATGTGTAAAAAATAGCTGCATTACATTTGGAAGTTTTAGTGAGGTTACAAAAATTGGCCCAACTTCGGTTTCGAATTGGGCGGCTGTGTTGCGCGCAGTGCCGGATTCCCGGTTTCTTTTAAATGGTCATTTATTGGCTGACGGTGCCCGCCAAGGGAAAATGATCAGTATGTTTATGGAAGAGGGCATTGGAACAGATCGCTTAGTTTTTGAAACTGGGGGCCCACACGAGCAGTTTCTAGCGCAGTACGCCGCTGTTGATGTCGTTCTCGACACAGCGCCATATTCCGGTGGCCTTACCACATGTGAAGCGCTTCTCATGGGTGTTCCGGTATTGACCCTTCCAGGCGATCGCTTTTGTGGCCGACATGCCGCTGCGCACCTTGTCCATGGTGGATATCCAGAAGGCGTGTCTTCGTCTCTTGACGATTTCATCTCCAAAGCTGTGGCATTTTCAGAAAACGTGGGTAGTCTTGCCAATCTAAGAAAATCTTTGCGGCAAAATCTTATGACGTCCCGCTTGTGTGATATTCCATCCTTCGCACAAGCGTTCTACGGCGCACTGCGTGTTGAGTGGGAGGCGCGGTGTTCAGAGCAAGCGGACAAGCCCTAGGATGGTTATGCGAGCATGGCGTTTAGTTGCCGGATCGCAACCGTCAGCATCGACAGACTCAAGATTTCTGCGCCTTTCACCTCGGCAAGAACTTGGTCGTACCGATCAATACTCGCGGCATTATTTGAAATCCATGATTCAAGAGCCTTCGGACCAGCCTGTCTTTTCGTTTTTGCAAGAGAAACTACGGCACGGGTAATTCCCGCTTGATGCCCGTAAAGTTCTTCTATTGCTGCGGAAACAGCCAATTTATCCCAGTGACTTCCCCCTGAGAAACCCTCCGCGCGCCTGCGCAAGGAGTCGAGGCCAAACCGCTGTCCGACGAGAAAATAGACTTTGGCAACGTTCGACTGTGTTTGTTTCGTCCCCTCAGCAGTCGCCGAGATTTCGTTCGCGGACGCTAAGCGATAAATAGTTGCAATGTCGTTTGCGATTTTTTTTGGAACACCCTCAGACGTATATTTATCAGCGTGAGATTTAACGTATTTTAGAACTTCGTCGGAGCAAACGGTCGATAAGGTTTTTCGTAATTCATCCACACCCGGCTTAAGTTTCTTTATTGTTGTCGCCATATTCATCGGTGCCGGAATGTGACGCAGCATCCAAAGTACACTTCGCTCGATCATGCGCGCGACTTCCAGAAGCATTTCTATCTGAACATCCGCAGGGACTTTATTGTCCAAGGATTCGATGGCATCCCACAGTTCGCGTAATCCATAGGCTGCGCGCGTCACGGTATACGCGCGGGCGATATCGACCGGGCCCAAGCCCGTCCGATCCATAATGTTGGTGAGAAATGACGGACCAACGCGATTTACGAAGCTATTCGTGATCACCGTTGCAATTATTTCCCGGCGTAGTTTGTGTTTCTTTATAGCGTTGAGGTATGTCTTTCTGAGCTTGGACGGAAAATAATTGATTAAATCATCTTCCACCAAAGGCCCTACACCCTAAACTTTGAACAGGAAGTTGGAGAAATTGCCTTCGACTAGAAAACGTGGGGATGGTCGTCGAAATCAATCCGACACATACTCACTTCACCCCCCCCTTGACCCTAAACCCTATAAACCCTAAACCCTAAACCCTATAAACCCTAAACCCTAAAGCCCTAAAACTCTAAAACCCTAAAACCCTAGAACCCCAAACCCTAAACCCCATAAACCCTAAACCCCAACCCCCATAAACCCTAAAACCATGACAACAGCACGAATCCACAACCATCCTCGACCCTACACCAGAAGACCCCACGAGCCCTGAACATCCCTGAGGCCTTGACCTTAGGGTTTAGGGTTTTTTTGGGCTTTTTTTTTATTTCTTTAAGGGTGTTTTTAGTGTTTGTTGGGTTTTTTTGTTTGGGTGTTTAGGGGTGTTTTTAGGGTGTTTTTAGGGCTTTAGGGGTTTAGGATTGTGCGGCTTAATTCCCAAACCCTCAGAGCCCTGAAAAATAAACTAAACGCCTGTAAACTAAGCCCTAAACTCTAACACCAAAGCAAAAGACAGTTATCTGGGTCCCCAAACCTGGATCACGCAAGCCCATAAACCCGACAGCTCAAAAGACAACAAAAGCCAAGGCGAGGAGCCGAGCTAAGCTTCGTCATACGCCTGAGCTCTGACGAGAGCGCTTCCTCCTCAGGGCCTTAGGAGGATAAGGGTTTAAGGGTTTAGGGCTTAGGTTTTTTCATGTTAAGGGTTTAGGGCTTAGGGTTTAGGGGTTTAGGGTTTTGCTTTCAGGGTTTAGTGGTTTAGGGTTTAGGGGTTTAGGGTTTAGGGACTAGGGTTCAAGGTTCTTTAAGGTTCGTTCATTCGAGGGCCTTGATAATCCAAAATGGGGACTTGGAGATTGTTGTGCTACAAAAAAGAACATTAACCTAGGTTAACACTTTAGGTTCTGTAAACAGCTTTCGCAACAAGATCCTTCTAGACCGAACCCACAACTAACGAAACAAACCCAAGGGCCTACCGGTAAACCCTAAACCCTAAACCCCAAACCCTAAACCCTAAACCCTAAACCCCAAACCCTAAACCCTCAAAGGCCAGGCCAGGCCGAACAGACCCTCCACCCCCAACCCCCTCCTTTGCAGCACAGGGAACGCTGGTCCAAGGAGGGGGCAGTCGCACCTACTGCTGGGTTCAGTGGCTTTGGGGTTCCCTAAACCCTAAACCCTAAACCCTAGGGGGGGGGGGTTCGGGTTTGGGGAGTCTTCTTGATATTTGTTGGGGCCATTCGGGTCTGGAAGCTCTTTGGGCCTCTGCGCGTTGGGCTTCGGGATTTTGGACAATTATCGGCTTCTTGGGATGAGCTTTGGGAGCTACTGGGTTCTTATTACGGAATTTTATCCATAATCAAGGACTTGTAAGAGTAACATAATAATATGGTTTCTTTATTGTGGTAACTTAGAGCAACTCGCTTAACAAGAACCCAGGCTAGGGGTGTTCGGCAAGAGGCGACATTGACTTTGGCACAGCCTCCTGGTAGTAGTGGCATTGGTGCAAGTAGGAGCAGTGGTAGTGGTGGTAGTAGTAGTAGTAGTAGTAGTAGTAGTAGTAGTAGTAGTAGTAGTAGTAGTAAGTAGTAGTAGTAGTAGTAGTAGT
This sequence comes from Rhodospirillaceae bacterium, assembly GCA_965228575.1. Classification (GTDB taxonomy): domain Bacteria; phylum Pseudomonadota; class Alphaproteobacteria; order Rhodospirillales; family Rhodospirillaceae; genus UBA11612. The sequence continues at coordinate 109,182 of CBDDHW010000001.1, read as the reverse complement.
AGTAGTAGTAGCAGCAGCAGCAGCAGCAGCAGTAGGAGCAGTAGTAGGAGCAGCAGCAGCAGCAGCAGCAGCAGCAGCAGCAGCAGCAGCAGCAGCAGCTGCAGTTTTAGTCGCAGTAGGCTGTGGAGTCGTCGTGGCGTTGGTGTTGATGTGTTGGTGTTGGTGTTGGTGTTGGTGTGTCGCTGTCGCTGTCGCTGTCGCTGTTGCTGTTGCTGTTGCTGTTGTTGTAGTAGTTGTTGTTGTTGGTGGCGGTGGTGGAGGATGAGGTGGTTGCGCGGTGCCACCGTTGATTCTGACCGTTCTGCTTGCCGCGTTTTGCTGTTATGCTAAGAAGTAGCTCCAGAATGATGTTGTCGTAGCTGTTGTTGTTGGCCCTCCTGGACTGGAAACACTAGACTCTAAACACGGAACCCCAACACTCCAAGCCCCAAAGCCCCGAAACCCTAAACCCTAAGCCCAAAACCCTAAACCCTAAATCCCAAACCCTACACCCTAAACCCTAAGCCCCAAACCCTAAATCCCAAACCCCTGAACCCTACACCCTGAACCCTAAACCCCAAACCCTGAGCCCCAAACCCTCAACCCTAAATCCCAAACCCTAAACCCTGAACCGTTTACCCCTAACCCTAAGCCCCAAACTCTATGATGTCCACACTGGAAGACAAAGGCGCCTTCCCTCTTCGGGCTGTCGTCCAAAGCCTCGTTGAGTGCCCGCTGCGCCTGATCCGGAATCACCCTAGATGGTAGGATCCTTGTTATAAGGACCCCAAAATAAGGTACTCCAATATTCGGAAAGTCCCATATCCACAAGTCTCCATTGCGGTCCCTTTGTTTTGGCTAAACCCATTCTTTAGTTAGGATCCTAGAAGGTGTAACCCGAAAAAAAGGACCTACCATGGAGACTGTGAAATGGGACCAACAAAAGGCCTGCAACTCTTTCCAATTTCGGCCAAAGTGTCCAAAGTAGCTATATGGGATGATACTTCCCCGAAACGTGATAGTACGTACGTCTCACTACTGAAGCCCTTCTTTCTACTATGTAGGTACTTAGAACCCTCTGGGCAGGCAGCATGTAAGTCTACTACGGCGTAAGATCTAAGAATCTAATAGTGGAGCTGAGGGTTTAGGTAGGCACAGTTATCACTGAATGGCCCCCCCCCTCTTCACTCGGCCGACATCCGGTCTTCGAATCTCTCGTCTGGCTAGCCCAGAAGTTTCAACCCTGGCCTGCCGCGGAGGCTGATACAACAGCAATCTGATCTGCTCATATATAGCATCGGAACCCTAACCCTAAGCCCTAAACACCAAACCCTAAATACATTGCGGAAACCTTGGTTCGCTGCACCCTCGCAGCTGCGAAACCTTAGACCTAAAACTCAGCCCAGAACCCTAAGGTTTTAGCTGAAAGGATTTAGAATGGCTCAGAGAGAACACGGGCGGCCTTAACAATTGAGATTTCCTGGTGGGGTATGCGACCCTATAGCTCTGTTGCGAAAAGGGCCCCCCCCAGCCCCTGAAGAATAGCTTTGGCAATTGTTCAGGCCCCTTCCCTAAACCCTAAACCCTAAACCCTAAACCCTAAACCAACCCTAAACCCTAAACCCCTAAACCCTAAACCGACCCTAAACCCTAAATCGTAATTGTGGCTTCGATGCTGTCGTGCCTTTTCTTCCTGCGCCAAGAGGTCAGACTCCCGTTCGAAAACGTCGGAGACCTAACGTAGGGGGCTGGCGAGGGTTCAGAATTCAGGGTCGCAGCGGTGACTGGCATGTCGGGGTGTCGGCACCCTTTTGGGCCTGATGGAGCCTACGTATGTGTACACTGCGGGGCGAAGGCAGTGTAGGGCCATAATACTTCGAAGGTATGCAATACTATATGATTATGTGGGACTGTAATTAAGATCTGGTATCAAGAAGCAAGCACCGGTCTTCAGCATTAAGATCGATCTGTTGGTCCGTATCGGGCATGCGATGTAGTACAGTATCCGATGTCCACATGATTGCACTTTGAAGACTTTACCCTGTAGACACTGAGCCAGCCAGTGGAAACCCCTAGAAGCCAACACAAAACACTAAAAACCCTTCGTTCGAAGGGCTTGTGCACAATGGTCCTGTCGTCCAACCCCCTCGAACCATTCACAGAGCCCCCTTGCAATAGTCTATGTAAACGACCCCAAACCCAAGTGACCTCACGACCCTAAACCCGAAACCCTACACTTCTATATTCAACAGGTCTCAAAGGTCATGATTTCGGGGGCAAAGCCGGATGACCCTCAGGGTGGGCTCGACGGCGGCTCTGCTTTGGGCAACTTCTTGGGGTTCTTTAGTAAGATTAACCATACATCACATAAACCTCTTGTGGTTTCATCCCTATGACAACGCCTACCAGACTACTACCTCCTTAAGATGATTATAGCAATGCTTTTGCCGAGGCTGACATATGCCAAAGCCCCGACAGTAGGGATTCATGACTTTCAAGGCTCCAGGAGCAAGGGCTTCGGGTGAGTGAGGCTGCGTGCCTGCCAGCTCGTTCTCCTCCCGGCGATAAGCTGCACAAGCCAGGTGTGGCAAGGTTCCTGCGCACACGAAACTCAAAAACCACCAAGACCCAGTCCCCCAAAAGCCGGATCACGTGCAGGGCGCCAGACGAGCTAACGTCAAATGGAAAAAAGCCCTTATTCAAGTTGTTGGCTCGCAGTATTAGGAAGAGAATGGTGGATGGTCTCGAAGGTCCAAATCAGGATGCTGATGGTATGATGGTCATGATGCCGTTGCTGACGATGAGCATGATGAGGATGGTGCTGAGGAGGACGATGCTGCCACAATGACGGTGTCGAAACCCATGTAGCATCTACTTAGGCCTTAAAGTACCAAAATAGGAGCCCCTTCAAGGCCTAAGTATATCTCATATACCACATAAGTATAAGGAGCCTTAGGGATGGTGGTGATGACTTGGGAGAGCATCGTCCCTAAGCCCTCGTCCATAGTCCCGCTTAGAAGTCCCTCAAAACTCATCCTGCAGTAACCTGGGTGTAGTTGGGGTTTTACGATTCGTATATGTATGTATGTATGTATGTATGTATGTATGCATGCATGCATGCATGCATGCATGCATGCATGCATGCATGTATGTATGTATGTATGTATGTGTGTGTGTGTGTATATATATATATGTAACCATCTCAGGGGTTTGACCTGGATCATGACATCAACCCCACTAACCCAGCCCCAAACCCACTTATAACTACCCATGAACCCTAAACCTGAAAAACCCCACAGAACCCTTTAATTGGAACCCTTACAGGAAACCCATTGCCCCACTTATAGCTTTCCAACAGGTGTAGGTTTGAGGGATCTCCCAAAGCCCTATAGGTCGCCCCGCACCTCGGCCTCGTTGCCGGAATGAGGGACCTGGCAGCCAGAGGCCATTGTTGTTGATAGGGTTTAGGGGTTAAGGGATTAGGGTTTTGGGTTTAGGGTTTAGGGTTTAAGGTTGAGGGTTTACGGTTTAGGGTTTAAGGTTTAGGGTTTAGGAATTAGGTTTTCGGGCCCATGCTGGCGGAGGGCCCTCAGAGGCAGAAACCACGCCGCACACCGTAAATGGGCAGTTTTCTAAAATTAGGGTTCCTTTCAGGGTCGTTGTATAAGGGTGCCGTACTACATTTGGAGGCCTAAAAGGGGACCCTAATTGAAGAGAACTACCCAAATACAACTTGATAGATCCCACGCGCGAAAAGAACTAATGCCTCAAATCCTAGAGCCTGGACTCTGGCAGCCTTGAGCTCCAAGCTTATCTAAGTCAGAGCCAGAACCGAAAGTCTTCAGAAGGCCCTGAACCCACACATCTAAAAGCCCTAATTAAGCAGGTAGGGTTTAGGGTTTAGGGTTTAGGGTTTAGGCTACCTCGCTGAAAGTCCTAGCAAAGCTGAATGCTAGACCATGCTAAACCCTAAACCCAGAACCGTAAACCCCAAGCCCTGAGCCCCCATACCGTAAACCCCTGGCCTCAATCGGAAACCCAGAACCCTAACCCTAAAGCTCTAAAACCCCTAACCTGAACGAGAAATCGTGAGCCCCAAACCCAAACCCGAAATCGTAAACCCCGGACACTAAAAACCTTCAAATCGAAAGTGTATACCCTATAGACCCTAAACCCTAAAACCGAAATTGCAAACCCTAAACTCCCTAAACCCCAAACCCCTAAACCCTAAAGCCCTAATTGCGCATCAGCCCCTGCGATCCGCGACCTGCTCGGAGCTGAGCCTCTGCTGTGGACGGCTCAGAGGCTTAATATAAGGGTTTAGGGTTTAAGGGTTTGCGGGTTGAGGAGTTTAGGGGTTTAGGGTTTAGGGGTTCAGGGTTTAGGGGCTTTGGGGTTTAGGGTTTTGAGGTTGAGGGGTTTAGGGTTGAGGGTTTGGGGATTAGGGCTTTAAGGGGCCTGAAGACTTTGAATAGGGCTTTGGCCCATTGGCCTATGCTACGGTGCATCTGTGCCCAGGAACCCTCAGGAATCATGTGAGTACTAATCGGTGCTTGGATCCTCGGGCTCTTGAGCTTAAGTTGCAGTGCTTACCCATAGGCTCCTAAGTAGTTCCTTTTGGGGATTACCTTGTAGGATTCTAAGTATAAACCACAAAAAGGAACTACTTAGGGGCCTATGGTTAGGCAGGCTTTAAGGATTGTAGGCTTGGGAGTCGATTTGGGGTTGGAAGACAGAGTTTAGGGATAGGCTTAAAGGGCTTTAGGGAGCTTAGGGGCTAAACCCGTCTAGACTAAAGGGTTTGTGGCTTAAGGCTGTATGGTTTGGGGTTTGGGGTTGAGGGGGTTTAGGGGGTTTAGGGTAAAGGCATCCGCTTCAGCGTAACACAGCTCATACACATATCTATCCAAAAAGCCTTACATAACCTCTAAGCACCTTAAGCTTTAACACCCCACAAACCAAACCCTAAACCCTAAACTCTAAACCCTAAACCCTAAACTCTAAACCCTAAACCCTAAACCCTATATAAACCTTCTTCAATTGCAAAGGGGCAGTGTCCCCAAGAGCGCGAGCCAGGATTCCGTGGGACCCACGGCTGCCCAGAGCAAAGCGACGAACCTCGCTTGGGATTTCGGGTGTCGGATCTCGGTTTTGCGCTTAGGGTTTAACCCCAAACCCTAAACCTTAAACCCAAAAGCCTATAAACCTTAAACCCTAAGCCATATAAACCCTAAAGCCTAAACTTTAAACCCTGAACCCTGAAGCCTAAAACTTAAACCCTAGACCCTAAGCTTTAAACCCTAAACATTTCGGGTTGAGGAGTTCGGCTCAGAGCCTCAACACTTTAGGGCTTTAGGGCTTGGGATGTAGGGCTGCGAGGCTCTGAGGAACCGTGGAGGGGGTATAGTTTGTGCGGGTTTCGGATGCAGCCTAGGGCTTCAGGGCTTTGAGGTTATTTTGGGTTCATCGATTTTCGGGGGTTGCTCAGGGCTTTAGAGCTTTGGGGGTTAGAGTTCCGGGTTTGGGCTTAGGACTGAAGGGCCTTAGGGTTGGGGGTGGCGAGGGGTGTCGTGTTTTCGCGTTTTGGGGGATTGAGAGCGCTTGGCTTTGCTAGGATGCTTCATGTTGGGCACATACAGTTACATATAAGCTACCCCCAGTCTGGAGTTGTGTTACCCATACTGTCAGGCCAAAATCACGTCGTCTTGAGGTTTGAAGGACCCGTGTGCCGAAAACGCAGATTCCCTCCGAGCGGCGCCCGCGCAAAGGCCATGGGCGGTGGGCAACTCTCGGGCCACCTTCGCCAGTGCACACGGATTGTTCAAAGCATACCTGTCCCTGCATCAGTTTAGGGTTTAGGGTTTAGGGCTCCTTCTTATGAGTTCCTTACATGTTTGCTTAAAGCAGTTGGCTTGGGGCGGCTCAGCTAGAGTGTAGCGGGAGGTCCAGAAAACGGAGCAAGAATTACACATGATTCGTGCTAGGATTTCCTACATTGAACCAAAGGGCATCAGGATATGGCTTGTAGGATTTGGTGCAAAGGGTTTGGAAAGTTTGGGCTTGTATGCTAAGGGAGCATGCTGCCTCAATTAGTTGTTCGCAGGTCTGAACCCGTCCGAACCCCTCTCCGAATGCCATGAGAGGCGCAAGCAGTCTTAGAATCGAGTTTAAGAGTGGATAGCTACACTCCGCTTCAAGCTAGCCTCAAATCCGATGCTTCACCACAAAGTTACATCCTGGGTTACAAGCTCAACACTCGATTCTCCGCCAACGAACTGGGAATTGGCAATGGACGCGCGCATCCAGAAAACCCAATAGTGATGCAGCACTAGCAGTCTCAAATGCGGCATCCAAAACCCAAAGTTTCTGAGAATTTTAACTTTCGAAGAGAGCCTTCATATTCAACCCTGCATGCCTCGACAAAGCCCGGAATCCAACAACAGCAGCTGAAACCCTGTTGCAGCATCCGCACAGCTACGAATCACTGTAGACCCTAAACTCCCGCCTGACCGGCGTCGCCAGCGCATAGCTGCGCAATGCCTGAAGCAGCAGGCGCGGAGTCGTGGCCACGAAAAGGTCGCGCATTCCAAGGGGGTGTGGGGAACCCTGCAGCCCTACAGGCTCAATGCCTCAGATTCACGAAACCCCAATTAAACTCTAAACCCCTAAGCCCCAAAGCCCTCGCCCTTAAACCCTTAAACCCCTAAATAAACCCTAAACCCCTAAGCACCAAACCTGAGGCTTGGAGAGTCCGAAGCGACATCCGGAGTGCTGATGTTTTGTCGCGAAGGACTTAAACTTCAGGGCTTAGCTAGAACTGCCCTTTTTTGCAGCCGATGATAGTAACGATGATGCTAGTTGCAATAACGATCACAAAAACCATACCAATAACAATACCAAATTATCGTCACCAGGAAAACAATGACACGTATGACAATGACAATGCACATAGCAGTAGTAGCAGTGGTTGGTAGCAAAACCCAGAATACTACGTGGGAATCCCAACAATATTAGTTATTCATCAACGCCAGTATCATCATAACCTACATGTCCCGGGGTTTGTTCAAGAATCCTTTAGGTCCACGTGCAGAGTTTGCGGTTCACGGTCAAAAGTTGCCCCCGAACCCTCAACCTTGAAATGCCACCGCCCACAGGACTTCCCCCAACAAAAACACAACCCTACCTATAGTCTCCATTGTAGTTCCTTTTTGGGGATACCGTTTTGGGATCCTCGTTACGAAATTGGTCAAACCACAAAAAGGAACTACAACCGAGACTATAGGTAAACCCTAAACCCAACAAAATCAGGGTTTCAACGCATCGCCTTTCAGTCCCCAACAACAGCAGCAACCCTAAGCCCTGCTAATCGCGCGAAGGTGCTTCAAGCCATTCACCGCCTACCACGTTCCGATCGACTCTCTGGCAAGAGAACGGTTGTAAAACACTTCCTCGACAATAACAGCACAGCGCGAGAAAGGGGTTAAGGCTGCTTTCACCACCCACTCGTACTCGGCAAGACTTGTTTTCTGCAGCTGGCTCACACCAAGCAAGCCTAAACTTCCTACTTAGCGCATGGCAATGTCAGCGAGACATGTGATCAGAAGCAGGGTGATTACTAGCGCAACCGTCACTTCAGGCTACGGGCGAAAGAGGATCTACAATGTATAGACCGCCTCCATCATGAAAGGAGACTGTACAACCTCAGAGCCCCTTCAACTTCAAGAAAGCCTCGTGAGCCCTATAAAAAAACACTTTGAGTGACACGAGCCAAAGAACGCTTTGTCAACACTTTTTTCTGAAATATCTCCCCTGATCATCACCTCGACCCCTTAGCCTAACCCTCCGTCAGAGATCCAGAAATCCAGACAGAAAACCCTGAACTCAAGACATAAGGGCGCCCCACCTACGCCCCAAACCAAGCCTTACACGCCCCCTCTTTGCCTGACGCAGCTCCGGAGTACGCGCAGCGGTATCCAGGCAAAGCTCCAGCCCGCGGCTTCGGAGGAAGACCTGTAAGGGGTGTGGGTTTTGGGTTTAGGGCTTTGGGTTTTTGGGTTCAGAGTTGAAGAGGTTACGGGTAGGTATGTTGTCGTTTCACTACGTTTAGTAGACCAGGGAACTTTAAGTTGGGGGTCTGCTGCCATGGGCTGCAGTGTGTAGGGTTAATGGCTGAGGTGTTCAGGCTTTAGGATGCTCTGCTACAAGGGTGTTCTATGGATGTACATTGTACATTGGACGCGGCTTCAATTTTTAAACAGCTTGCACCACCTTCATGATTGGCCAATGTCCCAACAGTGATCGTGCATCATCGCAGCAATGCTGCCCGCAAACTTTGCATCTGTGGATATGCCGAGCACACCAACGGTAACCAGCGAATCACTTCCTGCGTCTCTCTTCAAAACAGCCTGCCGAAACACTGATGCCGGAAGCTGCACAACAAAGTAGCCAAGAAGGCCTGGAAGGCCTTTCGACCCACTTTTAGCCCATGCCAAAATATACGGGGCACGAGTACGCATCTGCCCCTCTTCCCACCGCACAAACACTTCTTTGGTTCCTCGTCAGCCTACCATGTAAGCAGGCATTGGCGCAGCAGGCTCAGGACGTGGCGCCACGATGAACGCAAGAATCTTCAAGGGAACCCGAATCTTTGAAGGTTCCGACTGACCGCTTCCTAAAACTTGTCTTAGGCAGCCGGGGGGGGGGGGGGCAAGTTTGAGATTTAGTAACCCTAAACCCTAAATCCTAAACCCTAAAATTTAGTAACCCTAAACCCCTAAACACTAAACCCTAAATCCTAAACCCTAAAATTTAGTAACCCTAAACACCGAAACCCTATTATAAACCCGAAATTCTAAACCCTAAAGGGTCAGGGATGTAGGGGTAGGCTTGAGCGGTTTGCAGTCTCATCGGGTTCAGGGCATGGTGTCTCAGGGTTTGGAGGGCGTAAACTCATTATCAAGAACAAAATAGGGGCCGTAGAAACTAGAATAGGGTGTTGGGGGGGTAGATTATACTATATCTAGAATACGTTTTTGGGGTATATTCTACGAAACTACAGTAAGGAATCCCCGCAATAGTATTGGCAACATTGCCTCTTAAACTGCCAGCGGGGCCAGGGGACTTAGGAACTTGGCTGTAGGTCGACTCTAAGTAGGACACGTGCTTCTAAGCTCCAGAAACCAGAACCTTAGGCCGCAGACCACTACACTGCTACTCCTTTAACCCTGACGTCTGCAATATAGGGGCCTTAATCACTAGGAAAGGGTCTAGATGGACATTGTACTATAACATTGTCGTCTGCTATACTGTAATGCCGGCACTTAGAGTTCAATCGCCCGTGTCTACCGAAGTGGCTAGGCAAATGGGGCATCATTGTATGCAATGTGGTCAGAGTAAAGAATTAAGAAAGAGTCAAATGGAGGGTATGCAGTGTGATCCAGATTCATGCCATACTCCATGGTACGATAAAAAGGATAGGACTACCGAAATCCAGACCTATGTTAGGTTTGGGTTGGTTAAGCTCCGCATGAATGTATGGGCTTCAAGGTTTCATGGGCCCTCTGATGTGTCGAAGGGTTCCACACAAACCGGCGAGGAAGAAGGAGGCTATACACACGCGCACACACACACACACACACCCCAAACCCTAAACCCTAAACCCTAAACCCTAAACCTTAAAGGAATCCGAGACCCTTACAGGAAACCTTGAAGGAACCGTCAAAGGTATCCTTGAAGGAGCCCTTATTTGATGCCAGGCCTGCAAAAAAGCGACCCTTAACCCTCCGAACACTAACCTAGTCTTCCACCGCGAAACCTGGCAACTCTCAACCCCAAAGCTCCTCAAAAACCCAAAAAAACACTCAAACGGCTTGGGGGTTTATAGGGTTTTGGGCTTAGGGTTTTGGGTTTTGGGTTTCGGGTTTTGGGTTTCGGGTTGTTTAGGGAAAGGAAATCAATCAAGGGAGCTTCAAACCCGGAAGCCTCATGGCCAGAGCTTTAGGAACTCAGGAGCTCTGCTTGCTCAGTGCATGACATGCTTACAAAAAGAGACACCCTACATGGAGACTTTTCGAAAATTAGGGTACCTTATTCTGGGGTCCTTATAATAAGGATCCTACTATTTAGGGTGCTATATTAGGGTCCCCTATTCTCGGAAACCCCCATATACCCTAAACTCCTACACCCTAAACCCCAAACCCGCTTTGAACTGTGCCTGCTTGAACGAGAGTTGTTTGTGACAGTCTGTACCTCTGCAGAGATGAAGAGCTGCCTTCCCTAAGATAGGGGTGTTTAGCAGTGGAGCACGGCTTTGAGGAGTATTCTCACAGTATAAGTGTCGTTTACAGGGAATCCCAAGGAATAGTATTGACAGAGTGTTTATTTTTAAAGCTTCTATAAAACCATGCGGCCCTGTCAGGGATACTTCTGTAGCAGGAAAGCTTTTATGCGTGCCACAAGATTTGCTTGGGCAGGTCGAGACACAGGGACTGTGTCTTTCGGATTTTAGCTTTGGGCGTCCGGTAGAGAAGGGGTATTATAATAGGGTTTTAGGGCTTCACCTCATGGTCCTCTAGTGACTCTAGTCATCCATGTCCTGTTGGACGGCGGTGTGCTGGTTCTTGCGGCAACCCCTGGGCCCACGGCTTAAATCCGAAGCCAAAACCCTGGAACCTCAACCCCTGTCAACCCTGAAGCTTATTGCATCAACCTAAAAACTCGACCCTGAACCCCAACCGGGCAAAACCCAGTTCATCCATGTTCTAGGCCTAACGATGGGCTAAACCCCAAATGGAAGATGCTGAACTTTAAGCCTAAAGCGTCTTCAGGCGCCTGATAAAGCCTAGTTCACCCCGCAGCTGAACATATCCAGAACTCCCTCAAAAAGCCCGAAACACAAGCACATGGACCCACAATCCCCAGACCTTAAAACATGTCTAAACTCGAGGTTTTCCGAAGCCCCAAAGAAAACAGGCCCATCACCGAACTAAGCCCGAAATCTTGGTACTCCTGAAACTAAGATCTGAGGCCCTCATACACGCAATCTATGTGGGGGGGATTTAGATTTATATGGCTTTCTGAGAGACTTGTGTTCTAAATCGAAACCCCAGGGACTGCAGCTAAACTCTAAACCCGGAACCCAAAACCCCTAAACCCTTAAACCCCGTAAAAGCCGACTAAATTCCGTGCCTCCGCTCTCGTCGACGTAGCGCCTCGCGTTGCTGCGGAGAAGAGAGAGCCATCTCTCCAAGATCTCCTCAGCCAAAAGCCCCTAAACCCTATATACCCTAAACCCTGAACCCTATAAGTCATCATCTAAAAAGGCTCCTTTAAGCGATCTGTAAGAGCTCCTCGATGGGATCTATCAGTTTTCCTCTATGGGTTTAGGGTCTGGTGTTGGCTGCAGGGGTTTCAGAGTCATGTTAGGGCTTAGGTGCTTTTCATTGATTGTGGCTTGAGGTGTTGCGTCTAGGTGTCGGGATTTGGGGCTTGAGGCTAGGGGTCAGGGCTTGGTGTACATAGGGTAGAACCTCTCGAGCTTTTCAGGCCGAGTGTAGGGTTTATGGGGATTTCGTCCGATGATCAGTACGTTGTGCTTCTAGTTTTGCATAGAGCAACGGGGTTTTTTGGCCTCGGGACAGGAGGTTTGGCTTCAACTCTTTGGGTATGTCCCTTATAGCACTTTTCGTCGACAGTCTCCTGTGAGTCTACATCAACCCCACCTGCCGAGAGATCCCTTGTAGTGCCCTCACTCATAGAGGTCTCAAGGGAACCTAAACCCTACACCCTAACCCCTTCAAGTCTTGAAGTGGAAGTCTCAAGGGAGCCTAAACCCTACACCCCAACCCCCTTTTAAGTCTTGAAGTGTATGATATTTATAAAAAGGAACCGCCCATAAAAATCTTGGTAGTTGTTGAGGCTCCTATATTAACCCCTTTAAGTCTTGAAGTGTATGCAGACCCTCAGATTAATAGGAGTTAGGATTGGGGGGACCCTTGGGGATATAGACCCTCTCAATAAGGTCCCTTTTAAGAGAGCCAGAAGTAGGATTCAGAAGGGTCCTTTTTAAGGGGTCCCCCCCAATACTACCTAGAAATTAAAAAGAGACTCCCCTAAACCCTAAACCCCTAAACCCTAAACCCCTAAACCCTAGACCCTCAGAATTAAAAAAAGGGAGACTCCCTGCCGCCCAAGGCTCGCTGGCAGCCTGGCAATGCGCGAGCCGCGAGGCTTCCGTCTCAATTCGGCTTTCGGCCTCCTGGGAGCCCCAAGAGGGATCCTAAGAAAAGGAACTCTTAAAGAAACACTTCAGGGCTCAGGGTACTACGGAAAGCCTTAAGGGTTCCTATATTTTTAGGACTGCTTAAGGGTTCCTGTATTGCAGAAAGCCTTAAAGGTTCGTGTATTAAAGCCTTAAAGGTTCCTTTATTGCAGAAAGCCTTAAGGGTTCCTGTGTTTTTAGAAAGCCTTGAGGGTTCCTGTGTTTAAGGGATCCCCTGAGGGTCTTTAGGGCTCGCTGGGATTGACATATCCACAAGGTTTTGTAGTTAGGATTTTGTTTAAACACCTTTTTCCCCAGCCATCCGGCAGGGGTTTTAGGGTTTATAGGGGGTTTAGTTAGGGTTTAGGCTATATTCTCTTGCACAGGTTGGGTCTGGAACTAGGCGTGCATCTAGGTTTTGGGGACGGCATGGCACGAAGTAGGAGGCCCCAACAAAAGGTGGGATGAAGGTAGGTAGGATCAAGGATCCCTTCTATAAGGACTATGTTTTGGGGAATATCCCACCTACCTTCACGCCACCCTTTTGAGGCCTCCGACAAAGAGGGTTTAAGCATGGAGCTTCGCAGCGCTTTAGATTCTGAACTCCTGACCCAAAAACTTGTCGGAGAGGTACGGTTGATGAGATAAATATTGCATTACCTTAAGGACCCTAAACTATGGGAGTTATAGTATATTCCTTACTATGGGTAATGCAGGATTTATATCATCAGCCGTAGTAACCAACGTGTCTCACAGCTCCTGGGCAGAGAGGAAGCTGTTGGGAGCTCCCTTTTCGTAGCCCGAAGTGCCTGGACGCGGAAGTGGAGATCATGGTTTACTTAGGCTTTGGGGCGCGATCGTTTGGTTGAGCATGAGGATTTGGGGCCCATGGGAGAGCAAAAGCTCAACAAGGTTTCTTCGACCCAGTTTGTCTATTCGTCTGAATGGAGATGTCGTGGTACGCAAAAGACTCGCTCATGCCTCCATCATAAGAGCAGTTGCCTGGTGGTTGCGTGCTCACACTCTGTGCATGAGTGTACGTGTGGATGCGCGCACATCTGCGGCACGCATACGTGTGTATACCTACTCGTCCATGTTCGTAGGTCGGAGTGCCCAATGATGTTGGAACGGTAGGACAGACAGTCCAGACTCCCCAAGCATGCTTAACACGAAACCATGGATCGGAAGCACCGGCCGGTGAGCTCGGCGACTCGATAGCACAAACCTCACTCTTTGAGAACACCGCTGTGCAGCTGTCGTGTTGCCGAGATGACTGGACCCATGCTTTGCAGTTCCTACATCCCAACACCCCCATTCTAAACTCTAAATCTTTCACCCTAATATCTCAGATCCTCACCCCCCAACCCCTGAATCCCAATATCACCCCTATATCCCGAACTCTAAACCTTAGCTCCCGCAGCCTTGAACCTACCATAGACGCTTCAAGAATTTGAAAGAGTTGTCGGTAGGGCTCGTCGTTGTAGTATAGCATAACATACCCCAAAACCCTACAGTAAGTGGATTCGGTCTAACAAAAGCTACATACTCCAAGCCCCACCCCTAAACCCCTAAACCCCTAAACCCTAAACCCTAAACCCTATACCCCTGAACCCTTAATCCTAAACCCTAAACCCTAAAACCCTAAACCCTAAACCCTAAAACCCTAAACCCTAAACCCTAAAACCCTAAAACCCTAAACCCTAAACCCCTAAAACCCTAAACCCTAAAACCCTAAAACCCTAAACCCTAAAACCCTAAAACCCTAAAACCCTAAACCCTAAAACCCTAAACCCTAAAACCCTAAACCCTAAACCCTAAAACCCTAAAGCCCCATGAAGCTCAGGTTCGGGCCGTTGGATTTCCCGGCCAAGGCCTTCGACGCGTCGCGAACCCCTGAGATGGGTGAAATTAGGGCTCGGGGGTTTAAGATGTGGGGCTTTCGGTTTAGGGTTTAGGAAGTTCCGGGCGCAGGGGTTTAGGAAGTTCAGGGTGGGATTTAAGTTGAAACAAATTTCGGATGTTGGGTGCCTTCCTCTTCCAGGACCGTGCAAGGTACTCTTGAGGAGGTACGTACATGCATCCATGCATGCATACATACTTATACATGCATACAAAAAGAGGTGCATTGATGCACACATACACATGCACATCATACACGTGCACGTACAAGTACACATACACATGCACATACGCGTACACATGCACGTACACCTACACCTACACCTACACCTACAACAACACCAACACCTACCTCTACCTCTACCTCTGCCTCTGCCTCTACCTCTACCTCTACCTCTGCCTCTGCCTCTACCTCTACCTCTACCTCTACCCCTACCTACGTACCTACGCGCATACATACCTACATACATACATACATACATACATATATACATACGTACATGCATAAATACATAAGCGCATGTATGCACATATCCGCAGATACATACACACATACACACGTATGTATGCATGCATGCATGTATGTATGTATGCATACATACATAAATACATAAATACATACATACATACATACATACATACATACATACATACATACATACACACATACATACATACATACATACATACATACATACATACATACATACAAGAATGCATGCACATGCACATAAATGTGCACACGTGTGCATGTGCATATAGTATATACATGTACATACTCACCTGCATGTACCCACACACATGTAACCTTTGGCCTTATGATCCTTGTGTACAGTATATGTATACACATATGTATATATATATATACACATACATACATATACATATATATATATGTTTGTGTATATATACATATAATACATACATACATACATACCTACCTACCTACCTACCTACCTACATACCTACCTACCTACCTACCTACCTACCTATACCTACCTATACCTACCTATACCTACCTATACCTACCTATACCTACCTATACCTACCTATACCTACCTATACCTACCTACCTACCTACCTACCTACCTACCTACCTACCTACCTACCTATACCTACCTATACCTACCTATACCTACCTACCTACCTACCTACCTACCTAACTACGTACGTACGCACGTACGTACGTACGTACATACATACATACATACATACATACATACATATGCATACCTGAGTCCTGATCCCAGGCGCGATCTCGAAACCCCGAGCTGCGCTGCTTCACATCCTTCCAGACTCTCGGAGCTTATGGTTTCGGGGGTTTAACTTAGTTGAAGAAGGGGTTCAGGGGCTTGGTGGCCTAGGGGTTGGAGTTTTGGGGTTTAGGGTTTAGGGTTCAGGGCCCTTGCTTATTGGTTGAAGGGAGTGGTTGTTGGCGCAAGGTTCAGGGATTTTTTTGGGGGTTCAGTGGGTTGTTGCAAGTCAGGGTATAGGGTTTAGGAGGAAAGTTTAGGGTAAGCATTTCAGGGCATTCGATAGCTGATACCCCTGTGGTGGATGTTGGGGGAAGAGTTCTGACCATGAAGGAGCAAGGTCATTGCAGCATTCGGAAATCAACACAGCATGATCACATACGGATTCAGAGTTGTGTTTCTCGAGACCCGAAGGTTCGAGTGTAGGATAGGAGTTCAGGGCTCGGTTGCTCTCTTGGGGAACATGGTAATCCATTCGGAGGGCGGGGCAGATACCAGTCTTCTGGCGCGCTGTTAGGACATACGCTAAACCCCGAACAACTCCGTCGTTAAGCGAAGCTGACCCCTGAATCCCGAACAGCAAATCCTTCCTCCTAAACCCTTGGTTTCGCAATCCTCAGACGTTATCGTAATCCCTTTCAGCCCTTTCCCCCCCCTCCCCCACCGCAACAGAAACAAACAATGACACATAGTCATAGTAATAATAATAATCATCATAATCATCATCATCATCATCATCATCACATCATCATCATCACATCATCATCACATCATCATCATCATCATCATTATCACCATCATCATCATCATCATCATCACCATCACCATCACATCATCATCATCATCATCATCATCATCATCATCATATCTCCGCAAAGCTTCGGTACAACGCCCTTAAGATGCGAAAGACGAGTGCAGAGGCTTCTCTCAACAAAAGTATAGGAGGCATTGAAATTCCAGGGTTCAAGGTTGACGGTTCCAAAAGCGTTCTGCACCCTAAACCCTAAACTTAAACCCTCTAACTAAGGGAATCAGCCTTCAGGGCTTAGGTTTCTTAGAACTGAGAGGTGGCGCCTTCACTCCGACACCCTAGGCAAACAAAAAACAGCTCCTGCAGCACCCCTTGGAACCAAGCCATGGCGACAGCGGAAATTGAGCGGGTTTGGGGAGTAGGTCTGTCTAGGGCTTGGTTCATTTGGGTTGGGTTTGGGGTTTTTGACAGTTTTGGGATATGTTGGGCTTAGGGTTTGGGGCTTAGGCTCAGATGTTGGGTTGGCCTTGGCCTTTGGATGGGAGGTTGGGCCCATGCTGCTGTCTAGTATGGGATGCTTTCACGTTCGTCCTAGGGTGTAGGATTCAAGATGTGCTTTCACCTCCCGTTGAAGCTCAGGGGGTTCGGATGCAGGATTCGGGCTTTTGGGCTAAGGGTTTAGCCTGGGGAGCAGGAAACCGCACCGGGAATCAGCATGAGAAACCCTAAACCCTAAACCCCTAAACCCTAAAACCCTAAACCCTAAAACCCTAAAACCCTAAAAGGCTTTAAGGAAACCTGAGCCCGGCAGCTGCAGAAGGCCAGATCCGTCTCAGACCATGGGTCTTAGACAGCATTGCTTTAGGGTTTAGGGTTCAGGGTTTAGGGTTTAGGGACACTTGCAACAGTGATCACAATAAGCATCATCTTCTTCTTCCTTGATCATATTAACCATTATAAACAATTATCATCAACATAATTCAACGGTGAGTATGAAAAGACTACCAACAAGTACCAAAAGGTTAAGGAACCTATGAGTTTGAGAAGCAAACACCAAGGTGTAGTAGGCAGCAACACGGGCACATAAGTTGAGTCTAGGGGGGGTAAGGTTTATTTAGGGTTTCAAGGAACCAGGAAGGGTGCTCTCTAAATGATCTCTGCTTGGCGACACCCCTTTCCCGAGCGGTTGCCAAAAGCCTGAACGGTACACCCTGAACATCTCCGGGCTCTCTCCTGGGCGGTTCTTTCTCCGAAGTCCAGGCAGCCGACACACACCAGCAGTTTGCAAGAAGCACCATGCTGCCCTGTACAGAGTGACAGCATTCCAAACTGAACTCCAGCGACCCTACATTCCAAGCTCCAGCCGCTTCGCCCGCGGTCCCCCATCGTGCTAGAGCTTCTAGAACCTTCTGCAATCATGCAAAGCCCTGCGTTGCGAAGGGATCCCAGAGCATTGCCAAGGAGAGAGGAATGTGCTGATGGTGGTCTGCACGTATCCGCTGCTGGATCATCTTCAGCGTGCCGCCCAAGATGGCCAAGCAGCGCACGACTGGCACGACCTGCCGCAGGAGCCCCAAATTCCCACATCCCATGTCTCTAGACTTCGGCAAGACACATCCTCATCATAGATCCCCATATTTCCAATGCATTCAACTGGCTTCGAGACATACCAGGATTTTCGGTTCGCCTCCTGTGGCCTTATTAGGCATGTGTTGCAGCTTGGGTGAGGGCTTTCGACCCATATTGACATCCCGATCAGGGTCCGTCGAAGGCCATGGCTTGTTCTACCCTGGCACCGCGAGTTCGCAGGCCTACTAGAAGGCTATGATCCCCAAATCGAGACCCATATCCGCACATGCTCCGGACTAGAAGGTAGCTGGGCTTGCAAGTAGCATCCAAAACCCCGAAAAGGAAATTACCGCCTCATGGCGGATGTTCTGCAGAAGATGGTCAGCCGCAGCATGTTCAATTGACTCCTGAGCTGCGACCTGCAAAGCGGACTTGAGGGTCTGCTCGTAAACGAGCAGGGGCTTGGGGTTTAGGGATGCTTAGGGTTCAGGGTTTAGGTGACGATAGCTTGCTGCCTGCTGTTCTTCACACGTGGCGATGGTCCTAACCGGCGGCTACCTAAAATCTCAAGATTCGCCGAGCGTGAGACTTAATACAGGGGCCTTAAGAATTAGAATAGGGTTTTGGGGCCCGTTGTACTATATTACAATACGGAACCCCAAACTAATATTGGTAATGATTTAGGCCCATATAGCAGGCCCCTTACGGCTGGATTGCTTGTTGAGCTTAGCGGTAGCTTGCTAAGCAACTACAACTAAGTTACCATAATAAGGAACCCTTGTTATTTGTTATAGATCCCTATGATGCTAACTTAAACTAAGTTCGTCAACAGGAACCGCAAAACTAGGTCATGAAAGCAGGACGCTTGGATTGCTATCCTCTGTTGCAGCATAGACGCCTGGCTGGTCGCATTGAAGAGACCACGCACCTTCGGCGTATCCCGATCCCGAATCTCTGTAAAGGTGCCTAAGCCAAAAAGGAACTTGCCCAACTGACATTTCCAGACGCAAATGGTCAGTCTTTTTTGTTGATAAGGGTATGCATGGTTCCTTTTTGGATGGGGGCGCCTGCCTCCTAGTCTAGTCCTTGGCAGGTTCAACAAGGTATCGCACGGGCTCTGCTGCTGCTATGATGTGCCGCAAACTGTCGGATAAAGCGTGTCGGGTAGTTAAGGCCCAGGAAGGCAATGATCCTGTGTTAAAAAGGCCAAGAATTTAGAATTCAGGGTTTGGAGTTTGGGAAACCGGACTTCTGCGACTAAAGTGCCTGAACATTTGATCTATGTTTGGATTTGTCAAGCTTACCAGCAGGCGTGGCATCAATCTCCTAACTTTCCCTGTCTAACAACTCGATTTCGTTGTAAGCCATGACAGACCTCCATGACTTCGGAAAGTATGAGACAGACAGCGAGGCAGCTGGACTACATAACAGTTGAAAAACGTGCATGATACACTTCTTCGGATCTTGAACGACCTATATTCAAGCCCTTGATGTCTCTGTGGAAGGACTTTGGCGGACTTGGCTGTTTCGATTTGCTCTTTCACGTGTCGTCATGTTGGCCTCACGAACATCCTAAACCCTGCGCCAGGTGGCCACTTCAGCCACTCGGATGTCATCATCGCCAGAAACCCCAATGCGCCGCGCCAGATCGGCGACAACGGCATCCTCGAAAGGCTGGATGCACGCTGCAAGAGGCTTTGGGGCTCGGCGTACAAGGCATATAAACCCGAATATACGGGCCTTAGCAATTAGAATAGGGTTTTGGAATATATTTTGCTGTTATAGTTATAACGAGGAGCCCCCAAAACAATCTAGGTAATTACTGGGGCCCCTATATTGATTTCAAGGCGTGTAATTCCTAAACAAGGGTTCAGGGCTCCAGTGTTGGAGATGGGGTTCAGGTGTAAGGCCTTCACGACCAGGTATTTGGAATCTTTGACACGTGCCTGGGCTAGGGATACGGAACCTCATAAACAGCCAAAGAAATCAGTGAGGCTTGGGATTGAAATATGACAACCAGTGCAATAATGCATGATTGCCACTGTTTATTTGTAGTTCTGTGGCTTGCTCGTGGCTTTTTTTTGCAATACACAGTTTAACGACAGCGGCATCACATCGATTAGGGGAGATAGATGAAAACTAGTGAAGGCAACAACCACTACAATCCCTGCTGCACTCGCAGTTTGTACATCGTGTGTTTAGAGTTCGCTGAGCCCCTGCTACGTCTACTGTAGGTGCCTGAATAATTAGAATAGTTCCTGATTATAATTATGGTATAATATACCCCAAACCCTATTCTAATTACTAAGGCCCCTATATTACTGCTACGACTCCAAATGCCCAGGCCTCTCCACTGGCGGCCAAGCAGGAGACCAACAAACATAGCGACCGCCGCAGCTCGTCATCGAGCTGAATCGTGCTGCCCCAGTCCTTATCAATAGATACCAAAGAGTACGAGCCCCGCAATATGACGAAGCTGTCATTGCTCTGAGAACAGCAATCATCACTGTTGTTTGCCCTGCACAGTTTTCTCTTCCTGATCGCCTGGCACTCCAAGGATACACCCTAAACCCCAAACCTCAAGTCAGTTCTATAATTGTGCCAAGCCTCTAAAACCCAAAGCGTCTCTGTCTCGCGTTCCCACCGGAAGTTGCCAAAGTGTGGATCCACGTGGGCAAGGTGGGAGGAGCTTTTGCACAGCAAGAGCCACCCAAGATAGGGCACGGCGAAGCCCAGGAACACCAGCGCAGCCTCCTCAGTTAATGTAGGGGCCTCAATAAATAGAATAGGGTTTTGGGGTTCTATACTATACTATTTATAATCAGGAACACCCAAAATAGTATGGGTAATTATTCAGGCCACTATAGTACCCTCATGAGCATATGAGCATGACCACAGAAACTGGGGGGGGGGGGGGGGGGGGGGGGGGAGCATGGAACCTCAAAATCAGGCCAGGGGGAAATTCGAGTGTTACTGAACAAAAAGGACGCCAGAGGAAGCCCATGCCGAAAGTCTCACAGTCGTATGTTGGACACCATTCCTGCCTTCGTTTATTGACCTGCAAGTCTGCTACTGGATTCCTTTCGGAACGTATTGGGTGAAGGAGGTCTTGCAGCACCAACCAAAAACTCAAATAAAGAGGATGGTCTGGAATTCTTTGGGAAACACTTCTACAATCTTCTACTTCTACCCTAAACCCTAAACCCTAAACGCCACACCCGAAAAACCTAAAAACGCCAAGATCGCCTGGCCTGCTGGGCCGCTGGTCCCCCTTCTGCCAGCTCTTGCAGGGATCTCCCTCGCAGCTTAGGGTTTAGGGTTGGGTTTAGGGTTTAGGGTTTAGGGGTCTAGGGATCTCCCTCGCAGATTCCGCAGAGGTGGTATTTGTGCTTTCCTAAAGCTCAGAATGGCCCGGAGAAGCTGCAGATCAACTAGTAAGACCGGAATCCACACACAATGAGGTCTATGTCTCTCTGTGTGTGCGTGTATATATATATATATATATATATATATGCGAAAACGAACACATCTGTACAGGCCTATGATAATCACACGCCTGTCATGCTGCACAAGGACGGTTCTGCTTGCGCTGAGTCCATGACTGTCAATTCTTCCAGCCTGCATACGCTATCATGAACTAGTGCATGTTATTGCTTGCATTGCTTTGCTATCCTACTCTTACAACTTGAGAGTTCCAAACGTCTGAATGAAGGAGTATATACATCATGCATACACACATATGTATATGTAAGTGTGTATATGTATATACATGTATATGAACGAAGAGCGAAATCGCGAAATTGAGACGGATGACTCCCGTATGTCACGCTGTGTGTGAGTCCAGAAGTCTTGATGAAGCCCTAGGCTCAAACAGCTGCACCACAGCACATCCCCATAACCCCCACATCCTAAACAGTATAATGTAGGAACCTGCTTAAGAAACCCTGGGCCTTTATGAGGGCTCTTAATATGAAGCATAATAACATGGGCTTATAGGGCCCATGTTTCTTAATCAGGTTCCTACATTACCCCAAACCCACATCCTTACTTCCAGCCAGCCTCCAGCATGCGTCATGACCAAGGCAGATGGCGCGACACGATCAGCCACGGGTGTCGGAACCCCAATCCGCCACGTCCGGGACTGTTCTTGGGCCACCTGCTTTTGGGCTCATGCGAGGAATTGTGGCTCAGGGTCTATACTTGGTTCATACTATAGTCTATAATGAGTCTATAATAGTCTAGTAAGTAGGGTCTTGAGCCATTTGGGTTGTTGAACATTTGAATCAGCCGGAGGGGTTGAGGGAGGAGCCAGATTTCCAATTCAGAGGGTTTAGGAACGTGGATTTTGAGGCTACGGATTAGGCGCTTGTGGATTAGGGTCTTGCGGCTTAAGGTAGGCATCGGAAGCCTAGAAAACAGATGGGTGGAAGGTTGAGGCTTGATCTTGCAGGACAGGTTCTCTGACTGAAGACAGAGCAGCAGTAGCATTATCGAACCCGGCCTTCACAATGCATCTTACGAGTTGGTCAGGTGCTCATGGGAGCCCGAAAGGAAAACATGTTTTAGGTGCTGGCTGGTGCGCCCTAGCTTCGGTTTTCGCGGTGTTGGTATGGGAGACACGAACTATCAATTTTGCAACAAGCCTAATTAGTTGCCAACTGCTGTGCGAAAGGAAATGTAAACCCCTAAACCCGAAACCCAAAGCCCCTAAACCCTAAACCCTAAACCATGATGATGCAGATGGTGATGATGCTGATGTTGATGATGTTATGGTGATGGCGATGATGCTGATGCTGCTGATGATGAGGATGGCCCTCAGCACCATTGTCATGAGCATGTCACCACCAGCATCATGGTCATCGTCATCACATCATCATCATCACCATCACCATCACCATCACCATCATCATCATCATCATCATCATCATCCACACAAACTTCTTTATCATCCTACTACCAGCCGCCGATTTCGATATCCGGTGCCTGCAGCAAGGGCAGGAGGTGAGGCGGAAATGCCGCAGCAGCACGTCCCAAGACCTTTGATGGTTAAGGTTTACAGTTTCGCTTTTAGGTGCAGGGCTTTGGGGTTCTTGGAGCTTCGGAAGTGGGGTATCGTAGTTAACGGGTCACGAACCCTGGGCCTTAGGATGGAAAACAAGGTCTGAGGCTAAGGCTTACGAGGTAAGCACCACAAAACAGGCCCCTTAATTTTACGCCATTAAATTAAAACCTCAACCACCTAGCCCAAACCTTAAACCCCAAAGCCCAAACCTGCAACCAAATACATCCAGGCACCCGAGTCATGGCCGTCGTCCACGACTCGTAGACAGAGGGCCACTCTGCAAGTAGCTCCTCTGTCTGTTGGTTTAGGGGTTAGGTTTGGTGTGTAGATAGTGTGTGCACACGGTGGGTGCGCCTTGTGCTTCGGGCTTGCGATTGAGCTTTACGGGCAATGAGGGTGTAGGGTTTAGCTTAGGAATAAGCTTTGCGGTTCAGGGTTTTGGGTTTACGATTGGTGGCTTAGGGTTGTAAAGTTAGGCTTGTGGGCTACATACACGCGTAGCCTATGCCCTAAACGCTTCTGCACCCGTGTGCGATATATGAACGGGGCCAGTAGTCGGTCGAGGTTGAGGGTTTAGGGTTAGGGTTGTTTGGGGTGTAGTTTTGGGCTCTTTGAGCTGTCAACTTTGGAAGTGGTTTTGTCCACGAACCCTCCTTTCTACATGCCTGAATCCTTCCGCACCTCATCGCGTGAAAAACTCCACAACCCGAGTACCATACCCTAAACCCTAAACCCTAACCCTAGATGCTCAAGCAGGCAGGACCCCACCTTTTGAACTCACAGTCCACTCATGGTTACTCCAGGCTTCCAGAACAAAAAAAGTAAAACCCTAAACCCTAAACCCTAAAACCATAATATGCCAGAGCCCGTGGCCAGCACAATTCGAAACACGTTCTCGGAGACGTGCCAAACTTACGTGCTGCAGCCTTCGTCGAGACGTTAAAAACGACGAACAGACGTCCTCAACTGACTGAGACAGCCGAAGGTATGCCAAAGACCTGACAAGAAAAAGGCTCAGAAGCAGGTACCCTGCAGCGTCACCCCCAAAATCCGCTTGAAGTCCTGAACCCTGATTCGCGAACCTCTAAGACTCTAAGCCCGAGCACACCTTCCTATGCAGGCAACGTAAGATCAACGCCCACAAACAACCAGGTATAGCAGCAGACTTCATGCAGACTTCTGCTAGAAAACGTTTTTTGCTCGCCCTAAACCCCGAACCATGAAACCCAACTAAACCGTCAAGTGGGGCGCATCGGGTGTCTATCAGGTCTCTTAGACGGCTTCCAGAACGAAATCAGAGCTTAATCTTGAGTCCCGGAACCTACCTGGAGGTTCATGGGGTAGTTATAAGTGGGGTTATGGGGTTCCTTGAAGGGTTCCTTTAAAGGCTTCTATAGGAGTTTTAGGGTTTAGGGGTAGTTATAAGTGGGGTTATATAAGTCCCCTGCTATGAGCTATAGCACTTATACCTACCCATGAACCTCCAAGTAGGCTCTAAACACCTGAAGTCCGCCACCACCCAAAACACTGTCGCATACAACGTACAGTCCAACACCTCTATAAGTCCTAAACTCTAAGCCCTACAGGCCCCAAAGCCTAATACCGGCAAACAAACCCTTCGTGAATCCCCAAAAACCTGAAAGCCCTATACCACCCTACAGATCCTACCTACCTACCTATATATATATATATATATATATATATATAAATAAACCCCATAAACCCGCCTGCGTAAGAGCCCTCTAAGTTCGAAGGAACTTCAGCGCTCCTGCGCGGTCCAGAGAGCTTTCGCTTCAGAGGCGAGGTCGAACTCCCGTAGGACGTGATGCTCGCTCTTCCTTTTTGGGTTTATGGGGTAGGGTTTATAAGCTTTAGGGTTTAGGGTTTAGGTCGTTTTCTAAAATCGGGTCTCTTTGGGGGTCCTTTGTAATAAGGGTGACGTACTAGATTGGGAACCTGAAAGGGGACCTTAGTTTAGAGAACTACCCTTAAAGTAGAAGCCCAACAGTTGGAAAGACAACAGCCTCAGGCCTTGAGAGTAACGTATATTTAGGGAATCCCAGCACTATTTGTATTTATTCCGGTTTCCAACTTTTTGGAGTTTACTGTGAAGTTTGGGGTTTAGGCCTCAACCCTAACCCTATAATGGCTAAACCCCCCAAAGCCTGTAATTTGAGCCCCTACTTCCTAACCCCTAGGTCCTAATTCTAAACCCCCCCCCAAGGCCCAACACCTCTAATTCGACCCCTAATTCCCTGAACCGAGGAGGCCTGAACCCAGAAACCCCCGACAAATCCGAAGGCCAAAGAGCGGAAGAAAAGCCTAAACCCTACACCTAAACCCTAAACCCCAAAAACCCTAAACCCTAAACCCTAAACCCCGAAAGCCCTGCAGAGTCCCCTTCGAGTCCCTTTTCCGACCCTTTCACGACCCTGATAGCGCCTGCCCTAAACCCTACATAGCATTCACTAGACACCCCAGTGGCAAGTAGCCATAGTGCCACTAAGCGTTATGGGGCAATGTCTTAGACTGGGCCTCCTGGGCTGCTTTGGACATGCACTGCAACTGCCGAAAAACCTTTTGGGTTCGGGGGGGCCACGGTTTAGGTTTTCTGGTTCCCTGTTGAGGCCATATTAAAAATGATCATTTTTAATCCCTACTAGGGTTTTATGATAACAAAAATGCAATATTGTATCCAACAAGGAACCAGGTTTGGGGTTTAGGGTTCTTAAGGTTGCACCCTGAACCCAAAATCGCAGACCCAAAGCTCATCACTGCATTTGTTGAATGCAAAGAAAAACCTTCTCAGCAGCCACCGAGATTCCCAACCGCCTCGAACATCGCGCCAACGATCCTTGATTGCCGATGTACGTCTCATGGAAGTAATCATCATCAGTGTGACAGCTTGACCCGAGGGCCCAAGTAGCCAAACAGGGGAGTTTCCGGTCCCAAATACAGCATGGTGATTAACGAAGACACCGCGAAACGACGGGAGCAACCCCACCAGCAACAACAGCTGTAGTTGAATGAACAAGAACCAGAATACTAGGCTTCTGACAACAACAACAACAACAACAGCCACAATCGAAACGACTAATGGTCGTGAAATAGCCGAGGCGCTGGGCTTTGTCATCCTGCAGATTCAGTGCACGAAGAATAGCTTGGGCGTGCGTAAACCTCGCTGAAGTCGTTTAGGGTTTAAGGGCTCAGGGCTTAGTGTCTCCAGAACTTGTATTAAACTTGTGGTTTTGGGGGCTTAGGTTGTAGGGCATACTTATAAAAGGCTTAGTACTCAGCCACCCTAAACCTTGACCCCAAAAACCTTAAACCCTAAACCCTGAATGAAGACTGAGCAACAATCGGAAGTCGGTGACAAAGCGGCGCTGGACATCGGGAAAGGTGACTTTGAGGACCGCTGGGCCGTAGAGACCTCTGAAATTGCGTCTACAGTTCACCTTACCCCCAAAGCCCCACGTTTTCAGGGTTCCTGATAATGACTTCCTTACATCCCTACACCCTAAGTCATGATAGGTCCTTGAAAAGGTAGGCTTCCAGGGTTTAAGGCAAATTGTTTAAACCTCTGGGGTCAGTTTTTGCGCTGTGGGTTTTTTAGGCTTCGAAATTTAGGGTAATCTGTTAGAGTTTAGGCTTCAGGGTACGAGTACATGCGGCTGTTCTAGGGTACAGTATGGGAAATCGTCATGTAGTTATCAGATGGTGTAGGAATTCGGAGGCTTGTATGGCCTTAGCGGCGTAACGACTTGGGGGTTGTGCCTCTCTGTGTCCAAGTACTCACGGTGTGGGGTTTACTGTCATCATTCGGATCTTGGGGTTTTCGGCTATGGGCCGCGCACAGGGAAGTGCTTCACCGTCCTTTAGTTTGAGCTACCCGGGCTCTTGTAAAGAAGTTGGCTAAACTTGAAGACGATAGATTTATGATATCTACACACCCCACAGGGTTCCCCACAACAAACCAAAGCGATACACTTGGGCATCCGAGAATCTCATCTCGTTCACTTGCGCGACAGTTCCTGCATTCAAGGCCTCCCCCAGCCCCGAAGATGCATCGTGCCAGCCGACCTGTTCCAGTACCGCAGCCACATCGGCATTCGACCTTTTCGGCATATCTTCCAAGCAACGACTCAAACCAGCAAGAACTTCAGGATCATCAATCAGATCTGCACGAACAGACAAGACCTGGGCAAACTTGGGGAAGTAACCACCTGCTTTCCGAATCCAGGTTGGAAAGAAATCGGCAGGAAGGCGTTCTCTCGAAGTCAGAGCTCGCAGAAGCGCGGGGAAGTCGTGCTTGGAGATGAGCTCTCCCAAACGAGCGGCCTGTTGCGAGTCTGTGACAATACGTGTCAGCGCGCCCAAGGAGGCCACAGAGGTGTCCAGCACGCGCGTCACATCCTGCAGCGCCGAGGGATGGTTTCCCATGAGGACTGGATGCCGCCGGAAGGCCCAAACCTCAACGACCCTTGTGGGAGTGTCTTATGACAACACGGGATCGTTTTTGGTGGGGGCGGGGCGGGTCGGGGGGAAGGTGTCCGTTATGACCAAGGAACTTACTTTAAATTTGAGGTCCGAGTCCAAGTTCGGATCCCTGAAATTTCCGAAGTATTCCCGGATCCGGAACCCTAGCCCATCCTGAAGTCCGAAGCCCGCTACAACCTGAAACTCTCGACGCTAAACCCTAAGCCCTAAACCCCGAAACCCCTGACCGTGGACACCATGAGTCAGCGTGCACCACCGATTGAAACCCTGCTGCTGTGGAAACGGCTTCGCGGAGCGGCGACGCTGATGGATGGAAGTACACCGAAATGACGACGGTCTACGGTCTATGGTTCAAGGGTTTAGGGTTCGGGTCTTGGGATGTGGGCTTCAGGTTTAGGGTATCGTGAGGAATCTGGGTGGCAGGGTTCAGGTTTGAGCGCTCGCAGTGAAGCTTCGGGGTCGGGGCTGGAGAGAGTTTGAAGTTGGATCTACAAGCGTGCCATGCAGCAACGGTTGAGGGCTTAGAGTTTATAGGGCTTAAGGTCAGCAAACCCTGGAGCAAGTGCTGTGTTATATTGCGTTGAGAGACCAGCCTGCTCCGAACCTTACCATCCCGACCAGCCTTCGAGGAGGTATTCTCTGATCAAGCGATGCTGCGGTGTGTGTGTGTGTGTGTGTGTGTGGGTGGGTGGTGTGTGTGTGGGTGGGTGGTGTGTGTGTGTGTGTGTGTGTGTGTGTGTTTGTGTGTGTGTGTGTGTGTGCGTGCGTGTGTATGTCTGTATACATATAATACGAATATAAGTGTATGCGAGCATGCATGCATGCATGCCTGATCGGATGTGTGTATGCATGTCTGTCTATCTATCTATCTATCGATCTATCTATCTATCTATCTATCTACTTATCTATGTATTTATGTATGTGTGTATGTGTGTGTGTATGCATGTGTGCGTCTGTATGCATATATATATATATATATATACATATATATATATATATATTATATTGTATGTATATACACATATATATATATATATGTATATATATATATGTATACATATATGTAGGCAGGCCGGCAGATCAGAAGGTGGGCAGGTAGCTAGGTAGGTCGGTCACATACATACATACATACATACATACATACATACATACATACATACATACATACATGCATGCATGCATACATACATAGATACATACATACATACATACATACATACATACCTACGTACGTACGTACGTACGTACGTACGTACGTACGTACGTACGTACGTACATACGTACATACGTACATACGTACATACGTACATACGTACATACATACATGTGTACAGACATGCGCACATACATGCATGCATGCATGCATGCATGCATGCATGCATGCATGCATACATACATACATACATACATACATAAAGACATACATACATACGAGCATGCATACCTGCATGCATGCATGCAGACACACACACACACACACATATATATATATATATATATATACATATATATATATATACATGCATACATACATACATACATACATTTATGTGTACCTGTAAATGTTGGAAACCTTCCTTGAGAAAACCCGACAAACAACCATAGACTTAGACCTCGAGCCCTTACTAGGGAAGCCCTGAAGGAACCCTTTGAGGGATCCTAAACATAAACCGGCAGGGAGCCTTTCAAGGAACCCTTCAAGGAACCTCAGCCGTGGCCCTGATAGTAGCCCGATTATAGTGCCCTGTACCCTAAACCTCAAGCCTTATAGTAGCCCTATTTTTGTGACCCAAACCCTAAACCCTCAATCCTAAGCCTTATAGTAGCCCTATTATAGTGACCCAAACCCTAAACCCTAAACCTTAAGTCTTGTAGTAGGCTTGTTGTTGTGACCCAAACCCTAAACCCTAAACCTTAAGTCTTGTATATAGTAGCCTTATTTTTGTGACCCCCAACTCTATACCCTAAGCCTCCTAGTAGCCCAGTTATAGTGACCTAAACCCTAAACCCTACGCCTTCAAGTAGCCCATAAGAGTGATCTAAACCCCCTAGACCCTACACCCCTAACACCTCTTATAGTAGCCTTCGGCCGGTGATGGAACCCGAGACCCCTCGGCCCCGTGCCTGCGCCCGGCTTTTCGCGGAGTTCAGGTGCTGCATAGACACGTCACCTTCCTGAGACCACGTCGAAGGGTCTACCTAGGGGTTTAGGGTTTAGGGTGTAGGGTTTAGTTGTTTAGGCTTACGCCTCAGGCTCGGGGTTTAGAGCTCGGGTTCTAGGATTGAGTTTCCATACTTGCAGGATGCAAAGCACATGCATACCGAACCTGTGTGTACTGTCGCAGTCTGCGCGACCAAAGCCTCGAGAGTAGTTCTTAAACCCTGCAAGGCTGCATGTGGTAAAATCCCTGTACAGAAACAGAAACAACCGTCTGTCTGAATTTCTTGCTGGAGCGAGGGTTCAAGGCACGCGGTACTAGCAACAAAGTTCCTGCCACAACACTGCAGTCTGAGGGGACGTGCACGATTTCACAGTACCCGGTGCAACCTGTGGATGGTGGGACCCGGGTCTGTTGAAAATGAGGCACTCCTCCTTTCAGAAGCTGCCGTGGAGTTCTCGACTAATAAACCCTGCGCCAGTTACCCGCTCTCCATGACGTATTCCCGGACAAGGGCTTGTAGATTTCGACCAAAAAACTCAGGCCTCCTTGCCTTATCAAGACAGACCAAGCCACGCCAAGTTCGAGCAGGATCTGCCGTCCGACGCCATCATTCACGGCAAGGCTCTCTACTGCCGCAAAAGCTTGGATGTTTGTTCATCCTTCCCAGCCTTCCGAGAGTCAAGTATTCCGAAAACTCCACTTCAGCCCTGAATTCATAAGACCCTGAGTCAATCCCAAACTCCTGAATCGTGATCCCTCAACCCCTTAAACCGATAAGCCCTAACCCTACACCTCCGCTCCCTTCACCCCCAAACCGTTGCTAGGATGTCATCAATTGACTGGGGCCCGAGCTGCGTGCTTCCTCTCCAGCTCGCGCCTAAGCTTGGCACGGCTTAAGGCCTACCCGAAACGCGAAAGAGCCCACAAATTACGGCCTAAACGGGCCCAAACCCAAAACCCAAAACCCTAAACCCGAACCGCGAAAGAGCCCAAAGAAGGCTCAATTCTTGGAGGCTTTGGGGGGTACCTGGGTCGAGGGATCTGGTTGAGGCCTTTATACCCATAGGCTCCATTCTAGTTCCTTTCTTAGGGGTTACAATATAGGGCCCTCGTTAAGCAAAGTAAAGGAACTACAGTGGGGACAGTAGGTAGGTTTTGGGGTTTAGAGCTTATGGGGTTGAGGGGCCTTAGGCTTTCGGATGTAGGGCCGGTGAACTGAACTACCCGCAGGGCCTGGGACTGACCCTAAACCCTAAACCCGAAAGGTACTTTGGTGGGGGCGGGGAGGGTTCAGGTTTAGGGTTTAGGGTTAAGGGTTTAGTTTTTTTTTTTTTTTTTGGGGGGGGGGGTTGCAAGCAATCCTGGGGCCGACGATGCAGCCTGGGGGCCTGGGCCTCGACTGCTATGAGCTTGCCCGAGGCCTACGGTACCGGTGTCTAGGGGTTTAGGGCTTCTACCGGACATAGAAGCCAGCAACTTCGAACCATCATTATCCTCACAGTTGCCCACAGTGAAGTATAGAGTGTCCCTGTATGAATCTTACTTTTTCAGAGCTTAGCGTAGGGTCTCCGGTGTCTGGCTACGATCCTACAAAGAAAGCCAAGGTAGCCAACGGCATTGGAGACTACCAGGTACTTCCTAAACCCTCAAGCCTTCATGCAAACTTTACGGAAGCCCTGGTAGAACCCATAAAAGATCCCATGAAGCAGCCCTCTCCGGAACCAGAAGGTCGATAGTGTAGGGAAGCCACAAACAACTCAACCACTAAACCGTTTAACCCTAAGCTCCTACCTCCCAAAAAAGTTAGGGACCTTGATGATACGAAGAGGGTATGGTGTGGAACATACATTATGGACGTATTAGGGAACGCGGAGGGTACGTGGCCAATCATTCAGGCCCCAGTATCAGGGATGTTAATCTCAGTAAGTTTAGGTTTGGGGACCTACGGATTTAAGCATTTCAGAGCTTAGGCTTTGGTGATTCTTGAAACTAGAGTCGCCACGCGCAGCTTCGGGAGGCGACTGGATCATCTGAAACGGAGGTTAAGGTAGTTTCAATTTCAGACTATTAGGGTTTGGAGTTTAGGGTATTGGCCCATGCGAAGGTCCGGTCCCAGCGATAAGATGCGGACAGAGTGGGCACGTGGGGCAAGGACTGCGACGGAGACAGCTGGCGATTGAACCTGACGGCGGATGCATGGTTTAGCTCCGGCATCAGGATTTGCCGAAGCCAAATCAAGCAGTGGCCATAACTCTAATTGTATACTAATTTCTACAAATAATAATTAATGGGTATTCGTATAACAATTTGAGAATAATCGCAGCAATCATGACAATATTAGTAATGATACTTACAATAAAGCCAAAGCCAACTCTAAGGAAGCTCTCTGTCCAGCTCCATCGTGCGACTACATCCTAGACCCAACAAGACATGATCGTACCACTCTTTAGGGAAACAGTCTACTATACAAGTAGCTATGCGTTATTGGAGGTATGGAAGTTCCTAGATTCACAGAGAAAGCCTACCACCGAAACGCCGTAGATTGAGGGTGTGCGTGTTTGGGGGCACGGGCAAACTCGGGGAAGAGAGAGTGAGTGAGAGAGAGGGAGGGAGAGAGAGAGAGAGAGAGAGAGAGAAACACAGCGAGAGATTGAGGGAGAACGAGAAGAGGAGATAGGGAAAGAGTGCAGACATGTGTGTCGGCAAAAGGGGAAAGGAGAAAGAGAGAGACTCATACTCATTTGTCACGACAAGGCCTGGGAAAGGGATCCACGTTTAGGAGAAGCCACATGTGCTGGCAGGGGTAGCTCTAAACCAACGAGGGTTGGATGTGCAATACTCAGTGCAGTTGCGGGGGTAGCTGGGAGTCTCCACACTCGTAGTATTCTACAGTCTCCACTAGGTACGACTCGGATTAGACTTGTCAGTGTTGTTGCAGATGCAGCTACTACTTTCGCGACACAGACCGTATTCTGTTGTTGGCTTGGTAAGTGGGGTCATTAAAGACGCGGGCTCCGTCTTGAAGACCCTGTCTCACTATTTACGGCCAGGGTTCATATTTTGGAGCTCTCAAGGTTTTGTCGTGTAGGGTTGTAGTAGCACCTCTTACTGTCTGCTCCCATCCCTAGATACGCGATAATAAGCTTTAACGCAGATTTAATGCACTAATAAGGTATAATAGAGGGTTTATCATATTCGAAAACACACTGTTAGCATACTATACTACACTATACTATACTATACTATGCTATGCTGTTTGTATATAGTATGTACATATATATATATATATGTACATACACATACCATACCATACCATACCACACTATACTATAATATACTACCATCTTGCAACTCCCATTTCGTTCGCCCGCAGACTCTGGAGCCCTGGGATCCGGGCTCTGCGTCTTTCGCGAGGCCGTTCTTGCGAACTTCCTCCCGGGGTTCGAGGTGAATAATTAGAATAGGGTTTTGGGGGTATAGTATACTATGAGTATAAGTTTATATAGGGGTTTTGGGGGTATAGTATACTATAAGTATAAGTTTATATAGGGGTTTGGGGTTTAGTGTTTAGGGTAGGTTTCGGGTGACCCTAATTATACCCTTAAGTCCCTAGTTCAACCTGAGGCTTTAAGAGGCTAAAACCCTACAGCCCTAGAGCCTTAAACCCCAAATACAGCCTAAACTCGTCATAAAACCGACGACCCCACATAAACCTGCCATGGAGTATGGAGTTCCCGCAGCTCAGCGGAAGCCCAGTGCATACTCCTAAACCCTAAACCGATACCTTCGCAGGAATCTTAAGTTTCACCAAGATATGTTTGTTTCGATCAGGGCGGACAAGAAAAAGCTTGTACAATTGTAAGCAGTATCCCAGCCCAAAGCACTTTGCATGCAAGGGTGCTGGCATCCCTGGCTTCTGCGGTGAGTTTGAAGCAGAGGTGCAGCTGCATGACGCATTCTTCTACGTTTGTTTTGCACCAGGTTTGCTTCACGACAGTGCTGACGCATTCCGACACCATTCCAAAGCATCTCATGGCAAGAACAGTGGAACATAGTCAACTGCAGATCCACCGCCAACCCACACCAAATCCAAAGCTTTTGAACCTGGACCTGTGCCAGTAGCAGTTGTTGTCTACTGAAAGATGTCATAGCTCTTTGCCTAGATTGGGCCAAGATGTCTTGTTCAGCACAAGACATCTAGGCAAACAGCATTGTTCACAACACTACAGAAAGATGATGTCCCGACCTCCCGCTCATCAGACTTCTGCCGCTGCCAATCCTAATAGGGCTGTGCCGGAAATCTCTATATGTACTAGCATTCAGGGTCGTGTACTAGCCTTCAAGGTCGGGATCTGGCAGGCAAGGCTTTGGAGGCGTGGAATTCGAAGTCGATGCTCACGCGCACACGTATGTGGCGATGCGGTGCTGGGTGTAAAGAAGCATTTGGGCAGGCCAGGCACGATCCTTGGCTCCACCTAAAGCAGCATGGAGAAAATCAGCTGCGAGGGAGCGTGTCTGGCTTGCTAGTTCCAGCAGAAGCTCGCCAAGAACACAACGAGCCGGCAATGGGAAACAGTCACAGACGGCCCAACAAGAATCTCCTCTAGATCCAAATTCGCTAGGCCAGCTGGTGCTAGTGAAATTCCATGCGAAGAACTCAGCACTGCATGAAAGCCTAAGCCCCTCTAGAATGTAAGGTAGACTTCTTAACTCAGGGGTGTTGCGGTGCGCTCTCCGGGGTGTCATGTGAGCATGTTGATATGGGTGGAGAAGCTCACGAGACATATCTGAACCTGCCCAGCCTAGCACTCAAAAACATCATGGTGCAAAAGCATAAATCTTAGAGCCCCTCCTGAACAACACATTAATTTGTTAATGACATTAATATCTGCAATCGCAAACAACCTTGCGCCTGTGGCAGATTAAGGCAAGTTCTCTCTTCCACAGGCTTTGGCCAAGCTGCACGACTGACGGACAGGTCCTCCTCGTTTAGGGTGGACCTGTTGCGTTGGGGGAGAAAAATCAGCAGGTGTGAAGGAGGGTGTGACAAACAAATGCAACCATGCACACAAGTCGACACATGTAAGCACAGTTGGATCTGCAGTGTGCACATGTTCCTGCATAAGTCTGATTCCTGCAGGTATTCAAGCATGCCCCCGCCCTCATGCAACAAGGAAACTATGGGCACTGGGCTCGCAATCGAAACTTAAGGTGACGAACACGGGGCGCAGCTAATAGACCCAGAAACAAGAAAGGTAACCAGCACCATCACTTGCTGTCGCGGAACTTCTAGACAGCAGAGTAAGTCGGAACGTGTTGGTGGACACTAAGACTAGCAGTAGAACACCATTAGCAGCAATATTTTCAAAACTAGTTCACGAGCATATTTATTAGCAGGAGGAGTGGGTAGTAGGGAACCACTAGCTTTTGTGCCCATGGGCCTGCAATTATACCAAGTTAGCAACTGCAGCCTCTAGGAGGATCATATGTGCAGCTATGCCGTAGCTGCTACATAAACAAGAGGCTTCAACGAAAGCTACAGTTTGAATCAAGGGCGTTGGTACGACAGAACAGGCCCAAGTCCCGCGCAGTTTGCATGCGCAACCCCTAAACCCTAAACCCAACCAATAGTTAGTGGCCGAGACTCCGAGGAAAAACTTTCGTACTGAGGTTCCTGACCGACGTTTTGTGGAAACAACACAAAACAAAGGCCAGGGTTTAGGGGTGTAGGGGTTTAGTGTCGAATATTCGGACGGAGAGAAGGAGCGGTTCTGGGTCCAGAAACCTGGCGGGTTGCCTACATTTCTGGCATCCTCAACTCTTCTGTGCGGTTCGGGCTACGGCAACAGAATCAGAATGTAAACAACCCCCAAACTCAAAGCCTTCATAGCCTACAAGGACCGAAGCTGTGGCGCAGGCGACTTTCGCGGGAAATCGGATCCTGATCGCTCAGGCAGCCTGGGGCGTTGGGTGAGGAATGTTGTGAGCCCAGTTAGTTAAGAAGCGCACACGGTGATGGGTTCCGGGATTCGCTGTTCGTGCGTTTGCGACTTACGCGGAAAACGAGAGACAAGGATTTAGGACAGGCCTTCGCAAGCGTCGCTGCTCAACCGGTTTCCACAGATCTTCGGGTGTTCTAGATCGAAGGACTTGCTTCTTAATATTATTACTATTAGTAGTAGTAGTAGTAGTAGTAGTAGTAGTAGTAGTAGTAGTAGTGGTAGTAGTAGTAGTAGTAGTAGTAGTAGTAGTAGTAGTAGTAGTAGTGGTAGTGGTAGTGGTAGTGGTAGCAGTGGTGGTAGTAGTAGTGGTAGTGGTAGTGGTAGTGGTAGTGGTAGTGGTAGTGGTAGTGGTAGTGGTAGTGGTAGTGGTAGTGGTAGGGGTAGGGGTAGGGGTAGGGGTAGGGGTAGGGGTAGGGGTAGGGGGGTAGGGGGGTAGGGGGGTAGGGGGGTAGGGGGGTAGGGGGGTAGGGGTAGGGGTAGTGGTAGTGGTAGTGGTAGTGGTAGTGCTAGTGGTAGTGGTAGTAGTAGTAGTAGTAGTAGTAGTAGTAGTAGTAGTGCCAGCAGTATTGGGACAATGAGGAGGAGTTGGTCAGGAGTAGTAGTACCATTATGTTTTGTTGTTGTTGTTGTTGTTGTCGTTGCTTGCAGTTGCTGTTGCTATTACTATCGCTTTTGTTGCTATTATGTCGTTACACTTGCTACTGCATTGCTTATAGTTGCGACAAGAGCCGGTAAGTCCGGTAGGTGTTGAGACGTAGGCGTATGCAGATAGCATATGTATTGCATGCTCACCCCGCAAACTCCTACTGCAAGCGCACAAAACACCTGCGAGTACCATGATTCTATACGCTCTGGTTTACTACAATCCGCGGTCTTCCAACAACTTACCAGTTATAATTCTTGGGAAGTACAAAAAGACGTTGTCTCTGACTACACGCTAACTTTAAAACCATAAGCCCTGCGCCCTGCAAGCCCCTCTACCCTGAACCAGTCATCCCAAAGACACATCTGGGGTTTAGGGTTTATGAGTGTATAGGGGCTTATAGATTTTAGGACACTTCTGGGGGTCGCGCCGATCTTCCTCCGGCCTGACGAGCCCACGGCGAAAAGAGGGAGGCAGAGTTCCGATGAGGCTTCTGGGGCTCGAGGGTTCAGTTAAAGTTTTAGGTTTCGCGTTTTGGGGATTGATTTTGTATTTGAGATACCCTGAAAGCCCCACAGGCTCAGTTCCGCAAGGTTGAAAATAATTCCACAACCGTTGGAGCGTAGGGCGGCGTACATGGAACAGTTCCCCCCAAAACACGCACGGTTGAGTTGATGCTCGAGTTGTCAAACAACTCACAGCTCACGAGTCTAGGCTGGTGCGGCCCAAGGCAGGGGCCTGAAATTTGGAATAGGGTTTTGGGGCATATTTTCCTCTTTTTTAGGGCTATAAGGCTTTAGCCTTTTAGGAGCTGTGTTTTGTAATGCTTTATATGACAACAACTATACGAAAGGCTCTGTGAAACCAAGTGTAGCCTTGCAACAGCACCCTGCTCGAAAAGATTGATGCTCAACCCATCTTCTGTGAGCCAGGTGAGCCGGAACTATTCCAATCTAAAGCCCTCTTTCTACCGCTTTCGCCTAAACTTAAACCCTAAACCCACCCTCATTCTAGAGCCCTGCTGGAGAGCCTTGAGGCAGGCCGTTGCGCGGGAACCGCAGCTGAGGCCTGTGCAGAATATACTTAGCGGGTCGGGGGACTTAGTAAGTGGTTATTATACAGACTTACAAATACCATATCCCCAATTAGGATCCCTTTTAGGGTACCTACAACTCTACTTAATATCTACTTACTAAGTCCTCCGACCCTCCAAGTAGGAGCTCTAAACAAGTAGAATGCGGGGCCTTTTTCAGTACAACCCGGTCTTCCGTAAGGGTTCTTTAAAGCATTATATACAGGATTCCATAGGAACCCAGAGATGGAAGAACTTTGATAAGATAAGTATTTCAACTATAGTATTCGGACTCTCATGTGCTAGTATTGCTAAACATACCGCAACCGCTTCGAGAAAGCTAGACTTAGGCTTTCGGGTTCAGGAAGACCTAAAACCTAAACCCTAAACCCGAAACCCTAAACCTATAAACCCTAAACCCCCAAACTCTGACCCAAAATCCCAGAAAGCTCTGAAGACAAGTGGCTTGTGAGGTCGCAGCTGCAGCGTTCGCCGCCGAGAGCTCGGTAGCAGCACGGATTACCTGTTGCGTTCTGTCCTGCGACGATTTAGGGTTTAGGGTTTAGGGCTTATAGGGTTTTCGGGTTTAGGGTTTTAAGGTCAGCAGCGGTAACATCAAAGAGGGTTCAGGAGTTTAGGGTTTGAGGTGCCAAAGAGACGACCTGCCTCACGAGTAGTAGCAGCAATACTCCGGATAGGTTAGGAATAATTCAGAACCCAAGTCTCTTCGGCGATGCTTTTAAAGGGTTCAGGGGTTAGGGTTTAGGGTTCTTTACACTTGCAGCGCCGGCACAGCTGGGTGGAGACCTTCGCTGAGGATTTTGAAGTACTGGTATTTTGATTTGCTTCCTGTAGCTAAGGGTCCCTAAGCATGAACATTCAAGGCTCCGAAATTAAACTATTGTATATATGAGTTTATATTCTATTAAGTTGTATTATAGTGTATTATGTTGTTGGGTACTGACGGAACATATGGTATGTTATGTTATATTAAGCTAGATTGGCTTTATTGTACTATGTTATATGTGTACTATAGTTCAATATGGTGTATTGTAACGTACTGTACCGTATTGTATTTTAGTATCTTGATATGATCTCTTGGCATATTCAATTCTGCTGATATATTCTGATAACGTACTCTAGTGCTTTATATTGTGGTATGTTACGTTATGATGTGTGTTGTTATATTGAGCAGTATTCAACTATATTTTAAGAATGTTATGAGTCATTTTACTCATTACAATGTATTTGGATTTATTAAGCTTGTACACATGCAGTATATACAACACCCTGGCCCTAAATGGCTCCTATATCGGTACTTCAGTGCCACAGTCAAAGAGGCACTACTTAGTTGCAAAACCTCACACGATGCTATAGCTCCAGATCCAGAATAAGCCTTTCGTTCCTCAGACTAGAAAGCTCAAGCAGGCAAGCCCTTGTCCCGTACGCGCTGCAAGTAGCTTTGATGCCACCTCGGACTCGTCGTCTTTGGCTCTTGGCTTAAGTGCTGTGAAGTTGTAGGGTTGGGTCAGTACGCTTAGGGGAGCCTCAGCACTAGCTCAAGCTGCTGCTTCATAACCCGGGCACAGCCGCAGTATGGCATAAACGAACCATTGCTGCCTTAGCTACTTACAAGATCTTACAAGTCTGCCCATATGGGTAGTCCTCGAAAATAGGATCGCGTTTAGGGCAGTTTTGTATAAGGGTGCCGTACTACATGTGGGATCGAAAAACGGCCTAATTTAGGGAAGTACCCATATAACTGACTGGCCGGAACCGTCTCATCCAAGATGCGAGACTCTCGGAGCACCGTATTAAAAGGGTGTAGTCGATAAGACGGACCTACATGACCTCCAGAACCACTGATATTGTTCTCGTGAAGTTGTTCTGCCTCTCACCGTCTTCCTCGTTCACTCTTCCTGTCTGCTGGTATATACATGTACGTACATGTAAATGTATATACATATACACACATGTATGTCTTGTTCGTGTTTTAAATGTATCTGAACATGTGCATGCTGTATACTTATACTT
>CBDDHW010000001.1:40000-65000 GCA_965228575.1 Rhodospirillaceae bacterium | reverse complement strand
TTAGGGTTTATGTAGGGTTTAGGATTTAGGATTCAGGGTTTCGCCTCGTGAGTTTAGCGCTAGTTAGGGGCTTGAGCAATTTTCATGTCAGTGCCATTCTGCTGGGTTCCCAAATATATACACGTATGTATACCTATATATATATATATATACACCTACATACATACACATGCATACATGCGCACTTACATACATACGATACATACACGTGCAAGGGCATGTGTGTAGATACCTACTCACAATTATCTACTTACTCTCTGTGCGTTGGACTAAGTAGAATTAGTTGGTCTAAGTCCCTGAGTGGTCCAAGGCACTCCGACTCCACATCGACAAACTTTGCCTCGCATGTGCGAACCGGTGCAGACTGAAGTTTTCGACGCAAGACTGTGGCAATAAAAGGCTACGGCTACTTGAACTGGCCATCAGGGGGGTCGCGCTAATTGTACAGAGGTCCCGAAGACAAAGAGTCAGGATGCCTCAGCAGCCAGTATGCTGCCGAAGATACTGTATCCGACAGTCTGCAAACTCCCAAAGGCTGCCATGGAAGTCTAGTGCAACAGTTATGATTTGGAGTTCATTGGTAATAGACTACAGTGGAGGAAAACAGAAATGCGATCCAGCCACAAGGAGTCCCAGGCCTACTCCCACAAGCCAACCCCCGAGAATACACTTTACTCCCTAACACGAACCTTCCCTCTCAGAGTCACCCATCACGGGTCTGCATTGCCCTGACATAGCTAATTAGTAGTAGTTTGCTGGAGGTATTTTTGGTTTTCAAGCCATTTCCGATTTCCGACACCCTGAATCCTCTGCCCGCAACTCTTCAGTCCCCACACGCTGAAGCCTCAGACGCGAAAGTGTCTCCACTTCTGCGCCGCCAGCAGGGGGTTCATCCTGCACGAAGAGTTGCATAGCTAGACCAGGCTTCCTTGCAGCGTCCAATACCAGCAATCAACAGTCGGACTACTATTTTCTTATTCGACTACCATTTCTTACTCCGCACCCTATTTCTACAACACAAAAGTAGTGTACAAGTAAACAATACCCCAGGCTTTTATTAATTCGACCAAGGTTCTGGTCGGTGTCTTTTATAGTAGTTATGATCATAATCAAGAGCTCTAAGGACTAGTATTACTACTTGTCCTGAGCCCTGTATTATGGGGCTCAAGCTTCAGAAGTTTCGGGTTTAGACAAGGCTCTGAATGTGTGTGTTGGTGTCTTAGACTTCAAGGGGTCGTCGTTTAGGGTTTTGGCTATTGGGAGGGATACTGGCTCTCTGTGTCTTGGAAATCAGGAAGGGACGTTTAGGGTCTAGGATTTATAGGGTTCAGGGCTTAAGGGTGCAATTTTGTGAAGTTGTGAGCCTGGGTTTTTGCCATGCAAATACAGCTGGCTGCCGGGGCTACTCCAAACCCACCCCTAAGAGCCCTAAGCCCTGAACCCCTAAAGCCCTGAACTCCAAAAAACCCTAAGTCTCCAATCCTTATCCCGCTCCTCCCAGCCCACCGTAGTCTCTGCTTCGATATTGTCTGCTGGATCCTCGAAACATCTCCGGATGAAAAGCTTGTGAGTTTTACTGTTTGCTAGGGGATTTCATGGCTTTGCCTCCATTGCCTTAGTGCTTGTATGGTTCAGGGCGCCAGCTTTCACTGAGGTTAGGTTCGCGATGTGGAGCTCAGGAGATGTCTTGGGTGTGTCCTTTCCACTCCCTTCCGGCCAGTCTACATCCACCTATGGCTTTAGGATTCAGGGGGTTTTGGGTTTTATAGGCAGGCCCTAGACACTCGATCCCTGGAACCCCTAAATCCCTGCAAGCCCTAATCTGCAAATGCAGAACTGTCCTGCCCTGAGGGTCCAAATAGCCAAGAAGTTGGTACTTAGGCAGAAGCATTTCGAAGAACAACATCTTGGGCCCCAAGTAAGTAGCAGTTGAGTCCTTGGAACCCTAGGGTTGCGAAGGCTGCATCGCGAATCTGCGCACACACTCCCAGTAGCTTGATAGGCACCGGCCCTGTTCGGAA
Organism: Rhodospirillaceae bacterium; assembly: GCA_965228575.1. Classification (GTDB taxonomy): domain Bacteria; phylum Pseudomonadota; class Alphaproteobacteria; order Rhodospirillales; family Rhodospirillaceae; genus UBA11612. The sequence goes on along the minus strand of CBDDHW010000001.1, from coordinate 62,979 downwards.
GAGTTCGGCTTGGAAGCTATATAATAGGACTTCAGAGGTTGTGTTGATGAGGCTTTAGAGGTTGGCTTTCTTTGCTACCCAGTACCGCGCTATCGTATAGCTAAACCCTAAACCCCTGCAGCTCCCATCCCGACAGAACCCCCGATAAACCCTAAACCCTAAAGCCTAAACCCCTAAAGCTCACATCCCGACAGAACCCCCGAGCCCGAAAGCCCAAAACTCCGAACTTTTGCTGCCTCAACCAGAAGGGCAGAGGCGACCTGGCTGGTGTCAGAGAAGTTGCTCTCTGGGCTTTCTAGAGCTCTGACAACACTCCGCTCGCGGCTGTCTGTTGGGAACTTGCAAGCTGGTGGCCGATCCAATACGATATTTCCTGGCGTCAATGCCCGAACCAACACAGCTACATTGAAGCACACAAGACGTGCTTAAGGAATATAATTTGTTAACATCGGCAAGTTGGATAAATTTAAGCTGAGCTATATGCAAAAACATGTAAACTACACAAGGATTCTAAGGCGATGTGTTTTCCCTGCTGTTCTCGGTCTTGCCCAGACCTGCGTAAAGTATGGAGCATCATGGAGCTACGACCCACAGCTGAGGGCCCTCAGGTACTACCCCGGTCCCAGCCTTGTGCGAACGCGACCGGCAAGCTGCCTGAGGGTCTAGGAAGCTCGATCTTTGGGGTCTATGGGTAGCTCTCCATGTTTTCCTATTACCGACACTTCAGCGACGGTTACCTTCAACCGATTTAAGAGCTCGTAACCTGTGCGTACTGCTTGATCGGGCTTGCGGCGGCAGTCAAGACGGATAGAGAAGGTTCGCGACTCCAAGATTGGCAATCCAGTGGGCGTTAATGATCAGATCAGGGTTGTGGGGTGTGTTATACCGTAACTATACTATAAAGAGAAACCCGCAATTATATATCAGTAATTATTTAAGCCTTATAGCAATATAATCGTTCTACCGGCTCCGAGTGGCGCCGCCTGCATGCAAAAGATGCCAGGAACATGTTAGATCTCCCAGGAAGCCAACAACAACTCGACGCCCCAAACCCACACTTCTCGTGAGCTCGCGCCTCGTAGCGTGGGCTGTGAACCGAGGCGAACTTGCTGTCCTGGGCTGTAGGATGTAGGTTCGCGGTGCAGGGGCTTGAATGCAGGGAACATAGGGTCTGGGGTTTGTATAGAAACGGGGTGGAAAGGGCATCAGCGCCTATTAAGACCTCTCACAGTAACGGCCCATCAAACTGAATAGGTTCCTGCTTGTACAATCAAGGAGCACAAGCCCGGTGTCACGGTGACAAAATATCCGGATTGTGGCATGTTTTTTGAGGCTGAAGACAGCATGCCATCGGGGACTCTTGTTTGTCGAGCTTCGGGCTTGAGGTTTCGGATGACGGGCAACAAAAAGCACCTCAACATGGTACACGTAACGTTTGCTGCTTCAAGACGCCTATACCCCTCCGAGGGATATCTACGTTACCGGCCCGACTGCCCCAGCCCAGTTAAAGCCCAATCCCCTGGGATTTAAGCTACTGCCTGGACCCTGAAAACACCAACAGCTCGACTCTGCCGTGCCCAGGTACCTCAAGCCTTAAACCCCTAACCAAAGACAAAGCCGATAGCCCTAAAACCAATATGGCAACCCTTAAAGCCACGCACCCTTCTAGGAAGCCTTAACGGAAGCATTCAAGATACCCTTATGCGAACCTTAATAAACCTTAAAAGGAAGCGTTTAAGGCACCCTTTGAGGAACCCTCACATAAGGCCTTACCGGAAGCATCCAAGGCAACCTCAGGGGAACCCTTGAATGAAGCCTTAAAGGAAGCGTTTAAGCTACACTAAAAGAAACGCTTCAAAGACAAAGAAGCCTCATAGAGCCTTAAAAGGAAGCAGTCAAGGTACCCTTAAAAAGTAGCCCTTGAAGGAAGGATTAAAGGTATCTTACAGTTTAGGGTTTAGGGCTCAGGGTTTAGGGCCCTAAACCCTAAACCCTAAGTTTAGGGTTTTCCAACTTTAGAGGAATCCTCAAAGGAAGCCGTAAACTCACGGGAGCTAGGACCCAAGCTACTCGAGCTCCCTGGTGGCGGAAGCCAAGGGCCTCAAGGTTGCGGCTTTTGGGGTTTAAGGTTTAGGGTTTAGATTCGGGGTTTAGACTAGGGTTTAGGGTTTAGGGTGTAAGGTTTGGGGGTTTTAGGGTTTAGCTAAGGGTTTGGGGCTTGGGTTGGGGCGTAGTGTGCAGGTGTTTAATGATTAGGGCATTAGGGTTCAGGGGTTCGGGATTTGCGTTGGAAGCCCTGCTTTGCGACAACTAATAACTAGTATTTCAAGGTGCTCAAGCGATTCGCTGGTTTGGAGGTACAGATTAAGGTTTATAAGGTTTTGGCCTCTGGTTTCAGGGATAGCCTATAGCTGATTACATCGAGCTCTTCAATTTCGCATGCATGTGAGACACATCCAAATCAAGCATATTCGGAAAGAGTCGTGCTGCTGGTGTCGAGCACCATAAACCCTAAACCCTAAACCCTAAAGAAAAGTTGGATCTGAGCTCCTGGCAGACCCTGTGGCAGGTAGCTCGCTCTCTATGTGTCCTCCAGAACTCCCCATGTGCGCAAGCAAAGCTTCAGTGAAAATACACACAGACAGATAGGCCGACACAAGACAGTGCATACTACTTATGTCGGACGCATGCAAACAGGTCTGACATAAATGTCTGCATGCAAACACGGACATGGTGTGCGAGTTCGCGGATTTATGCACACAGTGCATGCATGCAAAATTGTATACACTTGTACCTAAGGAACGCGTCATATACTTAAAAACTGCAACTAAACCAGATATAGACATGTCAATAGTAGCTGTGGCACGCGATGCAGGGTCTGAAAGCAGCATAGGGCACATGAGGCTCACATGACATTTCAGCTGTCTAGCTTATATCATGCATCTTGCACGACAGATGGGAGCTCACACCGTGTTGGCATGCAGTGGCATGGCGACTGGACGTGAACAGATTCAGCAACTGCACCAGCGACTGGAAGAACAGCAGATCTGTGAGAGCTTGCGGGCATCAGCTCATCAGCGACACACGATGGGTACTGCCCCCATACAGTAACGACAGTAACAATGATAGGGCTGCTATTCAGGGTCTTATGTATCGGTATTATGAATACCATTCAACTGTTACTGGGTGGGGGCAGTATACAAGACAAACGGTAATTGAGAGCTATGAGAGGCCTTGATGACCCTGCATTGGGTTCATGAACAAACGCATGACTCTGCAAGTCTCGTAGGATTTCCAACGACGGTAAAAGCCGAAATAAAGTATACCTGGCTTTAAGAACACCCCCTTCCAATAAAGACTCCATCTACAGCCGCTTGGGAAGGTGCAGCAAATCCCTTTATGATGGATTTTGTGTTCAGAACCACGGTGACACTCTTGTATCATGCATTGAATCCGCGATAAACCGCCATGCCTGATGCACGAAGATTTCTGAAAAGGTTCTGATGTCGCACGCTAGTATACTTTTTACATTGACACAGGGACCCACAGCATCTTACACAGCAAAACAGCACAGTATCACAGTTAGACATCGTCCAGTCTGGCAGAAGATAGTGTGACTCAGTCCCTAAACAAATCCCTAAACCCTAAATCAGTACACAAAGCAGACCCGCCTGCAGATCGAAGCCATCGGTGGCTTCGAACAGAGCTCGCACTAGAACGATCCTGGCTTCCCCAATAAGGCCAGCTCTTTTTCCGAGTAGTCAGGAGCGACAGGAGCCATCTCCAGAAACAGGAGTGATAAGGGCACAGCATAGAATATCCCTAAACCCTAAACCTGAAACCCTAAACCCGAAGCCCTAAACCCTAAACCCTCAACCCTAAACCGCTCTTAGATAGATAGATAGATAGATAGATAGATAGATAGATACATAGATAGATAGACATATACATTTGTACATATATACACACATATATATATATATACATTAATAAACATATATATATATATATAATATTATCATATACTGATCTTGGTAGCCTTAAGCCCTCAGTACCCCAGGAGTAGCAGGGGGATCCTGGAAGTGCGATCTCGTGTTTGATTTGGGGCTTGCGGTTTAGGGTTTGGGGGCTTTAGGGCTTTCGGGCTTTATGGTTTTAGGGCTGCTTAGGGCTGTTTAGGGTTTTCGGGTTTTAGGGCTTTCGGGTTTTATGCTTTTAGGGGTTTTTAGGGTTTTAGGGCTTTCGGGTTTTAGGGCTTTCGGGCTTTAGGGTTTTAGGGTGTTCGGGTTTAGGGGGGCTTAGCATGTTTTGAAGGGCTATAGGGATTGCGACGAAATTTCGTGATCTTGTCGTGGGTTTTGGGAACCAAGCTTGTGAGAAGAAGAGCTCTAAACCCTAACCCCTAAACCCCTGAACCCCTAAACCCCTAAACCCCTAAATCCCTAAACCCCTAAACCCCTAAATCCCTAAACACCTAAACACCTAGACCCTAAACCCTAAACCGCGTTAAACCCTAAAACCCAGGACTGTAGGACTTGGGACTGCTTATCGGCTTCAGGGTTCTGTGCATTCGCTGGAGGGGCCTTGGGGGGACTTTTGCATGCAGAGGGTTCGGGGGTTTAGGGTTTAGGGTTTAGGGTCTAGGGTTTAGGGTTTTGGGAGTTTAGGGTCTAGGGTTCGGGGTTTAGGGTTTAGGGTTGGGGCGCAGGGCGCAGGGTCATGCGTCGCCTTTAAACCTCAAGCCGCAGGCCCAAAAACTTTTCTGACCTATACTCACCCCGACACCCTGATGCCTCATAGTCGTTAAACCCAAACTTCCAGACAGTTAATCCCTGACCTCAAACCCAAACCTTAGCTGCCCCCTCACCAAAGCTCTGCCTGAGGATCGGCAAGCATAAGGCGGATGAAGCTCGTTGGCCTCAAGGCACCGAGACACTAACTTTTCCATGCATTCTGCAGCTGCAGGTTTAAGTTTAGGGGGCTTCTAGCTTGGGGCTAGAGGGTTTAGATTTAGGGTCTTCCATAGCTTCTGCTTCTGCGGCTGTTCTCATCGCCATCGAAACGAAACGGCTCGGGGGGCCTCGCTTGAGGACTCTTTCCCCAAGATGCCCTAGTTTCAGAATCCATGACTCGCTTTTGCCTTTCGAGGTCATCAGATTCAAGAACCCAAAGAACACATGCAAAAAAAAAGTAAAACCGTCTAAGCCCGTACAACATCCCACAAAGTCATGTGCTATGCCAAGGGGCTTTCAGGATGTTGCATAGGGCTCAGTTGTTTCGGATTCCCGCTACTCTGTACCCGGTTTCAGGCATTTCGGTGTACCGGCAGTCAGATTTCCACCAAACCTGAAGTGGAAAGGTCTGACACTTCGGATGCTTCGGAGCTTTCATAGAGCCGATACACCGGTTACGGGTTAGGGTTTGAGGGTTGAGAATTTGGGGCACCAGCGATGTGGCAGTAATCACGGAAGTCCTCCAGTCCTGCCTGTGGAGGTGCCTGCTAGAGGACCATGAAAGCATTCCGGCGCTCCAAGCTGTAAACTTCTAAGACCCAGATCGCCAATGCAGCAGCAAGTCTTGTGGTTTAGGGATTAGGGTTTAGAGAGGGTTCTAGCGCTTGGCATCGGGGTTTAGTCAGGGTCTCCCACTACAGCCAGCAACTTGGCTGCGGGCAGCTCCGTTGCATCAAAGGGGAACAAAAGATACCTGACCACAGCCATGGAGGGAGCTTCGTGTCCATACCTAGTATGTATGTATGTATGTACGTATGTATGTATGTATGTATGTATGTATGTACGTATGTATGTATGTATGTACGTACGTATGTATGTATGTATGTACGTACGTATGTATATATATATATATATATATGTATACACATATACATATGTGTGTATAGTATAGCCTGTTATAGTGCATCATCGTATGTGCCGTATCTTGTGGTGTTTTATGGAATGTGACAACCAGGCTTTGTATCATAGTTGCTGTAACTATGTCACGACATATAACCAGCTTCGGTAGCATCGGACCGGAAAGTGCTCGAGGAGCTTCTCATTCTCAGCCTGTTGCAATGGGCTCCTTTATAGTATTAGAAACATAAGGAACCCTGACAGTAATATTGGCATATTGGTAACTAGGGCTCCTTTAGAGTATTGGTATCGTAAGCGTAATGTTGGTAATTATTTAAGCTTCGAGATTTGACACTACCGGCCACTTCGACTTTCTTCTCTGCTGTTCCCAGCTCAGCCCCCAAAGCCTGGAGAGTTTGCAAACAGTGCCTATGAGGCTTCTTGGGGTGAAACTGTATAAACCGAAATGGAAAAACACTAAAACAAGAAGAGTGAAGACTTCCTTTGAGCAGCTTCAACGTCCGATGGGACTGCTATTGCCCCTCAGAAGCAAAACCTGCAGCTGTAGAGGCCTGAAAGTTCGCATACCCTAAGTTCAAAATCCTGAACCCTAAACCCTAAATCCTAAACCCTAAACCCTAAATCCTAAACCCTAAATCATAAACCCTAAATCCTAAACGAAACGTCTTAAGGCTAGCCGTGGGGGTGCCTTTGCCAATTTCGAACCATCTCCTCGACGCGGTCGATGTTGGCCTTGGTTTCATGGGGTGTCTACTTGGAGGTTCATGGGTAGTTAGAAGTGGTGTCATAAGTACCCTAATGTGGGTTATAACTATAGTTATCCTACTTATAACCCCACTTATAACTACCCATGAACCTCCAAGTAGGGCTTCAGGCTGCTTCCGGGTTCAGGTCGAATGGTGGTGCGGGTTTGAGGCCTAGTGTACATATAAGGTTGATTTTAACATTTAGGATGTCAGGGTTTAGGGATACTGGTAAAAAACAGCAAAGCCTGCACAGTACTATTTAGTAGGTGACATGAAGGACAGTCAGTCATGAGCCAAGGAGGATCCCACTCTTGCATGTCGAGACGAAAACGAGCCCAATTCCTGGCGCAGAGCCCGCAGCATGTTCGCCAAACGCCAAGCCCTGAAGTAAACCTCAAACTAAACCCTAGACCATAAGAGCGGATCCCTGAGAACACTGAAGAGACCTGAACGCATCACCATCCGGCTGAGGCCGCCAAAATCGTAATTGAACCCAATATCGAAATTCTAAGGCGATTAGCAGAGAATCTGTAGGTATCCACAGAAAACTACCGCAGCCCCAATCTGTTGAAGCGTCCTGAATCTGGGTTTCCCGTCATCATTGAAAGGCCGGTAGCCATACAACGCCTCGTAGGTAATGACCCCGACGCTCCTCGCTGAAACAGAGTTTGAGTTTGGGGCCCAAGCCCCTAAACTAAACCCCAAGCCCCTACAAAAGTGAACCCGAAACCATAGGCCGAAGGCGCCCTTTAGTGACTTCTGAGCGTTGGGGAGGGCTGGAACTCAGGCTTTACCGGTGGCAAAACAATGAGTCCGTGGGACTGGAGCACCAGAAGTCTGACACCATGATAGGCCAAGAAAACCAAGCCTAGATGCAAGCGTCGGAGAGTGGGCTTGAACCGCAACTGGGTGCTTGGCAGAGCCCGAACTTGTACATACACACAGCCGTGCTGCTGCTGCTGCTGCTGCTGCTGCTGCCGCTGTTGCTGCTGCTGCTGCTGCTGCTGCCGAGGACAGCACTGCTACCTCTGTCGCCACGACGCTTTTTGGAAAGCATTCTAAACATCAATGTACCTACACAGGGTGCTACAGGCAAGCTTCTATTAAAATCTCCTGTTTTCATGTTGAGAGTATATAGGGTTATGACAGTGATGCCATCCAACTCAATAAGGCAAAGATGAAATGATGACAAACACAAGGTTGGGGGAGAGCACCTGCGTGATTCAGCTGGAAGTGGGTACGATGACGATGCTAATTCGATGATGTTGATGACTGGCACCGTGGTCAAGACGATCGTGATGGCTTCGGGGACGGCAGCGGCGACAACAATGGGTATTAGCGTTGTTGCTGTTGAGGAAGATGTTTACAGTGGCATTCATGGTGTTGGAGCGATGATTACAGTGGTCATGGAGACGGTGTTGCAGATGATGCTGACGACGGCAGCTGATGTGCTTGCTCTTCCGTGGTCCGATGCTTTCGGGTTTCACCCGAACCTCAAACCCTGTATGAATCGCAAAGAGCGGTCCAGATGTCTGCCAGCTCGCCATAGGCGCCTTGAAAAACCTCAGAGATGGTTTAAGGCGCCGAAACAACTGTTCCACCGACAATGATAAGGATCTTGGTCAGAAGACTGTTGCTAGCTGATGAGGGCTTTATCGCTAGGAAGTTGGGATCGAGATCGCAGGAGTGCAATGCACAGGCCTCAGCCTTAATGATTGAAATTGGGTTTCGAGGTATAACATAATGACATGGTACGCATCAGAACAAGGAGACTACTGGAACATCTGTCAAAAAGTTCAACAATAGTAGTGCTCCTTTTGTTCGTTGGCTGTGCCTCCGGAGCCATGTTCTCCACCGTGCCGATGACCTGCAGGGCTCATTGGGGGGACAGCACGGGCTACAAGATGTTGCAAAAAGCCACTACAACGGTTCCATAAGGATCTTTAAGGTTTACAGTTTTCGGGTTTGCCCCAACAACTTGCAACATTATGCACTGCCAGTCTATGATGTCACGCGGCGAGAACTGCAGGCAGGAACTCGAGGGATGTCCCAAATAAGGGCACCAAAGCTGAACGAATCGAATTCCAGAACCTGTCCACTTGTGCCAGTCCACCCGAACCAGGATTGCACTACTCGACACTTGAAAGCCTAAACCCGCACTCCAAGATGCATGTTGCCTACTCTTGACTGGCACAAACGCATATCCCATCGCTCTGTAACAGAGGCTGGGAGACCACACGCTCAAGATAGAAAAGCTGGGGATTAGGGCTCACGGCACATATTGAGGCACAGAACTTGCTTCTCGCCCTGGGGCATAGATTTTGGAATGCCTGAATCGTGAAGTAAAGAAACAAGCCTGAAAGCCGCAAGCCTGTTACACCGTGGACACCAGAGCTTGATGGGCATACATCATTGAGAGATTTAATTTACTCAGACAGCACCACAGCCTAGATCTTCAATCTTAGCTATCTGCCCTTCCCTAAACTCTAAACCCAAAACCCTATAAGCCCTAAAACCCTAAACTGAAGCGGAGACGACATTTACCACTGGACCTCGGTGAGGCGTCCACTGCGGGGTATTTCGGCGGCCACATCGAAGTCCAAAAGCTGAACAGGGGGGCTCTCAGTCTCTGGAAGGGGTGTTCGGGTCAGCTGTTGCTGTCATCGAGGGTTTGTAGGGTAGTGTAGGGTAGTTTTGAAGCAGCTTTGTTCGGCGGTCCTAGTAGGCAGAGGACTGCTGGGGTCGGGGGCCCCATTGGAGAAGATCAGGTGTTCGGGTAGAATCTTTTGAAACTGAGGCTTACTTCGTGATGACATTCCCCGTGCAAACTATGATCTGCTTAGTATAGGGGCCTTGGTAATTAGAATAAAGCTTTGGGGCGGTCCAAAATTATAACATTCTAAGCTAACCAGGATTTGAGCTTTTCTCAAAACGGCGTGTCCCTTCTATAGGGGTCCATGGAGCCTGAGACTAAGGATCCTCGTGTGTAAAGAGCTCGTTTTCTACTGGGCACCCGGAAGCCTCAATCCCTTCTCTTCTGAAACCCTAAGCCCTAAACCCTAATCCCTTCTCTTCTGAAACCCTAAACTCTAAACCCCTAAACCCCTACACCCTAAACACTAATCCCTTCTCTCCTGAAACCTTAAACCCCAAACCCCTAAACCCTAAACCCCAAACCCCTAAACCCCGAAACCCTTAACCCTAATCCCTTCTCTTCTGACACCTTAAACCCTAAACTCCTAAACCCTAAACCCCAAACCCCTAAACCCCCAAGCCCCTAAACCCCTTAACCCTAGTCCCTCCGCTTCTGAAACCCTAAACCCTAAACACCCTAAACCCCTAAAGCGCCTATCCCTTCTCTTCTGAAACCCTAAACCCTAAACCCCTAAACCCTAAACCCCCAAGCCTCTAAACCCCTAAGCCCCTAAACCTCTAAACCCGACTCCCTCCTCTTCTGGAACTCTCCCTGGGCACTAGGACTTTGCGTGTTGGTTTGCATTCTCTGTTGTGGGAGGTTCGTGGCCGCCTTGGAGGTTCATGGCTAGTTACAAGTAGGGTTTAGGGTTTAGGGTAGTAATAAGTAGGGTTAAGGTTTTAGGGTAATTATAAGTAGGGTTTAGTGTTTAGGGTTTAGGGTAGTAGTAAGTAGGGTTTAGGGTTCAGAGTTTAGGGTTTAGGGTAGTTAAGCAGGGTTTAGGGTAGTTATAAGTAGGGCAGCTATAGATATAACCCATATTAAGGCACTTATCACCCCACTTATAACTACCCATGAACCTCCAAGTTATACGGCTCACAGGATGTGCCATGACATATAATACATGGAGAAGCCAACAACAACTGCAGGAATTATAGGGCTTTGCTTCTAAAGTGGGTGTATAGGGTTTAGGGCATAGGGCTCTGCGTCTAGGAATTCAGAATTTTGGTCGTGTTCAAGATTGCAGAACCGCGTCCGAGCCTTCACCGTGCAGTTCCGGTAATCTCGGCACGCTTGCCAAGGCAACAACAGTGGGTCTCCCAAAGGCTAAATCTCAACCCTAAGTCCTAAAACCTAAACCCTGAAACAAGCCTGGTTCTTGTCCTAGAGTTCTCTGAAGATTCAAGATCCTAGGGTGCTCTGAAGATTCAAGAGTAATAAGAATCATAAGAGTAGTAAGAACGGTAGTGTTAATGAGTAGAAGATCTTCAAAGGCCGAGGACAGGAGTTCAGGGTTATTCGGGGCTCGGGGTTTAGGAACAATAGGGTTTATTTAGGTGCATGGTATTTTAAAACTAAGATCTTGCCTATTGGTGCGTATGTGAATGCATACAAGACTACATTTTCTGGTTACCATGAGCTTTGTTATTCAACCTTCAGGTTCCATCACCTCTTAACTCCAAAGGCAGAGTGGTAAGGTTACATGGAAAGTCCATAGACCTCAGGCCAACCCATTTTCTGGAGACATGGGCCAGGAGGTTTATGTTGAGTTTGGATGTCATTGGTTAAAGTTTAGGGCAAGCTCTTATGGGGTCTAGAATGCAGGTTGCAAGCTTACGCCATCATCACTGCGGTCACCGTCCCTGTCACGATCACCATCTTCATCCCTATTCTCAGGGGATACGGGACTACTATACGAGGATTGAGGGCTTCGCGGTCTCCCGTACCTTCAGGTGATGAGCAACCTCCAAACCCGCAGGTCTGCTCAATCAACAGAAAACCTCCGGCAACACTCGACCCAGCAGTTGATCCTGTGGGGTTCTAGGCTCGAAACATCTGTGTCCAAAATATGCATGAACAAAACAACCTTTCGTGACTATGGCAATGATACAGTGAGAACACTGAAAACGAACTCATTGCTCAAGAACCTTAGCCCTCACCCCCGGCAGGATTCACCATATTCAGGTTGCTTCAAAATTAAAGACCTTAAGGTACCCTAGTTGTCGGTGTCGGGTGCTTAAGTTTTTGGGTTGGCTATGGTTTGGCTTGTTCGGAAAGCACCGGAATTTACTTAACTTGGCGGTTGGTGGTCAATGAGTTAAATTGGGGTGAACCAGACCGATATGGCAGAGCCTGCTTAGCTCAGTGGTCTGACGCCTGACTTACATCCCCAAGAGCAATGGATCGAATCCTCCGGTGCGGTGGGTTGCTTTCTTGGAGCCAATTTTCTTACCAGTTCTCACATAGTACCGGCTTTGGGCTTGAGAGGCGGCCTGGAAAACAGCAAAACTTCCTTTTCTGTTTGCCGACCCTCCCGCACCAAAAAAGGTGCCTTTTTTGGGCTTGAGAGGCCTGGTTTGCCGACCATCCCGGTACCGTTTTTGGGTTTGGGAGGCCTGGAAAACACAAAAAAGGTACCTTCTTCCTGTTTGGCGACCATCCCGGCACCAATGAAAGTGCCTTTTTGGGGTTTGAGAAGCCTGGAAAAAACAGAAAAAGTACCTTTTTCTGTTTCGCGACCTTCCCGGCACCAAAAACGTACCGTTGTTTGGCTGAAGAGGCGAGCATCCCGGCAACAAAAAAGTGCCTTTTTTTGGGTTTGAGAGACCTGGAAAACACAAAAAATGTACCTTTTTCTGTTTGGCGACGGGGTGGGTCCTGAACTGCCCCCGAGTCCACTCTCCGACAAAAACCCTCGAGTTAAGAAGCCCTGCAATGTTCTCAAGTCGGGGGTTTTTGCCAAAAAAACAGCGAGAGCCGAGAGTTTCGGAAGTCGCCCGAAGGCATTGCGGAAGGTTCAATTACCGTGCCAATCCGCTGTTGGGGAAGGAGGTCTAATTTCTGAGTTGCCCCTCGGGTCAAAACCTTAGGGGGGCTAAGGTTCTTATTTCTCGGTTTTGGCCTTTACGCAGCGAGAGTTTCGGAATTCGCCCGAAGGCATTGTGGGCAGGTGCAAACACGAAGCGGATTAGGGCCGGATAAAGCGGTCGAAGGTTCTTGCTTAGCTAGCCGCCCAAGTCAGAGATAATGGAAATTTATTAAGAACCTTAGGGAAAGCTACAGGATTTTCACTGTCATTGCAATGATTGCATGCAATAACCATAACATTAACTGCCAGCAATAACAGCGAAACGATGACGACAATAGCCACCACTGTTGTTGCTGCCGCTGTCTGCAACTCCCCATGGAGGCACCTGGAATCCCAGAGGCCTGAGATCCCGACCCCAGCTGCTCAGCTCACAGGATAGGCCGATGTTTTCAGCCTGGATCACGTTAGGTGTCCAGGGTTTAGGGGTTCAGAGGTGCAGGGTTTAGGGGTTTGGCGTTTAGGGGTTCAGGGGTTCAGGCGGTTCAGGAATGAAAAGGGCTCGTACGGTTTAGTGCTTCGGAGCTTAGGGGTTGGGGGCAAGCTGGGGCCTCAGGCGCTTCGACTCCCTTCGACTTTTGGCCTGCTATCTTTACAGGGGTTTTACAAGGTGCTTGTAAGATGGTATGAGCTTGCGCAGGTTTTGGGTAAGCAAAAGTAGGGCAAGGGGTCTTTCGAGCTTCTGGGTTTTAGGGGTTCAGGGTGTAGTGTCTTTGGGTCAGGGTTTGGGAGGAAAACGAGGGTGGAGTGTGTTAGGGCAGGGTTTAAGATGTGAGGGATTTCCCCTCAACCCTCAACCCCAAAATCCTTAGTATTCCTGCCGTCCATTGTTTTGGGGAGTTCGGGGCTGCGTCTCGCGGTCCAGAGCCTGGGCTTGCTGTGCGACAAAGCTTTCTGGTTTAGGGTCTGGGGTTTAGGGTTTAGGGTTTCAGGTTTAGGGTTTAAGGTTTAGGGTTTAGGGCGCGAAGATCGGGAAATCTCCACGCTTACTGCTCCGAGCAAGGTCCTAAACTTACGGTGCAGGGCCTCAACTTGATGTATTTCCTTCTCGGACATCAGCCTAAAAGTCCAAACCTTCTGGCGACTTTCGTGCATCCTGCTGACTCCGGGAAGAGAGGCAGGTCACAGTGCCTCCCCCACGCCACTGCAGGCCTTTGGTGAAGGTTGGGTCTAGTCACTTTGGTCATTGAGGCTGTCCTTTCGTGCACCTCCACGAGAGTTGAGTTTAGTGCGTATCTATGCAGTTTTACTGTTTTAACTGACCTAAAGGATTACGAATGTAAATTCTCAGATCTCTAGAAAACCTGTCGGAACACAATAGACACAGGGACACATTTAACAACAAACCCACCCAGACAACACCCGAAAACCCAAAATGCATCATAACTAAATTTAAATGTTTTAGATTCTTGCAGAGCCTTCACGTCTCGATGCATCCAACCTCTTCGATGGATGTCTTGAAGGCCTCGTGGAACATCAAGCAAGAGCGGCAGCATCGCTTAGTAAACGGCTCAGGATTTCACGTGGGCTTGCCGGGCTTGCTAGGGAAGGTTCGGGCAGCTTAGGATAGCTTGGGTAGGGCATAACGTCTTGTTTGAGTAGTGGAAGCTACGATTCAATGGCTCAAGGTGTGTAGGCTTTCTCTGAAGGGGCAAACACCCCAAATAAGATTGAATCTTGGGGTGCGGCCATCAAGGACCTGCGCTATGACATAGCGCACCACGTCCTGGCAAGTCATTTGACAGGTTTGAACATGCCTGGGTCGGTGAACGATGCACCAATTGTTCCAACCTACGGCATACCCATGATCTCCATTGTAGCCCCTTATAGGATCCTAAGCATAAAACTGGTTACTTAAACCAAACAGCGGAACTACAATGGAGACTATGGGTCTCTTCAGTCTTCCGATTGCACAACGCAGAACAACGAGATTGAAGTCTCAAGCTCGGCACATGTGTCTTTTCAAGACTGCCCACCCCAAGTCTGGTGCAAGGTAGGGGCATTTATGATTGTAATAGGGGGTTTGGGGTATGTTATACTATGACTATTGAACAGGAACCCCCAAAATAGTACAGGTAATAAGGCCCCTAGACGAGAACTTTGAGAGATGCTACAAAGGAGTCGGTTCAAGAATGACAACTCCATCGGGATGATGTGGTCGCAACTACAGATGACCCCTGCAGGTTTGAGGCTCACGATCCGCAGCACCTAATCTCAACTTTGTGGTTTCTTATAATAGACCCTAACATGGAATTTTACAGGGACCCTACAAAAAAAGTAGGTTTTGGTAGGTTAGGGGAGGGCTTAGATGGGCGTTTCCAAACTTAAGTGCCTCGAGGTATCATCTAGGGCGGCCCGGGGTCCCTAAACCGTCGAAGTCCCGACCGAACACCATGATCCAAATGACTGACACGCTGTAGGCAATGTAAGGGCCTAAATAATTACCTACATTATTTTGGGCGGCGGGATCCCTTGTTAGAATCACATATAGTGGCCCGAAGCTCTATTCTAGCAATAGCTTAAGGCCCCCTATATTGAGCAGGCACCGTGAGAAAGACTCCTGTCTCGAAGCACCCATGCACCATGGCGCAAAGCCAATGCACACATCTAAAATAACCCTCGGGGAAACCGCACAAGCCCGAGAGGAAAGCACCCTCCTCGGAGACCTTGCCGGGTGACTTTCCCTTGTCGAAAGAACGGGGAATTCGGAGGTGCGGGGGTTTACAGGGGCTAGGATTATTTGTCGATAATCATAATGATAATAATTATAATGATAACTAATAACAATAAGAACAGTAGTCACAATAATAATAATAATAATAATAATACTAATAATAATACTAAAAATAATAATAACAATAATGATACTACTAATACCAATAACAATAATATTTAGGGTTTCCGGGCTAGGGGCTTTTGATTTTAGGGTCTGAGGGATGGTGGGTGTATTTAGCGTGTAGGGCTCAGGGTTGCGGGTCTAGGGAGTCGAGAATTTAGGGGTTTAAACAGGTTCTGGCTGGTTTCCAGGGATCTCGTCTTCAGGTGTGTCGGTTTATTACACCATCGGACACTTGAAACCCCGAATGTTAAGCGCAAGACTGGATAAGCACACACTATACCCCAAACCCTAGAAGCCTCCGCGCCTCTTTGCTGGCAAAATGCTTGAGGCCAGCTGTCTGTAACCCCAGAGCATGAAATGCAGGAAACAATGCAGACTAGACACTGAAGGCATACATCATCTGGAATCTTGAAAACCAGTTAGGGTTTAGGGTTTAGGGTCTGAGCCTAAACCGTTAAAGCCCGTTAAAGCCCTGAGCTTACCGAGCGGTCGGAGGGATGAAGCTGCTGAAGCCTGACCACTAGCAGCTTAGCAAGTATGAGCAACCCTGAAGCCCCAATCCCTAAATCCTAATCCCTAAACCCAATACCCTGAACACTAAACCCTAAAGCCTAAACCTTGCTCCGAGCCCTGCAAGCCTGAAGCCCTCAAGCCATCCAGACTTGCAAGCTTCAGGCAGCCGTTGCAGTCTCGGGACTGAAGAAGACTAAGAGCAAGCTGATTCTCAGTGTTGCTGTTTCTTGACAAGTAGTAAGGACTGTAGGAGTAGAAAGGCGGACTGTACATGTAGTAGCAGCGCGAAGAAGGAGCAAGCAATGACCTTGGTGATCATGACAAATATTCCGGCAACATGGTCGTCGTAATAGCGGGCCACGCAGAGGGCTTCTTCCAAGGCATACCGGCGCTGGCCGTCATCCGAACACAACTGATGATGAGGAGCATGAAAACACGGAGGGGGCCGATCAAAGATGAGTCATATGTGGGAAACGACCCCAAACATCCCCGAACTCCCATCACTTGGCCCAATGCTCGCAGATAGCTGCGGAAGCTGCCGCCCTCCATGCACTCCAAGCGCGCGAGAACCTGCAACCGGGAAGGAACTCCGTCAGAGACCATAACAGTATATAGTTGGAACAGGCTTGCTGGTTGAGGGGCTCTGTAAGAGTTCCTGCGTACGGGTTCTATCTTGCAGAAGTGTCAAATGATTAGTCTAGGTGTGGGTCAGAGGGTGAAAGGGTTTGAGTGAAAAAGGTTCGTTACCGACCATTGGAGAATTCGGAATCCAAGCTCAGCCAATGACCCGTACAACACGGTGACATGTTTCACGATCATCCTTTCATCTGCACTCTAAACTTACTTCCGGAGACTTTAGCAACTGCAGGAGTAAAAAGGCTAATCAAAAAAACACATTCTGACGGAAAGTAGCAATAGTCATGCGGCAGCATCATCCGAATCCAATTAACATGAGTATAAACGTCACCACGGAAGTCAATAGAGCAGAAGCACTACATGGTGTAGCAGCAGAATCTGGATCAACTCTAAACCCTCAAGCCCAAACTTAACACGCTATCGCCTGCAGCCCAGCTCAAGAAAATTCCGGCACCTGGTTGCTCCACATGAAGGCTTCCTCCAAAGCAATCACGTTCCTGTGCCAAGCAGAAAAAACAGGATAGAACACCGCTTCACAAAGAAGAGGGGATACTCAATGCTGTTCCCAGAGTTCCATATCTACATGTACATATATATATATATATACACACATGTATGTATATATATATATACATGTACGCATTATAATTTGTATATTCATAACAAGTAATATCATTATGACATACCCCCGGGGCATCATATATCCATGATACAACATATCCCAAAAACCCTGTTCTAGGTGTCAAGGCCCCTGTGTTGGTGCTCCTGGCTTCGGCATCTGCGGGCTTCGCAGGGACATTTAATTCATTCCGGGCTGTTGGAGGCTCAACCTTCAGGCTTTTTTAGGGGCTTTAATTAGAGTTTACGGTTTAAGGTTTAGACTTTGAGGTTTAGGGTTTAAGGTTTAGGGTTTAAGGTTTAGAGTTTATAGGGTTTAAGGTTTAGGGTTTAGGTCATTTATAAGTCAAAAATGTCAACAAGAACTTGACTTTGGCCAGCATGCCGCTGTCCTGTGCTGCACAGTGAAACCGGAGGAGACATCACCACGCTAGGAACGTATTCCGCACCGGCAACTCCTGATCCTTAACCGCGAAACCCCGTAAATCGTAGACCAGGGTTTCGAATCAAGGGGGAGTGCCATGGTCCTACATCGTAGAGGCGAATGATCACGACTCGATCACAAGACAGAGCCAGCCATAAAACCCAACAGAGAAGAAAGTTTAGGCGGCTCGAGACTTCGTGAAGTCTACTCCATTATGAAGTGCGTATATGACATCCAATGGGTTGCAAACCAAGCCAGCCATGGCTATCCTAAACCTGGAGACCTTAGCCGCAAAGACGAATTGCGAAGGTCCTAAACCGAAAAGGAAGGATAATGCTGGGCTACTGCTACTGCTGCGACTAGCTACTACCCGAGCCGAAAGCACCCTGCTCATCATCGGCAGATGCATATCCAACATTCGGAACAAAGCATTATCACCAAAACCACCCCCACCAGCACCACACATGAAGAAGAGCCGCTTGATCGCAATCACCGGGGGCGACATCAGCATCACGAGACAAGAGTCGCAGCAGCAGTACATCCTTGAAGAGACAACCAGGCAAACAAACAGACCTCGAAACCCCGCACCCCAAGCCTCGCAAAAGATGTTTATGAAGCCCGAATACAACCCACACTGCAGCAAGACACAACAACAACTTCGCTCCTGCTGGCGAGTGCTTTCAAGGCCTGAACCTGGCACGGCGTCACCGGGTTCCGTCTTTAGACCGTGCAGCTCAGCACGGCAAACTGTATAAACAATTGAGTGCGCCCAGATGCATACACTCACACACACACAGGTAAAAATATGTCTCTATATATATACACATACATACATACATACATACATACATACATACATACATACATACATACATACATACATACATACATACACACACACATACATACATACATACATACATACATACATACATACATACATACATATATACATATATATATATACATACGCAGACACACATGTATAGACTATATAGAGGCGATATACACGGATAGATAGTGTGTGTGTGTGTAGAGACGTATACAAAGAATGTGAGCACAGTTGCGAACTCGTGCGTGCATATACATGTGTGCACTTTTGTGTTTCGTTATACACACAGACATATATATATATATATATATATACATATATATATATATATATGTACACTTATGACATACACAAATCTATATATATATATATATACACTGTTTTGGTTTCAATTCCTCAGTGGTACGAAGGCCAGCGCTTGCCCTCGGAACTCTTTCAAGGAAACAGAAAACCTCAACCGAAACCCTCGAAACCAAACCGAGACAACCCCCAGCTTGACTGATACCCTCAATCCGGAACCCGCTGTAATATACAACAAGCCGTGAAAAAATTCTTGATTTAATAAAGAAGTGAAAAGAGGGTTTTCATAAAGCAAAAACTCTTTGAAGAGGTGACCAAGCATGAACAAACATAAAAGACACTGACGACAAGATCTAACAAGAAGCTACCTAAACTCTTGAGGTAGCAGTAGGGCTGGGGAGAGAGTCCCGGGGCTTAGGGTTCAGGGTCTTCACGTTTAGGGTATACGTTTTTCGGTTTCATGGCTACGGTGAGCAGCGGTATCTGGCACAGGGCAGCAGGTTGGGGTGAAGGCTTTAGGGTTTGTAGGGTTTGGGGTTTAGCGGTGTAGGGTTTAGGGCTTCGGGGGTTTAGGGTTTCAGGTTTTGGGAACCACTTTCCTACCATGCCCTCACATCCCTGTGTCAGACTAAGGCCAGGCTTAGAGTTCCCAGGGCCAGTTTTGGGGTTGATGGTAGAGGGGGCCCGGGGTTGCAATTCATGCTGGAACTTCTTGAGTGATTGTATTACGAAAAGCAACCGGAAGTACTTTATACAAGCCTCCATGGCCCTCAGCCCAGTTGCAAGGGCAGGAAACTTCTGAAGAAAGTGGTCCTGTGACCAACCAAAACCACTGCCTCTTCATTCGTCGAGCGCTTCAGCGCGTACTTCTCATCGATGCCTGTGTCAGGTCAGGGCGCTGCGGTGAAGGTTCAGCGTGCAGGATCTAGGGCTTACCTGGACCCCAAACAACCCACCTTTTTAGGGCTCCTTATTATATTTTCTTTATACAGGTCCTAGAAAGGTAGGTTCTTTGAGGTTTAGGCAGGGTTTAGGGTTTAGGGCTTATGGTTTAGGGTTTAGGGCTGAGGGTCAAGAAGAGCGTGGAAGACTTCAGGTTGCAAGTGTAGGGTGATACTTTCAGTGGTTTTTGTTTATGTAGGTCCTAGTCTTGAGGATAGTGGCGTCTTCCAGTGAAACAAGCGAGTTGGGATTAGGGTGTTGTTTTCCATTTAGGTCATCTACAAACAGACATCACATGTTGCGAGAGTTGTTGCTGGTACGGGTACCATTCGGTGACATGACTAATACCTGCTGGAACTTAAAGGAAACCGAAACTCGGTTGCCAAACACACCCAGCTCGTACCCTGCAATTGCAATAGTACCCTAGATACAGTGGTAACCCATTGTGTACTCTTGTAGTACGCTATTTAACAGCAGCACCAAACTAAATCCTAATGTGCGATAGCGCAGCTGCGCTGGAAGCCAAGAACCACCACAGGGTGCACAAGCCCGAAACCACTAAAGCACAACCCTTCGAACATCTTCAGAATATCTTGTGCCAGAACTGCCATAGCTACAAAGGGATCTATTACATACGAGGTGTTGATCTGAGGTTCCTAGTGCAGCCAAAGGGAACCCGTGACCATTGCCGGCCTAAGACCGACCAGGCCTACAAGCACCGACAAAGAAACTTAGGGCTTTAGGGTTTAGGGTTTAGGGCTTTAGGGTTTAGGGCTTTAGGGTTTAGGGCTCTTACTATAGGATTTAGGCTAGGTAAGCTGCACTGGAGCGCAAGACAACATGTACCACCCTCCGACCCTTAACCCGTAAATCTTCAGAACTCCAAACCAGAGCCCAATATCCCTAGGCAGACGTTGCGCATGAAGACAGAATTCAATCTGTAGTCTGCCGGTATCTTCACTCTGATGTACGAGGTAATGTCTAGTGAGCCTAGTTATTGTGTATTGGGCTACCGGCTAAGCCCCTAAACCGAAACGAAAGCCCAAACACGAGCACACGTAACTCCCAACGTTTGTGTGGGTGTATGTATATATATATATATACATACATACGTGCAGATCTCCGATTGTGTACATGTACATGCGTATGTATGTGTATGAAACTGCATGCATATGTAATATATATATATATATATACACACATACATACATACATACATACATACATACATACATACATACATACATACATACATACATCATACATACATACTTACACACATACATACATACATACATACATACATACATTCATACATACATACATACATACATACATACATCATACATACATACATACATACATACATACATACATACATACATACATGCACACATACATACATGCACACCTACCTACCTACCTACCGACCGACCGACCGACCTACCTACCGACCTGCCTACCTACCTACCTACCTACCTGCCTGCCTACCTACCTACCTACCTACCTACCTACCTATCTAGCTACCTACATACATACATGCAGCATGTACGTATTCACACAGCTGCATGCGTACTTTTCATGTATCTGCTGTTCCTCACCGCAGCACCTGAGCCGGACTTCCGTCGGATGCAAACGACAGGGCCCCGAGCTCCTCGACCGAGAGTGCTGACCTGCAAAATTGTGTAAACAGCCTGTGTATGTACGTACATACATACGTGTTTATATAGTAAGTACATACACATAAGCGTAAATGTGTGTGTGTATATATATATATATATACAAATCTCTGTGCGCGTGGATTTTGATTTAGGTAAGGTGCTATGCTCGGGGTTCACGGTTCTTGCGGGGCATTGTTCCTGGGTTGAGGGTTTAATGGGTTAAGGACTGACGGTGTGGTCTGTGACGAGTTGAGGTGTCCAGGATGAACGGTTTGGGATTGCTCTTATACTAAACATATAGTAACGAAGGAAACGCGGAGGCTGTGATGCTTTTACTATGAGCAAGGCTTGAGGATCGTGATGGTGCCGCTGTGGTTCTCCTGTCTTCCTTAGGCGTGTACATCGTGTGTGTCCTTCAGCGTCTGGGCCTGCGCTGGCATATCGTCTTTACACACATATAAAAACGAAAATATAGTACATTTACATGTAGTATTCTGGTACGTGGTGGAGCACATCACAACAACCAGCTTCCGTGACACGAGGGATCGACATGTACGACGGTTGAGAACGTTTATATCCACTCTGTTACAATTAAAAGTGGGAGGAACCCATTTAAAACATCTTCATCCTTACTAGCTAACGAGAAATAACACCTATCCCACCTCTCCTCTCCCAAACGCTACGCGCTGCACAAGAAAAAACCATAAGACCATCCAAACCTAAATGTTTGCACCTGGACAACGGCAAATCCGCCAAACCCTGAATTCCAACAGCTCAAAGCCCTACAGTAAACCCTACAGCATACACTGAACTCGAATCCCGAGTAAGCCCTATGAAACCCCAAAGGGGGTATGGCTGAAGTCTTCCCACTTCCCCCTAAACTCTAAACCCAAAACCCTCAGATTAAACGCTTTCTGTGGGGCCGCCTCCTCCCAGCCCTTGTCCATGAAGCGCTTGACCCTAAAGAGCCGGATTTCTCAAACCCAAAAGGCTTTCGGGGGTCGAGGTGGCTAGGTTTGTTGTTGGGGGTTTAGGGCTTTGCGGGTGTTAGGGTTGAGAAGTGTGGAAGTATGGACTTTGGGGCTTTTTTTTGGCCTGGGAGTGGGGAGCTGACCTTAGTAACGACGGTAGACCGAGTTTCATTTTAGCCATACTTTGGGCCTCATGAAATCGAGGTGGGGCATATACAAACGAACTCGGAGATCTTGGCACTTTGACAGAGATACCCCTGCAAGCTTGAAAGAATTCAGGCCCCACGAACATAATCCGAGAACCCCGGGCCTTCGAACCTCACCCCAGTGCCCCGAAAAGCCACGAAAGCCACAAAAGGAGCCAGCGGTTGAGGTCCCGGCGCGACATCTTCCGGACTCAATTGCATGCCCGATGCTTCCCTCCCTCCGTCAAGGCATCTAAGGTCCTTAAACCAGGGCTCGCACTCTAGACCCTTCTCACATGCACAAAGCTGCAACCCACAAAGCCTGGGCTCCCGCAGGGGCCTTAATGATAAGAATAGGGTTTTGGGGTATAGTATACTATAATTATGATAAGGAGCCCCTAATAGTATGGGTAATCGTTCAAGCCCCTAAAGTAGCTTGATACCCGACGGCGTCCAGAGCTTATTGGTCGGAGGTCTGCTGACTGTCGTAGGGCTCGTCTTGCCGACTGTCTTCTCGGACATGCTGGAATACACCTTCAACCGCCGTACACGAGCAGGAGGGCCTGCAGAAGACATGGGAACGTAAACATCTCTTCGACGGTTTTCATGTCCGGCCCGTCTCATGCACAGACAACCCTTGAGCAAGAACAGCAACAGGATCC
>CBDDHW010000001.1:0-35000 GCA_965228575.1 Rhodospirillaceae bacterium | reverse complement strand
AAAAACCAAACGAAAAGCAGACGAAAACCAGGAATCTTGAGGAAGATATCTCGGGGCACTAGCCTTATGGCAAGCAATAACCACTGAAACAACACCAAACACCGCAGGAAATGCAAGAAATCAGATGTGCGGGGGACCTCTTGTATACAAACGGCTCATCATGGCAAGACTTAGGGAGCATACTGGTGCATTCGTGTTGCTACTACTTATCCGGACCTCGATATTGCTGTAGTATTTTCCTAAGTTACTATACTTCTAAGTTTACGATGTTGCTACATACATCTGCTGCTGACTCACTATGCTGTTCTTCCCGAGCTTCTCTTGTCAGGGCTGCTCTCCCAGTCAAGATCTTCACTGCGAGCCCTGTGGAAAACACGAAGGGCCGGTCGAAGAATGGAAAAGGGATTAAGGCCTGCGCTTGGATCGAGAGCTACGACTTGTGTAGAGTTTGAGGCCTATAGCTAATGTTTGGGGTTTAGTGTCACGTATGCGTAATGTACCAATGCCTATGCATGTATGTGTGTATGCGGGATTACATGTGCGCGTATCTGCGGGCATGCAAGTATGCATTCATATAATATGTAACTGAACAAGTAAGTAAGCAAGTGAGTGAGTGAGTAACGAACTAACTAACTTGGCTAGCAAGTACGTGCGTAAGTAAGTAAGTAAGTAAGTAAGTAAGTAAGTAAGTAAGTAAGTAAGTAAGATTAGGGAAAGGAAAGGTAAGGTAAGGCAAGGTATGGGAAGGCAAGGTATTATAAGGTAAGTAAGTAAGTAAGTAAGTAAGTAAAGTGAGTATGCTTGTGGGACGGTATGTATGTAAGTAAACTACATCATATCACAATGTTCGAAGAAGGGTGTGGGGGCCCTGACAGGAGCCAAGCGCAGGCGCTCTCTCAACATTGATGCGCTCGCACACCCTCAAAACCGGGAACCTGAGCATATAATATGTATGTATGTATGTATATATATAGATATATATGATGTACATACATACACAAAAACACGTACATACATACATACATACATACATACATACATACATGCATACATACACACATACATACATACATACATACATGCATACATACATACGTAAATAAATAAATACATACATACATACATACATACATACATACGTACATACATACATACATACATATCTATCTATCTATCTATCTATCTAACTAACTATCTATCTATTTACACATACTTATACACCTATAGATACATATATATATATATATATGTGTATGTATGTATGTATGTATGTATGTATGTATGTATGTATGTATGCATGTATGCATGTATGTGTGCACGTACGTCTGTATTCATGTATGTATGTATGTATGTATGTATGTATGTATGTATGTATGTACGTACTATGATATGCGAACGACGAAGAGTATGTAGCTACACCGTCTGGAATTCGGCTTCGGCGTGCTTAGGGCTTGGGCCTCGGCTCTAGGCAAGCCGCATCGAAACATTGAGACCCTTCAGGAAAAAAAGAAGCCGCACGGCTTCTGATGCTTCACAGCATTATGCAGGCTTCTGCTTGCCTGCGGAAAGTTCAGTATTTGTGGGAATGGGCATGAAGCGTAGAAAGGGCCACAGGATCAACATAGAGGCCTGTAAAGAATACGACTTGTCTTTGGCAGGGCGTGCTTTGCATATACACAGTCGGTAGGCCTGTGTATCAACGAATAACCTTACTCATACTTCGGTACTTCTGCCTTGGGCAAGCAAACCATCTGTAGCCGCTCACTTGGCATCCAGCACGACGTTTCTGGCTTGCCTGTCCGCGAGGTCTCCATGCACAGCTCACTCCATCAATGTCACAAGCGCCCAACTCAACTGTGTTGCACATTGTTCCAGAATAGCTTCGTTTTGCTGGATCCAGAAAACACAGGAAGATGGAAACCACGTACGTATCGCACAGCTGCAGACGAAAAATGTGTCTGCCAGAGCCCACAATACCGGGATGTGGAAGCTGGCAACTTCCTTGCTCTGAGCGGGCTCCATTCTAGTTCCTGTTTGTGGTTCATATTTAGAACTTAGGATCCCAGAAGGCAACCCCAAGAAGGAACTACAATGGAGCCTATTGTACCCTACTAGTAAAGCCCTCAAGCCTAAAGCCCTAAACTCTGAAACCTTTGCGGTCGGGTCCTGACGGCCACAGCTCAAGGGAGGGTCTGCATTGGCCCAAAATGCGGCATGCTCCTATCTTCTTGTAGGGCCTTTTGAGTAGAAGTCTTCTTCGTCTGGGCGCGACTAGTCCAGCTTTGAGGTGGAGGGTGGGTGGGTTTAGGGGTTTAGGGGTTCAGGGTTTAGGGTGGGTTTGAGGTGTTAGCAGTTCAGGCTTCAGGGCTTTAGGGCTTAGGGTTTCTCATCCCACCAACGCAATGCGCGCCCTCGTCACCATCCTTACAGGTCGAGCTCACCAACCCCAACACTTCTCAGAAGGACCCGAAGCACGCAGCCTCTAAAGATGTCATACCTAGAGTCCGAGCATCCAGCCGAGAGTTAAAGCTAAACATCCTGGGCCCCCACCCATCAGCGAAGAGCCGGATGTTGGTGGCCTCCAACTCGCAACATTCGCTAAAATTTGGAGTGCCTTGGCCAAGAAGCCTGCATCCAACACCTCATAACATCACACACTTTGTCTTATGAGCTAATCTGCTCTGCCACTGTGTTGTCGTTCCGACATGATCTTGCAACACTTGATCCTTTTCAGTTCTTGTATGTCACGCTGCACTCCAACATACTCCATTCTGCCAGTTGGGCGGAGGCCAGTTCCTGTATACTGTATCACTGACCCGATCCTACACACTCTATCACACTGAGCTACACTGTGTCACTGGCCAAGACAAGCCTAAGGCCTAACTAAGTCTTGTGTCATCTTCAGGGCTTAGGCCTTGTAGGGTTTATGGTTCTGCATTTCAGGAAAGATTCAGGTTTCAGTGCTTTCTCTTCAGAGTTTGGGGTGCTGTACCTGAGACACAATTAGGCCCAAGTGCGTACTCTCCTACTGGGAACTGAAGGATTCTAGGACTTAGAGTTTAGCCATAGGCTCCTTGGTAGTTCCTTTTTTTGTGGTGTATATTTAGGATCCTGTAAGGTAATCCCAAAAAGGAACTACTAAGGAGCCTATGGGTAAGGGTAAGGAGAGGTTGACGGGTCCCACGCTGCTACGGGCTGATGCTGTACAGGTTTCGTTTTGGGTGTCGGGGGTTCTTGTTCCGGCCCCTGCATGCACCCCACTAGCAGGAGGCTTCGGGCACACCCAACACTAGAAAGCCAGAATGCAAACATTGGAAGACCAAGCAACCAACAGCACAGCTAAGTCTCTGAGCGCCATGACTGTAATCTCCATGCGCCGTCGAAGAGCTTCGACCTAGCGTGACGAGCGTGTCTGAGAAAATAATAATGGCGTTCGGTCCCAGGGCTCGCAATCTTGGGCACAGACACGAAGCCTACGAAAGGTGTTGCCACAGGTGCAGTGAAGGTATTGAGGCGAAGAGCACAGAACGGGGACCCCAACAAAGCACGGTCGACTGCAGTCGGTGTAGCCTGATTCTGAGCTTGCTCCTGCTGTTGTGCCTTTGTCCTTCCTTCAGCCTGATACAGGGCATTGCATAGCTGTCTCCCCATCTAATCGGCTGCGTCAGTACTACTAGCAGCAGCAACAGGAGCAGCAGGAGGATAGCAGTAGCAATCCTGCTCTGCAGCTACGAATCCTACTGCCGCTCCGTGTGCCAAAAAGTACTTCCACTTCTCCTTTTCCTCCGCTATCTGCAGTACGAGTACATTCCGCCGCTCCTCTATGGAAAAGGAGTTGAGTAAGCGACGGGTTTGGGTCGTTGCGGGTAAGGTGTCAGGCTGCATGGACTAAGCATTCTTGCGTTTGAACCACTATCACTTCAAGGAGACCTTTCAGTAGCACACAAGAGCAAAGCTGTACGAGTCGGCACTTAGGTGCTGAAGCATGTGTCTTGCTTAGTCGTACTTTGGGCGTTTCTGAGGACACGTTTAGAGTAGAGGGATGTCACACCCTGCTTTTGAAAGCAAAAAAGCTCCACTAAGGAACAGGGATGAATCGCGAGAGCCTAAACCTCCAATCCCTAGGACCCTAGACTCTAAGCCGAAAGTCCTGAGAGTCCGAAAGCAGGGGCCTTGATCATTTGAACAGATCGTGCACTATAACCCTTTGGGGGTATATTCTACTACATGATAACAATAACTAATACGAAACCCGAAGGAATAGCAACAATGAAACCTATGCCGCATCCCGCTCAGAGCCTGGAAGCGACAAATTCGGTAAGCTCTACACACGAGGTTGGGGTTTAGGGTTTAGGGTTCCTTCAGCGCCTCTGTAAGAGACACAACATTCGAGCTCCAACAAGGGGGAGGAGTGAAGTACCCCAAAGGCCTACCTAGAACAGCCAGACTGAGATCTGTGCCGTCTTGTACCTGCAGGTAACACAGCGGGCGTTGCGTTCTTATTGGGGGGTTTCGTGGGTTTTAGGGCTTCGTGTTTACCTTAACCTCAAATATAAGTCCTTGTAAACGACTTACATGAAGAAATCACAATAATGAGCCCTAGAAAGGTAGGTTCTTTAGGGTCCAGGTTGGGCTTATGGTTTTTCCATTCAATTCTTCAGGGTTTAGGGCCTTCGGAGGGGAACCTCAGGGAGGGATAAAGGGGCTTGTACACTAATGCAGGGGCCTACCGTGATTACCAATATATTATTTTCGGGGGGGGGTTCCGTAGTAATATGTTTGTGGTAGCATGGACCCCAAAACCCTATTCTAATGATTTGAAGGCCCCGATACTGCCTGTTTTGGCTCCGGTGGTATTCTGGAACTTCTGCGACAGGTTTAGAAGTCAGTAGTTCAGAGACCGAGGTTCAAAGAGTCTCCTAGCAAAGCTCCTAAGCGCTCAATCCAGAAGCAAGCTGCCGAAGAATTGGAAGCTTAAGTGCAGCCCCACATGAAAACTTAATGCAAAGCATTCTCTTGCTGGAACCAAGTCTTGTGACAGAGTCTTGTGGGCAGAAACTACATTGGCCTGAAAATCGTTGCTCTGAGGCAGTGTCAACTCCAATCGGAACATCAGAACCCAAAGCTGCTGTCCGTTCACAGTGGGCGCACGCTACATGGGGGATCATGACTGCCTGGTCTGCGGGAACCTGACGCGCTGTTCTTATGAAGCTCTTGGGCAAAGCGGAGGGTCTGAAGAACTCCAGCAGATATCGGTAGCCGCTAACGGTTTAGGGTTTAGGGTTCAGGGTTCAGGCTTTAGGGGCTAGTCTCTTCAGAGACACAGTAAGAGCAGAGGCCCGGAGGATGGGTGCGCATTGCAACCAAGACTCGCCAAATTCCGGGCCATCTACGACAGAGCTGATCAACGTCAATAGCACGAACTACCTGTTACGTGCTGAGCAGCCTTGAAACTAACAAGAAAGCGAAGCCCAGGAG
This sequence comes from Rhodospirillaceae bacterium, assembly GCA_965228575.1. Taxonomy (GTDB): domain Bacteria; phylum Pseudomonadota; class Alphaproteobacteria; order Rhodospirillales; family Rhodospirillaceae; genus UBA11612. The sequence goes on along the minus strand of CBDDHW010000001.1, from coordinate 29,522 downwards.
CACCAAACCCCTGGACCAAGACGCTAAAGCCCACAACCATCCAGCCCGACATAAATTATCCTCATTACCCCACCCTCCATCTGACTAAGTTACGGGCATTCGATTTCGGATTTTGGGCGTGTGTGGCTGCTTCAAGATTCATGTTTTCTGGTTTGAAGGTTTGGGTTTTGGGGTCTCCGGGATACTTAACTTAGGCACTTTCGACCTTTCAAGCCTAGTACTGTTGAAGAATACCCCCAAACTCACAAGGCTAAGAGTTACCTACCCGAACCCTGAACCCTGAGCCCTAAACTCTGAACCCTAAACCCGATAAATGCATAAGCCTTATTTTGTCTAAACTCCAAACCCTAAACATCCCTAAACCCATCACGCTTGGCTGTGTCGGCATTTGGCGCTCGGACGGAGGACGTTACACCCAATCTAGTTGCAAAGCCACCCTCCAGAACTCCGAACCGTCCGATATTTTCCTGCTCAGTGTGCAGGGTTTAGGGCTTGAGGCATTGAGGGCCCGAAGCTTCAGATGTGTGGCTGTGCGCCTACAAAGCCTACAAGGGCTTATCGGGCTCAAAGTGTCGGGCACGTGGCCCTCGAACCATAAAATTGTTATGTACCCAGAAAAAGAACCTACAATGAAGACTCTAGGTACACCCTCTTCTTTGAAGTCTACTCCCCTTGTGGGGCAGTTCCCGTCGTCACATAAGAAAACTGGCCGGCCACTTCGGACGCGCAGCTTTGCTGCTTCGGGCCGCAACCATAAACCCCACATGCCTTCGGTCCAGCTTCTCTGCCACTACAGTCGCTCGGTATACCCTAGCCGTAAACCATGTTATGGATCAAGCCTGAAGCCCGGTCCAATCAGTCATATAGGCCTTGTGTTATAAAGTATGATCTCTTGTCTTCTAGTGTCCGTGATAGAGTAACCTACTGCCCGGTGTGAATATCTTCAAGGAAATCTGTTCCTCTTAGCGCTAAACACACTTATCTCAGTCTCCTTTCGGGCATGGTGTCCCCATCAGCCCCGCACTTCAGTCACCGCAGTCGGGCTTCCGCGTTGAAGAACCGTATGATTTGGGGTTTATGGGTCTAGGGTTTCTGGACTATACCCCACTACATAGATGGATCTCGCAACAGTCAGGAAGGAGCTGAAAGTTGAACAGATCTTCGTCAAAGGCCGATCCTCCTCAGTAATCGTGCATATGCCTCTGCTTTTCGTGTGGATAGCGTTCTTCCCAGCAATCGAAAGGAGCACTGCAGGCTCAGAGTGATAACTGTGGTCGGCAGGGAGACCATAACGCCTAAATCCGCAAGTGCACAAAACCCAATATTTAGACGGTAGACGTGCTGAGTCCGCACGTTTGCCTAAGATTCACACCTTCAAACCAATGCAGTCACAAAGTGCAACTCGCAAAGCATCGTGAAAACAGGCCTACGTGACCAGACTAGGCGTCGGACAATGACGAAAGACGAGCACTAGTTTCTTAGGCTGCCATGTCGATCAGGAGGATTCTTAATCTTTGGAGCTTTGAAAGATATCCGTTCAGAATTCAGCCACGGAAATCACGTCTTCAACTCGGTTATACAGTCGCAGAGGAGCCGTGGTAAAAGGCGGCAAGACAGCGCGCACTGCTATGCATTGAGGTGGCCACTCGCCGGCTTATGTGACCGTGACGGAGGAAGGCCTACTTGTTGTGGTACTTCCAACATGAATTTTGAAGCAGGCAATGTCAAATACCGCTGGCTGTACCAACAGCCTCTACAACCTGTTATGCTATGGTGGATCAGTTGTGCACTTCGACATAAATCTGCGACCTACGACTGGTTCACGAGGAAAACAAATATGCGCTAGACACGTACTAAATCGGTCCTGTCATACCTTTCGCCATTCAGGCCCAGTTCTGGCAGGTTCCCAAGCAGGACTGTCGTATCTGGTGGTCCTAAGAAGGGTCCGCGGTTGAGAAGCTTAGACTCACACCTTTCCGCAAGCAACCTGGATAACACTGACATAGCATGCTCGTCTAGCTGTGTCGATTTAAGGCTAAGGGCCTTCATGATCTACCGCTACGAAACGAACGTCCTTGCCACAAGCCCAGCGAGTGTCACCTAGAAATATGGAGGAGCTCCATGATGAATCTTTCATGGCTAAACCCTAAGTCTATCATCGCCAAACCCTAATTCCTATCATTTTCCAACCCGAAAAAAGGAGCACATCGGGAGCTCCCTCTAAAGCATGCGAGGGAAGATAGGTGGCCTTGGGCTACCTGAGCCAACCCAGACTGGCAGATGTAACCAGGGCCTTAACACGTCGAACAGGGTTTTAAAAGGGATTCGGATTGTCATGTCGGGGCGGGGAGGCTTACTAGAGCAGGGCTGGTGGCATACTACAGTCTAACTGCACAGGGGCTACAAGGGATGTTCTTGCGAGTTGTCAAGGCCCCTCATGCTACTCCACTTCAAGGTCCACCGACCTGTTCTTTCCCTCCTGCAGCTGTGAGGACATCCGATCCAGGGCAATGCCTTCTTCCACCAGCATGCGCTTGACCGTTAACACACGGCCCTGAGCGTAGGGTAGAGTCTTGTCCATCACCTCCGTCGGAAAGTCTGTCTCGAAATCCTTTGCAAAAGCCACCTGAGTAAGATTCTCAGCCGAGCCAGAGCCGTCGGAGATGCCCTTGATCCGTAAAGTCAGATTCGGATATCTCTTCAGGATCTCAGCGATCTCACGAATCAGGGCCTGATTGGCTTCAACTTCCGAAGCATCCCAGGATCGCTGTATCTTCTTCTCCACGGTGCTCGGAGGTTCCCGGTCGGTCCATGGATGGTCATTGAAGACCTCGGTCAGTCATGTCTAGTGGAGACTCTCCCTTCTGCTGCTGTTGCTTTAACACTATGCATGCGACAAAGCAAACTTGTCGCCGCTAAAGAAGTGCGCGACTCCGTAGCACAGATCAGCTGGCAAAGTAGTGGAAGCTGCTTGGCTGTACAGGGGACAGAGTGGTCTGGCGTACACGTGTGAGACTTCGGTCTTGGAGCTTTGATCTCGGAGTTCATATAAGGGCCTTTAAAAAATTAGACTGGGGTTTTGAGCTCCTGTATAGTATACTTATACTAAGGAGGAACTCCAAGGAGTTATGTTGGCTTTAGGGTTTAGGGTTTAGGCGTAGTCTCCAGTGGGCTTTAGGCCCTGGCGCTTAAGGACCGACAGCGCTCAGGAATCCAGCGCTCAACAACTCTGAATTCTCGATCCCACTCTAACCGGGCTCTCAAACCCCAATCTGCCACCAAAACCTAGAACCTAAACCAGCGGGGTTTAGGATTTCGGGTTTAGGAACCCTAAGCCCTAAGCCCTAAACCCGATTGAGCACAGGCAGAAGCACAAAGCTCTTGCCGGACAAGGCTTTCCGAAGTTCTTTGGCACCCTTCTCCAGCTGCTGCTCTTTGGAAGGAGCCTTCCGACGGGCATAAACCCTAATGCCGAAACCCCAAAAACATCATTTCGTGTGAGAATTGCGATTATGTCGTCACTGTGATTCTTATTCCTATCTCATTCCTATGGCCTCCAACTCTTCACACCTGCTAGAACCCTAAACCCTAAGCCTTAAACCCTAAACCCTAAACCAAGCCCCTAGGCCCTATGCCCTTAACCCACGTTGGCCGCCTTCGCCCGTACCGCCTTGGAGTCTCCACAGCCCCGCCTCTGCCAACCCCAAGGTGACTACGTAACACGGGGGGTGGTGAACAATTACGCATCTTCTAGCCCCTCATAGAACTATATAGTATAATATCCCCAAAGCCCTATTCCCCTAATAGAATAGAACTATAGAATAATATGGGTGGAGATTTTTTTTTGGCCTTTTTTTTGGGGGGGTGCCTGGCTTCTCTTCTTTCCTAGGAACAGGGGGGCAGGGACCTGGGGCTGGGGATGCGCTCAGGGGCTGCGGGATGTATGTATGTATGTGTATGTGTATGTGCATGTGTATGTACGTATGTGTTTATGCATATACGTCTATATCTATATATGTTTATATGTATATGTATATGTATATGTATATTTGCATGTATGTCTATATGCAGCTATGTGTATATATGTATATACACAGATATGTATAGATGTAGAGATGTGTAGATGCGTTACCAGGTTGGGAACCCAGCCCTGGCCCCCGGGTCTCCACCCCGCAGCCCCTGGGCGCATCCCCAGCCCCATGTCCCTGCCCCCCTGATCCTAGGAAAGAAGAGAAGCCAGGCACCCCCCCCCCCCCCCCCCAAAAAAAAAAGCCCCCCCCCCCAAAAAAAGCCAACAAAAATCACCCCTCCGAATAATATCCCCGGCCCAAAAGGCCTATCCAAATTGTTAACGGCTAGACTCTGATGGCGTGGCTTTCGCCACAGGCCCAAACATGACGTCAGAACCTGTGATTCCTCCATGAAGCCTCGAGGCTCCAACATGCCGGAAACTACGGATTCCTCGTTCAGTTCTAGGAGGTTTAGGGTTCATGCTGGTGTTTAGGGTTTATTGAGGGTTCTTTGGGGTTAAGGGTTTATTTAGCGTTTAGGGGTTGAGGGTTTATCTCAGGGTTTAGGGTCTATTTAAGGCTTATTTAGTTTGGGATCTAGGGGTTAGGGGTTTATTTAGGGTTTAGGGGTTTCGGGTTTAGGGACGGACTACCTGGATCAAGCGACCATATAGCCCGAGAGCCTACACCCCCCAAGTCCCCATACCCCACAGCTTCAGATGCAGTAAAAACTCACGGAACACTCCGCACCCTAGACCCGAAGCCTTTCTTATAGAACCGCTACATTTATAGGGTTTAGGGTTTATAGGGCAGAATCCTTCTGTTCTTGCACTTTTACAGCGCTTTTAGAACCCACGAGCCGAGAATGCCTTGGCAGCTCTGTCGTACTCTAAACCCTAAACCCTAAATCCTAAACCCTAAACCCTACAAATGCCTCGGCAGCTCTGTCGTACTCTTCTGTTGCTTTCACCCAGTCGTCGTGGATCCTCGCCAAGTGGGTCTCACCTCGGTTCGCCAGGCTGGCGGCGAATCCAGCGGCCAATAACAAGAAGGTTTTTGGTTTATCATTCATGTACTTATGTAGATAAAGGGTGATGTTGCCACTAAATATTGAGGACAGTATCTTAGGATATTGAACTTTGTATTTGGAGTTCATTAAGACTTCAGGAGGCAGATTGTTGCAATTTACCATCAGGCTTGAAAGTTTTAGGGGCTTTGCGGTTTCGGCGTGTGGGTTTGGAGTTTACCTGGAAGCGGACGTATGAAAGCATGCACCCTTTCTTGCATGAACGCATGAATGAATGAATGAATGAATGAATGGATGGATGGATGAACAGATGGATTGATGAATGAATGAAAAAGAAAGAATGAATGGATGGATGGATGAATGAATGAACGGACGAAACATTTTTGTGAATGCAAGAATGGATGAAGGAGTGACTGACTGACTGACGGACGGACGGAAGGACGGAGGAAGGGAGGGAGTGAATGAATGAGTGAGAGAGTGAGTGAATGAATGACGGGATGGATGGATGTATGGACGTATAGATTGATACAGGAAAAAAGGAATTGAACTGAACTGAGAGGATGGATGGATAGATAGACGGATGGACGGATGGACGGACGGACGGATGGATGGATGAACGAATGAATAGCATTGGTTGGAGATGGAATGAATGTTAGAAGGTATGTATGCACGTCTGTACCTACGTACGTATGTATGTAAGTATGCATGTATGCATGCATGCACATCTGGCTCCATGCCTGGATGCTGTATGCACATATCCCTGACTGCAAGCACGTAGGTATGTACGAAGTATGTATATGCATGTCCGTATCTTGGCGCGTCTGCACTCCTGTGGGTGTGTCTGTCTGTCTATCTGTCTGTCTGCAAGTATTTAACTTATGTATCTATGTATGTATTTTTGTATACAGGTATGTATGTATATATCTATGCATGCATTTACGTATGGATATCTGCTTGTATCTCTAAGAATCTGTCTGTCTGTCTGTCTCTGTCTCTGTCTCTGTCTCTGTCTCTGTCTCTGTCTGTCTGTCTGTCTGTCTGTCTGTCTGTCTATCCGTTTGCCTGCCTCTGCCTGTCTGCATGTATGTACCAATATATGTATGGATTAGTATTTGGCTATATATGTACGTATGTATGAAGAACGTTCGCTACATATGGGGGGTTGCCTAAATGTCTTTGCCTGAAGGTGGCCGAAATGGTGTGTTCCTTCGGGCCCCGCCTCATCTCTAAGAGAAAAGTATGGGTTGGACCAACCGTACATCAACATATGAGATATGATAAAGCGTGGGAAAAGTGAACATGGTAGTCTTCTGCACAGAGTTTATGAAGGGTCTAGACAGGAACATGTTAGGATAATTGGCAGTCTTCCATGACACAGGACTGGGCCAGTAGTGCCAAGCAAAAAGTTGTCGCTAATTCACTAGCGCGGAATTAGCGCGCTGCTAGCGAGAAATGCCACTTGCACAACATACCAAATGGCAAAGCATTCCAACATAGTACACAAACCCGTATTCTACATGAGCATATATCTTGTTGTTCTAGCGCCAAACTATCGCTAATCTAGCGCCACAAGGGTGAGTCACTTGCCCAACCTCGGGCCCCGCCTCATACCAAAGAGTAAAAAACATGCTCCAAAGATGATTATGGCCACCTTATATAAAATTCTTAACCGCTCTTTTAGGCAACCTCCCATATGTATAATCATGGTACACAGGTATGCACGTGTGCCTCATAGAAATGCAGAAGGTTAGACAACGACAAGCGGCTATGGCAGGTTTAGACAGCCACCAAAAGCTGAATGTGGCATGTAACACCGACGGACGGGGGAAATTTCGGTCCCAAGCACTAAAATTCTCTCAACCCTGCGCCCCAAAACCTTGAACACTACGCCTTGTGCATGGACCAGAAACCTAACTACACCCTAAGTCCTCTTTAAACCCTAAACCCCAACAACCCAAAAAAGTCTTGCAAGGCAAGAGTCATTTCTCTCCATCTGGGCCGCATGCATCAATCTTTGCCTTGACCTGATGATTCCCCAAAAAAAAACGAGCGCGCGGATTTGAAACTTGAGATGCAGGGCTTAGAGCTTCGCAGGGTTTGAAGGTTTGAGGCCTTGACGATCTAGAGTGAATTTGGGGGTTGGGGTTTTGGCGGAGTTTTCGGGTTCATGGTTTAGTAGCTTTCGCTTCACTCATACTGCATACTCCAAGTAGCCTGAAGCCGGAAACACACAAATCTGCGCGAAGCATCCAGCTCACGCATCAAGGCCCCAACACACTCTAGCCCACCAAACAAAACTGCCTATATGATAATACGGGGCAACTGTGAAAAGTATGGTCCTCCTTTTAAATTTTGGGAACCCTATACAATTTAATTTCTACTCTTCATACGGCGCCCTATGGTTCAGGCGGCCAAAGGAAACCTTACTTCGGACAACAATTCACATGCCCAAATACAGCAACAGTCTATAATAGGGCTACTATTAAGGGCCTCATATACATATATATATATATATATCTATCTCTCTCTCTCACTCTCACATGGGCTTATCGGCTGCAGGGCTTCGGGTGCGGGGGTTCGGAGGTGCCGAGGCCAAAGAGCGGCTAAGTGCAGGTCCGAATTGCTCAAGTTCTTAAACACCCCAGCCTTGAGTTCTTAACATAAGCCCGGGCCCTCTAAACTTTACAGAAGACATTGGTATGTTATAGTATATTCGGGCCTTCTAAACTCTACAGCACAATATGGGCCTACATACTATAGTATAATACTATTATAGTATATGATGGTGCAACTGAGAACCCCATGGCGAAGCACCCCTGCTGACCCCTTGAAATCCCAGTGTAAACATCAAAGACTTGACCCCACAAGAAAAAGCAAAAAAAAGCAAGAAAGACAAGCCCCCGACCTCTTCGGCAATCCGCCTAAGATCCTTGGCTTTTGCCTCTCCCGCCCGCTTGTTGAAGTTCGCTTCTGTCAGGGTCCAGGCACGCATTCGTCGTTTGACATCGGTTTTCAAGAGATACAACCCCAACCCCTAAACCCCTAACCCCGAAGCCCCTGAACCCCCAAAACCCCTAGACCTGAATCCCTACCCTTCCCACCAGAATTGTTGCAGGGCTTGGGACCGGCAAGTTGTAGATTGGTGCTTGTCTTGGGCTCCATGTAAGAAGTTTACTCGGGATGCGCTCTAGGACCGTTGGTGGCTTTCGGGCTTAAGGCGTCGTTTCGTGGAATGCAGTATCAGCGTTGGGGCTCAGTTGCAGGTTCAAGGATGTTGAACACCCCGCGTCGTTTGAACGTGCGACTGAAGCGACATGGGACCTCCGCTGAAAGACCACCAGGACAAATCCTGTAGTTAGTGGTAAAGTGGAATTGTCCTGTTTGCCATTACTTGGAACCAGACTTGCGCAGGATTAGGGCAACTAGTAGGTAGGTTATAATTTATAATTACTAACGTTCCAACTCCATTTTTCACCAACCCCCATGACTAGTGTGCATATATCTCTACTTGGAAACTACTTACTAAGTCACCTGGTCCTTCACATACAATCTGATATTCTGTCACATCACAACACCTCGCTCTCAACTCCCACAAGGGTCCCGGAATCCTAAAACCCCAAACTCTAAACCAAAAGGGGTAGCAGCTATGGAAGAGTTGCTGGGTCTCGAGCGGGGGGCCTGTGCCTTATAATAGCCCGAACCCCCAACCCCATCTACTGAACATGAAACTCCATAAATCCCTAAAGTCGATACGCGGAACCCTAAACACCGCTACGACACACTGTTTCGAAGTTTCGAAAGCCTAAACCTCAAACCCTATAAAGCTGACACCACCCTACCCAAACCCTGTAAAGCCTGAAACCCTAAATCCTACACCCTGTAAAGCCCCAAACCCTAAACCCAGGACCCTGCAAAGCCTGTAAACCCTATAAACCCTAAACCCGACATCCTAAACCCCAAACCCTAGACCCTGTAACGCCTGTAAACCCTATAATCCTAAACCCTAATCCTAAACCCCAAACCCTAGACCCTGTAACGCCTGTAAGCCCTCTAAGCCCTACAACCTCAATCCTAAATCCCAAACCCTATAAACCCTAAACCCTAAATCCTAAACCCTAAATCCTAAACCCTAAACCCTAAACCCTAAATCCTAACCCCTAAATCCTAAACCCTAAACCGTTTCGAAGAGGGGGGCTCCTGCCAAATCCCGACGCGACTCGAAGGCTTCCGGAACGTCACGCCAACAGTCCACAGCTTTTTGCCTTGGCCAAGTCGCCTCTAAAGTCATCTTTAGGGTTTAGGTTTTTTTTTTAAGCCCCTTAGGGTTTAGGGTTTAGGGTTTAGGGTTTAGGGTTTATATTAGGTCTCCTTTGAAGTCATATTGATATTAAGTCTCCTCTGAAGTCATATGCGAGCTTCCGAAAATGGGGGGGTACCTTATTTGGGATCCTTATAATAAGGATCCTACTATTTAGGGTAGGGTCCCCTATTTTCGGAAACCCCAAGAAAACATTAGGGTTTAGGGTAAAGGGTTGAGGTTAGGGTTTAGGGTAGGGCTTATAGGGTTTAGGGTAGGGTTTAGAATTAGGGTTTCAGGTTAAGCAAGTCTCCTCAATAGTTAAAGGCTTGAGTATGGGGACCTTACGTATGTCCCTTTCAGCAGTGTGGTCTAAATAGATGGGGCCGATAGGGGCCGCAGTGTGAATGGCTGTGCCGACCCACTAAAGAGCGACTGTGGGCCCAGGGGCCCTGACACCGTCAAGGCCTGACCTCCAGACACCTAAAACAGTAGGCTACTAACCATATCATGTACCATGGACCCTAAATAAGCTAGCTCTTCAAGGACTTATATAAGGAAACCATAACGAGGAACCCTAAAAAGCTTTGAAGGTTGGTTCTTTAGGGTCCAGGCATAAACCTAGGTACCTGGAGACTGGAGGTGTAGGGATGTTCGTTCCTAGGGCTCGAAAACAGAAAACAAGCCTGGAATAGCAGGGTCTTGGCCCAAAGGCCTTTCCCCTAAACCCTAAACCCTAAACCGCAAAAAATGGGTGCTTTAAAAAATCCTGGACTCCCCCCCGCGGCCGGCCGGGCGGGCCGGACGCGGGGGAGTCCAGGGTTTCGCGTTTTTGGGCCTTCAGTGAACCGAAATCCGGGACTCCCCAGGGTTTCGCGCCTTTGGGCCTTAAGTCAGCCTTGCTTCTTGGTGCTCTGTGTCTGGGCAAGGCTTGCGCGGATGGTTTGTTTGTTTTGGCGCGCGGACAAAGGATTTTGTGGCCGGCAGTGCACGCGAAATTGTGCGCGGATTATGTTTGAGGGAGATAGAAACTTAGGAACATCCGCGACAAAATCCGCGAGAAGATTCGCAAGCAACTCCGCGAGACAACCCGGCAGGGCCATGCAAAGAAATCCGTGAAAAAATCGTTGCTCAGACAGAAAAAAACCTAATGCTTCCTACCCAAACCCTCAACCGTAAACCCTGACAGCCATAGACCCTTAACCCTAAGCCAAGCAACCTCAACCAAGAACCCTGCAGACACTAAGCCGTAAACCCTACACCCTACACTCCACACCCTGAGGCCCAGGTGCCACTTATCCCAGGCATCTCTGCGCTGGTCGTTGACCCGTGAAGCGTCGCGCACGGCCTCCAAGGCTGCAGCTGGCGTTGCGTCGGGCTGCTGCAAAGGTGAGAGGTTCACCTCGTCGGAACAGGGTAATTTAGGGTTCAGAGTTTAGGGTTTATAAGGTTTAAGGCAATTAACCCTAGACCCTAAAACCCTACCATCCAAAGCTCAGAGGATCCAACAAGGGGTCCACAGGGTTGAGGAAGGGGTCTGTAGGGTTCAGCGGTTTTTGTTTGGGTGGACACTCGGGCTTCGGATGTAGGCGCTGAGGCCTTCAGGAGCACCTGAATCTCAAATACCCTGAACAGCGAGCTTCTACACTGCGGTCTTTTGGGTTTAGGAGGGAGTCTAGGGTTTCTACACCATATCATTAACACTTCAGTCCGAAGCCCGAATCCCCCAAAACCTGAAGTTGCAGCCCAAACACTCAACAGGCTCCCGACCCCGAAATTGCAACCACCCAGCACATGAAGCCGAAACCTCTTAGGTTTTGTTGTTTAATGTGCAATGGCCCTTTCTCCGCGACGCAGGTCTGTGGCGCCGGCTCTTCGGGCTTATAAGGGTTTAGGGTCTACTCCAAAACAGCAGAAGCCAAGAGCAAAGTCCCTGAAACGCCAACTTCCAGCCCAAGGCCTGGTCATCCCCGCCCCCCCCCCCCCCCCCCCCCTCGCCCCGGCACCCCCCGCCCCCAAAACCCCATGGTCATTAAGGCGCGTGTTAGCCTAAACCCCAAACCCTAGACTCTAAATCCACGTAGTCCCCTTATACAACTTTTTATGGAGGCCTTTTTCAGGAACCCTAAGCCCCAACCCACAAAAAGCCCCACACCCAAGAGCCCAAAGAGCTCCCAAACGAGGCAACTCCGACCCACAAAACAGACGCAGAAGGTCAGCGCCTAATTCACACCGCTTTGATTCTATGATTATAGGGTTTTATAGGGCTTAGGGTGTATAGGGTTCAGGATCTATAGGAATTGCGGAGGTTTGGCTTTAAGGGCTTGGAGGAGCTTGGCTTCCAGGGACTGAGAGGCTGAGGCTTGGAGTTTGTGTGGACCCCCAAACCACCCTGAAGCCCCACTCCAAGTCGCAAACTCTGCAACCTTCGTCCCTGAACCCTAAACCCTAAAACCGTAGAAACCCTAAACAGCTAAACCCTAAAACAATAGAAATCCTACACACCGAGCCCTGGCGACCTTGAAAGAAAGACTCTAGAACAAGCTCAGCAACCCCATGCTGCGGCACGGACTTCACGATCCTTGACGGCTTCGGGCTGACATCTGGAGGTTTTCTGGGGCTTGGAAACTAGGCTGTCAAGTGAGCTCTCTACCCATAGGATCCTTAGTAGTTCCTTTTCGGGATTACCTTATAGGACTCTAAATATAAACCACAAAAAAAGCACTACTTAGGAGCCTATGGGTAAAGTTTTAGAGCCCCACGTGCTTTCAGGTTTTACGGCTTCGGCCTAGGTCTTCGAGATCTGCGCGCTGATCACTTGGTAGAGCCCAGGCTTCGTGCTTCGCCGATTTTAGTTCGCGAGACTTGACCATTGGGATGCTTCAGTTAATGTGCCTGAATATTTAAAACGGGTTTTGAGCTCCTTTATAGTATTATTGTAATAAGGAACCCTAACAGTAATATAGGTAATGATTGAGGCTTCTATAGCAGGGTTTAGGTTACGGCTTCAGATCATGGCTCCACTTTGCGACTTTCTTTCTGAGGATGTGTGGTTGCTCTGCGCTGGGAGATTAAAACACAAGTACCGAGGACGGAACTCTAGGGGTTAGGGTCTAGGGGTTTAGGGTTTAGGGGTTGAGGGGTTTAGGGGTTTAGGGGTTTAGGGTTTAGGCGTTTAGGGTTTAGGGTTTAGGGTTTTAGGGTTTAGGGTTTAGGGGTTTAGGGTTTAGGGTTTAGTGTTACCGAGGACTGAACTCAATCAAACATGACCCTTGCCACCGGCCCGGGCGAAGTATATCCTGTAAGAAACCCGGGCTGTCAGAATAGAGAAAAGCCCACGCTTACCCTGTACCGCGGAACCGAAATCACTCTGAACATCTCTAAACAACGATCCAATGATCAAGCCCTGAATCAACCCAAAAACCCCCGAGCCAGGCATCTGTATGCAGTAATCGATAAAGGCCCGGAGTGCAGCTTTAGCTCCAAGCTCGTAGTCGGTCTCGTAGCCTTTGAAAGCACTGATGATTCCCCCTGATTCGAAAGTTCCGGATGTTTGGGCGCCCATGGAGCCTAAGTTAAGGCGGGGCTCAACCCTTAGCCACTCAACCTTCCCACAAAAACACCCAGACCCATCAGTAGGAAGCGGCCTGTCCTCGGAACAGAGGTTGGGGAATGTCTCGGAGCACCCTTTCTCCGACTGATGGTGGCCACAAACCCATAGAAGCCACAGTCCTCAAGCCCGGATCCCCTGATGTAGGGGCCTTAATAACTAGAATACGGATTTGGGGGTTCCCTATATTAAGGCCCTATAGTAAGCTCGAGAGCAGCGCCCGAAGCCCTGAACTCTCAAGACCCTCATCGCGGAGGGGCCTCGGACTGGGGTAGAGTTTGAGCGGGTTACACCAGGCCTCTGGAGGAGTACTCGTAATCGTTTGGTGTAGAGGCCGTAGCACAAGATATGGCAGGATTAAGGCACTGTTAGGCCGGGTTTGTGTTGAGTTTTCTGACTTATAACTGTTTAACATTACCAGGAACCCGTCCATGTTCCTGGGGAGCCGAGCATCTGAACGGAATAGTGTCTTACTCTGCGGGGTGCACATGATTCTGAAAACCCTCAACCCTGTAAGCGCCAAACTCCGCTCCGCACTCACATTCGGGTTTAGGGTTTAGGGGTTTTAGGGTTTTGGGTTTAGGGTTTAGGGGCTTTAGGGTTTTAGGGTTTAGGGCTTAGGCAGTCGAGTAGGGAACTCCAAGAACTAAAGACACCGAGACAAAGGGACCTAGAAAACCCCCTTAATGAAGGAATCTACCTTAAATCTTATTAGGGTTCCTCTTATATAACTTAAGGCATAGTCCTGAATTAAGGGGTTTTGGCAGCCAAATCCCCATCCAGGCCCCTCGTCTCCAAAAAACACTCTGGACCTCCTGCCCCTAAACCAGATCCCAAAAACCCCAAGCCCTTCACTCCTACTTGGAGGTTCATGGGTGGGTAGTTATAAGTGGGGCTATAAGTCCCCTATTATGGGTTATATCTATAGCTACCCTACTTATAACTCCACTTATAACCACCCATGAACCTCCAACTATGCCCCATATATGCCCGACTATAAAAGGATCATGGGTCTTGGTCAAAGGCGACGTAGCTGTGGCTATACAAACGTATCACCCAACCTGAGGCAAGTTTAGCTTTCCTTAAGTACCAAATCTTCCGAACGCCTAACCCCTAATTATACCCTGAATCCTTATAAAACCCTAAACTCCCTAAACCCTTACTATAAACCCTCAGCCCCAAACCCTAAACAGCCTAAACCCCAAATCCTAAACCCGAAGATCCGAAACCCCTCATCCCGTAGGCAAACCCAGGCCAGCCTCTGAGGACCGACTGCTGCTCCTCAGAGAGCTCCGTGTTCACGGCCAAGAGCTTCATGAAGGCCGCCTCCTGTCTGAGTCGCTGGGTTCAGGGTTCAGGGCCTATTGGAGTTGAAAGTAATGGCGTGTAGGGTTTGTTAGGGTTTGGGGATTTCGGCCCGAGATTATAGCATTTGGAGAGCTATTGAAAGGGTTTCAAAGAGCGTCAGAGGCAGAACATAAGGATCCATATTATGGTAAGGTGTAACTTGGTGCGATTCTAGCATCATACTTTTGTGTGGCATGGGATTTCGGGGCTTGGATCTAGGTTGGCAAGAGAAAAAGATATCACCCTAGGATACCCTGGGGACATTCGATATCCTGTGACGCTGAGTACAGAGTCTTCTGTGTTGTATCATAGACTACATGCATGCGTGTGTGTGTGTGTGCGCATGGATATATGATGTGTTCACAGAGTGGCATTCACACAGAAACACATACATACACACATACATACGCACATACACGCACGTCACACACACACACACACGCATCTTTGAGCAATGTCTCCACATGCGCATGCAAACACACACACACACACACACACGAAACACCTACCGACCTCCCTTTTGAAGCATCCTCGTAGATCCTCATCGTATGCTAGAATGCCCCGTGGTACGGTATGGACGCACTGTACAAATGCACCATGGTCCTAATTAAGTGGTTCGTATTGTTATGACACCCATTCAGCTACACCATGCTTATCAATGACACAGCTGGTGCCTCAACAGCCTGCTTCCGCTTCGCCTCCACCTGCGGAGGTTGCGCATGGACGTGGTCGAACTGTCAACCAGATAAACTGTGACTTTAGACATGCAGGCCTCAAACCAGGGCTCAGGACATACACGTGTGTATATATATATAATAATAATAATAATAATAATAATAATAACAATAATAAAAATAATAATAATAATAATGATAATAGAACAGAATGTGGCATAATAAAAAATACTACCGTTTAAAATTATACATATACATATTTAATATACCATATATATATATGTATATGTATATTTGTTTATTTATCTCTTTTACTTAATTATTTATGGCTGATAGGCTTGAGGCTGATGTATTTGATGCACTGCAGCTTTGGAGGGCAAAGCGATTCCCCAACTTGATAACGTCAAACTATGGTGCGTGGGTGTAGTCAAGCCCGGTAAACGGTAAACTTGTCTTCTAGCTTCTTTATATTTAAAAATTTTCTCTGGCTGCAGGGGCTGAACTACGTGTTCGAACGCCTGTGTTTAGATGCACCAACTCATCCAGAATTTCAAGATGCATTGCACGAAGTCGGTCTGTTTCGGAAACGGTTCCGAAACAGACGCATACACTGCTACCCGTGGTGAGAACAGCACCACAGTGGCAGCAGGAGCATAGGCTGCACTAGCGCTAGCAGTACGCCCAGCAGAAGTGGGAGCGGCCGCGTCAACGGCAGCGGTAGAAGTCGCCGTAGCAGCAGTCGCAGCACTAGTAGTAGTGGTAGTTGTTGTCGTCGTGGTGTAACAGTAGTACTAGTAGTAGTTGTCGTCGTCGTCGTAGTAGTAGTAGTAGTAGCAGTAGCAGCAGTAGCAGCAGCAGCAGGCATAGTAGCAGTAGTAGTAGTCGTCGTCGTCGTCGTAGTAGTAGTAGCATTAGTATTCACGCCATCATCCATATTCTTTTTGTCATTAATCGTAGTCATAATCGTAGTAGAAAGGGTAGTGCACAAATCTCAAAGCATGAAAGCCAATGGCCTGGCGCTTCTCCAATACCTCTCGGCCCTCTGTATTCATGTACTCCTGCATTCCATGCATGGGCTTTTCGGTCTGTTTGGGTTTAGGGTTCAGGGTTTAGGGTATGTTTGGGGTGTGGGATCTTAACGTTTTCGGGTCTGCGGCATGGCTCTGGGTGTAAATCCGGCATGGCCGTCATGGTCCAGCGCGGAGCGCGCTAGCTTAAAGCTTTAGCTTTCCCGGGGTGGCGGTAATGCCGCCAACCCGCTTCATCGCCAGTCCTTTCTGCGTTTTCCAGCGGGTTTCTGTGCACCTTGGTATAGCTTCGGGACTGAGCGCTGGGACGACCGCGTTTCGCGTGCTTATCTCGGCTACTTGCGCCTTTTTTATCGCTTTGGAAAGAGGCGAAAACGCTGTAAATATCGAGGAATTCGCGTGTTCCCAGCATGCCTTGTTTCGACGATTTTTGTCGCTCAAAACGCTGTTTGTAATGGCTTCGGGTGTGGACTTGGGGGCCGGGCGGGCGAGCATCATGAGCATCAGCTGGGGGTTTGTGGGCCAATGGGGGGTCTGCGGTGGGCAGTCTTCAGGGCGCCACAGTACGAACGAGCCTGCATAGCAGACATCAAGCACCAATCGTGTCGATATTGCTGCCGTACCTGGTTCTGGGGCCGTTTTGAGGCGGTTCCAATGGCCCCAAAGCACGAGAAAGGAAACACGACCGGTGACCATGATGCTGCTGATGCTCGCGTACGGCGCGCGCGCGCGCTGTACGCGAGCATCAGCAGCATCAGCGTGCTTGATTTTTGCTACGTGGGATCTATCGTGCTGTGCCGCTCTGAACGCGCGCGCGCGCGCGTCCTGGAGGGCCAGCGTATGCCTTATACGGCTCAGCTCGGTTCTTGCAGTGTTTTGCTGGCCGTACGTGAGCATTTAGGGTTTAGGGTTTAGGGTTTAGGACAATCAATTGGAACAATGTGCAGTCTGCGGGCTTCAAGCTTGATGCGGAGGGGAGCGACAGTCGGAGCGGCGACTGCCATGCCGGCCCCTGCCGCCAGGCCATACAATATCTCTGGGAGCACCCAGCCTTTTCCCTTGCTAACCCCCGTATCTCCGCATCGACACCTGGGCTCACGTCTATGGTAAGCTGCATTGAACATCGAAGGTGGTGAAGGTGCTTGTTAGCGCCGTCGTGAAGTAATGTAATCATTCTTCCATGCTGTTCTGCTCACACCGTGGACATCTTGGAGTACGTGATCAGTTCTGCGAAGTATTGCTGCCGTTGATCCTTACTCACCTGGGCATCCGTGTGTGTGAGAGGTTCAGACTCTCTGACCCTTCCCGAAGCTGCCAACGATGCTGCACAAGCGTGAGGTATGCGTGTACCTTCTGCCCATAGCTCCATACCTGTGCTGCTTGCTCGTGCAGGTGTCGCGAATGTGTGATGTGTTACTGCATGGATGCATCTGCATGGAAAGCACACTTATCTTACGCCCACATTTCTATCTGAAAGCCTTGAGCCTTCAACCCTTAAACTGTGAATCCTTAAACCCTAAACATCCTGAACTCATGCTAAGAGCCCTTCAAAAGACTGCAAGCTGGCAGCACTAGAGGCCCCAGCCAAAGTCTGTCAAGCCCCAAGCCGCTCACACTGCAAACGGAACGTGACACCGCCAATACCCTAAACCCTAAACCCTGAGCCCTAAAGCCTATTATAAACCCTAAACCCTACACCCTACACCCTAAACCCTAAACCCTGCTACACCCTAAACCCTAAACCCTGAGCCCTATAAACCCTAAACCCGAAACCCTAAACCCTAAACCCTGAGCCCTAAACCCTAAACCGAACGTGGGATCCTGCAGGAAGGAGTTCACGTCTAGGCCACTCCACGCGCTCTTGTTCTGTGCGAGGTAAGCCTGCGCCCATTTGGGGTTTAGGGGGTTTAGGATTTAGGGGTTTGGGGTTTAGGGTTTACGGGTTAGGGTTTTGGGGGTTTAGAGTTTAGGGTTTAGGTGGCTGAGAAAAAGCCTAGAGGTTTGGCGGGTGCCGTGATCAGAATACCATAGTCGAACAGTATAACGAAGACTAGTAGTAAAAAATAATATAGCAACCACCAGTATCCTACAAAGATCCAAACAAATCGTAGGCTAGCATCGTCTATAGCCACAGCTTTAAATTCGCAACTTGTTTGTAGTCATGACCGCAACTGGACGGCACTCGACTTTCCGACGTTTAGCATCCAGATGTCAAATTTCAGGGGGGTTGAGATGTATATAGGCTTCAGAGTTAAGAGATTATGCTATATTATGTTATATTGTATTATATTTTATTACTGAATATATTATACCATACTATTTTATATTATTCTATACTATACTATATTGTATTGATGGGCATGAGGGCTTAGGGCATCATCAGGCCTTGACTGCTCAAATGCTCGAACCTCACCGTATCAGAGCTCTCAATCCTGGAGGGCAGAACCTGTCGCCGGAAAGCAATCATGCAACAACAAGGCGAAGGCAATCCGAGCCTATAGCCGACTAAAGCCTCCAACAAACCGTACACAACTCATGGGTGCCTTATGAATGCAGCCGTAGAAACCCATCATCAAAAAGCACGAATCCAGACGAATAATTACCTGTAGACCAAATCCCCCTATAGACAAAAATCATATAGAACCTCAAACGGAACCCTCTGGAGGAACCCTACCCTAACTTTTCATGATTTCAGAAGAGGAAGCTGTGGGCTTCTGTCACACGTTCTATCTTGCTTTCGCGTTAAGTAACGGTCCGGAAAAGTGAAACACATAGCTTCCCGGATTCCCACAGCGTACGCCTACCCCTAAACCCTACACCCTAAACCCTAAAACCTTCCTAACTTTTAAGGCCCCTAAATTCCCCTGCGAGGCCTCGAAGGACTGCTTGTTGAAGCCCAGGCTTACAAGCTGCTGGAGCACGGTGCCCGTGGCAAGCCTTTAAGGCTTTTGGGTTTAGGCTTTTAGGGGATTCTTTAGGGTTTAGGAGTTTAGGGGTTTAGGGCTTTGGGGTTTCGGGTTGGCATATACGGCTTCTATGAGCGTCTTGTGGTTGAAGCCGGTTGGGGTCTATTCTGGCATTTAGATATCTGCAGGGGTTTGATGGTAGCTGTCTGAGTTGGTGAGCCTTTCGCGTGACTTGGAGGGTCGTCTTCGAAGTGAATGTTGGACGATTCCCCAAAACCATCTGACATTCCCGACGAACCCTAACTTCCTATACATGAAGCCCTGTCGTTTTCCTTATCGCCGAGGATCGTGTGGGAGCCACCTCCGCAGCGACACAGGATCGCATCCCCTTCCTGAGCTCAGCTCTGGTGTGGAGGATGCTTGTGGGCATATCTTGCAGCTCGGGGTCTGCCCCCAGGCGACCTAACAGATTCATGTTTACCTGTAGTCTCCATTGTAGTTCCTTTTTGGGGGTTACCTTTTAGGATCCTTAATATAGATTTGGCGAACCCAAAAAAAGGAACTACAATGGAGACTATAGGTAGGATAGCCGCGCTAAGCCTGAAACCCTAACCCTACTCAGCCCGAAAGCCCGGCGAGGAGCCTGCGCGTTGACATACCATCCTCGCTGCGCCGGACAGTCGAGCTCCGCTAAGGACTTCTGCAGAATGACCGCCGGATCCTCCCGGGTTTTTTTCTGGGGCCCTGGTTTTGGGATCTAGGGCCCTGTTTTTTGTTGTTTGTTTCTGGGGCCCTGTATTTTTTTCTAGGGCCCTTGTTTTGGGATCTAGGGCCCTGGGATTGGGGTCTACCGTCAAGGGAGCCATGTAGGGACTACACGGGAATCTTATTGCTATCTTCCCGAGTTGGAGCTCAACATCTTTAGCTATAATTCTATGAGAACATAATGTACATGGGGGGGTCTACATTGGATACCGCCCCCACTCAGTAACAGTTGAGTATAATATTCGTAAGATGGATATATAAGGCCCTCAATAGTAGCCCTATTATAGATAGACTGTTACTGTATAGGGGGGGCCGGTACACAAGGCCTTCCTTGAACTACCATAACCTATAAAGCCTAATATAGAAGTTTTTGTGACCCTACAATGTAAAACTAAACCCTAAACCCTTAGGCCCCTTAGCCCTCAACTCCTCCCTCCCAACCCTGACAGCCCCCTCCCTCAACGGCTCCTAAACCCAGTACCCAAGGTCACCAGTTTTAGGCTCCAGGGCCTCTGGATCCTTTCATAATCCTAGCTCTTTTCGAAGTCCTCAAGCTCGAAAGCCTAAACGGGACCGCCGGAGCTACTCTAGGCGTCATTACCAATCCCCATGGTGGTGGTTTAGAGTTCAGATCAGGGTTCAAGGTTGAGGATTTTTTCCTATGGTCTCCTTATTATAGTTATGATATAACCCCAAATTATAGTTGTAGTATAACCCCCAAAACCCTATTCTAAGTACCAAAGCCCCTAGAGTAGAACAGCTTCTCTCGAGCCTCCGGGGGCGGCTTGCGCTTGACCTCTAGGTCGCGGGATGCCAGGGCTTTGAAAATCATCTGCGGCCTCGGTCGGCTTGGGTTATAGGGTTCCCTTTGAGGGATCGTTTATGGGAGATTCTGTAAGGGGTTTGGGTTTCGGGCTTCATGCTGGAGTTGCAGGTGTGGGGTTTAGAGTTTAGGCTTTGAGGGTTCCTTCGTGATTGAGACGTTCTTTTCCGTCCTTCAGAGCCTGACGTCTAGAAGCGTCCGAATAAGGCTGGCTGGTTCAGCGCTCGAAAGTTCCAGCAACCCGTATCTGTACCCGTGGCAAACCTCAGCCGTGGCACTCGTCTACAAGCACTTCCAGGACCACTGGCTGAGGATGAAGAGGCGGAGGCGGAATCATAACCTGAGTATTGGGTTGCGAGGTCTTGTGTTTCAACCCGCTTGATGGCTGGAGGCTGACGACTGCGGCGAGGGTATGGGACATGCGTCCCGCACAGCTCAACAGGGTCTGGGGCTGGAGCCCCACGTCCGAGTCCAAGGCTTACATCCAACAACACTGCTCTCAAATACCCTGAATAAGCCCGGGACTCTGAAACCTCTAAACTCTAAACTCAAGCCGCTCCTAAATCCAAACCCTAAACCCTAAACCCTAGGCGGTTGACCCTAAACCCTGAAAAAATGCTAAACCCCAAAGTGGTGCGACGGGCGTCGTTGCCAATTCTCCACAGGAGCCCTCTTCCGGGCCAGTGCCGGGTCCAGAGCTTCGAATGGAGAAGCCTCGAACATCCCGATGAAGGTTTTTGAGGTTTGGGGCTTGTAGGGTTAATTTAGGGTTTAGGGTTTAGGATTATGAAGGTTTTTGAGGTTGGGGTTCATAGGGTTTAGGATTTAGGGTTTAGGGTTTAGAGTTTAGAGGTTTGGGGTTGTTTGTACTATAGTGGTAATGGCCATGCCAATCATGTGAACGACAAACGGCACTGCTGGCTAGGATGTTCATGACCCAGGTGTTGGCGGCAATGGTGATGATGGTGTTAGTCACTGTTAGCCATGAGGTGATAAAGGCGATGACGGTGTCAACGATGATGGCCGGCTTGTGCAAGCGCACGGTATGAGGGTGGCCATGATGATGGGTTTGCCGGTGACTGAGAAGAATATGAAGAAGATGATGGCGATGGCGATGGTGATGTGATGATGGTGGTGGTGGTGATGGTGGTGATGATGGATGATGGTGATGATGATGTCTGCTGGCCATGCACATCACACCACGTCCAATCAGACAAACCACGCAGAGAAAGATAAACAGAGATCGAGTGAGCGAGCAGGACGGAACCCCAAACAACAACATTCGCCCACCCAATCAGGAATCCTTGACCAACACCTTCTATATCTTCAAGCCCATCACACACACACACAGATACAGACAAACAGACAGACAGCCAGGCAGGCAGGCAGGCAGACAGACAGAGGAAAAAACACACACACACACACCCACACCCAGCCGCCCCGAGCCCGGAACCTAGATTCTGTTTGTCACAATGAATCGGGTAAGGATTTGCTTGCCCAGAGGCGTATGCTGCGAGGCCTCGGCATCCTGGCATCGGAAATTCGCATGTGGGATATCTTGAGATTCTGGGTCTCATATTTAGGACTCCCCCCTCATTTAGGGATCCCTGAAATGAGGATCCTACTAGGGTCCGGAACGGAAGCTCCGAAGGTGGGGTCCATCGATGAACACTACTTAAATGCTAGCTCGGTTGCGGAGTTTCGTGGTTTGGGGTACAGCGCTAAGGATTGCATGCAGTTGCAGGGTGGAGGGATTGTGATTAAGGGTTCTAGGTTGAATTCAGGCTTGGCAGTGGGGTATCACTGTATGCCCGAAAGCCCGTTTGGCCTCTGTGCTGAGTGATGCATACCGGGCAGATCCAGTTGAAGCCTGCAACACCCTGTGAGCTCAACTGCAAATCCGCGAAAAAACAAAAAACACACATCAAACAACCTTTTGACTCCAAATCCTAGGCCCAAGGCCAGAAACACTCCTGTCATCCCCAAACTCTGCAAACCCTGAAGGGTATAACCCGACGCTTCCTGAATCCCCCTGGCCCTAAGCCACGAAACCATACTGAAGACTTCCTGCTCAACCTGTAAAGCACTATGAAAACCACCCTCCTGGACCCTGAACCCCTGAGCCCTAAAGTACCCTATAAACACCTTACCAAACAATATAGGGTCTTCGGGTTTAAGACCCCAGAAGAAACTCTACGAAAAAAAAAGGCCAATAGCAGGACAGCCTTGGTTGTGGCGACGAGATTTCGCCCCAGGCCCTGCAACTCGGCTGCGCAGGCTGAGCACCACATGCCGTTCACCGTGTTCCTTGGAGCTCAGGGTAGTAGGGCTTGGGGGTTTAACCCACACCCTAAACCCCTAAACCCTAGGGGTTCCGTAAAGGGGCTCTACAAGGATTCTTATTAGGGTGTATACTTCCGGACGGTTTTAGGGTATCTGTGTTCGGTTTATAATGTTTTTAGCTTCAATAAGCGTCCTTGCAGGGCTCGGTAAGGGTTCTAACGGAGTTTAGTATTCAGGGATAGTGAGGGTTAAACCACAGAAAGGAACTACTATGGAGCCTATGGGTATACATACAATACTCAGAGTCGGGTTATCGGCTCCATTTCCCTAAGAGTCCCTGTACCCAAATAGCATACACTTTGGCCCCAAAGAACATATATAGGGACGACTCTAAGGCCCAAAGTGTATACTGTTTGGGTACATGGACCCTTAGGGATTACTATAAGTTCAGTGCCACCGTTAGTCACTGAGTTAATGTCGCTATCTTGTTCTTGTCGCTAAGTGAAAGTTCATCCGAACGGCTGTTGTTCATAGCACATCTAAGACATTAATGGCCTCTATTTTCGGCAACTTGAAGATTCGGCGCAGGCCTCTAAGACTCTATTAAACTTAGGATTTGGAGCACCTGCTCCAGTGCTTTTGTTTTGCTCTCGTAATGCAGCATCCATGCTCCCGTTATCGAGACACCGTGCGAAGTGAGCCAACCCTCAAGCCAAGGCAGAGGGCCATGGGCACATATACATAAAGTAGCCTTAAAAAGCAAGCACTTACAAGTCTAGTTCGGTAACTGAAAGCCTTACCTGTGCGTACCCACGAACCTCGAACCCTGAACCCTGCGAAAGCCAGCGAGACACGGCATTGCCGCGCCTCGCGACTGCACTGGTCTTGGAATGTGGGCCTC
This sequence comes from Rhodospirillaceae bacterium, assembly GCA_965228575.1. Lineage (GTDB taxonomy): Bacteria > Pseudomonadota > Alphaproteobacteria > Rhodospirillales > Rhodospirillaceae > UBA11612. The sequence continues at coordinate 5,851 of CBDDHW010000001.1, read as the reverse complement.
TGCGATTTGGTTCTGGGGTTGGTTTTCTGGTGTTAGGGTTTACCTGTATCTCTCTTTACCTACAGTTCAGCAGCCATGACCCCTTACTTAGTAGGTAGAACCCATAAAACTGTTACTAAGTAGAGTCCCAGGTAGGGGTCTACCTGACAGTGTTGTCGCAGCGAGGTTGTGAACATAACCTCAAGGGACTTAAAGGAGAGACCCTGAAAGGGACCCTTGGGGTTATGTAGGGGCTTTATGGGACTATCTAAGGGGTATATACGGGTTACATAGGGTATTAGGATTCGGGGTCCCTGCTAGGGGTCCCTCCTACCGTCCCTTAATAACCGTGTTATCACAACAGGGATTCGGCATGATTCTTCATTTAGCACACGGACATGCTGTTGAGCACTCCCGTCGTACCCAGAGACTCCAACATCCCTTAAAAAAGGAATATACCTTAAATTATAATAGGAACCCTCATAAGATTTAAGGTATATTCCTTACCTGTAACCCCAAACCCTACAAAATTGTAGGTTATGACCCCTTAATTAGAGGGTAGAACCCTAAAACAGTAGGTTTTGGGATCCACAGGTAAACAAGGGATATTGGAGTCTCGTCTTTTGCAAACCTTCAGCCTGGCCACACCATGGCATGAAGAGCAGTGGCATCTTCTGCGGTGGTTTTCATCCCTAAACCGTGGTCAGAAGCTCCAAACCCCCTAATCCATGATTATAACGGCTTAAGGGGTTTAGGGTTTGTGGTTTAGGGTTTACATAGAGTTTAGGGTTTAGGATTTAGGGTAAATAATACCGGTTACCTTGGTAAGAACCACTGTGCCGTTCAATGCAAGTATGCCCTCACTCTCAGAGGTTTCCGGGCTCGGCTGCGGCGTGGGGTTATAATTACGTTTCGGCAGACCTGCCATTCTGATTAACACTGATTTGGCTTCGGAAGGGTTTTAGGGTTTACCTGGAACTTCACTTACCTACAGTTTGATGGGTTCTGCCTACTAATTGAGGGGTATAGTGGCTGCTAAACTGTAGGTAAAGAGAGAGTTACAGGTGGGGTTTAGGCATGTTTAGGCGACCAAAGCGCACATTACGCCTTAATCAGTGAGCATGCCTTCAACATCCTTCACCGGCCGTACTCGTACGTATGACTGAAGGTCTATGGCCCAATGGAATTTCAAGGGTACCTTACTCTCCATTGTAGTTCCTTTTTTTGGTTTAACCAGCTCTATATTGAGGATCCCAAAAGGTAACCCCAAAAAGGACTACAATGGAGACTATAGGTACTTTCGCACTCCAACCGCATAAGCTCCAGCACCGGCTGTGGAACTTTAGATTGAGAAATTGCTCTCGGGATTGTCGATGAAAAGTGGGGGAGGGACCCTTAACGTCTAATTTGTCAATTCAAGGACCCAAACCCTAAACCCTAAACCCGAAACTCTGTCTCCCGCAAGAGAGTAGCACCGGCAACGCGTCACACCAAGTAGCCCCATAAACCCCCCTCCCTAAACCCCAAACCCTAACCCCGACTATGCAACTTAAGTCTCCCAAACAGCGGACTATGCGAGTACCCGAACTACTCCCTAAACCCTACTACTATTACTACTATTATTACCACTATATGCTTAAAACCCTATTTGAGCCCTCAACCGTAAGACCTCAACCCTAAACCCTAAACCTAAACCATAAACCTTAAGCCCTAAACCCTAAACGCTAAACCTAAAACCCTAAACCTTATAAACCCTAGACCCTAAGACCTCTACCCATCCCCTTCGACCCCCTCCCCCCCTCCCGGGCTTCGGGCGGTGGCAGAGCACGCGGAAGCCAGCCAGGGTCGCGAGGCAAGCAGGGATCGAAGGCCTCTTAAAAGGGATTAGGGATTATAGAGTTTAGGGTTTAAGGATTGGGGTTTAGGGTTTCGGGTTTTAGGGCATCGAAGGCCTCAGAAGGGCTTAGGGATTGGATGCAGGGATCGAAGGCCTCAGGAAGGGTTTAAGGTTTGGGGTTTAGGGTTTAAGGTTTAAGGCTAAGGATTACCTGGAGATCCAAAAACCTACCGTTTTAAGGGTTCTACCCTCTAAGTAAGGGTCATAGCCTACTATTTTGTAGGGTTTGGGGTTACAGGCAGGGTTTAGGGATTACCTGGACTCTACTTACCTACAGTTTTATGGGTTCTCCCTACTAATTTATGGGGTCATGGCTGCTAAAGTGTAGGTAACGAGAGACACAGGTGACGACGACCCTAAACTCTAAACCCTAAACCCTAGACCCTAAAACCCTAAACCCCTAAACCCTAAACCGTGCCCTCAGGTCACCTCCGACCTGTCACTTGACTCAACTGCGAGGCAGGGTTGGCTAAGGCTGGTTACTAGGGTTTAGGGTTTAGGGTTCAGGGTTTAGGGTTTGGGGATGAGTCTGTGATGAGGGCTTAATCATATAGGGCTTATCAGAGTTGCAAGAGGGTTTCGTAGTTCATGATTTTTTGCTTCAAAAATCACAACAAGAACACCTCCGTCAGTAAGGCACCTTCCTGAATTTGGGGAGAGTGTTGGCCTGTCTGGGGGCCTTAAAGACATAAACACCAGACACCCGAAACCCATGAGAGCCCTTTCTATCGGGCTCAAAAGCGCATATAGAGCAGGGTTTTGGGGTCTATTGCAGTATGACTAGGAAGACTGAACCCGAACGGATAGTCTTCGAACCATTTAGCCCCCCCCACCTATGTTTATGGAAGTCGAGGTATCTCGAAAGCCAATCCAAAGCCTTGGTTCCTGAGTAGCCCCTTTATAATAAGGGTACCCCTTTTTCCTACTATTCGTTGTTTTTAAAAAAATCGGGGGCCCTAAAAAAAAGGGCCAAAGGGTGCCACTCAGGGACCTAGGGCTAAGCAGAGCCGAGTAAAGACTTTCATCCGAGTCACAGCCGGGCTGCCAGAGGCAAGGCCGACAGCGTGGCGCGTGCCGGGAGTTGGCCTGGCAGACTTGGGATTGAGGGGTTGAGGGCTTAGGTTAAAGGAAACTACAGGTGGGGAGTTAAGGGTATATAGGGCTTCTGTAAGACTTCTATAAGGTATATAGACCTTCTATAAGGCTCTTATAACGGTAACTACCCACCTGAAAATGTCTTAGATTATTGGGCTTAGAGGGCTTGTATAAGGATTTATGGGATTTCATTGGGTGTTGCAGGGCTTTCCAGTTTCGCTGTGGGGCTCTGTCCTTCCTCAATAACCTTGGTGGTGTTGAGGCCTAACCTGTAACTCTCTTTACCTACAGTTTAGCAGGCCATGACCCCTTAATTAGTAGGTAGAATCCATAAAACTGTAGGTAATCAGAGTCCCAGGTAGAGTTTGAACTTACGGCATCCAGGGCCCGTGAAGACGCTCCCTGCCTGCAGGTGGCCGAGGCAATCTTTGGCCGCGGCTCAAAGCTGGAGACGGATCCATTGCAGACGCTACTTGAAGGTTCATGGCTAATCAAGTATACTGATGCAGTGCAAGCAAGAAAATGATCCCTAAATCACGCAGGGACTATCGGATGCTGTGGTCTCTGGGTACACAGACGTCCGGCAATGCCTACTTTAAGATATCATTCTTAGGCACCCTCTCACGGATCATCACTTCACTGATCACTGCAGATCTCCGGGAACGAGAGATGACTTGAGGGGGATACAGACGAGGCATCTACATATATAGCAGAGACAAACAAACAAGCAATCAACCAAGCAACCAACCAACCATCCCACGCATAATTACATACAAGCATACATATATGCATACACGCACACATCCATCCATCTATCCATGCATGCATGCATGCATACATACTTATACACACACACATATACAGATATAGGTATATACATGCGTATAGATACCTATTCATTTATTTGTCGGCATATCTACCTGTCTATACGATTTCACGCATGTGTGCAATGCCTGTTTTCGTATACACACACACACTCTCTCTCTCTCTCTCTCGCTCTCTCTCTCTCTCTCTCTCTCTCTCTCTGCTTGCACATGCAGAACGGTGCTGCTTCATTTCAGCTTACGTGTTTCCGTGCGATCCTCCCTTAAATGTAACCCGAAGGATTCCTGCACAAGAGGTTCATTGTAAGGGGTTTAGGCTTCAGCGCTGTTTGCGGTTCAAGCTTCTGGGGTCTTCGAATTCTAATGACCCAGATTTGAGGGGGTTGCGGGAACAGGCTTATATGGCTTATGGGTAGTTTTGGAATTCGGGTCCCTGTTTCGGTCAAAAAGAATACGAAATCCTCAAAGGGTCCCTGGTTTAGAGAACTACCCTTACAACAGGGCTTTTAGGTCTAAGTTTAAGACATTTTCAGGTGGGTAGTTACTGTTATAAGAGCCTTATAGAAGGTCTATATACCTTATAGAAGTCTTATAGAAGCCCTATATACCCTTAACTCCCCACCTGTAGTTTCCTTTAACTAAGTAAGGCTTTATAGGACTTGTGGACAGACTCGCCTGCGAAGGAGGGCTCAGCTTCAGAGGTTCTGCTTGCTGCGGTAGAAACTTAGGGCAAAAACCATATATCATCACCAGGACATCATCGAATGTCCTGAAAAATGTGTAACTGTGTAGTCTCTCTCTCTCTCTCTCTATGTATGTATGTATGTATGTATGTATGTATGTATGTATGTATGTATGTATGTGTGTGTATGTGTGTATGTATGTATGTATGTATGTATGTATGTATGTATGTATGTATGTGTGTATGTATGTATGTATGTATGTATGTATGTATGTATGCATGTATGTATGTATGTATGTATGTATGTATGTATGTATATATGTATGTATGCATGTATGTAGATATAATGCGTATCTTGTTTTGCATGCCTCCGTACGGTCACTTCAGTTTATTTACTCAACAAGATGCTGTTGAGGTCAGCATGACATACAGTCCTGCAGAAAGGCAATGCACAAGTGCCGAATAATTGGGGTAGTTTTCTAAACTAGGGTCCCTGTTGGGGGTCCATTTTATAAGAGTGCCGTACTATATTGGGGACCTATATACAAGGGGACCCTAATTTAGAAAACTACCCCATTTGGGGTTGGTTTTAAGGCTTCGGAGGTCTCCTCGATCGACCTTGGGGGTATTCCTGGCTTTTCCGGTGCAAACGAGCCGAGCATCGTTTGATGCTCTCCGCAGCCTCACGCTAAGGCTTCGTCCTCGTCCTTCCGCGTTGCTGTGGGCTTTGCGCCATTGGGGGTTTCCTAGAGTCCCCATTGTAGTTCCTTTTTGGGGGTTACCTTTTGGGATCCTTAATATAGAACTGGTTAAACCAAAAAAGGAACTACAATGGAGACTATAGGCAACTGTGCAGATCCAGTGCCGAAATCGACGAGGCCAAACGAAGGGACATTTTTATGTAATGTAGGTTAAAGGATTAAAGGAAACTACAGGTGGGGAGTTTAGGGTATATAGGGCTTCTATACGGCTTCTTATTGACCTTCTATAAGGCTCCTATAACGGTAACTACCCACCTGAAAATGTCTTCGAGTGGGAACCTGGGTAGGACACCCTTGCTTCTTCGACGTGGGCGCTGAGTGACTTCGTGGTATGAACACTCGTTTTTTTTAGGTAGGTTCTACATCACCTGTACATGTCCGCCTCCATTCCGACGTCGTGGTGCGAAAGCTGCCTCAGACGCCGAGACGCTGCTTCAACTTCAACTCGGATCGCATGCATGGGACCGCAGCTGGACGTAGCAAAATTAAGCATTTCCTCAAAAAAGCAACCCCCTATACCCTAAACCCCCTACACTACAGGCTAAATTCCTTCCCGTGACCGATGCAGCTTTCGTCCATCGGCTGTATCGCGCGTCGTTCAGCTCCGAGGCTG